>NZ_JAHBYN010000001.1:2227768-2908037 GCF_019635935.1 Parvibaculum sp. | reverse complement strand
TCAGCTCGAAGCTGCGCGACAGGTTGCAGTCGGCGGCGGCGACCGGTGAGCGGCGGATGGGGGGCTTTTCCTTCATGGCCGCAGCCTATCTGAGTTGTATATCCGTATCCAGCCTGTCAGGATGCCCGGATCACAGTCCATAAAATGGATGCAGCGGGAGGGCGAATGACGGTGCGCGATCTCAAACAGGACGATGCGCTTGAGGATTTCACGCCGCGCGCGGTGACGCTCAACGGCGCGACCAGGACCGTGCATGTGGCGGGCGCCGGCCCGGCGGTGATCGTGATGACCGAGATGCCCGGCATCAGCCCGCATGTGGCGCGGTTTGCGCGCTGGGTGCGCGATGCGGGCTTTACGATCTACATGCCGTCGCTGTTCGGCCGGGACGGCGCCGTGCCGATGGCGGAGGAAGGCGCGGCGGTGTTCCAGCGCGCCTGCATCAGCGCCGAGTTCCGCGCGCTGGGCGGCGGCGGATCGAGCCCGGTGACGCAATGGCTGATGGCGCTGGCGCGGATGGCGCATGACGAATGCGGGGGGCCCGGCACCGGCGCGATCGGCATGTGCTTCACGGGGAATTTCGCGCTGACGATGATGCTCGAGCCTGCGGTGCTGGCGCCGGTGCTGTCGCAGCCGTCGCTGCCGCTCGACCAACCGGCGGGGCTTGAAATCGCGCCCGAGGAAATCGCGGCGGTCCGGGCGCGGCTCGAACGCGACGACCTGACGGTGCTCGCCTATCGCTTTGCCGGCGACAAGATCTGCCGGGCGGAGCGGTTTGCGGCTTATGCGGAGGCGCTCGGCGACCGCTTCATCGGACGTGTGCTGCCGGACACGGCAGCGAACACGGATGTCGCGCCCTTCTTCGCCCGGCATGTCAACTATCCGCACAGCGTGGTGACGCAACACCTGATCGACGAGGCGGGAGAACCGACGATGGCGGCGCGCGACGAGATACTGGCGTTCTTCAAGCAGCGGCTTGCCGTGACGTGAGCCCCCCTACTCCGCCTTCACGATGCGGATCAGTTCGCCGTTGGGGGCGTCGGTGAGGAGGTAGAGGGCGCCGTCGGGGCCCTGGCGCACGTCGCGGATGCGTTTGCCGAGATCGGCGAGCAGAACTTCCTCGCCCGCGACCTTGTCGCCGTCGAACGTCAGGCGGTAGAGGCCGGGGAGCGCGAGGCCGCCAACGAATAGATTGCCTTTCCATTCGGGGATCGCGTCGCCGGTATAAAACGTCATGCCGGAGACGCCGATCGACGGCGTCCAGTGATGGACCGGGTCTTCCATGCCGGGCGCCGACTTCTTGCCGCTGCCGACGGGCGTGAAATTGTAATTGAGGCCGTGGGAGACGACCGGCCAGCCGTAGTTCTTGCCGGCTTCGGGGATGTTCAATTCGTCGCCGCCGCGCGGCCCGTGCTCGTTGGTCCAGAGGTTGCCGGTTTCGGGATGGAGCGCCGCGCCCTGCTGGTTGCGGTGGCCGTAGGACCAGATTTCGGGGAGCGCATCGTCGCGGCCGACGAAGGGATTGTCTTCCGGCACCGAACCGTCGGGGAAAATGCGCACCACCTTGCCGAGATGCGAGTCGAGATCCTGCGCCTGAGTGCGAAGGTTCGCCTTCGAGCGTTCGCCCAGCGCGATGAAGAGATGGCCTTCGCGGTCGAAGACGAGGCGCGATCCGAAATGCAGGTTGCTGTCTACCTTCGGCCGCTGGCGGAAGACGACTTCGACGTCCTGCAGTTGCGGCGACATGCTTTCGGTGAGATGGCCGCGCACCACCGCGGTGCCGTTCAACCGGCCTTCGCCCTTCTCGGCGTAGCTCAGATAGATCAAACGGTTTTCCGCGAAGTCCGGATCGAGCGCGACATCGAGAAGTCCGCCCTGCCCTTGCGCCACGACTTCCGGCACGCCGTAGATCGCGTCGGACACCCGGCCTTCGGGCGTCACGATGCGCAGAAAGCCCGGCCGCTCGGTGACGAGGAAATTGCCGTCGGGCAGGAAGGCGAGACCCCAGGGACGGTTGAGGCCGGCGGCGAGCGTCTCGACGCGGATTTCCGTTTCTTCGGTCGCGTAAGTCTTGTCGAGCGCGAAAGCGGGCGCGGCGAGCGTGGCGGCAAGAGTGAGGGCGAAAGCGGGGCGGAAGATCATGCGTCACCTTTTTCCGGGGCGGATTTCGGGAGAGATTTACCCGCCTACGCGACCAAAGTAAGGCGGGCGGCGGCGCTTGACAGGGGGGCCGCCAGACGGTTTAGTTAGGAAACCGAACTAAAATGGCGGAACCGGCGAAATGCCGGCGTTTCCGCATGCAGGGAGAGACCCCCAATGACCATCCGCACGCCGCTTTGCGACCTTCTGGGCATCAAATATCCGATCATGCTGGCCGGTATGGGCGGCGTGTCCTACGCCGAACTCGTGGCCGCCGTTTCGAATGCCGGCGGCTTCGGCACGCTGGGGATGGCGGGGCGGCAGCCGGAGGAAATCCGCGCCGAGATGAAGAAGGTCAAGGACCTGACCGACAAGCCGTTCGGCGTCGACCTGCTGGCCGCGGTGCCGGAATCGCTGGAGCGCACCGCCGACATCATGATCGAGGAAGGCGCGACCGCTTTCATTTCCGGTCTCGGCGTGCCGACCAACATTCTCGAAAAGCTGCATGGCGCCGGCATGAAGGTGATGAATGTCTGCGGCACGGTGAAACATGCGGTGGCCGGCGAGAAGGCCGGGCTCGACGGCGTGATCGCGCAAGGGACCGAAGGCGGCGGGCACACGGGCAAGGTTGCCGGCATGGCGCTGATCCCGCAGATCGTCGACGCGGTGAAAAGCATTCCGGTGATCGCGGCGGGCTCCATCGTCGACGGGCGCGGGCTTGCGGCGGCGCTCGCCTTCGGCGCGCAAGGCGTGTGGATGGGTACGCGCTTCATCGCGGCCAAGGAAAGCCATGCGGGCGAGATGTACCGGCAGGTGATCGTGGAAGCGAAGGACACCGACACGATCGTCACGCGCTGCTATTCCGGCAAGACGATGCGCGTGTTCAACAACCCCTATGTGCAGGACTGGGAAAGCCGCCCCGCCGACATCCAGCCCTTCCCGCAACAGGCAATCATCTCGACCAAGGCGAATGTGATGGGCGGCATCGGCGGGCAGATCGAAGGGCTCGACCGCGACCGCTCCTGCTTTGCGATGGGCCAGGGCGCCGGCGGCATTCACGAGGTGCTGAGCGCCGCCGAAATCGTCGAAAAGACGATGGCCGAAGCCGAGGCGGTGCTGGAGCGGCTGAAGAAATACGCCTGAGTGAACGGCTGATTTCTCGGGCGCAATTCCTGCAGCGAACCCGGCGGACCCGCCCGAAAGGCGGGGCAAGCGCCAATTCCGGCGCGGAACGGGACGTTGCATGTCCGGATTCGGGACAGATGGACGGGGTAGATGGAGGCGCGGCGCCCTTGCGGCGCTGACAATGCTGCTGCTCGCCCTGCCGCCCGCGCCCGCCGCCGCGCAGACGATGCCGGCCGAAATGTTTCGCCTCGCCGAAGTGCTGGGCGCCGTTCACCATCTGCGCACCGTTTGCGGCACGCGCGAGGGACAGCTCTGGCGCAACAAGATGATTGAAATGCTGGGCGCCGTCGGGCCGACCGACAAGGACCGGCAGGAACTGATCGCGCGCTTCAACGAGGCCTTTCACGGCACACGCACTCGCTATTCGAGTTGTTCGCGCAGCGCGGCGGCGCAATCGGACAAGCTGTTCGAGGAAGGACAGCGCATCGCCGCGGAACTCGCCGTCAAGGGCTTCGGCCGTTAAGCAACACCACCCGAAAGACGATACACCCGGCGATGTAGATGCGTGGCCGCGCTGCCTCGTAACGAGACAAAGTTCCCTCCATTACGGCCGACATTAACCTCCACTTCACGAATGGCGAGACATTCGGCGCGGGTGTGTTACAAAGATGCGTGTATTCCAACCGCGTGTTGCCGGTTGCGGGCGACGAAACCGTGCCGGGCAGACCACCGGATCGAGGAACAGATGGCCGAAGATTTTCCGGGCGACGCGACTTTCCGCGCCCTCGACGAGGATGGACACGACGCCTCGCCGCTTTCCGAATCCGAACAGCGCCGGGTCGCGCTCCAGAACATTCTGGATGCGTGGGACGAGGCGCTGGGCGAAGGCGTCGACGCCGACATTCTGGCGACGACGGCGATTTTCGCCGCGCTTTCCGACATGGTGGAAGCCTATGGCGAGGAGCCCGTGGCCGACATGGCGAAGGGGCTCGCCGACCGCGTGCGGCAGGGCGAGTTCACGCTCAACCGGACGATGAACTGAATTATCGCAATAGCGATACGAAAAGGCGGGCCCGAAAGCCCGCCTTTTTTATTGCCGGCGCGATGCCGCCCTACAGCATCACTTCGATCAGGCGCGGGCCTTTTGCTTTCATCGCCGAGGCGAAGGCGTCGGCGAACTCTTCCGCCGTTTCGACGCGGACGGATTCGACGCCCATGCCCTGCCCCAACTGCACCCAGTTCAGCTCCGGGTTGTGCAGGTCGAGCATCGAGAGCGCCTTGGGGCCGGGATTTTCGGCGCCGACGCGCATCAGCTCGATGTTGAGGATCGCGTAGGAACGGTTGGCGAAGATCACGTTGGTTACGTCGAGTTTCTCGCGCGCCTGGGTCCACAGCGCCTGCAGCGTGTACATCGCGCCGCCGTCGCCATGCAGACACACAACTTTTCGGTCCGGACAGGCAACCGCCGCGCCGGTGGCGAGCGGCAGGCCCTGACCGATGGCGCCGCCGGTCAGCGACAGATGATCGTGGGGGGCGGCGGTGGCGGTGGCGATCGCCGAACCGATGCCCGACGTCGCCGCCTCGTCGGAGATGACCGCGTTGTCGGGCAGGTAATGCGCGACGATGGCGCCGGCCGTGAACTGATCGAGATTGCCTTTCGGCAGGTCGGGCTTTGCCAGCGCCGCGACATGCGCGGGTTCCTTCGGCGCGGCGACGGCGTCGGCCACCGCCTCGAGCGCGGCGACGCCGTCTTCGTGCGGATGCGCCAGATAAAGAATGTCGGCGCTGTCCGGCGTGCACCAGCTCGGCTTGCCGGGATAGGCGAAGAAGGAGACGGGAGGCTTCGAACCGACGAGAATCAATTGCTCAACGTTTGCCAACGTCTCAACCATCTGCTCGGCAAAATAGGGGATACGTTCGACTGCAACACGGCCGGCGCCGCGCTGCAGGCGGGGCGTGAAGGTGTCGCACATGATGCGCGCGCCGGACTTCGCGGCGATGCGGCCGGCGGCATTGAGGCCGCGCTCCTTCAGCGCTTGCCCTCGAATGAGGATCGCCGTCTTCTTGCCGTTCTTCAGGGCTTTCGCCGCCGCATCGACGGCGGAAGCGGAGACGGCAGCAGGCTGCGTCGGCGGCAGTTTCGGCGCCGGGTGTTCGGCATCGAGCCAGGCGGTGTCGGCGGGGAGGATCAGGGTCGCGATCTGGCCGGGTGGCTGCATCGCGGCATGAACGGCGCGGGCGCCGTCGGCAGCCACGGTTTTGGGGCTGGTCGAGGCGTGGACCCAGCCCGACACGGGGCGCGCGAAACCGAAAATGTCGGAGGCGAGCGGCGCGTCGTATTGCGCGTGATAGGTCGCGTGGTCGCCGACGATGTTGACGATGGGCGTGGAGGCGCGGCGCGCATTGTGCAAGTTTGCCAGACCGTTGGCGAGGCCCGGCCCGAGATGCAGGAGCGTCGCGGCCGGCTTTTCGGCCATGCGGCCATAGCCGTCGGCCATGCCGGTGACGGCGCCTTCGAAGAGACCGAGGATCGCGCGCATGCCCTCGACCTTGTCGAGCGCGGCGACGAAATGCATCTCCGAGGTGCCGGGGTTGGAGAAACAGACCTCGACGCCGGAATCCACCAGCGTCCGCACCAGGCTTTCCGCACCGTTCATTTGCCGCTCTCCCTCTCTTTTATTCGTTGTCATTTATTCTAGAACAATTGCATCGCCGCGACACGGCCAAGAACGACGATGCCGAAGGCGACGATCAACCCGCCCGAGACGCGATTGACGAGGCCGAGCAGACGGTCGTCCATGCGGGCGCGGAAGAGGCTGACAAAGCTCGAGACGCTGGCCCACCAGAGGAGCGAGCCGGCGGCGACCGCAACGACGACGGTGGCCGCATGGGCGTAGTCGTCGCCGGCGGAAGCGAGGCCCGCAACACCGCCGAAAATGGCGATGAAGCCCAGCATGGTGGCCGGATTGGTGATCGTGAGCACGAAAGTGATGGCGAAAACGCGCGCCGTGGCGGCGGCCATGGCGGCCGAGATGTTTTCGGCGGGTTCTTGACGGGTGTGCGGCTTCGAGAACCAGGTGCGCAGACCGAGGCCGAGCAGAAAGAGGCCGCCGACAACCTGCAGCAGGGTTTCGATGCGAATGACAAAGTCGATCGCCTGGGTGATGCCGAAAGCGGCGACGACGGCAAAGAGCGCATCGCCCGCCGCAGCGCCGCCGCCCGACAGGAAACCGTTGAGCGCGCCATAGCGCAGCGTGCGGCGAATGACGATCAGATTGACGGGGCCGATGGGCGCCGCGACGGCCATGCCGATTGCCACGCCATTTACCGCCAAACCGAGATCGATCATTCCGTGTTCCGTCTTCCTCGCTCAGACAACGACGACATCGTTGCCGGGCGGATCGGCATAGAGCTTCTCGACAAGCGCGGCGCGGCGGCCGAGCGCCACCGACTGGTTGATGTAGCCCTTGTCGGTGAGTTCGCCGGCATCGACGCTGGCGGGCTCGACCATCAGCAGCGCGCGGGCGACGCGCGTGCTCGAACCCGGATTGCCCTTGTTGTGGGCGCGCATGCCTTCGGCCAGCCGTTCGAGCACCGCCGGATGATGGACGATGTCTTCCGCCGCCAGGCTCTGGTCGCCGGCGATGTTGCGGCAGGCCGGAATGTTGGGGAAGCCGAGCAGGCCGATATATTCGCGGTCGAGACCGGCAATCAGCGCATCGGCCAGCACGCCGTTCGAGGCGGCGACCGCGTCGACGCGCAGCTTGCCGGCGCTGACCCAGGTGCCGGTCGAAAGCTTGAAATCCTCCGCCACGCGGCCGTCGAAGACGAGGCCTTCGAGCGGATTGTCCGGGTTGACGAAGCGCGCGCCGTCGCCGAGGCGGTAGAAGCCTTCCTCGTCATAGGCGTCGCGGGTTTTTTCCGGATTCTTGTAGTAGCCCTTGGTGATGCAGGCGCCGCGCACGCGCACTTCCATTTTCAGGCCGACGGGCGCCAGCTTCAGTTCGATGCCGGGCAGCGGCAGGCCGAGCAGCCCCATGCGTTCGGTCGGCCAATGGACGTTGGTGATGGTGGGCGCGGTTTCGGTGGCGCCGTAGCCCGACGAGAAGGCGATGCGTTCGCCGACCGCGCGGATGGCAACGCGCTGGATGCGCTCGTAAAGATCCTGGCTCAGCGCCGCGCCGCCATAGGCGAGCGTGCGGAGACGCGAAAAGAAGTTCTTCGCCAGTTCGTCGTCGCGTTCCAGTTCGTCGGCCAGCATGGTGTAGGCGGCGGGCACGTTGGAATAGGCGGTGGGCGCGATCTCGCGCAGGTTCGCCACCGTTTCGGCGAAGCCGCCGGGAACGGGACGGCCGCCATCGATGTAAAGCGTGCCGCCGGCGACCAGCAGGTTGTTGAGGATCGCGTTGCCGCCGAAGCAATGGTTCCAGGGCAGCCAGTTGAGCAGCACCGGCGGCTCCTCGTTTTCCTCTTCGAGCGTGACGCTTTTCGGCATCACGGAATTGACGCACATCATCTCCTGCGTCGTGATGACGGCCTTCGGCATGCCGGTGGAGCCGGAGGTGAAGAGATATTTGGCAACCATGCCGGGCGCGAGCCGCGCATAGCTTTCCTCAACCGCTTCGCCCGGTGCGGTGTCGGTGAGATCGGAGAAGGAGGTGCCGCGCGAGGCATCGACGGTGACGAGTTCGACGCCATCGAGGTCGAGCGCCGCGAGGCCGCGCGCGAAGGGCGCGCTTTCCTGCATGAAGATCAGTTTCGGTTCGATGAGATCGACGACGTAGCGCAGCTTCTCGAAATCGGAACTCATGGTGCTGTAGGACGGCGAGACCGGCGCGACGGGCACACCCGCCAGGATCGCACCATAGGTCATCAGCGCGTGTTCGATCGAATTGCCGGACAGGATCATCACCGGCGTCTGCTGATTGAAGCCGCGGTCGAGCAGCGCCTGCGCGATAGCGCTGACCTTGCGGTTGGCATCCGCGTAGGTCAGCAGTTCCCAACTGCCCAAGCCTTCTTTCGCGGCGCGGCGCTTGCCGAGCCAGACGCGGCCCGGCGCCTCAGCCGCCCATTTGCGGATCGGCTGGATGAGGTTGGCGGGGACGGCGCGCAGCGGATGCGGATTGCGCAGCACAATCGAGCCGTCGGGGCGGCGCTCGACCTCGACTTTCGGTTCGACATAGCCGGGATCGCGGAAGGGCGGCAGGTTCATGTCCAAGGGTTTCGCGCTCCGCTCAGGCGTTGACGTCGATGATGGCGCGGCCGCGCACCTTGCCGGCGATGATTTCCTCGGCAAGACGCGGCACATCGTCGAGTTTCGCGCGGAAGCTCATCGCCTCGAGCTTTTTCATGTCGAGATCGGTCGCAAGGCGCTTGTAAGCCTCGATGCGGATCGCCTTCGGCGCCATGACGCTGTCGATGCCGCAAAGCGTGACGCCGCGCAGGATGAAGGGCGCGACGGAGGCCGGCAGGTCCATGCCCTGCGCCAGACCGCAGGCGGCGACGGCGCCGCCATATTTGGTCATCGCCAGCGCATTGGCCAAGGTGTGGCTGCCGACCGCATCGACGGCGCCCGCCCAGCGTTCCTTGCCGATGGGCTTGCCGGGCGCGGAAAGCTCGTTGCGATCGATGATTTCGGCGGCGCCGAGATCTTTCAGGTAATCGGCTTCCGAAGCGCGACCGGTGGAGGCAATGACGCGGTAGCCGAGTTTCGACAGGAGCGCGACGGCGACCGAGCCGACGCCGCCCGCCGCGCCGGTCACCAGCACGTCACCCTTGTCGGGCGTGACGCCGTTTTTTTCGAGCGCGAGGACGCAAAGCATCGCGGTGTAGCCGGCGGTGCCGATGGCCATGGCCTGTTCGTTGGAGATCGCATCGGGAAGCTTCACCAGCCAGTCGCCCTTGACGCGCGCCTTCTGCGCATAGCCGCCATTGTGGCCTTCGCCGACGCCGAAGCCGTTGAGGACCACGCGGTCGCCGGGCTTGAAGTCCTTGTGGTCCGACTTCTCGACCTTGCCGGAGAAATCGATGCCGGGGATCAGTGGCCAGGAACGCACGATCGGCGCCTTGCCGGTCAGCGCCAGGCCGTCCTTGTAGTTGACCGTCGAATAATCGACCGCAACCGTGACGTCGCCTTCCATCAGATCGGCTTCGGTGAGGGTCACGAATTCGGGTTTCGGGCCCTGATCGGTCTTCTGCACGCGGAGGGCGCGGAACTTGTCGGTCATCTGGTGGAGTCCTTCCCTGAAACGGTGGGCCGGTTTGACGGATTCCAGCCTCTTGCGGCGACAAACGAACCCAAATCGCGGGCCGGGTCAAGCGGGGGGCGGCGGGCTGGCACTCGCCGCGGCCGGTGAGTGCCAAGCCTATGATTTTATTGACCGAATCGCCTTGTAGCGAATTTGTCAATATCGACAGTGCGAGAATTATTGCTCAGGATTCGCATGTGTTCGCGTTGTTGCCCGGAGGTGTCGCGTGAGGCAGGTTTCCGAATTCAAGAAGTTGCTCGATGGCTACAGGCTGGTGACAGCCGAAATTCTCTACCGGATGCCCGACCATCCGAAGCTGCTGCAGAGCTATATCTGGCAGGATCTGGACATGGCGCCGAAATATCCGGTGCTCGGAAAGTTCCTCGATTTCTGGAACCGCGAGCTCGACGGGCCGATCCATTCGGTCACGGTCGGAACAAGGCGGGTGATCCACCCGAGCGAATTTATTCGGGCGGATTTCGTGGCGACGCTGCACTGAGGCGCCGGGCCGCGTCAGTGACGCGGCAGATTCTCGACAAAGAGGATCGGCTCGCCGGTGGCAGCGCCCTGCAACTCATCGTCCCACATGACGCGGCGGCCGCGCACGACCGTGCCGATGGGCCAGCCCTTGACCTTCATGCCGTTATAGGGCGTCCAGCCGCATTTCGAGGCGATCCATTTGTCCTCGATCACGCGGGTGGCGGCCATGTCGACCACCGTTATGTCGGCGTCGTAGCCGACGGCGAGGCGGCCCTTGCGGGACATGCCGAAAATGCGCTGCGGGCCCGCCGATGTCAGATCGACAAAGCGTTGCAGCGTCAGGCGGCCTTCGTTGACGTGGTTCAGCATGACGGGCACCAGCGTCTGCACGCCGGGCATGCCGGCAGGCGATTTCGGATAGGTCTGTTCCTTTTCCTCGATCGTGTGCGGGGCGTGGTCGGAACCCAGCACATCGACGACGCCGGACGCGATGCCGGCCCATAATCCGTCGCGATGTTCGTGGCCGCGGATCGGCGGGTTCATCTGCGCCAGCGTGCCGAGCGCCTCGTAGCATTCGGGGGCGGCCAGCGTCAGATGCTGCGGCGTCACCTCGACGGTGGCGATGTCCTTGGCCGCGGCCAGGATCGGGATTTCGTCGGCGGTCGAGACATGCAGCACATGGATGCGCTTGCCGGCCTCGCGCGCCAGCCGCAGCAGACGCGTGGTGCAAAGAATGGCGGCCTCGGCATCGCGCCAGACGTGATGCGTGTCGACATGGCCGAGCAGCGCCAGCTCGCGGCGCTCGCGCAGGCGGGCTTCATCCTCCGAATGAATGGCGGCGCGGCGGCGGATCGCCTTCAGCACGCGCAACACATCCTCGTCCTTGTCGACCAGCAGGTTGCCGGTGGAGGAGCCCATGAAAATCTTGATGCCACAGCAGCCGGGCTCGCGCTCGATGTCGGCGAGGATGTCGACATTCTCCGTCGTCGCGCCGCCGTAAAACGCAAAGTCGCAATACATGCGGTGGCGGGCGCGGGCGACCTTGTCGGCCAGCGCTTCCGGCGTCGTCGTCGGCGGTTTGGTGTTCGGCATTTCGAAGACGGCGGTGACGCCGCCCAGCGCGGCGGCGCGGCCGCCCGACTCCAGGTCTTCCTTGTGCTCGTTGCCGGGTTCGCGCAGATGCACCTGGCTGTCGACGACGCCCGGCAACAGGTGGAGGCCGGTTACATCGACGGTTTCGGCTGCGGCGGCGCGGGAGAGGTCGCCGATGGCGGCGATGCGGCCGTCCTTGACCGCCAGGTCAGCCTTGCCCGTTCCATCCTGATTGACGACGGTGCCGCCACGGAAAACGAGATCGTAGGTCTGGCTCACAGCGGGCTCCTCTCAGGCGTGGAGCGGCATTGCCGCCACGCGCGGTCGTTCGCGTCTCCTGCGGGTTATAAGTGGCGGGGTGACGGAAGCCAAGCCGGGCGCTTGCGGGCGGCGGGCGGCGGGCCTACATCTGAGGCACCATGAATCGGGGCAAGACGCCATGAACGGGGTGAAGGCCTGTGCGCTGAGCGGGCGCGGGGTGCTGAGGGTCGGCGGGCCGGAGGCGCGGAGCTTCCTGCAGGGGCTCATCACCAACGATGCCGAGGCGGCAAGTGGCGACAAGGCCGTCTATGCCGCGCTGCTGACGCCGCAGGGCAAGTTCCTGTTCGATTTCTTCCTTTTCGCCGATCCAACGGACAAGCAGGCGCTGCTGCTCGATTGCGACGGCGCGCGGATCGCCGATCTCGTCAAGCGGCTGACCATGTACAAGCTGCGCGCCAAGGTGAGGATCGAGGATCTGAGCGCGACGCACGGGGTTGCCGCCTACTGGAACGAGGACGGGACGGCGGTGGCCGCCGAAGGTCCGCGGCTTGCCGACCCGCGCCTCGCCGCGATGGGCGCCCGCGCCATCCTGCCCATAACAGCGCTTGCGGCGCTTGGCGGGGACATGGCCGGCTGGCAGCGCCACCGGATCGGCCTTGGCGTCGGCGATGCGGCCGAGGATTTCGAACCGGACCGGACTTTTCCGCTGGAGGTCAATCTCGACCTCCTCAACGGCATCGACTTCCACAAGGGCTGCTTTGTCGGACAGGAAGTGACCTCGCGCACCAAGCGGCGCGGCAGCGTGCGCAAACGGCTCGTGCCCTGCGACGTCGAAGGCGACCTGCCGGCGCCGGGAACGCCGGTGAAGGCCATCGCGCGCGAAGTGGGCACGGTCTTCTCGGGCGACGCGGAGACGGCGCGTGTGTTGGCGCTGCTCCGGCTCGACCTCATCAAGGATGCCACGCTTGAAGCCGGTCCTTCGGGCCTCGCGCCCGACATTCCGGCCTGGCTCGCGCCCGAAATTCAACCGGAGGACGGCGACGATGGCGGCTGAAGCGAAGCGCTGCCCCTGGCCCGGCGAAGATCCGTTCTACATCGCCTATCACGACGGGGAATGGGGCGTGCCGGAGTACGACGACCGGGCGCTTTTCGAGAAGCTGGTGCTGGACGGCTTTCAGGCCGGGCTTTCCTGGATCACGATCTTGCGCAAGCGCGAGAGCTTCCGCGCGGCGTTCGACGGTTTCGAGCCGGAGCGCATCGTCCGTTACAAGCCGGCGAAGGTCGAGAAACTTCTCCAGAACCCCGGC
The DNA here is from genome assembly GCF_019635935.1 of Parvibaculum sp. Taxonomy (NCBI): domain Bacteria; kingdom Pseudomonadati; phylum Pseudomonadota; class Alphaproteobacteria; order Hyphomicrobiales; family Parvibaculaceae; genus Parvibaculum; species Parvibaculum sp. The sequence continues at coordinate 2,895,388 of NZ_JAHBYN010000001.1, read as the reverse complement.
ATCATCCGCCATCGCGGCAAGATCGAAGCGACGATCGGCAATGCGCGGGCCTGGCTCGACATCATGGAAGAAGATGGCGGCTTCTCCGGCTTTCTGTGGGACATCGCCGGCGGCGCACCGAAACAGAACAAATGGAAACGTATCGGCGACGTGCCGGCCGAAACGCCGATGAGCGTTGCGATGTCGAAGGCGCTGAAGGCGCGCGGCTTCAAATTCTGCGGACCGACAATCGTCTATGCGTTCGCGCAAGCGGTCGGCATGGTCAACGATCACCTTGTGAGCTGTCCGCGACACGCCGACTGTTCCGCATTGGCGCAAAATAAAAACCGATAATTAAGCGTCGTTACGAGCAGTTGTTTCGAGACATTCATTCTTCCGCCACAATGTCGGCACATGCGGGCCACGTTGCGATTTTAGGCTGCGCAACGTTTCAGCCAGCGGAGGGGAATTTCAAAAATGTTCAAGCGCCCCAAGGGTGTTTCCGATCCGGATTTTTCCGCGCCACCCGGCCCGCAGGAACGCGACGCCGCGTCCCATAATGCGCGTGCCGAGGCGACCGGCGACGACAGCGCCGACAAGGGAACCCGCATCATCACACCATCCTATCAAGCAAGGAAACCAACCGTGCGCACGCTTCACACGCCGGGCGGGCAGACGTCCGCCACAACGCCCACCCACGCCGCCAACCTGCATGTGGGGCGCGGCCTCAAGCTCGAAGGCAAGATTCAATCCTGCGACGCGCTCGTCATCGAGGGCGATGTGCAGGCGACGATCGAAAGCGGCACACTGACCATCAGCGAAACCGGCGAAGTGCGCGGCGAAGCGACGGTCGACGAGGCGGAAATCAACGGCAAGTTCGAGGGCACGCTGACGGTGCGCAAGTGCCTGACCATCAACACGACCGGCCGCATCAACGGCAAGATCCGGTATGGCGAACTGCGCGTCGAGCAGGGCGGCCAGATCAGCGGCGAGATTCAAGCGGAAGACGCCAAGGACGCGCCGTCGCGGCCGGCGAGCGTCAAGGCGGCGGAAAGCGGCGAGACCAAGAGCGATAGCGGCGCCAGCGCCGGGTCCACCGGCAGCGAACGCGCCGCCTCGTTGAACTGACCTGCTTCGCGACCGGTCAAGGCACCAGCCATTCGACGGTCTGCACATCCGCCGGCCAGCGGATGCGCGCGCGGCGATGGCCGCTGCGACTCAGCACCACCAGATCGGCCTCGTCGAAGCCGAAACGGATCAAGGCGAAATTGACGCGGCCTTCCTCCAGCCGGTCCGCTGAGGGGATCATGCCCTCGACTTCGGGCGGCAGGCCGGAAGTGGGGCTGTCGCTCGCCGTGCCGGGCGCGGCGACCGCCAGATAGGCGCGGCGGCTCGGCAGGCCCGCCGCCTCCCAAGCGTCTGCCGCGGGCGCGCCCGTCAGCGGCACGGCGTTGCCCGCCAGCCGCAATTGCACGTCGCGGCGCGGATCGTAGAACATCATCGAGGCGCGGGGCTCGCGCGCCAGTTCGGCGACCTTGGCCGAGCGGGCGTCGGTGAACAGCTCCAGCATGCGGGCCTGGCGGTCGAATTTGCGCAAAATCACCGTTCTGACCGCCGGGGCGCCCGCTGCCGACAAGGTCGCGAGCGCCGGTTTACGCAGGGGCGAGCCCGCATCCGCCGCCCCCTCCTCCAGCAGCACGAAGGCGAGCGCCGCCATGTCAGGAAGGGTCAGGGCGTGCAGCGCCGCACCCTCGAAAGGTGCCGGGACCGCGCGCCCTGCCCCGCTGTCATTAGCCATATCGCACTCCAATCCGCTCAATCGGCCGCTCGGCAGTGGAAACGCCGGCGGGCCTGTTCTAATTTAGCCGGGCGGCGGGGGAACGCCGCATGCGTTTCCCGCCGAACGGCGGAAACGCCCCAACAAGAAACATCCCGCGATATACGCCGGCAAGGCGAACCGGGAAGAATCGGGTGGACATTGACCAAAGTCGTCATCAGCGGAACCGGCGTCTTCACGCCATCCCAATCCGTCAGCAACGCTGAACTCGTCGAAAGCTTCAACACCTATGTGCGCCGCCACAACGAAAAACACGCCGACGCCATTGCGCGCGGCGAGATGGAACCGCTTGCGGAATCGAGCGTCGAATTCATCGTCAAGGCGTCGGGCATCGAAGCGCGCTATGTGATGGACAAATCCGGCATCGTCGATCCCGAGATCATGGCGCCGCGGCTTCGGCAGCGTTCCAACGACGAACCGTCGATCCTGGCCGAAATGTCGGTCGATGCCGCCAACAAGGCGATGAAGCGCGCAGGCAAGACGGCCGCCGACATCGACGCCGTGCTGGTCGCCTGCTCCAACCTCGAACGTCCCTACCCTGCGATCGCCGTCGAGGTGCAGGACCTTCTCGGTATCGAGGGTTTCGGCTTCGACATGAACGTCGCCTGTTCGTCGGCGACCTTCGGCATCCAGACGGCCTACGACATGCTGCGTTCGGGCTCGGTCGATTGCGTGCTGATCGTCGATCCCGAAATCTGCTCGGGGCATCTCAATTTCCGCGACCGCGACAGTCATTTCATTTTCGGCGATGTGTGCACCGCGATCATCCTCGAGCGCGAGGAGACCTGCACCGTCGAAGGCGCCTGGGAAATTCTCGGCACGCGGCTTCTCACCAAATTCTCCAACAACATCCGCAACAATTTCGGCTTCCTCAACCGCGCGACGCCCGAAGGCGTCGGCGCGAAGGACAAGCTGTTCGTGCAGGAAGGCCGCAAGGTCTTCAAGGAAGTCGTGCCGATGGTGTCGCAGCTCATTCTGGAGCACATGGCGGATGCCGGGCTCGATCCGAAAGACCTGAAACGCATGTGGCTGCACCAGGCCAACAAGAGCATGAACGACTTCATCGGCCGCAAGGTGCTGGGCCGCGATCCGGAACCCGGCGAGCAGCCCAACATCCTGCAGGAATACGCCAACACCAGTTCCGCCGGCTCCATCATCGCCTTCAGCAAGTTCAGCGAGGATATGAAGCCCGGCGATCTCGGACTGATATGCAGCTTCGGCGCCGGCTATTCGGCCGGCAACGTGCTGGTCAGGAAGCGCGCGTAGGCGTCAGCTCTTCAACGGCTCCACCGTGACGATGCGGAAGGTCTGCATCTCGCCGTCCTGTTCGGTGACGGAAAGATATTCGCCCGATTTGAATTCGTGACGGTCGAGCTTGAAGAAGGGCTCGTCGGCTTCCGGCGTCGAGAGATCGTAGTCGATCGCCCAGCCCCGCCCAATATGGCGCAACAGGCCTTTCTGATCCGCCTCGCCCTGCCAGAAGCGGCGCACGGTGCATTCCTTCGAATGCGCCTTCCATGCCGCCGGGTCAAGCATCATGTCGCCGTCGAGCGGCACGACGAGATCGTAGCCATGCGCGGGCGAGCCGTTGGGAAATTCCTCGTTGCGGGCGAGGGTCATGTGGACGTGATAGAGGGTCATTGAAAGTTCCGTTCCGGTTGTTCAGTGCGCCATCAGCACAGGAATGGTGGCATGGGACCTGATGTGTTGCGTCACGCCGCCAATGATGAATTCGAGCAGGCGGCTGTGGCTGTAACCGCCCATGACGAGGAGGTCGGTACCCGCTTTCTCGGCGGTTTCGAGCAGCACTTCGCCGGCGGCGCGACCGCGCGCATCGACCAGATGCACATCGGCGACGACGCCGTGCAGCGCCAGATAGTCGGCAAGCGTCGAGCCGGGATCGGGATTGAGTTCCTTGTCGCCGATGCAGAGGATCGTGACCTTGCGCGCCTTTTCGAGAAACGGGATCGCGGTGGTGACGGCGCGCGCGGCTTCGGCGCTTTCGTCCCAGGCGATGGCGACGGAACCGCCGACCGGCGCCCATGATTTTTTCGGCGCGATCAGCACCGGGCGTCCGGCGCTCATCATTGCGGCCTCAAGCGCCGTGCCGCCGGCAATGCCGGTCGCGCTTTCGCCGAAAACGATGAGGTCGGAGAGGCGGCTGTGACTGGCGACGACTTCGTCGCGGCGTCCGGTGACGTCGAGAAAGCGAACCGACGGCAGCGGCGGCTCCGCGCCCTTGCCGACAATCGGAAATCCCGCCTTGGCCGCCGCCGCTTCCAGCATCTTCAGGACGCGGGCCGAGGCGTCGTCGGCGCCTTCGCGGGCCGCCTGCAACAGATCCTCGATCACCTGACCCGACACACCGTCGCCCAGATAAGGCAGGGCCTCGGTCGGGTCGGGCCGCGCGAAAAGCGCCACGATCTGCGCGCCGAAATCGCCCGCGATGGACAGCGCCGTGCCGAGCACCTCGCTGTCCGACGGGCGGCCGGCAAGCGGCACCAGAATTTTTTTCACGGACATGGATCAGTCTCCCTTTTCCGCGGGTGAAGATGCCGGACGCGGTTCGCGCTCGGCACCGAGAAGGAGGATCGGACAACCGGCCGCCGCCGAAAGACGCGCGGCGTCCTCATCGTCGCCGAGCCATCCGGCATTGACAATCAGCAAGCCGACACCCGCCGTCCTTGCCGCCGCCGCGATGTCGGCGGGGCTGCGGCCCTTCGCGCCGAGGCGGCGGAAGGGCGCGCCGATGCGGGCGGCCAGCGTTTCGGCAAAGGCCGCACAGCTTTCTCCGATGCTTGAGCCTTCGTCGATCGAAGCAACGCCGCGGCCGGCGGCGCCGGGCGGCAATGCAGCGGTGAAAGCGCCTTTCAGGCCGATGCCGCGCGCCACCAGCAATACGTCGGCATGCGCATCGAGGGTCGCGGCGCGCACGGTGCGGCCGACCTCTTGCGAGGGCGCCGACGCGGAACGGATGACCAGCGTGTCGTCGGCGCTCGCGCCGGCCACGATCGAAGTGAGCGGGCGGCCGCGCTTTACATCGAAGCTCCAGTCGACATGGGCCTCGGCGGCGACACGCGCAAGCACACGGCGCGCGCTCTCGGCCTGAGCACGCATGGCGCGCAGCATGCGCTCGGGATCGAGTTCGCGCACCTCGCCCGAAAACGAGACCTCGCGCGCAAAAGGCAGGCTCGACAGGGCCAGCAGGTTTTCGTCCTCGACGAAAATGCCCTTGAGGCGCGCATCCATGGACGCCGCCAGACGCGCGGCCAGCGACAAGGCCTCGCGCGTCAGGAACGAGGTGTCGAGCCCGATGACGATGCGGGTCGCGGCGGGGTCTTCGGTTTGCGCCGCTTGCGTGTGCCGTTTGTCGCGGGCGGCCATCATGCCCCCCTCTTGCCGTTGTCGTCGGAGCGCTGGGCGAAGCGGCGCTGATTGTCGGCGAAGGCCGCGAGCCGGTCCTCGGTTCGCGCATAGATCGTGCCCGGCGGAAACCTGCCGTCCGATCCGCGAACGCCGGCGGGCGCGCCCATCAGCAGTTCAACGCCTTCTTCGACATGCTCGACAGGATAGATCGCAAACATGCCGCGTTCCACCGCGTCGACAACGTCCTGACGCAGCATCAAATGCTTGACGTTGGCGGCCGGGACCAGCACGCCCTGCTCGCCGGTCAGGCCGCGACGCATGCAGATGTCGAAAAAGCCCTCGATCTTGTCATTGACGCCGCCGATGGCCTGCACCTCGCCGAGCTGGTTGACCGAGCCGGTGACGGCAAGGCCCTGCGCGATGGGCGCTTCGGCCAGCGCCGAGATCAACGCGTAAAGCTCGGCGGAAGATGCGCTGTCGCCATCGACGCCGCCATAGGATTGTTCGAAAACGATACTGGCGCTCATCGACAGCGGGATTTCGGGCAGGAACTGGCCGGAGAGATAGCCCGACAGGATCAGTACGCCCTTGGTGTGGATCGGGCCGCCCAGCGCCACCTCGCGTTCGATGTCCATGACGCGCGCGCTGCCAAGGCCCATGCGCACGCGCGCCGTGATGCGGCTCGGGCGGCCGAAGGAAACGCTGCCCATCGAAAGCACCGAGAGGCCGTTGACCTGGCCGATACGTTCGCCTTCGGTGTCGATCATCACGATATCGCGCGTGATCATTTCGAGGCTGCGTTCGCGCAGGCGGTCGGCGCGGCCGATCTGGGCGTCGACGGCGCTGTCGATGTGGTCGGCCGTGATGGCGATTGCGCCTTCGCTGCGCGCGATGTGGTCGGCCTCGCGCATGAGATCGACGATGGGACGCAGGATTGTGGTCAGCTTCTCGGCATCTTCGGCCATGCGCGCCGAACGCTCGATGACGCGGCCGACGCCGGCGCGATCGAGCGGCAGCAGATTTTCCTCGCGACAGAAGCCCGCAAGCAGACGCGCATAAAGCAGTTCGTTTTCCGGTTCGCGGTCGATCTCGTCCTCGAAATCGGCGGCGACCTTGAAGAGCTCCTCGAAATCGGGATCGAGATTGCTCAGCATGTAATAGAGGTAGCGGTCGCCGAGCAGCACGATCTTGATGTCGAGCGGGATCGGATCGGGTTCCAGCGTTACCGTGCTGATGAGGCTCAGATATTCGCCGGCGCTTTCGATGACGACCTTGCGGCGGCGGATGGCACGCTTCAGCGCCTCCCAGGCCAGCGGTTCGCGCAACAGCTTCAAAGCGTCGATCAGCAGATAGCCGCCATTGGCGCGATGCAGCGATCCCGGCTTGATGAGCATGAAGTCGGTGACGAGCGCACCCATTTGCGGCATGTGCTCGACGCGGCCAAGCAGGTTGGCCATGGTCGGGTGATCTTCGTAGAGGATCGGCGCACCGCCGCCGATATAGCCGCCGGCATCGGCGAGGTCTTGCGCCTTCAGCGTCGCCGAGCCCTGCCGGCGCGCGCTTTCACTGTTTTCGACGACGATGTTGACTTCGTAGCGGCGGAACGGATTTGCCGCCGGAAAGCCGCCGCCCTGCCCTTGCGCCAGCGCCTGCATGAGCTGCATCGGCGGCACCTGCCCGGACGCATCGGCGCCTGCGCCGGTAAAAAGAGCGATATTCTCGATCAGATCCGCCTTCACGGCGTCCAGCCAGTTTCGAACGGGCGTTACGCCGTCGAAAAAGGCGCGCAGCTCGCGCATGACGCGTTCGACCTCGCGCTCCGCGACCTCGCGGTTCAGCGCCTGTATGTGCAGGCGATGTTCCTTCTGCCAGCCGGGAATATGTTCGATCGTGTCGGCAAGTTCCTTTTGCAGGCCCTGGATGACATCTTCGATGCGTTTGCGTTCTTCCTCGGGAAGCTTGTTGAATTCTTCCGGCTTCAGCACATTGCCGTCATGCACCGGCGCCAGCGCGAAGCCCGCCGGCGTGCGCAGAAGCGCGATGTTTTCGGCCTCCGCATGGGTGCGCAGTTCCTCGAAGGCCTGCTCCTGCTTCTCCTGATACTCCTCGTCGATCGACTGACGCCGGTTCTGATATTCCTCGCTTTCGACAATCGCCGGCATCGTCGCCTTCAGATCGTCGACGAGGCGCGCCATGCTTTCCTTCAGCGTGCGGCCGGTGCCGGCGCCGAGCTCCAGCGCCACCGGCTTGTGCGGCGTGTCGAAATTGTTGACATAGACCCAGTCGGCGGGCGCGCGCTGGCGCAGCGCCACGCCCGAGAGGAAACGCAGCACCGCCTCGTGCTTGCCGGCGCCGTCGGGGCCGAGCACGAACAGGTTGTAGCCTTGGCGGCGGATACTCGCAGCGAAGCGCAGCGCCTCCAGCACCCGCTCCTGACCGACAAGACCGCTGTGATCTTCCAGCTCGGCCGTGGTCGCGAAGTCGAATTGCGCAAGGTCGCAAGAGCGATAGAGGAGTTCCGCCGGAACCGGATCGACTGCCATTCTTCCCTGGTTTTTCCGGCCGCATTGTTCGCCGCGCGGCCGTTGCGAGCATAGCCCCACATTGATCATGGACAAAGTCCGGGGCAGCGCAACCACAGCTTGGCCACAAGCGGGTGCGGCAGATGCGCCCGACCGCGCATCTCGGCCTTGTCGACAAGGCGGTTGACGCGCCGTAAGTTTCGCCTCCGCATTCGTGAAGGCAGATTTTCATGACCAAGGCCCGCTCGCCGCGCGGCGCAGACAAGATCGGCCCCGCGCCCCGCGCCTGGCAGCGAATGCTGAGCGGGCGGCGCCTCGATCTGCTCGATCCTTCGCCGCTCGACGTCGAAATCGAGGACATTGCGCATGGGCTGGCGCGCGTTGCGCGCTGGAATGGGCAAACGCAAGGCGATCACGCCTTCTCCGTCGCCGAACATAGTGTGCTGGTGGACGATATATGCGCGCGCTTCCGGCCCGGCTGGCCGGCGCGGTGGCGGCTGGCGGCGCTGCTGCACGATGCGCCCGAATATGTGATCGGCGACATGATCAGCCCGTTCAAGGCGGCGCTCGGCATCGACTACAAGGCGTTCGAGCACCGGCTTGCGGCGGCCATTCATATGCGCTTCGGTTTGCCGAAAGAATTGCCGCAGAATATCGAGGAGACGATCAAGCGCGCCGACAAGGCGTCGGCCTTTCTCGAGGCGACGCAGATCGCCGGATTTTCCGACGACGAGGCGGCGCGGATTTTCGGACGGCCGCGCGGACTTGCGCCGATCCCCATCGAACCCTTGCCGACGAAGAAGGCGCAGGCGCGCTTCCTCGCCCGGTTCCGTCTGCTGACCGACGGCAATTGAGGCCGTAAAGCCCCGTTGCGGCTCGATTATGCCCCGACTTTGCACAAATCTGTGTTATTCAGGGTCCATGATCGATTCAGCCGGGTTTTGTCCTTCGCCGAGTAAAAGATGATCTATGTCAGCCCCCTCAGCGCCGTCGAGGATGCCGTTGCTTCGCTGCGGCCGTCGCATCTCGTCAGCCTGCTCGATCCCGAAACCATGATCGGCACGCCGCGCGGCATTGCGCCTGCGCGTCACCTGCGGCTCGGAGTCAACGACATTGCCGAACCGCTGCACGATCTGGTGCCGCCGGGCGCCGAGCATGTGTCATCGCTGATCGATTTCGTGCGCGGCTGGGACCAGCAAAGCCCGCTGCTCGTTCATTGCTGGGCCGGCATCAGCCGCTCCTCGGCGGCGGCCTTCATCGCGCTTTGCGCGCTCAACGAAGATCATCCGGAAGTCGAACTCGCGCGGCTGATCCGGTCGCGCGGGGCGCATGCACACCCCAACCGCCTGATGGTGCGGATCGCCGACGAATTGCTGGCGCGGCAAGGCCGCATGTCGGCGGCCGTCGAGGCGCTGGGACCGGGACGCGCGGTCTGGGAGGGCGAAATTTTCTCGGTGCCCGTGCGGCCCGGCGCGGCGTGACGGACCCGAAAATGACGAAAGCGCAGGGCACATTTTCCAGCCAGTCGGCCGCCGAGGCGGCGATGCGCGCCGACAAGGCCGTCGTCATCGGCCTCAACGCCGCCATTGTGACCGTGTCGGACGACCAGCCGAAAATCCTTGTCGTGCCGCATGACGAAACCGACGGCGCCAGCGGCTGGGACGCGCTGCCTTTCGGCCCGTTCAACCCGGTGCGACACCGGACGCTCGAAATCGGCCTGCGCGCCTGGGTGCAGGAACAGACACAACTGGAACTTGGCTATGTCGAGCAGCTTTACACCTTCGGCGACCGCGGGCGGCATTCGCTCGAAAGCGACGCGCCCGGCGAGCATGTCGTTTCGGTCGGCTATCTGGCGCTGACGCGCGGGCACGACGAAGCGCTGAAGGGCGCGGCGTGGCGCGACTGGTATCAATATTTCCCGTGGGAGGACTGGCGCGCCGGCAAGCCACCGATCATCGACCAGGCGATCGTGCCGCTGCTGCGCGAATGGGCCGGGCGGCAATCGGAAGCGCCGCCCGAGGAATTGGCGCGCGGCAAGCGGCGCGACCGGATGCGGCTTTGCTTCGGCATGGACGGCGTGCCATGGGACGACGAAAAGGCGCTGGAGCGCTATGAGCTTCTCTACAGTGCCGGGCTGCTTCTCGAAGCGGCGCGGGACGGACGGCCCAATGCGCGCGGCCTTACCGGCAAGCATGCGCCCAATCTCGGGCGGCCGATGCAGTTCGACCACCGGCGCATTCTGGCGACCGCGATGGGCCGGTTGCGCGCCAAGATCAAATACCGCCCGGTCGCCTTCGAGCTGATGCCGCCGAGCTTCACGCTTTATGAATTGCAGAAGACCGTCGAGGCGCTGCTCGGCCTGCATGTTCACAAGCAGAATTTCCGCCGCCTCGTCGAGAATGCCGGCCTCGTGGAGCGCACAGGAAGGATGTCGACGCGCACCGGGGGGCGGCCCGCCGAACAATTCCGCTTCCGCCGCGAGGTGCTCAACGAGCGCCCGGCGCCGGGCCTCAAGCTCGCGCCGTCGCGCAGCCGGGCGAACAGCTGATGTTTCCGCCCGTTATTCCGCAGATAAAGCCGCGCGCAGATGCGCGCCGCCAAAGAGATAGATTTCATCTACCTTGAAGGTGCCAAGATAGAAGAAGCCCTGCTTTTCGAGATAATTCCTGATGTCGTCGGCGTAAAAGTTGTTCTCGACCGAAATGACGGACACCGGATAGCGGCCGAAATCGATGCTCTTCAGGATATCGAGTTCGCCGCCCTCGGTATCGACGCTCAGGAAATCGATGCTGCGGATGCCAAACCGGTCCATGAGCGACGCAAAAGTATGGCAATCGACCTCGATGTTCCGTGTCGCGGATCCGTGACGCTGGCGGCTATGCCGCAGGCGGCGCGCCGTCAGGCCGCGATTGTGGGTCTCGAGCGTGCTTAGCATGTTGGGCGCGCCAACTATCTCGACAAGCTGCGCCTTGCCGCCCTCAGGCGTCACGCAACCATTTACGAGATGGCAGGACCGGTTTGCCTTCAACTTCTCGAAGACGGAGGGAAGCGGCTCGACGGCGACGCCCGTCCAGCCGAGTTCTTTTTCGAAGCGATAGCTGTTGCTCACCGTCACGCCATCATTGGCGCCGATATCGACGAAGATTCCATTGCGCTTGCCGCCGAGCAGGTCGGCGACAAAGATATCCTGTCCGCAGGCGGCAAATTTGTCCCCCTCGATCGACGGCAGCATCCGCCTTCGGCGGTGATAGAGGAAGCGGTTGATGTGATGGCGGAGCTTTAGCGCGAATTCGGCGAGCGCGTACATGGGCAAACTCAAGGTAGAGCCGGGCCAAGCCCGGCGGAAACCGGCGCGCACCATATCATGAAGCGCCTGCCTGTCTCGCCGTGCGGTAGTTGCGGCCGTCGCGCCTTGAATTCGGGTCCTGAGGCGCCATATCATCGCTGTTGACGGCCTTAATACTCAGTCGTAGCATAAGCCCGGATGAGAGACCGGCCTCCTTTCGGGCCCGTTGTGGCGTAAGGACGGAAGCCGGTGTTTTTGAGCCCTTATATATACTCACTATGAGCATATAGGGACAGCAAGAGGAGGCCGACATGGCCCTTGCAGGCGAGATTGAAAAGAGCGCGGCGGCAAAGCCCGCGGCGCGCGCGTTCAAGCCGCTGGAGATGCCCGAGCTCGAATACACGCCGGGCCTGGCGAAGGAAATGGCGCCGCTTTACGCGCGCGTCAAAAACGTCATCCCCTCGGTCGAGTGGCCCTTCTTCGCGCCCTATATCCACGCCATCAACCGCCTCAAGAAAGAGCGCAACGCGGTCGTGCTGGCGCATAACTACCAGACGCCGGAAATTTTCCACGGCGTCGCCGACATCGCCGGCGACAGCCTGCAGCTTGCCAAGGAAGCGGCGAAGGTCGACGCCGATGTGATCGTGCAGTGCGGCGTCCACTTCATGGCCGAGACGTCGAAGCTCCTGAACCCGCACAAGACGGTGCTGATCCCCGATGTGAAGGCCGGCTGCTCGCTGGCCGACTCGATCACCGGCGCCGATGTGCGGCTGCTGCGCGAGAAGTTTCCGGGCGTGCCGGTCGTCACTTACGTCAATACATCGGCCGAAGTGAAAGCGGAGAGCGACATCTGCTGCACGTCATCGAACGCCTTGCAGATCGTCGAGAGTTTCGGCACCGACCGCGTGCTCTGCATCCCGGACGAGTTTCTGGCCAAGAACATCGCCAAGCAGACGAAGGTGAAAATTCTCACCTGGAAGGGTCATTGCGAAGTGCATGAGCGCTTCACGGCGGAGGAGCTGCGCCAGTATCGCCGCGACGACCCGAACATCGTCATCATCGCGCATCCCGAATGCCCGCCCGAAGTCGTCGAGGAAGCGGACTTCTCCGGTTCCACTTCCGGCATGATCAAATGGGTGAAGGACAACCAGCCCAAGCGCGTCGTCATGGTGACGGAATGCTCGATGAGCGACAATGTGGCGGTCGAAAACCCCAATGTCGAATTCGTGCGGCCCTGCAATCTCTGCCCGCATATGAAGCGCATCTCGCTGAAGAACATTCTCGAGAGCCTCGTCTATATGCGTGAGGAAGTGACGGTCGATCCGGCGGTCGCGGCGCGGGCGCGCCTTGCGGTCGAGCGGATGATCAATCTCGGCAACTGATCCTTTCGAGGGCGCCATCATGGCTCACGGCAATATCGTCGATGCCGGCGACGTTCTGATCGTCGGTGCGGGGCTTGCGGGCCTCTTCACGGCGCTGAAGCTTGCGCCCCGCCCGGTGACGGTTCTAGCCGGCGCGCCCATCGGCGATGGCGCATCGTCGGCCTGGGCGCAGGGCGGCATCGCGGCGGCGATCGAAGCCGGCGATACACCGGAAGCCCATGCCGCCGACACGATCGCGGCGGGCGCCGGCATCGTCGACGAAGACGCCGCGCTGTCGATCGCGCGCGAGGCCGCTATCCGCATCGAAGACCTGCTTCGTCTCGGCGTTCCCTTCGACCGCGACATCGAGGGCAAGCTCGCGGTCGGCCGCGAGGCCGCGCACAGCCACCGCCGCATCGTGCATGTGAAAGGCGACCAGGCCGGCAAGGCGATCATGCAAGCGCTTGTGGCGGCGGTGCGTGCGACGCCCTCGATCCGCGTGATGGAGGGCCTGTCGGCCTATGAGCTGGCCGTCGAGGATGGCCGCGCCGTCGGCGTCTTCGCGCGGCCGGCCCATGCCGCGACCGCGCCGCAGCCGCTCCTCATCAAGGCGCGGGCGCTGGTGCTGGCATCGGGCGGCGTCGGCCAGCTTTTCGCCGTCACCACCAATCCGCTCGAAGCGCGCGGCGAAGGCGTTGCGATGGCGGCGCGCGCCGGGGCGCTGATCGCCGATCCCGAATTCGTGCAATTCCACCCGACGGCGATTGCCGGTCCGCGCGATCCCGCGCCGCTGGTGACGGAGGCGCTGCGCGGCGAAGGCGCGATCCTGATCGACAATATGGGCCGCCGCTTCATGGCCGCGATCCACGAAGATGCCGAGCTCGGGCCGCGCGACATCGTGGCGCGCGCGATCTTCCGCGAGATCGAAGCCGGGCGCGGCGCTTTCCTCGATGCCCGCGCGGCGCTCGGGTCGCGTTTTCCGGACGCCTTCCCGACCGTCTACAAAAGCTGCCTCGCGCTTGGCATCGACCCGGTGCGCCAGCCGATCCCGGTGGCGCCGGCGGCGCATTATCATATGGGCGGCATTCACGTGGATGCGCGCGGACGCAGCACCATTGCCGGCTTGTGGGCCTGCGGCGAAGTGGCGTCCACCGGCATGCATGGCGCCAATCGCCTTGCCAGCAATTCGCTGCTGGAGGCGATCGTCTTCGGCGCGCGCATCGCCGCCGATATCGAGGGCGCGGTGCCGGGCGCGCGGGCGGGCGTTCACATCGCGCCGCCGATGCTTGCCTCCGCAATGCCGCTCGATGCGCCGATGGTGGCGCAGCTTCGCCAGATCATGACAGCGCATGTCGGTGTGGAGCGCCATGCGGCGGGGCTTGCCTTCGCGCTCGGCGAGATCGCGCGGCTCGAACGTGCCGCCGGACCGTCGAGCCTCTTCGGCAACATCGCGACGACCGCGAAGCTGATCGCCGCCGCGGCCTTTGCGCGCGAGGAAAGCCGGGGCGGGCACTATCGCAGCGATTTCACCCGCGCCCGCGCGCCCTGGCGGCACCGCAGCTACATCACGCTGAAAGACGCGTCGCGCATCGCCGAGGCCGCTGTCGCCGAAGCATCGCCCGCGGCCGGCGAGATCGCCGCGCAGGCCGGCGCATGAGCCTTCACCTTGAGCCCCTGCCCGCGTTGCTGATCGAGCCCGCGGTGCGCGCGGCGCTGGCGGAAGATCTCGGCCGCGCCGGCGACATCACCACCATGGCGACGGTGCCGGCGGAAGCGAAAGCGCGTGTGCTGCTGAATGCGCGCCAGCCCGGCCGCATCGCCGGTCTCGATTGCGCGCGCATGGCGTTTCGTCTGGTCGAGCCGGCGCTGAAGGTGGCAGTGCTGAAAGGCGACGGATCGGATGTCGAACCGGGCGACACCATCGCCGCCATCGAGGGCCCGGCACGCGGCATCCTGACGGGCGAGCGCGTGGCGCTGAATTTTCTCGGGCACATGTCGGGCATCGCAACCGCGACGCGCGAGATCGCACGCGCCATCGAAGGCACGAAGGCGCAAGTCTGCTGCACGCGCAAGACGACGCCAGGGCTTCGTATTTTCGAGAAATATGCAGTGCGCGCCGGCGGCGGCATCAATCATCGCTTCGGGCTCGACGATGCCGTGCTGATCAAGGACAACCACATCGCAATGTCGGGCGGCGTCGCCGCCGCCATTGCGCGCGCGAAAGCCGCGAGCGGTCACATGGTCAAGATCGAGGTCGAGGTCGACACGCTCGATCAACTCGACGAGGCGTTGGCCGTCGGCGTCGACGCGGTGCTGCTCGACAACATGACGCCCGACATGCTCGCCGAGGCCGTGCGCCGCATCGGCGGGCGCGCGATTGCCGAAGCGTCGGGCCGCATCACCGCCGCGACCGCGCCCGCCATCGCCGCCTCGGGCGTCGATCTCATCTCCTGCGGCTGGATCACCCATTCCGCGCCCTGCCTCGATATCGGCCTCGATTTCGATTCCCTCACGGCATCCTGACCCCGCTCGTTCGCCCTTCCCCGCGCGCCGGAACTGGACTACGGTCCATAAAATCAGAACAACAGGCGGGACCGATCATGGGACAGGCGAACGGACGGAAATCCATCTTCATCACCGGGGCGGCTTCGGGCATGGGGCTCGAAACGGCACGGCTCTTTCACGGCAAGGGCTGGTTCGTCGGCGGCTACGACGTCAACGGCACGGGGCTCGTTGCGCTTGAAGAGGAACTGGGGCCGGAAAACTGCGTCGTCGCCCGGCTCGACGTCACCGACAAATCGGCTTTCGATACGGCCGTCGCGCTCTTCGGCAAGGCGACCGGCGGGCAGATGGACATTCTGTTCAACAATGCGGGCATCGGCCGGGGCGGGCTCTTCGAGCAGATGCCGTTCGAGGACATCATGGCCGTCGTCAACGTCAATTTCGTCGGCGTGCTGAACGGCATCTATGCGGCCCTGCCGCTCCTCAAGGCGACGAAGAATTCGCTCTGCTTCACCACCTCGTCGTCGTCGGCCACTTACGGCATGCCGGGCATCGCCGTTTATTCGGCGACGAAACACGCGGTGAAGGGGCTCACCGAAGCGCTTTCCATCGAATTCCGGCTGATCGGTGTGCGCGCGGCGGATGTGCTGCCGGGGCTGATCGACACGCCGATCCTGCCGGAAGGCACGGTTGCCAATGCGCCGAAGGAAGGCATGTTCCGCGCCATTCCGCCGGTCGAGGTCGCCAAGGTGGTGTGGGAGGCTTACGGCTCGGACAAGCTGCACTGGTATGTGCCGCCGGAGCTTGTGGAGCTCGACAAGATGGCCGGCAATGCCCCCGAAATGGTGCGCGACCAGATCGCCAATTCGGGGCCGCTGGCGCCCTTGCTCAAGGAAATGGAAGCGGCCGCAAAAGGCTGAGGATCAGGAGCGGTTCTCGCGACGCGGCTTGCTGTAGAAGATGTGACGGCCGATCTTCGCCACCTCGACCATGCTCGCCGCCCAATAGGGCTGCACATAGTCGGCGTGATAGAACATCGCCGGGCCCACTTCCGCGTCGTCGAGGCGGCCCATCGTCACATATTCAGCCGTGCGCATCGCCTTCGCCCAGGCGCGGCGCTCGTTCGGCACCTTGCTGAGCGTGCGGTCGCAGGTGAAGGAGAACTGGCAGCCCGTGTTGCGGGCCGATCCCTGATAGACGACGCCGCAAATCGTGTCGGGATAATTTTCCGAACCGACGCGGTTGAGGATCACGCGGGCGACCGCAAGCTGGCCGCGCGCGCTCTCGCCCCGCGCCTCGAAATAGATGCCGACGGCAAGGCAGCGGCGTTCCTCTTCCAGTACGCGCGCCTTGACCTGCAACAGCGGCGAGGCGACATCCATCGGACGTCCATGCGCCGGCAGAATGACCGCCGCCTGCTGGAGATCGGCATCGAGAAAGAGCGTGTCGTTGGAGAAGGCGCCGGCAAGGTCGCGGCCGTGAACAGGCGCGAAAGCCATCATCGGCGCGGTGTCGGCACGGGCCTCGACCACGGGCGTCTCCGTCGTCATCGCGCCCAGCACGGTCGCGGAGACCGCCCCCAGGGCAACAACGCCGAAAGCCGCATAAGCAGCCCCGGAGAAGACGTGGCCCAGATCGAGCCAATCAAATAACCTGCGCATCGTTCTCTAATCCGTCGCTTTGTTGTTCATTCGGATCTGGGACAGCGCCTCTCTTCGGAGGCTTCGGCCCGGTTCCTTTTCGGGAACCTTGCAAGATCCACGGACAGCACCGCTCTACGTGCCAGAGCCCGATGCCGCCTCGACACCTGGGCAAATATTTACGCACTCATCAGCTGTCGGGAGGTAACACGGCGATTCGGGGCTCACAATGTCATAGTTGCCACACCGTTAGCGCAAACCCCTATGTCATTGGCCTCAAAAGAGTTTTTGACTGTGACAAATTGTACATCCGCGCCGGCGGATGGTTTGTACGCTTCGATATTCACCTTAATGGCGCACATTGCGCGCGACTCAAACGTTAATGAAACTGTCGCAATTTCGACACAAACATTAATCGTCTGTACACGATCAAATCCCGATACGGGATTGTCCGCTCACGGATGTCTCAGGCGGTGCTGCCGGCCGTTCCGGCCGCGGCGCCCATGTGCAGTGCCGCCTGGGCGGCGGCGAGGCGGGCAATCGGCACCCGGTAGGGCGAGCAGGAGACATAGGTGAGGCCGACTTCCTCGCAAAATGCGATCGAGGCCGGGTCGCCGCCATGCTCGCCGCAGATGCCGAGCTTGATGCCGGGCCGGGTGGCCCGCCCGCGCTCGGCGGCGATGCGGACAAGCTCGCCCACGCCGTCGCGATCCAGCGAAACGAAGGGGTCCTGCATCAGGATTTTCTTCCCCAGATAATCGTTCATGAACTGGGCGGCATCGTCGCGGCTGATGCCATAGGTCGTCTGCGTCAGGTCGTTGGTGCCGAAGGAAAAGAACTCGGCGCTTTCGGCGATTTCGCGCGCCATCAGCGCCGCGCGCGGCAGCTCGATCATGGTTCCGACATGATAGGTCAGCCCGACGCCCTGCTCCTTCCCGACTTCGGCCGCCACCGCATCGATGCGCGCCTTCAGGAAGTCGAGTTCGGTCTTCATCGCGACCAGCGGCACCATGATTTCGGGGATGACCGGCGCACCGGTTTTCTTCGCAGCCTCGAGCGCGCCCTCGAAAATGGCGCGCGCCTGCATCTCGTAGATCTCGGGGAACGAAATGCCGAGGCGGCAACCGCGATGACCGAGCATCGGATTGCTTTCGGCAAGTTCGGCCAGACGGCGCACCAGCTTGTCGGCCGGCATGCCGGTGTCGGCCGCGACCTGCGCGATTTCCGCGTCGCCCTTCGGCAGGAATTCGTGCAGCGGCGGATCGAGCAGGCGGATCGTCACCGGCAGACCGTGCATGATCTCGAACAATTGCCGGAAGTCGTCGCGCTGCATCGGCAAAATCTTGTCGAGCGGAGCGCGGCGGCCCTTCGCGTCGTCGGCGAGGATCATCTGGCGCACGGCGACGATGCGGTCTTCGTCGAAGAACATGTGTTCGGTGCGGCAGAGGCCGATGCCTTCGGCGCCGAACTTGCGCGCCGTCTCGGCGTCGTGCGGCGTTTCGGCATTGGTGCGCACTTCCATGCGGCGATGCTTGTCGGCCCAGCCCATCAGCGTCGCGAAATCGCCGGAGAGCTCGGGCTGCAAGGTCGGGATTTCGCCCTTCAACACCTGCCCCGTCGACCCGTCGACCGTGATGACGTCGCCTTTTTTCACGGTGACACCGGAGGCCGTGAACGTCTCGGTCTTGTAGTCGATGCGGATGGTGCCGGCGCCCGACACGCATGGCCGGCCCATGCCGCGCGCGACGACCGCCGCATGGCTCGTCATGCCGCCGCGCGTCGTCAGAATGGCCGCGGCCGAATGCATGCCGTTGATGTCTTCGGGGCTCGTCTCGACGCGCACCAGAATGACCGATTTGCCGATCTGGCGCATCGAGGCGGCTTCCTCGGAATTGAACACGACCTCGCCCGAGGCGGCGCCGGGCGATGCCGGCAGGCCCGTCGCCAGCACATCGCGCGGCGCATCCGGGTCGAGCGTCGGATGCAGAAGCTGATCGAGCGAGGCCGGATCGACGCGGGAGATCGCCGTCTTCTCGTCGATCAATCCCTCGCCCACCATTTCGACGGCGATTTTCAGCGCCGCTTTCGCCGTGCGCTTGCCGGCGCGGGTCTGCAGCATCCAGAGCTTGCCGTCCTGTACCGTGAACTCGACATCCTGCATGTCGGCATAATGCTTTTCGAGGCGGTCGAAGACGGCCGCCAGCTCGGCGAAGGCGCCGGGCATCGCCTCTTCCATCGAGGGCTTCTTGTCCTTCGCGATTTCGCGCGCCTTTTTTGTCAGGCTTTGCGGCGTGCGGATGCCGGCCACCACGTCCTCGCCCTGCGCGTTGATCAGGAATTCGCCGTAGTAGTCCTTCTCGCCGGTCGAGGGATTGCGCGTGAAGGCGACGCCGGTGGCCGAGGTCTCGCCCATATTGCCGAAGACCATCGCCTGAATGTTGACCGCGGTGCCCCAGCTTTCGGGAATGTTGTGGAGACGGCGATAGGTTTCGGCGCGGCGGTTGCGCCACGAACCGAAGACGGCCGAGATCGCGCCCCAGAGCTGCTCGTCGACATCCTGCGGGAAGGGGCGGCCGAGCTCCTCCTCGACGCGCGCCTTGAAGAGCGTGACGATGTTCTTCCAGTCTTCGGCGGAAAGCTCGGTGTCGAGTTTCAGCTCCTGCTCTTCCTTGAAGTATTCGAGGATCTCCTCGAAATTGTGATGCTCGACGCCCAGCACGACGTCGGAATACATCGCGATGAAGCGGCGGTAGCTGTCATAGGCGAAGCGTTCGTCGCCCGCACGCGCGGCGAGCCCCGCCGCGGTTGCGTCGTTGAGGCCGAGGTTCAGCACCGTGTCCATCATGCCGGGCATCGAGGCGCGCGCGCCGGAACGCACCGAGACCAGCAGCGGGTTCTTCGCGTCGCCGAAATTCGCGCCGATCGCGCGGCCGACTTCGGCGAGAGCGGTTTCCACCTGCGCTTTCAGGCCGTCCGGAAAGGCGCGGTCGTTTTCATAAAAGGCGGTGCAGACTTCGGTGGTGATGGTGAAACCCGGCGGGACCGGCAGGCCGATATTCGACATCTCGGCGAGATTGGCGCCCTTGCCGCCCAGCAGGTCGCGCAAACGCGCCGCGCCTTCCGCCTTGCCGTCGCCGAAGGAATAGACCCACTTCTTCTCAGCCATCGCACTCGCCTTTGGTTTGGCTTTACCGGGCGCCTAGCCCTCGACCTTCGAAAAATCCGCGACCTCGTGCAGCGCGCTGCGGATCTGCGCCAGCAGCTTCAGACGGTTGGCGCGAACGCCTGCGTCGTCCGCATTGACCGTCACCTTGTCGAAGAACGCATCGACCGGCGCACGGAGCTTCGCCAGCGCCGACATGGCGGCGGCGAAATCCTCGCGCGCGACGGCGGCTTTTGCATCTTTCGTCGCGGCGGCGATGGCGGCGGCGAGCGATTTCTCCTCGTCCTGCGCGAAGAGCGATGCGTCAGGCGCGGCGTCGAAGGCACCCTCGCCGTCCTTCTTTTCCTCGATGCGCAGAATGTTGGTGGCGCGCTTGTAGCCGGCCAGCAGGTTCTTGCCGTCTTCGGTGTTGAGGAATTCGGAGAGCGCCTCGACGCGATTCACGATGAGAACGAGATCGTCTAACGGGCGAGAATTCATATCAAGCGAAAAGACGGCGTCTACAAGATCGTGTCGTGCGCCCCGATCGCGCAGATAGACTTTCAGGCGCTCGATTATAAATGTGAAAACTGCGTCATGTGTCACACTACCGAACTGTCCGGGACCCCAGCTTCCAAACTGCACGTTTGCATCATCAAGTGCACGCCTCAAACGAAAACGCACTTTTCGTTCTAACAGAATCCTGACAATGCCGAGCGCCGCCCGACGTAAAGCAAACGGATCACGCGAACCAGTTGGAGCTTCCCCAACACCAAAGAAACCCACCAGCGTATCCAGCTTATCCGCAAGCGCGACGACAAGGCCATTGTGTGTCTCCGGCAAACTATCGCCAGGACCAACCGGCTTGTAGTGATCGCGAATTGCCTTGGCTGTTTCCTCCCCAAGACCGTCCGTTCGGGCAAAATAATAACCCATCAAACCTTGAAGCTCAGGAAACTCGTAGACCATTCCGGACACAAGGTCGGCTTTGGCAAGATTTGCAGCAGACAACGCAATCATAATGTCGGCATCAGGAACCATCTCGGACAACCTTGCCGCTAGTTGTCCGATACGCAGGGCCTTGTCCTTCACGGAACCAAGACCTTCATAAAATTTGACGTCCGCGAGCTTTGACAGACGATCTTCCAGCCGCACCTTCCGGTCCTGATCCCACAAGAAACGCGCGTCGGCGAAGCGGGCGCGGAGTACGCGTTCGTTGCCGTTGACGATGGCCTTGCCGCCGTCTTCGGCTTCGAGGTTGGCGACGACGATGAAGCGGTTGGCGAGCTTCCCCGCCTTGTCGTGAAGCGCGAAATATTTCTGGTTGGCGCGCATGGTGCTCGTCAGCACTTCCTGCGGCACCGACATGAATTCATCGTCGATCCTGCCGATCAGCGGCACCGGCCATTCGACAAGCCCCGCCACTTCGTGGAGCAGCGCCTCGTCCTCGACCAGCGTCAGACCTTCGGCTTCCGCCAGCGCCTTCGCGCCCGCATGGATGAAATGCGCGCGCTTCGCCGGGTCGAGCACGACCCTGGCGTCGAGCAGTTTCATTTCGTAGTCGGCGAAATCCTTCACCGCAAACGCATCCGGGGCCATGAAGCGATGGCCGCGCGTCGTGTTGCCGGACTTGATGCCATCGATCTCGAACGGCACGACCTTACTGTCGAGAATGCAGAGCACCGAATGCAGCGGCCGCACCCAGCGCAGGCTGCCTGCGCCCCAGCGCATCGATTTCGGCCAGGGGAAGGCGCGGATGACGGCGGGCACGATGTCGGCGATCAGCGCGGCGGTGTCGCGGCCCTTTTTTTCGGTGACGGCGACATAGAAGGCCCCCTTCTTGTCTTCCTGCACCGTCGCTTCGTCGATGCTCTTGAGGCCCGCCGCGCGCAAAAACCCGTCGATCGCCTGTTGCGGCGCGCCCACTTTCGGCCCCTTGCGCTCTTCCTTCACATCCGGCGTCTTGTCCGGCAAACCGTCGATCACCAGCGTCAGGCGGCGCGGCGTCGCGAAGCTGCGCGCGTTGCTGCCTGCAACACCCGCTTCCTTCAGCGCATCGGTGACGAGCCGCACGAGATCCTCGCCCGCGCGCTTCTGCATCCGCGCCGGGATTTCCTCGGAGAAGAGTTCGAGCAGGAGTTCGCTCACGCGCCGCCCCCCGCTTCGGTCTTCAGCCAGGCTTCGGCGCAGGCTTTCGACAGCGCGCGGACGCGGCCGATATAGGCCTGGCGTTCGGTGACCGAAATCACGCCGCGCGCATCCAGCAGGTTGAAATTGTGGCTGGCCTTGATGACCTGGTCGTAGGCCGGTAGCGGCAACGGCTTGTCGCGGTCGAGCAGCGCCGCGCATTCCTTTTCCGCGTCCTCGAAATGGCGGAACAGCATTTCGGTGTTCGCGGCCTCGAAATTATGCGTCGAGAATTCGACTTCGGCCTGATGGAAGACGTCGCCATAGGTCACGCGGTCGGCGCCTTGCGCACCGTTGAAATCAAGTTCGTAGCCGTTGTCGACGCCCTGAATATACATCGCGAGGCGTTCGAGGCCGTAGGTCAGCTCGCCCGAAACGGGATTGCAGTCGAAGCCGCCGACCTGCTGAAAATAGGTGAACTGCGAGACTTCCATGCCGTCGCACCAGACTTCCCAGCCGAGCCCCCAGGCGCCCAGCGTCGGGCTTTCCCAGTCGTCCTCGACAAAGCGGATGTCGTGGTTCTTCGCATCGATGCCGAGCTCCGCCAGACTTTCGAGGTAGAGCTCCTGCAGGTTTTCCGGGTTCGGCTTCAGGATCACCTGAAACTGGTAATAGTGCTGGAAGCGGTTGGGGTTCTCGCCGTAGCGGCCGTCGGTCGGGCGGCGCGAGGGCTGCACGTAAGCGGCCTTCCACGGTTTGGGGCCGAGCGCGCGCAAGGTCGTCGCCGGGTGAAACGTGCCCGCGCCCATCGACATGTCGTAGGGCTGCAGAATCACGCAGCCGGCCCGCGCCCAATAGGCCTGCAGTTTCAGGATCAGGGACTGAAAGGAATGGTCGGGCTTCGCCGTCATTTTGGCCTGGTCCGCGTGTCGCGCCTCGCGCCCGTTGCGGGTGGCGGGCGCCGCCGCTCTAAGGCGCGCGCAAGGTAGCCGCGCCTCCCCGGAGGGTCAAGCAAACGGACGGCTTGCCGCCGATGCGCGACCGGCGGTCAAGTTCAGGGAATCGCTTGAAAATCAGATGTCGCGGCGGCTGTGGTCCGGCACATAGGTGCCGTCGCCCCGGTCGCGCAGCGTGCCGAGATCGCGCGGCTCCACGCGCGAGCGCGGCTGCGCGCGGGCGAAGGCTTCCCGCTGCCGCTCGACCGAGCGCTGAAGCGCTTTCCAGGCGGCATAGAAAGCCAGAATGAATACGGCCGCGAAAACGATCTTGGTCATGGGACCGACCCTCTCGAATCCGCCGGGGAACGGCCCCGGCTTTGCGTATTAAAGGCCAAAACGGCTCCAAAGGGAACGCTTCTCGGCCGCGGCAATCAGTCCGTCGGCCAGCCCCGCCCCCATTTCGGCGGCAAATCCGCCCCCGATGGCCGGAAAAGTGGGCCGAAGCCGGCTCGATATGCCGCCGCCGGGCCGCCACCAGGGCTGGCGCTGGACGACGAGACGCAGTTTCACCTTGTCGCCGTAAAGACCGCGCATATGGCTGCGCAGATCGGCCAGCCCGTCGATCAGTCCGCGTTCCAGCGCGCCGGCGCCGGCCCAGAACTCGCCGGAGAAAATCGCCGGGTCGTCCGCCTTCAAGCGTTCGCCGCGCGCCTTGCGGACCAGCGCCTTGAAATTCTCGTGCACGTCCTTCTGCAACGCCTCGAGGCGCGCCACGTCTTCTGCCTTTTCAGGCTGGAAGGGATCGAGCATCGCCTTGCTCTCGCCCGAGGTATGCACACGCCGCTCGACGCCGAGCTTTTCGATCAGGCCGGTGAAGCCGAAGCCCGCCGAGACGACGCCGATCGATCCGACGACCGAGCTTTCATCGGCATAAATCTCGTCCGCCGCACAGGCGATCATGTAGCCGCCCGAGGCTGCCACATCCTCGGCGAAAGCATAGACCGGCAGGCTTTTCTCTTCCGCGAGCGCGCGGATGCGCTTGTAGATCAGCGAGGACTGCACCGGCGAGCCGCCCGGCGAATTGACGATCAGCGCCACCGCCTTCGCGTTCTTCATCGAAAAGGCCGCTTCGAGCGCCGGAGCGACGGCGGCGAGGTTCAGCCCGCCGCGCAAGGGCTGGCTCGGGCCGATGGTGCCCGAAAGCCGCACCACGGCGACGACCGGCCGCGGCTGCCAATCGGGGGCGACGCGCTTGCGGAGAGGTGTGGGGAGGAAAGGGGCAATCAGATTTTTCATAAGAGGATACATAGGCGCGGACGCCCGGCCCGGCAAGGCGGCGCCCTCAGGCCGGTTGATCGAGCAGCAATGCCTCGCCGCCGCGCAGGATCGCCTCCGTCCGGTCGGTGAAACGGCCGTCGCGGCCATGCAGCACCAGTCCGGACCGCAGGCTCAGCGGCGCCTTCGAATCGCGCTGGCCACGGACGATGACGCGCGAGGCCGACTTGCCGGCCGCCGGCCAGAGCGGGAAAACCTCGATTCCCCCCAGATGCCCGGTCATGACGGCCAGAAGGTCAGCCAGCGCATCGGCGCGGTGGATAAAGGTCACGGTGCCTCTCGGCCGCGCCATCGTGCAGCAGAAGCGCACCCAGTCGTCGAGGTCGGAGCCGAGCGTCAGATGCGCCTGCGCCTTGCCGGCATCGGGCGGCGCGGGGCTCGTCGCCGGATCGTGAAAGGGCGGATTGGCGAAGACGTGATGCCAGCCATTGGGCTCAAGCCCCAACGCCGCGAGATCGCGCGGCGAAAGGCCGATATCGCCCTCGACGATCGAAACGCGATCGCCCATGCCGTTGCGTTCGATGTTTTGGCCGGCAAGGCCGACAAGCTCGGGCTGCAATTCGAGGCCTGCGACTTCGAGGCCGGGCACGCGCGCGGCAAGACAGAGGCTCGCGACGCCGACGCCGGCGCCCGCTTCCAGCGCCCGCTCGCCTTCGCGCGCCGGAACGGCGGCGGCCAGCAGCACCGCATCGATGCCGGCGCGATAGCCCTTTTCCGGCTGCAGCAATTTCAGACGGTTGCCGAGAAATCCGTCGTCGGTCGTTGCCGGTGCGATGTCGTCCGCCGCGTTGCCGCTCATCCTTCCTGCCTCACCTCGTCGAGAATTCGCCGCGCCTCGTCATAGTCCTCATCGACCACCATGATACGCTGCGGAAGAATGCCGAGCGAGCGTTGCATGTGTGCGTCCATGCCGAAGCTCTCGATGCCGGCTTCGGTCAGCCGGTGCGTCAGATAGGAGATCAGCACCGGGTCGCCCGTTCTGATCAGCTCTTTCATGCCGCCTCCGTTGTGCAAATTTGCGCATCGCGACAACGCATTTCGCAAGTTCCGCATCTTGCCAGCAGTGCATTGCGACAAATGGCCCCGTCGCGCGCGGGCCCGGCCCTTGCCGCTCGGGGGCCGTCAACCTATGCTTACTCGCAGCAGCATAACACATGCAGGGCATGGAGATTCAGCCCCGCATGCGAATTTTGAGGAGCGGATATTGGGCGTTGTTGTTCCCCTCGAGGAAGAGCGCGGGCGCGGCCAGAACGCGGTCAAGCAGCTTCAGGCGCTGGTGGCCGACGACATGGAGGCCGTCAACGAATTCATCCGTGAACGGATGGCTTCCGAGGTGCCGATGGTGCCGGAACTTGCCAGCCACCTCATCAATTCGGGCGGCAAGCGCCTTCGGCCGATGCTCACCATCGCCGCATCGCGGATGTGCGGCTACAATGGCGACGACCATATCAAGCTTGCGGCGTCCGTCGAGTTTCTGCACACGGCGACCCTGCTTCACGACGACGTGGTGGACGAAAGCGACATGCGGCGCGGCGCCAAGACCGCGCGAATGCTGTGGGGCAACCAGGCGAGCGTTCTCGTCGGCGATTTCCTGCTCGGCCGCGCCTTCAAGCTGATGGTCGAAACGCGGTCGCTCCGCGCACTCGAAATCATCGCCGACGCCGCCTCGATCATCGCCGAGGGCGAGGTGATGCAGCTTGCCGCGGCCAAGGACACCAGCACCACCGAAGACGCCTATCTGCGCGTCATTCAGGCGAAGACGGCGGCGCTCTTTGCCGCCGCCACCGAAATCGGCGCCGTCATTTCGGAGCGCAACGGCACCGAGGCCGCGGCACTCGAATCCTACGGCCGCAATCTCGGCATCGCATTCCAGCTTGTCGACGACGCACTCGACTATGGCGGCCGCGTGGCGGCGCTCGGCAAGAATGTCGGCGACGATTTCCGCGAGGGCAAGATCACGCTGCCCGTCGTGCTGGCCTTCCGGCGCGGCACGGCGGAAGAACGCGCCTTCTGGCAGCGCACCCTGCAGGACGGCGAGCGCGGCGACGGCGATTTCGCGCATGCGGTCGAGCTGATACAGAAGCACGATGCGCTCACCGACACGATCTTGCGCGCGCGCCACTACGGCGCCATTGCAACCGACGCGCTGGCGATCTTTCCCGAAAGCGCCTACCGGCAGGCGCTCACCGATCTCGTCGAGTTCTGCATCAACCGCAATCACTGACGCCGCAGGCAACCGCCCACCAGCCGGGATGCGCGCGCGCAATCGCGGCGGCGGCCGCTTCCGCCGCCGCTTCATCGGCATAGATTCCAAAGCAAGTGGCGCCCGAACCCGACATGCGGGCAAGGCGGCAGCCGGCGCTCGCCGCAAGCGCCGCCAGCACGTCGCCGATTTCGGGCGCGTGCGCCCTTGCCGGCGCTTCGAGGTCGTTCGCCGCGCCGGAGAGCCAGTGCAGCAGTTCTTCCAGCGTTGCAAACAACGGCAAGACTGGCGCTTCCGGCGCGTGCGCCAATGCCGGTGCGGCCAGTGCACGGAAAACCTCCGCCGTCGCGAGCGCAATGCCTGGATTGACCAGCACCAGATGGAAGCGCGGCAACGCTTCGAGGCGGGCGATGTTCGCGCCGATGCCCCACATCAAGGCAGGGGGCGCATCGAGGCAGACCGGCACGTCGGCACCGAGCGCGGCCGCCATCTCGCCGAGCGCCGCCGCACCGGGATCGACGTCCCATAGCCGCACAAGCGCGCGCAACGCCGCCGCCGCATCGGCCGAGCCGCCGCCAATGCCGGACGCAACGGGGAGGTTCTTCTCAAGCGTCAGGCGCGCGCCGGCGTTTGTGCCCGTCCGCTCGCGCAGCAGCCGCGCGGCGCGTAGCACCAGATTGTCGGGATCGCCGCCAAGCGCCGCCGCGAAGGGACCGCGCAGATCGAGCGTCAGGTCGCTCGCGGGTTCGGCGCTCACACGGTCGCCGATGCGCGCGAAGACGACGAGGCTCTGCAGTTCGTGATAGCCGTCGGCGCGGCGGCCGATGACGCGCAGGCACAGATTGATCTTGGCGGGCGCGTCCTCGACGACCCGGCGGCTGTCCTCGCCCGGCACGGCGTCAGAGCCCCTTGGCGTTCGCGGCGGCTTCCTCGCGTTCGGCGCTTTCGGCGGCTTCGAGGCCGAATTCGAGCTTGGCGCGCAGCAGCTTCACCCGCTTTTCCTCCGGGTTCATCGCGAGGGCGTGGTTCCACTGGAAGCGCGCCTCGATCCGGCGGCCGACTTTCCACAGGGCGTCGCCCAGATGTTCGTTGATCGTCGGATCGTCCGGCTGCAATTCGACCGCGCGTTCGAGATATTTGACCGCGAGCGCATATTCGCCGAGCCGGTAGCGCGCCCAGCCGAGACTGTCGACGATGAAGCCGTCGTTCGGGCGCCGCTCCACTGCCTTTTCGATCATCGCCAGCGCTTCATCGAGATGGCGATGCTGCTCGATCCAGGAATAGCCGAGATAGTTCAGCACCAGCGGGTGGTCGTCGGAAAGTTTCAACGCCAGCTTCAGGTCGGTTTCCGCCTTGTCCCATTCGCCAAGGCGTTCGAAGCAGATGCCGCGCGCGTAATAGAGCGTCCATTCGCGATCCGCCGGCGTGCCGGAAAGCGCGATGGCGCGCTCGTAATAGGTCACGGCCTCGGCATAGTTTTCCTTGGCGCGGTAGATGTCGCCGATCGCAACCAGCGGATCGATACGGTCGGGCATGTCGCGCGCCAGACGCCGCAGCAAGGCAACCGCCTCGGTTTCGCGTTCCAGCCTGTCGAGCGCGAGGGCGGTCTGGATGCGCGCATTCATGTAGAGCGGCGAGGCGCGGTCGATCTTGCCGTAGGCGTCGATCGCGTCCTGCCAACGCTTGCGGCTTTCATGGGCGCCGGCGAGCAATGAACGGGCGATGTCGAAGTCGGGACGCAGGTAGAGCGCGAGATGGAGATAGACCTCCGAGAGATCGCTTGATGTGTCCTGCATCAGCGCGCTGCCGAGACCGTAGAGCGCTTCGGCGGCGCCGTCGGAGGCATTGCGTACCTGAGCCGGCAGCGCCTCGCCGCGCGCAAGGCGCGCCAGGTGATCGCGCACCAGCGGATGTTCGGGCGCGAAGACCAGGAAGCCTTCCAGCGCCGCGCGCGCTTCGTCGGTTCGGCCCTGGCGCTGCAGGAAACTCGCATAGGCCTCGACGACACGCACGCTTGAGCCGCCACTGGCGCTCATCGCCTCTGCATAGGCCTCGTTCGCGCCTTCCATGTCTCCCAGCAGGTCCAGCATCAGGCCCTGATGGTAGGCGCGGAACAGCGCGAAGGCCGTGCGGCCCTCGAAGGCGCCGATCTTTTCGAACACCAATTCCTTGTTGCGCTCGCCCGCGGCCGCCCAGGCCGAAGTCAGCGTGCCGACAAGCGCCGTGAAGGGGCCGGGCGCCGATGCCGCGATCTCGTCGCGCGCGGCGGCATAGTTGCCCTTCTTGATGTCCGCCAGCGCCAGCGTCAGGCGCGCCATGCGCTGACCGGGTTCGTTTTCCACCAGCCGTTCGGCCAGCCGGACCGCGCGGTCGATGTCGCCGGCGGCGAGCGACGCCATGAAGGCCCGGTCGAGAACCAGCGGATCGTCGGGTTGGCCGCGCAACGCGGCGTCGTAGAATTCGGCCGCCTTGCGCTGGTCGTTGATCGATGCCGCGTGGCGGCCGGCGAGGTAGGCGCCGTAGGGCGTTTCGCCACGCTTTGCGCCGAGATCGGCGAAAGAGCCGAGCCCCGCGCAGCCGCCGAGCGCCGCCAGCGCCGCGGCCAGCGCGGCGCGCTTCAATCCTTGCCGGAAGTACCTGCCGGTCTTCGGCGCCCTACCTGTCGTGGTGGCCATATGGGGCCCTGCCTCCGAGATTGCCTCGCGCGGCCACCGAAGCGGTAGCCGTCGCAAAGCCTACAGGAGCGCGCGCGCCGGAAACAGGCGCGCCGCCTCACATATTCGGGTAATTCGGCCCGCCCGCGCCCTCCGGCACCACCCAGTTGATGTTTTGCGCCGGGTCCTTGATGTCGCAGGTTTTGCAGTGAACGCAGTTTTGCGCGTTGATCTGGAAGCGCGGATTGGAACCGTCGTCGTCGCGGATCACTTCATAGACGCCGGCCGGGCAATAGCGCTGCGCCGGCTCGTCGAAATTCGGCAGATTGTAGGCGATCGGGATCGCCGGATCCTTCAGCGTCAGGTGAACCGGCTGATCTTCCTCGTGATTGGTGGCCGAGATGAACACCGAGGAAAGTTTGTCGAAGGAAATCTTGCCGTCGGGCTTCGGATAAACGATCGGCTTGCAGGCGCTCGCTTTCTTCAGCGTCGCGTGGTCGGGCTTCTTGTGGCGGAGCGTGAAAGGCAGGCCGAGACCGAGATTGTTCATCCACATGTCGAGCGCGCCGAAGCCGGTACCGAGGAAGGTGCCGAGGCGCGAGAGCAGCGGCTTCACATTGCGGACGCGCTTCAGGTCCTTGTAGACCGCGCTCTTTTCATACGCCTGCGTGTAAGTCACCAGCTCGTCGGCCTGCCGCCCGTCCTTCACCGCCTCGAAGGCGGCCTCGGCGGCCATGATGCCGGTCAGCATCGCGTTGTGGCTGCCCTTAATGCGCGGCACGTTGACGAAACCGGCCGAGCAGCCGATCAGCGCGCCGCCGGGGAAGGTGAGTTTCGGCACCGACTGGAAACCGCCTTCGGTGATGGCGCGCGCGCCATAGGCGATGCGCTTGCCGCCCTCGAACGTCTCGACGATCGAGGGGTGGTGCTTGAAGCGCTGGAACTCGTCGAAGGGCGAGAGATAGGGATTGCTGTAGTTCAGGTGAACGACGAAACCGACCGAAACGAGGTTCTCGCCGAAATGATAGAGGAACGAGCCGCCGCCGGTCGAATTGTCGAGCGGCCAGCCCAGCGTGTGCTGCACGAGGCCCTTGCGGTGCTTCGACGGATCGACCTGCCACAGCTCCTTCAGGCCGATGCCGAATTTCTGCGGCTCGCAGCCTTCATCGAGCTTGAATTTGCGGATCAGCTCCTTCGACAGCGATCCGCGTACGCCTTCGGCGAAGAAGGTGTATTTGCCGCGCAGCTCGATGCCGGGCGTGTAGCTGTCCTTGTGCGAACCGTCCTTGGCCACGCCCATGTCGCCGGTGACGACGCCGCGCACCGATCCGTCCTCGCCGTAAAGCACCTCGGCGCCCGCGAAACCCGGATAGATTTCGACGCCGAGACCTTCGGCCTGTTCGGCGAGCCAGCGGCAGACATTGCCGAGGCTGACAATGTAGTTGCCGTGATTGTTCATCAGCGGCGGGAACAGAATGTTCGGGATGCGCAAGCCGCCGGCCGGTCCGAGATAGATGAAATGATCGGCCGTCACTTCCGTGTCGACAGGTGCGCCCAACTCGCGCCAGTCCGGCAGCAGCGTGTCGAGGCCGATCGGGTCGATCACCGCGCCCGACAGGATATGCGCGCCGACTTCCGAGCCCTTTTCGATCACGCAGACCGACAGGTCGAAATCTTCCGCCGCCGCGAGCTGGCGCAGCCTGATCGCCGCCGACAGACCGGCCGGGCCGCCGCCGACGACAACGACGTCGTATTCCATAAATTCGCGTTCGACCTGCTCGCTCATTCAGCCTCTCCTGCCGCGTCTTTCCGCCTCGCCCGAGGGGCCCCGATATCCGCCCCTGAGCCTCGCAAAATCGGGGTCCGTTATGGTGCGAATGGCCCCGCCGGTCAATATATTGGGCCGCGCCGGACACAGCGCCCCAGTTGCGTGTTATTCTCAACAAAACCGGCGCCGGTTCTTTCCGGAAAGCGCCGGGAAATGCCAGAATGAATAATTGTAGATGCGCGATGGCGAGCGTCAAACCGGCGCCCGACAAACTCTGGAAACCGCAAGGTCAATGAACCGGTCCGGCTCACCGTCCGATCCTCTCGCGCCCGACGAAGCGGCGGCGCTGCTTGCCTTTTATGTCGAGGCAGGCGTCGGCGAGGCATTGTGCGATGCGCCGGTCGATCGCTACGCGCTCGACGAAGCGGCCGCGCCCGCCGCCGACGCGACCCGCGCGGACAGACAAGCGGCGCCGGCGCCCGTTGCAGCCGCGCCGAAGCCCGCGCCGCTGCGCCCGCCCGCCCCCGCCGCCTTGCCGCTCGACGACGCCCGCGCTGCCGAGAGCGCGCGCGAAATTGCTTCGGCCTGCAAGACGCTCGACGAGTTGCGCGCCGCGCTCGAAACATTCGAAGGCTGCCCGTTGCGCTACACCGCGAAGAACCTCGTCTTCGCCGACGGCAATCCGCAAGCGCGCTTGATGCTGGTCGGCGAAGCGCCGGGCCGCGACGAGGATCTGCAGGGCCTGCCCTTCGTCGGACGCGCCGGGCAGTTGCTCGACCGGATGCTCGCCGCGATCGGTCTCGACCGCACGTCCGTCTATATCGTCAACACGCTGCCCTGGCGGCCGCCCGGCAACCGCACGCCGACGCCCGCCGAACATGCGGTCTGCATGCCCTTTGTCGAGCGCCACATCGAACTCGTCGCGCCGGAGGTGCTGTTGCTGCTTGGCGGCGTCTCGGCCAAGCAGTTGCTGCGCACCGACACCGGCATCACCCGGCTTCGGGGCAAGTGGTCGACATATAATTGCGGCGGGCGCGACATTCCGGCGCTGCCGACGCTGCATCCGGCCTACCTGCTGCGCCAGCCGGCACAAAAAAGGCTGGCATGGCGAGACCTTCAATCGCTGAAGGCACGGCTCGACGCGGGGCCCGCCGGTTAACTTTACAGATTTTTTAATGGCCCGTTCCGGTTCTATTCCGGCATCGGCGCTTGCCGGGCGGGGGCCGCGCCGCCAAGATGCCCCCATGAGCGTCTGGGGGACTTTCGGCATATCCGTGGCAACGCGGCGGAGATGGTTTGTGCGTTCGGCCGTCGCGGCCGGGCTCGCCATGCTGATGCTTGCCGCGCCGCTTGCAAGCCCGGCCCAGGCCGAAATACCGGCCGTGCCGCAGGCGCGCATCTGGAGCCCGGAAATCCTGACCGGCGCCGACCGCGAAATTTATCGCCAGATCTTCGCCGCCACCGAGCGCGGCCGCTTCGCGGAAGCCGACAAGCTGACCGCGCAGTTGAAAGACCGCCGCCTGATCGGCCATGTGCTGCATGTCAAATACATGGGCCCGCACTACATCACGCGCTATGCGGAACTGCGCGACTGGATGGCGGCCTATAACGATCATCCCGGCGCCGCCGACATTCACAAGCTGGCGCTGCGCAAGCGTCCGGCCTCGGCCGCGCTGCCTGCCCGCCCCGCGGCCCGTCAATGGCGGCAGCCCGCCCATGCGGTCTATGCGATCGACGACGAGGAAACCGATATCCGCTCGCCGCGCTTCCGCGAAATCGACAGTCAGGTGCGCCGCATGGTGCGCGAGGGCAAGGCGGAAGCCGCGCATGCATGGCTTGCCCGCGGCAATGCGCGCGCTTCGCTCCGGCCTTATGAATATGACCGGATCATGGAGCGCGTCGTCGCCTCCTATTTCCTCGAGGGCGAAAGCGAAAAGGCCTTCGTGCTCGCCAGCGAGATGCTGCGCAACGGCATGCGGCCGCTGCCGCGCGCCGACTGGTATGCGGGGCTCGCCGCGTGGCGGATGGAGAACTACAGCGCGGCCGCGCATCATTTCGGACGGCTGGCGCGCTCGGGCGGGGCCAATGAATGGACGCGCGCGGCCGGCGGCTTCTGGGCGGCGCGTTCGTATCTCGCCGACGGCCAGCCGCAGCATGTCGCGCCGATGCTCGAACTCGCGGCCGATACCGGCGCGACCTTTTACGGGCTGCTGGCGACGCGCCAGCTCGGCCGCGATCTCCGCATCGACTGGATCGAACCCGATCTCGATCCTGCATCCTTCCGCGCGCTGATCGAGAACGCGCAGGTGGCGCGCGCGGTTGCGCTTTTCCAGGTCGGCAAGCGCGAACTGGCGCGCGAGGAACTGATCCGCGCCCATGCCCATATCGATCCCTCGCTCGATCAGGCGCTGATCGCACTCGCCAATGACTTCAAGCTTCCGGCCGTCGAATTGCAGGTCGCCAATGCGGCGCATCTGCCGGCGGTGAAGCGTAACGGCGGACGCATCGCGCTCAATGCCGGCCTTTTTCCGGTTCCCGACTACAAGCCCTCGAACGGCTACAAGGTCGACCGTGCGCTGCTGCTCGCCTTCATGCGGCAGGAGAGCAAGTTCCAGCCCGGCGCGATGTCGCATGCCGGCGCGCGCGGCCTCATGCAGATCATGCCGGCAACCGCCAGCCACATCACGCAGGACCGTTCGCTGGCCCGCGACAATCGCGACAAGCTGCTCGACCCGACCTTCAACGTGACGCTCGGCCAGGAATATCTCGCCGAGCTGATGGGCGCGGGCGAGCCTTACGGCAATCTCTACATGCTGACGACGGCCTATAATGGCGGGCCCGGCAATCTTTCGCGCTGGCTCGAAAGCATCGACTTCAAGGGCGACCCCTTCCTCTTCATTGAGTCGATCCCGGCCGCCGAAACGCGCGGCTATATCGAGCGTGTGCTGACCAATTACTGGATCTACAGCGACCGCCTCGGCACGCCTGCCGGCTCGCTCGACGCGTCCGCCGCCGGCGCTTGGCCGGTCTATGGGCAGGCAACGGGAAGCATCCGTTAGCGCTTCGCGACATTTCCGGCATTTTGGGCTATAGGGTTCGTTCATTCGCCCCGCGAAAGGCCACCCCCATGCCCGGCATCGACGAAACACGCGAATTCATCGCCCTCAACATCGCCGTCCTCACGGTGTCGGACAGCCGCACGCCCGAGACCGATACTTCGGGCGACGTGCTCGTCGAGCGCATCGAAAAGGCCGGACACAAGGTGGCGGCGCGGCGCATCGTGCCGGACGACACGGTCCATATTCGCGGTCAGTTGATGTCCTGGATCGCGGATGAAAGCATCGACGCGGTCATCTCGACCGGCGGCACCGGGCTGACCGGCCGCGACGTGACGCCGGAAGCCTTCAAATCGGTCTACGACAAGGAGATCGACGGTTTCTCGGCGCTCTTCCATCGCGTTTCCTACGAAAAGATCGGCACCTCGACCGTCCAGTCGCGTGCGACCGCCGGCGTCGCCAATGGCACCTTCCTTTTCGCACTGCCGGGCTCGCCCGGCGCCTGCAAGGACGGCTGGGACGAAATTCTCGTCCACCAGCTCGACCACCGCTACCGGCCCTGCAATTTCGTCGAGATCATGCCGCGGCTCGAGGAACACAAGCAGCGGAAGTGAGCGGCGGGTTTTTGCGTGTTGTAAGCGCACGATCCGCGTATCAGGATTCCCTTGCGGCGCGAATCGCCTGCCGCTTTTGCGAGGGGACCCCCATGTTCAAGGAATTCCGCGACTTCGCCCTCAAGGGCAATGTGCTCGACATGGCCGTCGGCATCATCATCGGCGCGGCCTTCACCACCATCGTCAAGTCGCTGGTCGACGACATCATGATGCCGCCGATCGGCGCGCTGATGGGCGGCGTCGATTTCAGCGACTATTTCATCGCGCTGACGCTGGCCGAAAACGGTCCGGCGACGGTCGATGCGGCGAAGGCAGCCGGTGTGCCCGTCATCGCCTACGGCAAGTTCATCAATGCGTTGCTGCAATTTTCGATCGTCGCCTTCGCGCTCTTCCTCGTCATCAAGCAGATGAACGCGCTGAAGGCCCGCATCGCCAAGGGCGAGGCGCCGCCGCCTTCCGCGCCGCCGCGCCAGGAAGTGCTGCTGGAGGAAATCCGCGACGCGCTCCGGGCGAAGAACTAGTCCTTCCGCCGCAGCACATAGAAGACATAGGAATACTGGCCGGGATTGTTCTCGAAGAGGGCAATCTCGGCTTCCTCTGCCGCGAGAACGCTTTCCGCCGCCTCGCCATATGTCTCGCGCATCGCCGCGATCCGCGCCCGCATCGGCGTGTAGTAGTCGGTCCACCAGTCCTCGGGCGGCAGTACCTGCGTCGCGATCACCTCATAGCCTGCACGTTCGGCAGCCGCGACATTGGATGCGATGTTGCCCATATTCGGGTAGGCCTCGTTCCAGAAAATGCGTGCCTCATCCGAGGGCGTATCGGTGAGCCAGGTGCATTCGGTGACGGCCATATAGCCGCCGGGCTTCAGGAAGCGCCGCCAGAGCTTCAGCCCGCGCGCGAAGCCCAGCAGATAGATCGCGCCTTCCGACCAGACGAGGTCGAATTCGCCGTCATGAAAGGGCAGCGCGCCCATGTCGCCGCGCTTCACGACGAGGCGTTCATCGCTCACGCCTTCGCGTTCGGCGCGGGCCGACAGTTTTTCGAGAAACGGTTCGTAGAGATCGACCGCCGTGACGTGACCCCTGGTCAGCCGCAAGAGATCGAATGTCGAGGCGCCCTGCCCGCAGCCGATGTCGAGAATGCGCGCACCCTCAGCCAATTCCGGCAGCATCGACAGCGCCTTCGCCGTCGAGGCAGCGCTGCCCGGCCCGTTGCGCGGCAGCGCGAGCTGCAGGTCGAGAAAGACCTTGAAGGGGTCGAGGTCGCTCATCGCTTTTCCTTCCAGTGCGCGTAGTCGGCGCCGGTGTCGATGTCGGGCAGGCGTTCCAGCAAGGCAAGGCTCATGTTCCGTTCACGGATGTTCTTCGCCGTGTCCGCCAGCGTCTGCGCGCTCGACCAGCGCACGCCCTCGAATATCTCCGGCACACGCGGCCGCCGCTTCAACCCCACCAGCCAGTAGCCGCCGTCTTCGGCCGGACCGAGCACCGCATCGTGCCGCCCGAGCGCCGCGAAGGCTTGCGCGATGTGGCGCCGTTCGATGCCGGGAATATCCGCGCCGATAATGACGACGGGCCCCGGCGGCAGGTCGCGGAAAAGCCGCCCCATGCGGGCGCCGAGATCGCCTGGCCCTTGCGCGATGCGCGGCAGACCGTCCGGCCAGATTCCGGGTTCATGCACCGCGCGGTCGGGCGAAAGCGCCAGCACGGTCCGCCAGCGCGGATCGGGCGCGACGCGGCCGATCAGCGCCGCCGCCGTCGCGCGGAAAAACCGCACCGCCGCCACCGCGCCGATGTCGCGCGCCAGCCGCGTTTTCACGCGGCCGATCTGCGGCGTCTTCGCCATGATCACCAGTTGCGGGTCGAGGGACATCGTCACCCGTAAAGCCGCGCGATCACGCGTGGCGGAACGCGCAGATAGTAAAGCGCGAGGCAGCCGAGATTGCGCAGCGAGCGGGCGATGAAGCCTTCCTTGAGGTAGCGCGCCGGCGACGTCACCGCCAGCGACCGCAACATGACGAGCCGCCGCCGGCCGATGCGGCGCACCAGATCGACATCCTCCATCAGCGGCAGGTCGCGATAGCCGCCGAGCCGGTCGTAGAGCCTGCGGTTCACCAGCAGCCCCTGGTCGCCATAGGGAAGCTTCAGAAGCGCGCAGCGCAAGGCCACCATGAATTCGAGAAAGCGCGCCCATCCCGAAAAATCGTCGAGCGCGAATTTGAATGCCGCCGCCATCTCGTGATCGCGGAAGCGGCCCGCCTCGATCTGCTCGAACAGCTTCTCGACCTCGGCGATCCACGAGGCGTCGAGCACCGTGTCGGCATGGAGAAACAGCAGCCAGTTGCCGCGCGCCGCCGCCGCGCCGGCCGCGAGTTGCGTGCCGCGCCCGCGCTTCGCCTGCACGAGCTTCGCGCCGGCCGCCTCGACGATTTCGAGCGTCTCGTCCGACGACCCGCCATCGACGACGATCACTTCCTGCACCAACCCGCGCACGGCCGCCGTCACCAGCGGCGACAGCGTCCGCGTCAATGTCTGTTCGGCATTCAGGGTCGGGATCACCACGCTCAGCATGGCGCGCAACATAGCGGGCGGGCGAGTTTTTTCAAAACCGGCCGCCGCGTGCCCGTCATCGCGGCCGGATCTCCGTTCCGATGCCGGCGGTGATGAAGACCGCGCTTGCCTTGCCGTCGATATCGGCGGTGTGCCAGACACCCGGCGCGTTGATCGCGTATTGGCCGGCCTCGAGCGTGACCGTCGTCACGCCCTTCGGCGTCTCCTGATGCAGCACCAGCCGCCCCTCGACGCAGAGCACGACTTCCGCGCCTTTCGGGTGCATTTCCCAACTGTCCCAGGGTGCCGCGAAAGTATGCATCGAGACGAGGCGACCCTCGGCGCCGTCGCTTTCGTGGCGCGCGCCGTATTTCTCGTACCAGCCGATGTCTCCGGTGAATTCGGGTTCGATCTCGGCCGTCGCGCCGAGGCCGAGATGGACCGGGTTTTTCGCCATCCGATGGATGCTCATCGCTTCCTCCTGCATTCCGCGGCCTTATCCTCGCGCCAGCCTAGCGGCGGCGGCAGTCATCGACAATGTTCTTGTTATGTTCTGTAAATCTGCTATCTTTCTTCCATGTCTTCGAGTCGCGAACCAGCGCCCCCCGGCCGCTCCGCCCCCCACCCCGCCAATTCCCCGATTGGCCCCCGGGCGGCAGACGGCCCGGAAACACGGACCCGGTCCCCGTCCCCCGCGGGGTCCGCCTCGTACCCCCCGAGGGTCCGTGCCACCCCTCTGCCCGAGAACGGCCGCCGCGGCCGGGGTGCGCTGACGAACGGGAGCGGCCGCTACGAGCCGCAGGCGCGCGAGGCGCTCGACGACGGCTGGGGCGCGCTCGACGCGCCGGCGCCGCTGAAAACCGAAGTCACCTCCGAAAATGCCCGCGCGGTGCTGACGCGTAATTCCTCGCCCGACCTGCCCTTCGACCGCTCGATCAATCCCTATCGCGGCTGTGAGCATGGCTGCATCTACTGCTTCGCGCGGCCGACGCATGCTTACATGGGCCTCTCGCCCGGCCTCGATTTCGAGAGCCGTCTCTTCGCCAAGCCCAATGCCGCGGCGCTGCTGGAGAAAGAACTGGCGCGGCCGGGCTATGAGCCGCAGCCGATCGCGCTCGGCACCAACACCGATCCCTATCAGCCGATCGAGCAGCGCTACCGCATCACGCGGAGCCTTCTCGAAGTGCTGTCGGCCTATAACCACCCCGTCACCATCGTCACCAAGTCGGCGCGCGTCACCCGCGACATCGACATTCTTTCCTCGATGGCCGAACGCAATCTCGCCAAGGTCTATCTGTCGATCACGACGCTCGATGCGAAGCTCGCCCGGACGATGGAGCCGCGCGCCTCGACGCCGTCGCGCCGCATGGAAGCGATTTCGATGCTGGCCCAGGCCGGCGTCCCCACCGGCGTCATGGTCGCGCCGGTCATCCCCGCGCTCACCGACAGCGAAATGGAAAAAATCCTGACGGGCGCGGCCTATGCCGGCGCGAAGGAGGCCGGCTTCATCGTGCTGCGCCTCCCGCTCGAAATCAAAGACCTCTTCCGCGAATGGCTCGCTGAAAACAAACCCGACGCCGCCGCCCATGTCATATCGCTGATCCGCCAGATGCGCGGCGGCAAGGATTACGACGCCGAATGGGGCAAACGCATGCGCGGCGACGGCCCCTACGCCTGGCAGATCGCCCGCCGCTTCGAACTCGCCACCAAAAAACTCGGCCTCGTCAAAAAGAGCGGTGAGCTCGACAACACCCGCTTCATGGTCCCCGGCCGCGGCAAACAACTGGCGCTGCTTTAAGGAAGATTTTGCACGCGAAGGCGCGAAGACGCGAAGGATATGAAGATGCGAAAGAGATTGGCGGCGAGAGGATGGTTGCGCCTTCGGCGCGAAGACACTTCCGGCGCGTAGCGCCAGAAAGACTTTTCTTTCTTCTTCGCGCCTTCGCGCCTTCGCGTGCAAATCCTTTCTTTCCTGCAAACTTCGGATAAGCAAGACGAGTGGGTCATGGAAAATTCGATGGACGGGCTGGAAGAATTGTCGGCCGAAATCGTCGACGCAGCACTAAAATTGCACAAGGGACTCGGGCCCGGATTGCTCGAGTCTGTCTACGAAGCTGTACTCGAACGCGATCTGAGGCGACGCGGATTGAAGGTGGAGAGGCAGAAACCTCTCTCTTTCGAATACGACGGAATGGAGTTCGCCGATACGTTGCGGATTGACCTGCTTGTCGATCAACGCATTATTGTGGAAATCAAATCGGTCGAACGTTTGCTTCCAGTCCACCCCAAGCAGGTGTTGACGTATCTCCGGTTGCTTGATCTTTCGATGGGCTTTTTGATTAACTTCGGCGCGCCGACGCTCAAGGAAGGACTGCACAGGATCGTGAACGGCCATGTTCCCTCCGCCGCTTCGCGTCTTCGTCTCAACCGGATGTCTGTCTAGCCATTCCCTTGCCCTTGCGGCACACTCCGCTTCATGCCGCGCGCGCCGTCACCTTTGCCCGATTTCCGCTTCGAACTTGAGGCCGGGCATCCGCGTCTTGCCGTTTGCGGCGTCGACGAGGCGGGGCGTGGGCCCTGGGCGGGGCCGGTGGTGGCGGCCGCCGTCATTCTCGACGCCGCTTGCATTCCACCCGGCCTCAACGACTCGAAAAAACTCGATGCCGCGCGCCGCGAAAGCCTGTTTGCCGCGCTCGAAGCCTCAGCCGTCATCGGCATCGGCGAAGCCAGCGTCGCCGAAATCGACCGTCTCAACATCCTGCAGGCAACCATGCTGGCGATGCGCCGCGCCGTCGCGGCGCTCGCCGTCCCGCCCGCCTTCGCCCTGATCGACGGCAACCGTCTGCCCGCCCTTCCCTGCCCGGCGCGCGCTATCGTCAAGGGCGACGCGCTGTCGCTGTCGGTCGCCGCCGCCTCGATCGCGGCCAAGACCGTCCGTGACCGGACGATGTGCGAACTTGCCGAAATCCATCCCGGTTACGGCTTCGAGCGCCACAAGGGCTACGGCACGGCCGCGCACGCGCAAGCGCTTTTACGCCTCGGGCCTTCGCCCGCGCATCGAACCTCTTTCGCGCCGATACGCAAGATGTTGAGTCCCGCCGCCTGAGGGGGACTCGATCTTGTGTCCCGAATCCGTTAACCTCTTGATTCAAAAAGCTTATTGACCGCGATTCCGCGCCGACTCATCATGCCCCCCAATCCGGCGGTGGAACCGGAAGCATGTTCAGTAACAGGGGTGTACCGTGGGGCGCGTCAATCTCCGGGCCGGGCAGAAAAGCGCCGGCAATCCGGCCGAGACCATCATTCAGGGCGATTGCATCGCGGCGATGAACGCATTGCCCGAAAAGTCGGTCGATCTCGTTTTCGCCGACCCGCCCTACAACCTGCAGCTCGGCGGCGAGCTGACGCGGCCCGACCAGTCGAAGGTCGATGCGGTCGACGACGACTGGGACAAGTTCGCGAGCTTCGCCGAATACGACCGCTTCACGCATGACTGGATGAAGGCGGCGCGGCGCGTCTTGAAAGACACCGGCGCCATCTGGGTCATCGGTTCCTATCACAACATCTTCCGCGTCGGCGCGACGATGCAGGATCTCGGCTTCTGGGTGATGAACGACGTCGTCTGGCGCAAGTCGAACCCGATGCCGAACTTCCGCGGCACGCGCTTCACCAATGCACATGAGACGCTGATCTGGGCGACGCGCGACGCCGATCAGAAGAAATACACCTTCAACTACGACGCTATGAAGGCCCTGAACGACGATCTGCAGATGCGTTCGGACTGGCTCTTGCCGCTCTGCACCGGCGGCGAACGCCTGAAGGATGGCGACGGCGGCAAGGCGCATCCGACGCAAAAGCCCGAGGCGCTTCTCCACCGCGTGCTGCTCGCGACCACCAATGCCGGCGACACCGTGCTCGATCCCTTCTTCGGCACCGGCACCACCGGCGCCGTCGCCAAGAAGCTCGGCCGCAAGTTCATCGGCATCGAGCGCGAGGCGCGCTACATCAAGGTCGCGCGCGAACGCATCCGCCTGGTCAAGACCGGCGCCGCCGAGGACCTGAAAGTCACGACCTCGAAAAAAGCCGAACCGCGCATTCCCTTCGGCACGCTGGTCGAGCGCGGGCTGCTTGAGGCCGGCGACACGCTTTACGATCCGGCGCGCCGCCACGCCGCCCGCATCCGCGCCGACGGCTCGATCGTCTGTCGCGATGCGTCGGGCTCGATCCACAAGATCGGCGCCCATGTGCAAGGCCTCGACGCCTGCAACGGCTGGACCTTCTGGCACTTCAAGACCGACGGCAAACTGAAACCCATCGACATATTGCGGCAGAAGGTCCGCGCGGAGATGGGGGAAGGGTGAGAGGCGGTTCGCGCAGCGAGCGAAAAGGTCCGGTGGACCTTCTCGAGCCTCGAACGCCCTGAGCCATGCGAAGGGCCGGGCCGATCCGCCTACGGATAAAACCTCACCGCTTCGCGAACAGCGGCCCCGCCTCCGGCATCGCATGTGCCGCGACCTTCCGCATCACGGTCGGAAGGGCCTCGCCATGCAGCTCGTCGAGCGGCACCCAGCGCCCTTCCGCCCCGGGGACAAGTTTTTTTCGCGTCGCGGCGGTGAAAACGCTCAGTTCGAGATCGAAATGGGTGAAGCTGTGGGTCACCAGACCGGGGACAAGTCGCCATTCGGCGGTGGTTGGCGCATGGGGATAAGCCCAGTCGAAATCGGTTTGTGACAGTTTTTTGACAGTTCGATGACAGTCACTCCTGTCCCAGGGCGTTCCGGGCACTTCCATCATGCCGCCGAGAAGCCCCTTGTCGGCCCGCCGGCGCAGCCAGACATGGCCATTCCGGGTCAGCCAGAAGCAGGCGCCCTGCCTTGCCGGCTTCGGCTTTTTCGGCGCGCGGGCGGGGCGCAGGCCTTGCGTCCCGTTCGTCCGCGCGTCGCATAAGTCATTGATCGGACAGCGATTACAGGCGGGGCTTTTCGGCGTGCAGACGGTCGCGCCGAGGTCCATCATCGCCTGCGCGAAGTCGCCGGCGCGGGTGTCCGGCGTCAGCGTCTCGGCGGCCTTGCGGATCTCGGGCTTTGCCTTTGGCAGCGGCGTTTCGATGTCGAAGAGCCGCGCCACCACGCGTTCGACATTGCCGTCGACCACCGTCGCGCGTTTGCCGAAAGCGATGGCGGCGATCGCGGCGGCCGTGTAGGGGCCAATGCCGGGGAGGCGTCCAAGTCCTTCCATATCCTCGGGAAATTTCCCTCCGTGGTCGGACGATATGGCTTTCGCGCAGGCATGCATGTTGCGCGCGCGGGCATAGTAGCCGAGCCCCGCCCAGGCCTTCATCACATCGTCCTGCGGCGCCTTCGCAAGCGCCTCCACCGTCGGCCAGCGCTTCAAAAAGCCCATAAAATAAGGCCCGACGGTTGCCACCGTCGTTTGCTGCAGCATGATTTCGGAAAGCCACACCGCATAGGGATCGGCCGCCTCGCCGCTCCGCGCGCGCCAGGGCAACACGCGCGCATGCTTGCCGTACCAGGCGAGCAATTTCGGCGCGGCCTGTTTTTCCTTGTATTCCGGGGCTTTTCTGGCGTTTTTCGGCATGCTCCAGTCATCGCGCGAAAGGGCATCGCAGGTCAATTCGCCTGTCCGGCAAAATCGATGCAGAATGCGCGCATGAACGGCATCCTCGGAAATCGCGTCGCCTCGCGGCGCTACAGTCCCGCGCCCGTCGGCGCACGGATCGGCGCCATCGCGCATGCGGCCTTCGCAAAGCGCGGTTTCACACAGTCGCATGTGCTGGCGCATTGGCCGGAGATCGCGGGCGCCCAGCTCGCCGAATTTTCGTCGCCCGAAAAGCTAATCTTTCCAAGGGCTTCCGGAGAGGGCGCCCGGCGCGACGGGGCGACGCTGGTGGTCCGTGTCGACGGGCCCATCGCCGTCGAGATCCGGCATCTCGAACCGCAGATCGTCGAGCGTATCAACAGCTATTACGGGCACAGCGCCGTCGCGAAGCTGAAGCTCGTTCAGGGGCCGCTGCCGGTGAAGCACGGACCGCGCCTCCGGCGGCTCCGGCCGCTCTCGGCGGATGAGCGCGCGGCCCTGGCGCAAGAGCTTGAAAAGATTGAAGAACCGGCGTTGAAAGCAGCGTTGGCGAAGCTCGGCGAGCGGGTGGTCGGCGCGCGCCGGCCCCGCTGAGGCGGTCGAGTCGCGATTCTCGCGCCGAGGCAACAAAAAGGATTGGTTGAGGGCGGAAGCGCGCGCAGCCATAATGCCCCAACATCTAGTGGGAACAGGTCATCGTGAATCAAAATAGAGCTATTTTGGCCGGCGCCGCCGCGGTTATTCTCGTGCTGGCCATCGGCGGGTATTTTATCTTCGGGTCCTCGAATGGCGGCGCCGAAGGCCGCGTCGACCGTTCGGCCTTCGAAGAGGAACTGATGGTTCCCGGCCCGCTCGGCGACATGACGATGGGCGACCCCAATGCCCCCGTTACCGTCATCGACTATGCCTCGCTCACCTGCGCGCATTGCGCCAGCTTCGAGGTCAACACGATGCCGCTCCTCAAGGAGCAATACATCGAAACCGGAAAGGTCTACTACATCCTGCGCGACTTCCCCTTCGATCCGATCGCGACGGCGGCTTTCATGCTGGCGCATTGCGCGGGGCCGGAGCGCTATTTCGGATTTGTCGGCGTGCTCTTTCGCCAGCAGCAGGCTTGGGCGTTCACGCAAACGCCGATGGAAGATCTCAAAGCGCTGGCGCGGCAAGGCGGGTTTTCCGAAGAGGCCTTCGACGCCTGCATGAAGAACCAGGAAATCTTCGACCACATCAAGGACAATGCGTTGCGCGGCGCAAAGACGTTCGGCGTCCGCTCCACACCGACTTTCTTCATCAATGGCGAGAAAGTCGAAGGCGCATTGCCCTGGAGCCAGTTCGAACCGCTGATCCAGAAGGCGCTGGCGGGTCAGGACATCACGTCATCCGGAACGCCGGAGGGCGCATCGACGCCGGTCGAAGAATAGCCGCCACGCCTGCACTTTTCGAAGACAGAGACAACGCCAGAGATCGAGAAACACAGTGAAGTTCAATCGCCTCCGCCTTTCGGGTTTCAAATCCTTCGTCGATCCGACCGATGTCGTCATCGAGCCGGGGCTGACCGGCATTGTCGGTCCAAACGGCTGCGGCAAGTCGAACCTGCTCGAGGCGATGCGCTGGGTGATGGGCGAAAACTCGTTCAAGAACATGCGCGGCTCGGGCATGGAGGATGTGATCTTCTCCGGCACCAGCGGCCGCCCGGCGCGCAACCATGCCGAGGTCGTTCTCTATATAGACAATGGCGACCGCTCGGCGCCGCCCGCCTATAACGACAGCGAAACCATCGAAGTGTCGCGGCGGATCGAGCGCGACCAGGGCTCGACCTATCGCATCAACGGCCGCGAAGTGCGGGCGCGCGACGTGCAGTTGCTTTTCGCCGACGCGTCGACGGGCGCGCATTCGCCGGCACTGGTGCGTCAGGGTCAGATCGCGCAGCTCATCTCGTCGAAGCCGATCAACCGCCGCCGCATTCTCGAAGAAGCGGCCGGTATCACCGGGCTCTATACGCGCCGTCACGAGGCGGAACTTCGGCTGCGGGCGGCGGAGACCAACCTCACCCGCCTCGACGATGTGGTGGCGCAGCTTGAATCGCAGCTTGCGAGCCTCAAGCGGCAAGCGCGGCAGGCCGTGCGCTACCG
Organism: Parvibaculum sp.; assembly: GCF_019635935.1. NCBI lineage: Bacteria > Pseudomonadati > Pseudomonadota > Alphaproteobacteria > Hyphomicrobiales > Parvibaculaceae > Parvibaculum > Parvibaculum sp. The sequence goes on along the minus strand of NZ_JAHBYN010000001.1, from coordinate 2,850,779 downwards.
CAATCTGTCGGGCCATATCCGCGAAGCGGAAGCGATCCTGCTGCATCTCAAATGGACCCATGCGGTCGAGTTGCTGGCGCATGAGGAAGAGCGGCTTGCGACGACCGATATTCGCGTCACCGAGCTGACCCGCGAGGCGGCAGCGGCATCGACCATGGAAGCGCAGGCCGCCGACGCACTGCCGCCCTTGCGCGAAACCGAAGCGGCGGCGGCCGCGCGGCTGCACCGTCTTACCGTCGAGCGCGACAATCTCGACGCCGAAGAAGCCCGCGCCCGCGAGCAAGCCGAGCGCCTGACGGCGCGGCTGCAGCAGATCGCGCAGGATCTCGCGCGCGAACGCGACCTGATCGAAGACACGCAAGCCGCCATCGCCCGGCTCGACGAGGAAGCCGGCGCGCTTCGTGCGGCTGAAGAAGGCCAGACGCAAGCGCAGGGCGAGGCCGAGGCGCGTGTCGAGGAAACGCGCGGCCGGCTCGACGCGCGCGAGCATGAGCTCGACCAGCTCAACCAGGAAATCGCGCGGCTTTCCGCCGAGCGCAACAGCCTTGTGCGCAGCATCGATGCCGGCCGCCAGCGTATCGAAAAACTGGAGCGCCAGCTTGCCGAAATCGTCCGCGAGCGCGAGACGCTGGCGGATGCCGAGGAGAAGAAGGCGCAGATCGCACTGCAATCGGCGGAGCTCGATGCAGCGGCGGCGCGGATGGCCGATGCCGAGCGCGTCACGCTGGAAGCCGAAGAGGCGCGCCGCACCGCGCAGGAGGCTGAAAAGTCCGCGCGCGAACCGTTGCAGGTCGCCGAACGCGTGGCGGGAGATCTCGCGGCCGAAGCGAAGACGCTCACCGATCTGTTGTCGGTCGGCGAGAGCGACCTCTGGCCGCCGATGATCGACGCTGTGTCGGTCGAGCATGGCTACGAAACCGCGCTTGGCGCGGCACTCGGCGACGATCTTGCTGTGCCGGGCGACAAGGCGGCGCCGATCCACTGGGACGCGCTGCCGCCGTTCGAGACAGCGCCCGAACTTCCGGATGGCGCGACACCGCTTTCCTATTTCGTGCAAGGGCCGGCGGCACTTTCCCGCCGCCTGTCGCAAATCGGCATTGTCGTGTCGGGCGAAGACGGCAAGCGCCTGCAGGCGCTGCTCAAGCCAGGCCAGCGGCTTGTCACGCGCGAGGGCGCGCTGTGGCGCTGGGACGGCTACACGGCGGCAGCCGATGCGCCGACGGCGTCGGCCCGGCGGCTTGAACAACGCAACCGGCTGGCCGATCTCGAAGCCGAGCTCGGCGCGGCGCGCGAAAACGCAAGAGCGGCGCGTTCGGCTTTCGATGCCGCCCATGTCGCGGCCGAGGACGCGACGGCACGCGAACAGCAGCAAAGGCAGGCGCTGCGCGAGGCGCAAGCCGAACACAACCGCATCCGCGAAACGCTGACGGCAGCGGAGCGCGCGGCATCCGCGCAACTTTCACGTCTTGCGGCACTCACCGAATCCGAGGAGCGCCTGACCGGCGACCGGGTCGAAGCCGGCCGGACGCTTGAAGAAGCCGAAGTCGCGCTTCAAAACCTGAAGCCCGACGAGGAATTGCGGCTGCGTGCCAGCGAATTGCGCGATCTCGTGGCCTCCCTTCGGCTTGAGCTTTCCGAAGCGCGGGCCCAGCACGAAGGTTTGCGCCGCGAAGCCGAGGCGCGGACACGACGGCTCGATGTCATCGCCGAGGAAAGTGCGGCATGGCAGTCGCGCGCCGCCAACGCGGGCAAACAGATCGAGACGCTGGAAACGCGGCGCGTCGAAGCCGAAGCCGAATTGAAGACGCTCGAAAGCGTGCCGGCCCAGATCGAGGAAAAGCGGCACGCGCTGATGAGCCATATCGGCGCGGCCGAAACGGCGCGCGGGGAAGCGGCCGACGCGCTGGCAAGCGCCGAGAAACTGCTTTCCGAAACCACCAAACACGCAAAAGATGTGCAGTCGCATCTCGCCGAAACGCGCGAGGAACGGGCGCGGATCGACGGGCTGGTGGACGGTGCGCGGGAGCGGCGGCGCGAGGCAGAAGAGCGCGTGCGGGAGGTGCTGGAGTGCGAACCGGCGGACGCGCTGGCGCAGGCCAATCTCGCCGAAGGCGCCGACCTGCCGGACCTCGAACAGATCGACGCCAAGCTCGAACGGCTGAAGCGCGAACGCGAAAGCCTTGGCGGCGTCAACCTTCGCGCCGAGGAAGAAGCGCGCGAGTTGACCGAGCAGCTCGAAACCATGACCGGCGAGCGCGAAGACCTAGTCAGCGCCATCGCCAAACTGCGTCAGGGCATCGGCAGCCTCAATCGCGAGGGCCGGGAGCGGATGCTCGAAGCGTTCGAGAAGGTCAACGCCAATTTCTCGCGGCTCTTCACGCATCTCTTCGGCGGCGGCGAAGCGCATCTGAAGCTCACCGAGTCCGACGATCCGCTGGAAGCCGGCCTCGAAATTTTCGCGCGTCCGCCGGGCAAGCGGCTTCAGGTGATGTCGCTTCTATCGGGCGGCGAGCAGGCGCTGACCGCGATGTCGCTGATCTTCGCCGTGTTCCTCACCAACCCCTCGCCGATCTGCGTGCTGGACGAGGTGGACGCGCCGCTGGACGACGCCAATGTCGAACGCTTCTGCGATCTGATGGACGAGATGACGCGCACCACCGATACGCGCTTCCTGATCATCACCCATCACGCGCTGACGATGGCGCGCATGAACCGGCTGTTCGGCGTCACCATGCAGGAGCGCGGTGTCTCGACGCTGGTGTCGGTCGATCTCGACGTGGCGGAGCGGATTCGCGAGGCGTCCTGAGCGTTCGCCGGCCGCACCTGCCGCAACGGAAAGGCCCCCTTTCAGGGGGCCTTTTTCGTGCGACCGCCAGACTCGTTTCGCGGCTGCGCCGAGGCCGAATGCCGCAGCCGCGAAAGACATCGGAATTGTCTTTTTTTACAATGACTTACCTGTCACTCAGCGGTTCTTGACAGTGCCAGACCCTGCAAGTAGGGTGCGCGCGGCTTGAGGCAGGGCTCTGCATTTGCAGCGGGGCTTTTTCGCGGGGAGCATGGCGTTTTGGCGGACCATCAGGACGGCAAAACTCCGGACACTTCCGGCGCGGAAAAGGGGCGCAACTCCGATCTCGCGGATTTCGGCGCCAGGCTGCGGAAAACGCAGCAGGCCCACCTGAAGCCCGCGTCCGGCAGGGGCCGGAGCACGGCCATGGGCATTGCCTTCCGGCTGGTCACCGAACTGGTGGCCGGCGTTTTTGTCGGGATGGCGATCGGCTGGGTTCTGGACGGCTGGCTCGGCACGCGGCCCTGGTTTTTGCTGGTGTTTTTCTTCATCGGCGCGGCGGCGGGCATTTTGAATGTGTACCGGGCGGCACGGCAGATCGCCGCTTCAGCCGAACGGGACGCAAGCGGCGATCAACAGGGCTGAGGCCCATCCGAGACAAGGGCGGCGAGCGTGGCGACAGAAAACGCAGAACATGGCGGCGGCGGCGGCTTCGCCATCGACCCGATGCACCAGTTCGAGATCAAGACGCTTTTCCCGATGCAGTTCGGGAATATCGATGCTTCCTTCACCAATTCATCGCTGTTCATGGTTCTGGCCGCCGCGGTCGTGACCGGCCTGATGCTCACCGGCATCAACCGCCGCGCCATGGTGCCGGGACGGCTGCAATCGATCGTCGAGCTCTCCTACGAGTTCATCGCCAACATGCTGCGCGACAATGTCGGCTCGGCGGGTTTGCGTTTCTTCCCCTTCGTGTTCACGCTCTTCACGTTCATTCTGGCGTGCAACCTCCTGGGCATGATCCCCTATTCCTTCACGGTGACCAGCCACATCATCGTCACCTTCGCGCTCGCCTTCTTCATCTTTATCGGCGTGACGATCATCGGCTTTGCCGTGCATGGGATCGGCTTCGTGAAGTTCTTCGTTCCGCATGGCGTCCCGGTCTACCTGCTGCCGCTGGTGGTGCCGATCGAGGTCGTGTCGTACCTGACGCGTCCGATCAGCCTGTCGGTTCGTCTCTTCGCCAACATGATGGCCGGTCATACGGTTCTGAAGGTGTTCGCGGGCTTCGTCATCGCGCTCGGCGCCTTCGGCGTCGCGCCCGGCATCGTGCCGCTGGTGTTCATGGTCGGTCTGACCGGCCTCGAAGTCCTTGTCGCGGCGCTGCAGGCCTATGTGTTCGCGATCCTGACCTGCATCTATCTCAACGACGCCTTGCATATGCACTGAGGCGCCGGCCCAAACGGGGCGGAAGCCCTTTCGATCAACCGCAACGGGGCGCGACCCGCACCCTTTACGACAACGGAGACTGAAGACCATGGAAGCAGAAGCTGCAAAGCTCATCGGTGCGGGTATCGCCTGTATCGCTCTTGCCGGCGCCGGCGTCGGCATCGGCACGATTTTCGGCAACTACCTGGCGGGCGCCCTGCGCAACCCGACCGCGGCGCAGGGCCAGTTCGGCAATGCGCTGCTCGGCTTCGCACTTGCCGAAGCGACGGGCCTGTTCGGCCTCGCCGTCGCGTTCCTGATCCTCTTCGCGTTCTGATCGGCGCGAACGCTCGCGTGTTCCGGCGCCGCCTTGTTGCGCGGCGCCGGCAATCGCTTTCAGGAGAAGCGGCATGCCGCAACTAGAATTTCATACCTTCGTGCCGCAGCTTGTCTGGCTGGCGATCACGTTCGGCTTTCTCTATCTGATGATGGCCCGCGTGGCGCTGCCGCGCATCGCCAACGTCCTTGAGGAACGCCGCGACCGCATCGCCGACGATCTCGACCAGGCCGAGCAGTTCAAGCGGCAGACGGACGAAGCCATTGCCGCCTACGAGAAGGCACTGGCGGATGCCCGCGCCAACGCGCATGAGATCGCGCAGGCGACCCGCGACAAGCTGAACGAAGAAACCGAACGGCAGCGAAAGTCGATCGAGGCGCGCCTCGCCGAAAAAATCGCCGCCGCCGAAAAGCAGATTGCCGCGACCAAGGAAAAGGCGCTCGGCAATGTGCGTGCCGTGGCCATTGAGGTGGCCGATGCCGTTGTCACCGAACTCCTCGGCGGTGCCGACCGTGCCGCCGCCGAGCGCGCGGTCGACGGCGAACTCAAATAGAAGGACCGGAACCCATGTTCGCGTCTCCCGATTTCTGGGTGCTGATTTCCTTCCTGATGTTCATCGGGCTGCTGGTCTACTACAAGGTGCCCGGCATGATCGGGGGGCTTCTCGACAAACGCGCCGCCGACATCGCGGCCGAACTCGACGAAGCACGGCGGCTGCGCGAGGAGGCGCAACAGCTTCTCGCCTCCTACCAGCGCAAGCAGCGCGAAGCCATGAAAGAGGCCGAGGACATCGTTGCCCAGGCGAAGGTCGAGGCCGAGAACCTCGCCAGGGAAATCCGCGCCAATATGGAAGCGCAGGTCGAGCGGCGCACCAGGCTCGCCGAGGACAAGATTGCCCAGGCCGAATCGCAGGCGCTGAGCGAGGTCCGCGCAACCGCCGCCAATGTGGCCATCGGCGCGGCCCGCAAGGTGATCGCCGACAAGGTGACCGCGGCTGAAGACGAAAAGCTGGTCGAACGCTCGATCGCAGATCTCGCCTCCAAGCTGCACTGAGGCAAACCGGCCTTCAAAAAGCCCCGCCCCGCGCAAGCCGGGCGGGGTTTTTGTTTGCATTCGCCGCCGCTCCGCCCCTTCAATAGATCAACCGCGGGAGGGGCGACCATGCTGAACAACTACACAAAGACCGAATTCACCCATGAGGACGAAACCCGCCCGGTCTATGTGCGGGGGCATGGCCCGGCCGTCATCGTCATCCACGAAATTCCCGGCATCACCCCGGAGGTGATCCGCTTTTCCGACTGGGTGGTCGACGCCGGGTTTCGCGTCTACATGCCCGAACTGCTGGGCGAGGCCGGCAAACCGCTGACAAACGGCTATGTGCTTTCCTCGATCGCAAAGCTCTGTGTGCGCCGCGAGTTCCACATCCTTGCGTCCAACCGGTCGAGCCCCGTCACCGTCTGGCTCCGCGCGCTGGCGCGGCACGCGCATGAGGAGGCCGGCGGCAAGGGCGTCGGCGCGGTCGGCATGTGCTTCTCGGGAAATTTCGCGCTATCGATGATGATGGAGCCGACGATGCTGGCGCCCGTCCTGTCGCAGCCCTCGATGCCTTTCCCGGCCGGCGCGGCGCGCAAGGCGGCGCTGCATGTGTCGCCGGAGGAGCTTGCTTGCGTCAAGGATCGCTGTGCGAAGGGCGCCAAGGTGCTGGGCCTGCGCTTCAAGGGCGACTTCATGTGCCCGCCGGAAAAGTTCGAGAGCCTGCGCCGCGAGCTCGGCGATGCGTTCGAAGGAATCGAAATCGACGACCGCCACGCCAATCCCGATTCGCCAGCCCCGAAGCCGCATTCGGTGCTGACCGTCGACCTGATCGACCGCGACGGCGAACCGACCAAGGAGGCGGCCAAGCGCGTGATCGCGTTTTTTCAGGAGCGTCTCAAGGCGGCCTGACCGCTTTCGACAATCGTCAGCTCCGGCCACTTTTCCTTCCAGCGCGCGGCCTTCTCGGCGAGACGGTCGGCGTTGAAATTGGCGACGGGATTCGGACGGATGGTCATGGTCTCGATGTCGCCGAAGCCGAAGGGGGCATAGGTTCGCAAGCCCCCGCCCGCCGCCTGCACGCCAACCATGCAGGCCGGCGCCAGAAAGCGGTCGATGCCGTCGCAGGCACATGTCAACTGCGGATAGGGCATGCCAAATTTTTCCGGATACCAGAGGTGGACGCGCGCCTGGTTGCGCAATTCGACTTCGATGCCGCGCGGCGCGAAGAGAGCGTGCGCACACGCGATGGCGCGATCTTCCGCGTCCCAACTCGTGTCGGGGTCGAAATAGAAGACGTCGTAGTCCTTGATGCCGTAATCCGGTGCGCGGCCTGTCAGCCCGTTCCAGACCGCCTGAAAGAGGCTGCCCGACACAAGCCATGCGTCTGGCAGATCGAGTTCGGGCAGCAGGTCGAGGATCGCGCGGTTGGTCTCGTTGGCGAGCGCCAGCGAAAGAAACCGCGCTTCGTCCATCCCTATTCGGCCGCCTGTTTCGGGGCGGGCGGCACCCAGCGCAGCACCGGGCTGCGGGCGGCGGCGGTTTCGTCGAGGCGGCGGCGCGGCGAAAGGTAAGGCGCGCCGGTGAAGCGTTCCTTGTCGTTCGACTTCGCGGCGCGGGCGAGATCCTTCAGCGTCGCAATGAAGAGATCGACGGCCTGTTTCGATTCCGTCTCGGTCGGCTCGATCAGCAGCGCGCCATGCACCACCAGCGGGAAATACATCGTCATCGGGTGGTAGCCCTCGTCGATCATCGCCTTGGCGAAGTCGAGCGTTTCGACGCCTGTGCCCTTCAGGAAGCGATCGTCGAACAGCGCCTCATGCATGCACGGGCCTTCAAATGGCGCCGAGAGATCGTTCTTCAGCGAGGCCAAGACATAATTGGCGTTCAGCACCGCGTCCTCGGCGACCTGGCGCAGCCCGTCCGAACCGTGGCTCATCATGTAGGCCAGCGCGCGAACGAACATGCCCATCTGGCCGTGGAAGGCGGTCATGCGGCCGAAGGGCGTTGTGCCGTCGGCCTTCGCGTCCTCGGCCGTTTCGACCAGACGGAAACCGTCCGTCCCGTGCACCACATAGGGGCGTGGCGCGAAGGGCGCCAGCGCCTCGGAGAAGACCACCGGCCCCGCGCCCGGCCCGCCGCCGCCATGCGGCGTCGAGAAGGTCTTGTGCAGGTTGATGTGCATGGCGTCGACGCCGAGATCACCCGGCCGTACGCGGCCGACAATGGCGTTGAAGTTGGCGCCGTCGCAGTAGAAATAGGCGCCCGCTTCATGCACCGCATCGGCGATTTCGATGATGTCGCGTTCGAAAAGGCCGCAGGTGTTCGGGTTGGTCAGCATGATCGCGGCGACATCGGGCCCGAGCTTCGCCTTGAAGGCTTCGAGATCGACACGACCTTCCTTCGTTGCCGGAATGGCATCGACCTTGTAGCCGAGCAGCGCCGCCGTCGCCGGGTTGGTGCCATGCGCCGATTCGGGTACCAGCACGCGGCTGCGCGCTTCGTCCTCGCCGCGCGCGATCAGCGCCGCGCGAATGGCCATCATGCCGCAGAGCTCGCCATGTGCGCCGGCCTTGGGTGAAAGCGCCACGCCCGGCATACCTGTCAGTTCTTTCAACCAATGCGCCAGCGTGTCCATCAGTTCAAGCGCGCCTTGCACCGTTTTGACCGGCTGCAACGGGTGCAGATCGCCAATGCCCGGCAGCCGCGCCATTTTTTCGTTGAGGCGCGGATTGTGTTTCATCGTGCAGGAGCCGAGCGGATAGAGACCGGCGTCGATCGAGTAGTTCTTGGCCGACAGCCGCACATAGTGCCGCACGATCTCTGGCTCCGACACGCTGGGCAGGCCGATGCGCCCATGGCGCTCGAAATTTCCGAGGCGCGCGGTGAAGGGGGCGGGCTCATCGAGATCGACGCCGCAGGCACCCGGATTGTCGAGTTCAAAAAGGAGCGCCTCTTCGAGCTGCAAGGCGCGGTTGCCGGTGAAGGTCTCATGCGCGGCCGACGATGCACCGGCGATCGAGGTCGGGCGTCCTTGTTTGTTCATTCCGGACATCAGAGCACCTCCTCAAGCGCGGCGGCATAGGCGGCACGGTCCGCATCGGTATTGATTTCGGTTGAGGCGACGATCAGCAAATCGTCGAGCCCGGCGCCCGGCAGCAGACGCGATGCCGGCACGCCGCCGAGCACGCCCTTGTCGGCCAGCGCATCGACGACTTCGGCTGCCGGCCTGGACAAGCGCATCGTGAATTCGTTGAAGAAAGCCTGGTTGAGAATTTCGACACCCGGCACTTTCGCCAGCCGTTCAGCAAGGTTGACGGCGGCGGCGTGGTTGATGCGCGCGAGACGCTTGTAGCCCTCCTCACCCAACAACGACATATGGATCGTGAAGGCGAGGCAACAGAGGCCCGAGTTCGTGCAGATGTTGGATGTCGCCTTTTCGCGGCGGATGTGCTGTTCGCGCGTCGACAGCGTCAGCACGAAGCCGCGCTTGCCATCGGCGTCGACCGTCTCGCCGCAGAGGCGGCCGGGCATCTGGCGGATGAACTTCTGTCGTGTGGCGAAGAGACCGACATAGGGCCCGCCGAAATTGAGGCCGTTGCCGATCGACTGCCCCTCGCCCACCACAATGTCGGCACCCATCTCGCCGGGCGGCGTGACGGCGCCCAGCGAAACGATCTCCGGCACGACCGCGATCAGCAGCGCGCCCTTCGCATGTGCGGCCTCGGCGATGGGGCGAAGATCGACCAACTCACCGAAGAAACCCGGCGTCTGCACGACGACGCAACTCGTGTCGTCGGCGATATGGGCGACGATGTCTTCGGTCGTTCCCGGCACCGCCGCCGGCATCACCTCGAGTTCGTAGTCGGCGAATTCCGACAGGTTGCGGACGACCTCGGCATATTGCGGGTGCAACGTGCCCGACAACACGGCCTTCTTGCGCCTGGTCACGCGATGCGCCATCAGCACCGCCTCGCCGCATCCGGTCGAGCCGTCATACATCGAGGCGTTCGCCACTTCCATGCCGGTGATCATCGCCACCTGGGTCTGGAATTCGAACAGGTATTGCAGCGTGCCTTGCGTAATCTCGGGCTGATAGGGCGTGTAGGAGGTGAGGAACTCCGAACGCTGGATCAGATGATCGACGGAAGCCGGCACATGATGGCGATAGGCGCCCGCACCGACGAAGAACGGCACCGAACCGGCCGCGACGTTCCTTGAGGCCATCTTTGCGAGTGCGCGCTCGACATCGAGCTCGCCCTTGCGGCGCGGCAGATCGACAAGACCTTCGAGGCGCGCACGTTCCGGCACATCGCGGAACAGCTCGTCGACAGTTTTCGCGCCGATGACGCCGAGCATTTCGCGGCGGTCGGTTTCGGTCAGGGGCAGGTAGCGCATAATCGCAACATCCTTGTTCGGGCTTGTGCGGAGTTGATGGCCGCGGTGCCGGCGCGGCCGGTTCAGTGGAGACTTTCGACGAATTCCTTGTAGGCGCTCTCGTCCATCAGCTTGTCGAGCTCGGAAGGATCGGACATACGCAGTTTGACGAACCAGCCATCGCCCATCGCGTCTTCATTGACGCCGGCGGGCGTCGCCTCGATATCGCCGTTGACGTCGATCACCTCGCCGCTGACCGGCGTGTAAACCTCGCTGGCGGCCTTGACGCTTTCAACGACCGCCGCTTCGTCGCCGGCTTCGATGGTCTTGCCAACTTCCGGCAATTCCACATAGACGACGTCGCCCAGCTGTTCCTGCGCATAGTCCGTGATGCCGATGGTGGCGATGTCGCCGTCCACACGGACCCATTCATGCTGATCGGTAAAACGAATGTCGCTCATCTGAAGTCCCCTGATCCCTTGCTGGAGGCCACTCTCAATTGCCCCGGTAGAAACGTTTTTCGACAAACGGCATCGCCGCGACATGCGCGGCGCGTCCCTTGCCCCGCACCATCAACTCGACCGCCGTGCCGGATTTCGCCGCGTCCGCGTCGACATAGCCCATCGCGATCGGACCGCCGACACTCGGGCCGTAGCCGCCGCTCGTCACCACGCCGATCTTTTTTCCATCGGCATAGATCTCAGTGCCTTCGCGTGCAGGCGCCTTGCCCTCCGGCAGCAAACCGACGCGTTTGCGCGGTGCACCGGCCGCGATCTGATCCAGAATGATTTTTGCGCCGGGAAAGTTCGCTTCGGTGCGGCGGCGCTTGCCGATCGCCCAGCCAAGCGCGGCTTCGATCGGCGTCGTCGTTTCGTCGATGTCGTGGCCATAGAGACAAAGCCCGGCCTCGAGGCGCAGCGAGTCGCGAGCGCCAAGTCCGATGGGTTTCACTTCCGGTTCAGCCAACAGTTTTTTCGTCAGCGCCGCGGCATCTTTCGCCGGCATCGAAATCTCGTAACCGTCTTCGCCGGTATAGCCCGAGCGGCTGACCATGCAGGGAACGCCAGCGACATCCATATCGCGCGCGGTCATAAATGTCTGCGACGCCGCTTGCGGCGCGAAGCGGGCAAACACCTCCGCCGCCTTCGGACCCTGCAATGCGATCAGCGCGCGGTCCTCAAGACGTTCCAGCACGACGCCCGAGGGGAGATTGGCGGCAATGTGAGCGAAGTCGGCATCCTTGCAGGCGGCATTGACGATCAGGAAAAGTTTTCCATCCGTCTGTGTCCGCGTCACCATCAGGTCGTCGCGGATGCCGCCCTTGTCGTTCAACAACAAAGTGTAGCGGATGGCGCCGGGCGCGAGGCCGAGAATGTCGCCCGGCGTTAACGCTTCGACCGCGCGGGCGGCCGTTTCATGGTCGCGCGCGGTGAGGAAGGCCTGCCCCATATGCGAGACGTCGAAGAGACCGGCGGCGTCGCGCGTGTGCAGATGTTCGGCGAGAACGCCGTCTGGATATTGCACCGGCATGTCGTAGCCGGCGAACGGCACCATCTTCGCGCCCAGTTCGATATGGAGCGCGTGAAGCGGCGTTATCTTCAAGATGTCCGTGGTGACGGCAGGGTCCGACATTGGGCTTCCAGGCTCGTCCCGCCGGCGATTTGGGCGATGGACGAAAACGAATCGAGTTGGCCGCTACCCGGCGGATTTCTCCGCTTGTAGCGCCCCACTCTGTCGCTGAACCTGAGAGATTTCGCGGTGAGGGAACGCGTTCCCGTCGCTTACGCCCTTCGGTGAGACCGGCCAGTCAATGCCGGGCTGCTTTCCAGAGATTCATCCCCCTGCGGTCCTTGGTGCCTGAGAGTTTCCGGGGCGGTTGCTCCTTCGGCGTCGGAATCCAGTCGAAATTTAGGTTCCGATCTCTCCCGCAGGGTTCGTCTGTGTGTCGCCGATCATATGGACGGGGCGGCGAGAGTCAATCGATGCCGTCCGAAAAATGGCCGAATCACAAGGTTTTCAGCGGATTCAGCGGATGGGCGTATAGGCCACCTGGCGGTTGTATTCGAGTTGTTCCGCCGTCAGCTGGAAGCCGACCAGGACCTGATAGATGCGCCCGTCGGCGGTGCCGCCATAGGGAAGAATCGTTCCGTCGACCGTCTTGAGGAAGCGCGCCTGACGCTGACCGGCCGGGAAGCTCACCGGAATCTGGTAGACCTGCTTCTTGTCCAGCGTGTCAAAACGGCGGGTTACCGCCACAAAAACGTTGAAAACGAGATCGCGCGAGGTCGCGGCCGGTCCGAGTTCGGCGATGCCATCAAATGCGAGATCGACGCTGATTGTTGCGTCGCTTGTGTTGTAGGTGCATTTGGAGACGACGCGGCCGATCTCGGCGCGGGCAACGATGTCGGTGAGGTCGGTGCCGGCGCCGCGCAACAAGGTGATGTGGTCGGTTTCGCCCAGCACCCCTACCTGTGGACAGGGAAGCTGCGTGGTGCCGCCTTCCTTTTCGCTGCTGCCGAACGGATTGAGCGAGGAGCAGCCGCCCAAGGCCAGCGCCAGCGACGCGACCAGCGCCAGGGAAAGTCTGCTAAGTCGTTGCGGCGCAATCGAAATCGGCATCTGATCTCACTCTGTTGTGGCGGGCGCGAGCGGCTGGCTGCCGATCGGTGGCTTTCTTGACTTTCCCGGATGGGGCCCCTCTAGTACCGGCGATGGAGCGTTCCCCGAAAGCCTTGCATTTCATACGGTTAGCAAGACGGGCGGGCGCTCCCGACGGCGCGGAAACTCTATCGGAGAGCTCCCGAAGTCACAAGACGGCACGGATTCACGCGCCGCTGTCATCGATCTGTCAAAAAACTGTCACATGACTGTCACAAACCAGAAACCGCCCCTCACCCTGCTGCTCGCAAATCCGCGCGGATTTTGCGCCGGGGTCGACCGCGCCATCCAGATTGTCGAAATGGCGATCGAGAAATTCGGCGCGCCGGTCTATGTGCGCCACGAGATCGTGCATAACCGCTTCGTGGTCGAGAGCCTGGAGCGCAAGGGAGCGGTCTTCGTCGAGGAACTGGATGAGGTGCCGGCCGGGGCGCGGGTGATTTTTTCGGCACACGGCGTGCCGAAATCCGTGCCGGCGGAAGCCGAGACGCGCGAACTCTTTTATCTCGACGCCACCTGCCCGCTCGTCTCGAAGGTGCATGTCGAAGCCGAGCGGCTGCACGAACGCGGCCTCGAAATCCTGCTGATCGGCCATGCCGGACACCCGGAAGTCATCGGCACGATGGGGCAGTTGCCGGAAGGCGCGGTCAGGCTCATCGAAACGGCGGCGGACGCCGAAGCGTTCCGCCCGCGCGACCCCGCGAAGCTTGCTTTCGTCACGCAGACGACGCTGTCGGTCGACGACACGGCGGAGATCGTGGCGGTGCTGCGCCGCCGCTTCCCCGAGATCGCCGGTCCGCACAAGGAAGATATCTGCTACGCGACGACCAACCGGCAGGAGGCGGTGAAGGCGATCGCGCCGCGCGCCGAGGCGATGCTGGTGATCGGCGCGCCCAATTCGTCGAACTCGATGCGGCTTGTCGAAGTCGCCGAACGCGCGGGCTGCGCTTACGCCGCGCTGGTGCAGCGCGCCGCCGACATCGACTGGCAGGCGCTCGGGCGCCCCGCGACCGTCGGCCTGACGGCGGGGGCGAGCGCGCCCGATGTGCTGGTCGAGGAGGTGATCGAGGCCTTCCGCCAGCGCTTCGAGGTGACGGTCGAGGATGTTCCGGTGCGCCGCGAATCGGTACAGTTCAAGCTGCCGCGCGCGCTGGCGGTCTGACCGGGGAAATTCATGGCCGTCTATACGGAAGTGCCCGACGAGGAACTCGAAGCCTTTCTCGCCGCCTACGACATCGGCGCGCTGCTCTCTTACAAGGGCATCGCCGAGGGCGTCGAGAATTCCAACTACATGCTGCACACCGACAAGGGCGTCTTCTTCCTGACGCTTTATGAAAAGCGCGTGGCGGCGGGCGACCTCCCCTTCTTTCTCGGGCTGATGAACCATCTGGCCGGGCGCGGCATCAACTGCCCGACGCCGATCCGCAACCGCGCGGGCGAAATGCTGGGCGAACTCAGCGGGCGGCCGGCCGCCATCATCAGCTTTCTCGAAGGCGTGCATGTGCGCCGCCCGCAGCCGCGCCATTGCGTCGAGGTGGGTGCCGCGCTCGCGAAACTGCATCTCGCGGGCCGCGACTTCGCGCTCCAGCGGCCGAACGCGCTCAATGTCGATGCCTGGGGGCCGCTTTTCGACAGCTGCCGCGCCGGCGCCGACGCCGTGGCCGCCGGCCTTGCGGCGGAACTCGACCGCGAACTCAACCAGCTCGCGCGCGATTGGCCGCGCGACTTGCCGGCGGGCGTCATCCATGCCGATCTCTTTCCCGACAATGTGTTTTTCATCGGCGACCGCTTGTCGGGCCTGATCGATTTCTATTTCGCCTGCAACGACGCCTTCGCCTACGACCTCGCGATCTGCCTCAACGCCTGGTGCTTCGAAAGCGACGGCGCCTTCAACATCACCAAGGCCCGCGCGCTGCTGCAGGCCTATACGCAGGTGCGGCCGCTCGACGCGGCGGAACTGGCGACGCTGCCGCTGCTGGCGCGCGGCGCGGCGATGCGCTTTCTGCTGACGCGGCTTTACGACTGGATCAACCATCCGCCGGGGGCTTTCGTGAAGCCGAAGAACCCGAAGGAATATCTCACGCGGCTGCGCTTTCACCGCGGCGTTTCATCGCCGGCCGGTTACGGGCTCGACGCATGAGCGGCGAGACGGTCGACATCTATACGGACGGCGCCTGCTCGGGCAATCCCGGCCCCGGCGGCTGGGGGGCGCTGATGATCTGGAACGGGCACGAGAAGGAAATCTCGGGCGGCGAGCCGGCGACCACCAACAACCGCATGGAGCTGATGGCCGCGATCATGGGCCTCGAAGCGCTGAAGCGCGGCACGCGCGTGCGCATCCACACCGACAGCACCTATGTGAAGGACGGCATCACGAAATGGATTCACAACTGGAAAAAGAACGGCTGGAAGAACGCCGCGAAACAGCCGGTGAAGAATGCCGAACTCTGGAAGCGCCTCGAAGCGGCGCTTGAGAGCCATGATGTGAGCTGGCACTGGGTGAAGGGACATTCCGACCACCCGGAGAACGACCGCGCGGATGCGCTGGCACGGCAGGGGATGGGGCCGTATTTGGCGGGGTGAGGGGGTGGGATGGCTGAAAGCCCGCAGTGATCGACGTCAACGCTCGTCACTGTCTGCTCCGCCCTGCTATCGCATTACTTTGTTCCAGTCGATCTTGTGACCGGCCGCCTCAAGCTCTTTCGCAAGGCTCTGTTTCCAACCCGTCCCTTCGTAGGATTCCCAAACGACGCCGGCGAAGTCGCTTGGGATTTCCACCACCCCCCGCTTGAGAGCGAGCACACGATCACGCCCTAGCTTTCCGATAAAGTAGCCAAGCTCGAGCAGAACGTTCTGGCGTGCTCGCGGCTCGAGTTCCGTCATGTCTTTGGCACGACCAACATCATCGGGGGTGAGAAGAATGATCGCGAAACCGACATCGCTGTGGGCTTCGACTTTCTCGATCACAGTGCGGCCGCGGCTGGCTTGCTCGTGCAAGATAATGGCCTCAAAGCCGAGCTTTTCGAGAAAGCGAGCGACCGCTTCACGCGCCTCGCCATCATGCCCATGAACGATGAATACCTTATTCGACATGGGCAGCACGATCGACATACGGCGCGTACCCTGAGTTACCACGTACGCTTTATAGTCGCGTGCAAAGGGAATTATAAGCTGGGTCGTAACTGCCTGAATGTCGCGGGTCATATTGTTGCCCGAGTAGTAGAACGTGTGGGCAAAGTCATGCATGAAGTCCGGATCATCGCAAAACTTCAGCGCAAGCAAGAGGCGAAGTCCAAGGACCTGACCGTCGTCATCAGGCCAATCGAGTTGCGCTGTCCCAATCATACCGCCTTGCGTCGCCTCACCGGCGGCTATGAACGCATCAACATCGAGGCCCTGCACAAGATCAGCATTGACGGTCGCAAGGTCAGGGTGGCGGAGAAGCCTGCCGAGGCGTTTTAGCGGCTGGGTGAAAGTCTGAGAGTCGGAACTCTGCAGGTCTAGCACTGCATTGTTGATCTGCTCGAACAAATCGAGGCTCTGGTTCATGCGGAGCCTTTCAGGCGCGCTGCGGCTGCGCGCTCGAGAATAGCCTCGCGAGATTTCTCCTTGAGAGCGTCGGCCATTTGTCGAATCAGAAGATTGTTCTCGGACCCGTCGAACTTCGCATCGACCATCGCCTCCATCGAGGTAATCGCCTGCGCGATGCTGGCCGGATCATTGGGGTCGAATTGCACGGTGCCGATATCGCCGTCAGCATCCGCCGCTGCCCAAGCCGCCTTTTTTAGGGTTTTTTGCAGCTTGTCTAGACCTTTGATCTTCATGGGCCCTCCCCTTTCGACGACTCTATTGGTTCCCATGCAGTATAGATCACCAAACGGACGAGGCGTAGTGTCGAAGAGATACGTCAGGTACGGACCCAGCCCGAGCGGGAGTGACGGACAGCGCCTCTTTCCAAAGAGGATCGCTGTCTGTCGCCGAACATAAATTCTCGTGCCATTTTTGGGAGATTGCGTAGCAGCGACGGGATCTCTGCTTCTGGCACCTCGCGGCGAAACAAGCCACCTGACATGGAACGAAGCGGATTTCCACGATGGCCGCTCATGGCGCGAAGGTCACGAATCGTCCGGACCCATCGTTCACGGACTGCACCTGATCCATAGCAGTCATAGCAGGGCCCGTATGAGTGTTTTTACAGGCGGCCTGATACGGAGGAGCAGATGAAAGCCGAAGAATTCTGGAAGAATTTCAATCTAGGCACTGAACTCGATATCTCTGGGCGTTTTCTCTACGATGGACTGTACGCTTTCCATCTCATGGAAAACTTCACACGTGAGGAGGATGCTTTTGAGGTTCTCTATTCGGTAGCGGTGGGTGTCGAGCGTCTCATCAAGATCGCGCTCATCCTATCAAACCATGACAAGAGCACGGACCGGGAAGCGTTCGAAAGCGAACTGATAACACACAGCCATCAGGAACTGCTATATCGTCTCGCTGTCAGCCACCCCATCAACATCGGCAAAGTTCACCATGACTTTGTTGCAATGCTAGCGGATTTCTACAAATCCAGCCGGTACGGTCGCTATAGCTTGGCCTCGGCAGCAGCCCCGACAAAAGAACGTGATGATCTCATTGCATTTTTGGAGAAGCATCTGCATATCGAGATTGATGTCACGACGATGTTCGGCGTCACAAAAAACAATCTTAAAATCAGAAAATTCTTCGGCAAAGTTGTCTCAAAGATAGCTCTGCCAATCTACAAGATCATCTACGAAGAGGCAGGCCGCCTCAAACTGTATACATACGAGGTCCAGTACGGCACCAAAGCCTCGAAGATTTTCACGTTCAAGAGGTTCGACTTCTTTGACGAGGACATTCTGCAAGCGGAATTGCTAACCTATTTTATGTCCGACAAGGCCTCTGGACCGAACTCGCAACTACTCCGGGAGGAAGCTGAGGCGCTTCCATTCGACCCCGCCGAAGAGCAGGACTACATGCTTGCTCTACGTTCGGAGAGGAAGAAATTGATGATCCTAGATCAGCTTGATGCCCTCTACGAAGAGCATGTCAGCGATGTGGCCAATCGACTTGAGCTAATGAGAGCCTCCTATTTCAGCCTTGATTTCCCCTTCGAGGATGAAGGCGAAGAAGACTCCTAGTGGCTCAAAGCGGCTGTCCGAGGTTGGCCGGTCAGGCCTGGCAATGACGAAGATGCGGCGGGTGATCGTTTTGCATGTGCCTTTGCCAACCATTCAGTGTCACCCCGGCGAAAGCCGGGGCCCACTCGCAGCGCCTCTTGCTGCGGCTTTTGAAATCGTGCGTCGGCGCTGACGCCGCGTACCGTCGCCCTTGCTGAGGGAACCACCCGCCTTCGCAACGCTAGGGCGTCGCTTCGGCGGGCAGGATGGGCCCCGGCTTTTGCCGGGGTGACATTGTGTTTTTGGGTGACGGGAAGCAGGTTGGCACGCGAAGCCGCGAAGGCCGCGAAGAAGAGATTGCTATTGAATGCCACAGCAAGAGGCGCGGCACATGGACTCCGGCTTTCTCCCTTCGCTGCGTTGCAGCTTCGGGAGACAGGTCGCCGGGGTGACACAGTGTTTTTGGGCGGCGGGAGAGATTCAAATTGCGATGGGCGCTTGCGCTTCGGGCGATCAGACCTTTTCCGTTTCCTTCGGGGCCGAAACGCGGCGGGGCT
The DNA here is from genome assembly GCF_019635935.1 of Parvibaculum sp. NCBI lineage: Bacteria > Pseudomonadati > Pseudomonadota > Alphaproteobacteria > Hyphomicrobiales > Parvibaculaceae > Parvibaculum > Parvibaculum sp. Next base: position 2,832,467 of record NZ_JAHBYN010000001.1, on the reverse strand, counting down.
TTGCCTCCGCTTTGGGCCGGGGCAGGAGGCGGAAGCGGGACTGGCACCATGCGAAGTCGATGCCGACATCGAGCAGCGCGTCGGAACGGCCGCAGGGGCAGGCAAATTCCAGCACGGCGAGCACGCGGTAGGTCTCGCCGGCCTGCAGCGGCACCGGCTGGCCGGTGACATGGTTCGGGGCGGCGTTGACGCAAAGAACGATATCGCCGGGTCCGACTGCGTCGCTCATGGCTTCCATCCCTTGTGCGGGCATTGTCCGGGGACAAGTTTAGTCTTCGGCCGGCGCGGGGGAAAGGCCGGTGGACGGCGCGCCGGGGGTCTGGCGGAAGACGGCCATCTGGCTGGCGCCGCCGAGAAGGGAGTGGCGGCCGGCGATGTCGTGGCGGGTGACGGCATAGCCGTGGCGGGCGGCGACGCCGGCGGCCCAGCGGGCGAATTTCGCGCGGTCCCATTCGAAGCGGTGACCGGGGTGGCGGAACCTGTGGGACGGGACGCCGAGCAGCGCGTTGAACTCGGCATTGGGCGTGGTGACGATCACCGTTTCGGGATGGAGGCGCGCAAAGACCGCGTGTTCGAGCGTCGAGAGGCGGTCGGGCGCGATGTGTTCGATCGTTTCGATCAGCACGGCGCAATCGACGCCGGCAAGCGCGGGGTGATGTTCGGTCATCGAGCCCTGCATCAGTTCGACACGGGCCGCCGGCGCCGCACCGGTGCGGGTGCGGGCGCGGGCGAGACGGGCGCGCAGGCGGGCCAGCGCATCGGGGCAGAGGTCGAGGCCGACGATCCGTTCGATGCGCGGCTCGACGGCGAGGCGCAGCAGCAGGTCGCCGTCGCCGCAGCCGAGATCGGCGATGGTGCGGGCGCCACATGCCCGCACCGCGTCGCGCGCGGCGTCGAGCCGCTGTTCGTGGAGCCAGCCGGTCAGAGCTGCTTCAGCATGTTTTCGGCGCCCGACACTTCGGCCTTGCCGCCGGCGGGCTCCATGTTGAGGCTTTTGACGACGCCGTCCTCGACCAGCATCGAATAGCGCTGCGAGCGCATTCCCATGCCGAAGCCCGAGCCGTCGAAACCGAGGCCGAGCGCCTTGGTGAAGTCGCCATTGCCGTCGCCGAGCATCGTCACCTTGCCGCCGGCGCCCTGCGCCTTGCCCCAGGCGCCCATGACGAAGGCGTCGTTGACCGAGAGGCAGGCGATTTCGTCGACGCCCTTGGCCTTGAAGGTTTCGGCATTCTGGATGAAGCCCGGCAGGTGCTGGTTGGAGCAGGTGGGCGTGAAGGCGCCGGGCAGCGCGAAGACGACAACCTTGCGGCCGGCGAAATATTCCGACGTCTTGAGCGGCGCGGGGCCCTTGTCGGTCAGTTGCATCAGGGTCGCATCGGGAATGCGGTCTCCGACCTTGATCGTCATGGCTGGCTCCTTGGTGTGTTTGGGTTTTTCGGGTGATTGTTGGGGCGCATTAAAGCGCCAATCGGCGCCGCCCGCCAGCCCCGGCGGGCACGCGTTTCAGGGCGTCCACCAGCCGATATGGGCGGTTTCGGCACCGGCAAGGATGAAGCCGAGCCTTTCGCCGGCAAGCGCGGCGGCCGAGAGCGCGCCGACCTCGACGGTGTAATGCAGGGTGTCGCCGGCGCGGCGGACATCGGGCACGCCGAACCAGACGCCTTCCGGCCCGTCGACGATGAGTTGCGGCGCGGCGCAGGGGCGCGGGCAGCCGGTGTAGGCGATTTCGAGCACCGGCGCTTCGGCCTCGCGCCAGCGGATGGCGAGTGCTTGCGGATCTTCAAGCGGTTGCGGCAGGCGGGCGAGCGCGGCGACGAGGCGCGGCAGAGCGGGCGAAGGTTCGGCGTGCGCGGCGGGCGGCACGGTGAGCGCGAGGCCGGCGTCGCGGGGCACGCAGATGCTGTCGGAACAGACGCCATAGGTCATCGCGACGTTCAGCGCGACCGGCAAGGCGGGATCGGCGGGGACGACGCGGAGCGGCCAGATCACTTCGTTTTCGTAGCCATAGGTGACGTCGCCCGGATCGTCGAAGCGGCGCGGCGCCGGCCAGCCGAGATCGATGTCCGCGACATTTTCCGACGCCGACCAGTCGAACGTGGGCGCGATGCCGCTGTCGCCCGGATTTTTCCAATAGGTCTTCCAGCCGGGCGCAAGCCGCATGTCGATGCCGGCCAGAAACGGCGCGCCGTCATGCGCCGCGACCGCCGCTTCGATGGCGACGGCGGACGCGCGCTCGGCACCTGCGGACGCCGCGGGCAGCGGCAACAGCGCGACTGCCGCCGCGCCGAGCAGCGTTCGCCACAATTTCATCGATTTCCGCACGTGCAATCCTTCTTCGCCGGTTGCCTTGCAGAATATCAGATCGCACAGACCGGCGAAACGCCGCGCGATACGATGCGTGACACATGACGCGTGACACATGATGCGTGACATGGGGCCCGCGAGAGGGCAGGATTTCAGGTGTGCAACACGCCAACGGCCGGAGGCAGGCAGCCCATGAGCCCGATGTCGGCGGATTTCAGCTACCAGCCCGGCGATGACGGGTTTCTCGAAGGCAAGATGCTGATCGCCATGCCGACGATCGGCGATACGCGGTTCGAGCGGACGCTGATCTATATGTGCGTTCACAATCCGGACGGCGCGATGGGCATTGTCGTCAACAAGCTCGCGCCCAACATCACCTTTCCCGATCTCCTCGAGCGCCTGTCGATCGCGATGCCGGACGCGGCGGAGCGGATCACCTGCCCCGTGCTTGTCGGCGGGCCGGTGGAAATGGGCCGCGGCTTCGTGCTGCATACGCAGGATTATTTCTCGGAAGAGTCGACGCTGCCGGTCGACGAGGATGTCGGCTTGACGGCCAGCGTCGACATTCTGCGCGCGATGGCCGGCGGTCACGGTCCGCGCCAGGCGCTGCTGGCGCTCGGCTATGCCGGATGGGCGCCCGGCCAGCTCGATGCCGAAATCCAGAGCAATGGCTGGCTGCATTGCGACCCCGACCCGGATTTGCTGTTCGGCCTCGACATCGAGACGAAATATCAAAAGGCGCTGGCGAAACTCGGCGTCGATATTTCGCTGCTGTCGGGCGATGCCGGCCACGCCTAGAGTCGTTGTTTTGTCGCGTTTTCGAACGCAAAACCGGCAGCCACTTTTGCTGAAAACGCTCCGGTCAGCGCCGCCAGTGACGGGCGATGAAGTCGAGCGCCTCGGCGGCGGGCATCGGCTGGCCGAAATAATAGCCCTGCCCGTAGTCGCAACCCATGCCGGCAAGATCGCGCGCCTGCGTCTCGCTTTCGGTGCCTTCGGCCACCACTTCCATGCCCAGATCATGCGCCAGCGTCACCATCGAGCGGATGATCAGCGGCGTTTCGCGGTCGGCCGACATGCCGGCGACGAATGAGCGATCGACCTTCAGCGTGTCGAAGGGAAAGCGCTGCAGATAGCTCAGGCTCGAATAGCCGGTGCCGAAATCGTCGAGCGAAAGTCCGGCGCCGAGCGCCTTCAGGCGCGCCAGCATCGTTGCCGCGAATTCCGGATTTTCCATCACCAGCGATTCCGTGACTTCGAGCTTCAGCGAGCCCCGTTCGATGTCGATGCGGTTCAGGACGCGCTTCACGTCCTCGATCAGGTCGTGACGCAGCAACTGGCGGCTCGACACGTTGACGCTGACGGTGAGCGGCCGCTCCATCGGAAAGAGTTTCTGCCAGGTCGCCAGTTCCTCGCTCGCGACGCGAAGCGCAAAGCGCCCGATTTCGGTGATGACGCCGAGTTCCTCGGCGAGCGGCACGAAATTGTCCGGCGCCAGCAATCCTTCCTTCGGATGGTTCCAGCGGATCAGCGCCTCGAAGCCGCGCACGCCGCCATCCGTCAACGACATGATGGGCTGATAGTAGAGCTCCATCTCCTTGCGCTCGATCGCATGACGCAGATCCGTTTCAAGCGTCAGGTTGTCGTCGGTCTCGGCGCGCATTGCCGGTTCGAACATGTCGATCCGCGCCTTGCCGAGACGCTTGGCGCGATACATCGCGATTTCGGCTTCGGTGAAGAGTTCTTCGGGGTTTTCGTGCGCGTCCTCGCAGATCGCCACGCCGATCGACGATGTCGGATAGACCTCGTGACCCGCCACCTCGATCGGCTGGCGAAGAAACTCGCTCGCCTGTTCGGCGAAGGCGCGGGCATCGTCGCGCCGGGTGCGCGAGGTCAGCAGAACGGCGAAGGCGTCGCCGTCGATGCGGGCGACCGTGTCGTCCTGCGTTACCAGCGATTCCAGCCGCCGGGCAATCGCGATCAGCAGCGCATCGCCGCCCGAATGACCGAGACTGTCGTTGACGGTCTTGAAGCGGTCGAGATCGATCAGCAGGATCGCGGCGCGCGGACGGTCGAGAAGATCGGGCCGGCGAATGGCGCGCTCGAGGCGGTCCATGAAGAGCGCGCGGTTGGGCAGGCCCGTCAGGCTGTCATGCACGCTGTCATGCAGCAGCCGCTCTTCGGCGTGTTTGCGCGCCGAGATGTCGCGCACCGTGCCAATGCAGCGCGCGGTGCCCGTGTCGGCGGCGGCGACGCAACTGGCGCTGAGCGCGACCCAACGGAAAGCGCCGTCGGAGTGGCGCATGCGGAACTCAAGCGTGAAAGACACGTTGCCGCGATGGAAATAGGCATTGAGAGCGGTGCGATATGTCTCGCGGTCGGCAGGATGCATATGCTCGCGCCAGAGAACCTCGTTGCCATCCAGCGTACCGGCGTCGAGCCCGAGCATCGCCTCCACCGATGGCGACACATAGAGCCGGTCGTTGGTCGCATCCCAGTCCCAGACGCCCATGCGCGCGCCCGAAAGCGCGAAGGCGTTGCGCTGTTCGCTGCGCAAGGTGCCGAGATCGGCGCGGCGGCGGCCGCCCTGCGCGTGATAGGCCGCGGCAAAGGCAAAGAGCGTCAGCGCCGCCGTCAGGAGCCCGCCCGCAAAGGTCGTACCCGCAAAGGTGCCGGGGACCCAACCTGCCGTATGAAGCGCGGCAACGAGCCCCGCAAACCCGAACAGCACGGCGCCCGGAATGAGGAGCTGAGCCGGGCGGACGCCGCGGAGCGCGGCCATCACCACCAGCGGCACGCCGGCGGCGACGGCGATGGTGACGATGCCGCGCACGTAGAAAGCGCCGAGCGGGACACTGACAAGCGCCAGCGGAATGCCGGCCAGCGCCGCATATGACATCAGGCGCGCAAGGCGCGAGGGCCATTTAGCAAGACGTTCGAGATCGAGAAAAAATCGCTCAAGCGCGAATACGGCGGCGGCGAAAAGCGCCAGCGCCGAGGTGCGGATCGTCAAGTCCCAGCGCGGTCCGAGATCGAAAAGTGCCGCGATGTAGCCGAACTCCGCCAGCAGCACGAGAAAGCCGGTGCCGAGAAGACCCGCCGTTGCGCGGGCCGCGGCCACGCGGGTCAGGATCGCCAGCGCCGAGAGATAGATTGCAAAGGCCGCGACGACCGCAAGCATGCCGCCCTCGACCAGCGCCAGCCGCCGCATGAAGGACGTCCATGCATCGACATGCCAAAGATAGAGGCCCGCCGGCGGTTCGCCGGCGTGAAGCGCCACGGTGATGCTGGTTTCGGCGTCCGCCGATATCGCAAAGACCGAAAAGCCGCGCCGCCGGTCGCCGGACACCGGCAGCGGGTCCTCGCCGCCCGCGGCCACGGCGCGGTCGATCGCCTCGCGCGGCAACGGCCAGAGCAAATTGCCAATCCCCTCGCCCCGCTCGTCGGCCACCAGATAGCGCCGCACCGGCTCGGCGGAACGGTTGCGCAGCGCGACGGCGAGCCATGTGCCGGTTGCGCCATCGCCGTCGAACAGCACGACAGTGCCGTCCGCCAGCACGCCTTCGTCGATTTCGGCCGCTTCATCTTCGATTTCGCTGGTGATTTCGGCGGTGCCGGACAGCGGCGGTTCGATTGTCAGACGCCGTCCGTCGGCCTTGTATTGCTCGGCATGGGGCGTCAGATCGACGGCCGGCGCCGGGTCGTCGAGCGCCACGGCGTCGAGCGCCAGCGCAGTGCCGGGGAGCGCGGCCGCCAAAAAAATCGCCGTGAGCGCGCCGCGCATGCGCGCTTTCATCTGGCCCCCTTGCCGCATCGGCCGCTAACTCCCCTTCGCAAAATCACCGGCGCGGATCGTCGCGCAAGATGGCAAACACGACGTGATCGCGCCACATACCGTTGATGCGGAGATAGCCGCGCGCATGACCCTCTTCGGTGAAGCCGCATTTGCGCAGCACAGCACGGGATCTTTCGTTTTCGGGCAAACAGGCCGCCTGCAATCTGTGCAACTTCAGTTCCTCGAATACGTAAGGGACCAGCGCCCTGACCGCGGCGGTCACATAGCCCTGCCCCGCATATTTTTCACCCGCCCAGTAGCCCAGCGTGCAGGATTGCTGAACCCCCCGCTGAACGCCCGACAGCGTGCATCCGCCGACAAGGGCTTCATCTTGCTCGCGAAAGATGAAGAAGGGGTAGGCATGATCCTCGCGGATTTCGCGCATATAGCGGCGGAGGCGGCGGCGAAAGGCGGTTCTGGTCAGATCGTCCTGCGCCCAGGTCGGCTCCCAGGGTGTCAGGAAATCCCGGCTGTTTTCGCGCAGTTGCGCCCAGGCGGCATAATCGCCGGGCTGCGGGGTGCGCAGATAGACGCCCTCGCCCAGAATGAGGGGCGCGGTGTCCGGCTTCGTAATCGAACGGAGAAATGCCATAGCGGGACGCGCCTCCCCACCGCGACCTCAACCTGCAAATCTTGCCGCGATCCGGTCATAGGATTCAAGTCCGCCATCCTTGCCATCGAGCGGGCCGATCGCCGAAAGGGCCATGTGCCTGCCGCCCAGAAGCCGGCCGGCATAGCGGCGCACCGCGGCGGCGTCGACCGCCTCGATGCGTTCGATCAATTCATCGATGGGCAACACGCGGCCATGGACCGTGAACTGGCGCGCAATCTGCTCGGCGCGGGACGAGGAGCTTTCGAGACCCATCATCAGGCCGGCCTTGATCTGGGCGCGGGCGCGGACGACTTCGTCCTCGGTTGCGTCCTCACCGATCCGGCCGATTTCGCCGGACAGCACCGGCAACAGCTCGGCCACATCGTCGGGCGAGGTGCCGGCATAGACACCGAAGACGCCGGTGTCGGCGAACGACCATGAGAAGGCGAAGGTCGAATAGCAGAGGCCGCGCTTCTCGCGCACCTCCTGGAAGAGCCGCGAGGACATGCCGCCGCCGAGGACGCCGGCGAGCACCTGTGCCGTGTAGTAGTCGGGATCGGAATAGGTCGGGCCCTCGAAGGCGAGCGCCAGATGCGCCTGTTCGAGATCGCGCTCGATGCGGCGCTCGCCGGCGGCGAAACGCGCCGTTTCGGCACCATTGGATACGCGGCTCGGCAGCGCGCCGAAACGGTCGCGCGCCAGGGCGACCAGCGCGTCGTGATCGATGCCGCCGGCGCCCGCCAGCACCATGCCCGGCGCCAGATAGCGCTCGCTCATATAGCCCTGCAGCGCATCGCGGCCGAAACCGGACACCGTGTCGACGGTGCCGAGGATCGAGCGTCCGAGCGCCTGATCCGGATAGGCTGCTTCGAGCAGATAGTCGAAAACCATGTCGTCGGGCGTGTCGTGCGCCTGTCCGATCTCGGAAATGATGACGCCGCGCTCGCGCTCGACCTCCTGCGGGTCGAACACGGAATGCTGCAGGATGTCGGCCAGAATATCGACGGCGAGCGGCAGGTCCTGCTTCAGGACGCGCGCGTAGTAAGCCGTCGCTTCATGCGTCGTATGGGCGTTGAGATAGCCGCCGACCGTTTCGATTTCCTCAGCGATCGCCAGCGCCGAGCGGCGCTCGGTGCCCTTGAAAGCCATGTGTTCCAGCATGTGCGACACGCCATGCTGACGCAGATCTTCATGGCGGGCGCCGGTGTTGACCCAGACGCCGACCGAGGTGGTCTCCAGATGCGGCATGCTGTCGGTGACGACGGTCAGGCCATTTTCCAGCTTGGTCACTTCAACGGACATGGGCGGGCTCCTTCGACGGTTACGCAGTTACGGAGCGGGCGCGTTCGCGGATGAACGCTTCGACCGCTGTGAGATCGTTGGGAAGCACCGTCAGGCGCTCTTCGCGCGTGAAGAGATCGGCCATGGCGGGGGGGAGCGCCGGGCGAATGCCCGTCGCCGCCTCGACCGCATCGGGGAACTTCGCCGGATGCGCGGTCGCCAGCGTCACCATCGGCACCTCCGCGCTGCCGCGCAGCTTTGCCGCGACGGCAAGGCCGACCGCGGTGTGGGGATCGACCAGTTCGCCGGTCGCCTTCAGCGTCGCTTCGATCGTCGCCCGGGTCTCCTGCTCGTCGGCGCGCGCCGCGCCGAACATGGCGCGGATCGCGTCGAGCCGGACGGCGTCGATCTCGAAGGCGCCCGATTGCGCAAGGCTCTGCATCAGCCGCGTCACCGCGGCGCCGTCGCGCCCATAGGCATCGTGGATCAGGCGTTCGAAATTGGACGAGACCTGGATGTCCATGCTGGGGCTGATCGTCGGCACGACCGTGCCCACTTCGTAGCGGCCGGTCTCGAGCGCGCGCGCCAGGATGTCGTTGACGTTGGTGGCGACGATCAGGCGCGCAACCGGCAGCCCCATGCGCGCAGCCGCGTAGCCCGCGAAAATGTCGCCGAAATTGCCGGTCGGCACCGAGAAAGCGACAGGCCGTGCCGGGGCGCCGAGCGCCACCGCGCTGGTGAAATAGTAGACGATCTGGGCGAGGACGCGGCCCCAGTTGATCGAGTTGATGCCGGCCAGCGCCACCTCGTCGCGGAAACGATGGTCGTTGAACATCGCCTTGACCAGCGCCTGGCAATCGTCGAACGAACCTTCGACCGCGATGTTGTGGACGTTGGCGTCGAGCACCGTCGTCATCTGGCGGCGCTGCACTTCGGAAACGCGACCCTTGGGGTGGAGGATGAAAATGTCGGTCGTGTCGCGGCCCTTGAAAGCCTCGATGGCGGCCGAACCGGTGTCGCCCGAGGTGGCGCCGACCACCGTGATGCGGCGGCCGCGCGCCGCCAGCACATGGTCGAACAGCCGGGCGAGTATCTGCATCGCCACGTCCTTGAAGGCGAGCGTGGGCCCGTGGAACAGCTCCAGCAGCCAGTCGCCGGGGCCGGTTTGCGTCAGTGGCACAATCGCGCGGTGGTTGAAGCCCGCATAGGCCCGGACCAGCATCCGCTGCAGCGTGGAATCGTCGATCGAGGGGCCGATATAGGGCCGCATGACGCGAAAGGCGACTTCCTCGTAAGGCAGGCCGGCCAGCGCCTTGATCTTGCGCTCGCTCATTTGCGGCCATTCCGCCGGCACATAGAGGCCGCCGTCGCGGGCCAGGCCTGCGAGCAAAGCGTCCTCGAAATCAAGCTCCGGGGCGGCGCCCCGCGTGCTGACGTACTTCACCATAATCTCCTGGAGTGCCAGCGCGAAAGAGGCTCGCGGGCCGGTCGAGGGCTACCCTATCCGGCCCCGGCGCGGGAGGCAATTGCGCTGAGCGGGTCGCGGCAAAATGGCCGGAAATCAGGGTTTCGGGCGCCCGATCCGGCCCTGAGACCTGTGATAAATCAAATAGATAGCGATCAGGACCAGCGCCAGCCCGAACCAGGTCAGGGCGTAGTCGAGATGGTTGTTGGGCAGGTCGACGCGGGTCCGGCCGGCTTTCGGCCAGGGCCCGGCCGCGGGGTCTGTCTCGGCCTCGACGAGGAACGGCGCGACATGCGTCAGACCGAGATGGGCGCTCATCCCTGCCGGGTCGCGGACCATCCAGACGTTGCGTTCCGGATCGTCGGCGCCGTCGAACGCGCCGCGCGGTTGCGGCGTCCGCAGGATGCCGGTGAGGCTCACCTGACCTTCGGGTTGCGCCGCCGCGCGCGTCGCCGGGTCCTTCATTGCCACTGGGACAAAACCGCGATCGACGAAGACGATCGCATCCGCCTCGCCCGTCAGCACGAGCGGCACGATGACCGCGTAGCCGGGGGCGCCTGTCTCGCCTTGCGTGAAATAATGCAGCTCATGCTCGTGCATGAAGCGGCCGGTGAGCGAGACGCGCGCGTATTCGAACGCCGCCGCGTCGAGCGACGGCCAGCTTTCCGGCGCGGGCAAGGCCACCGGATCGGCGGCCATGCGCTCGGTCATCGTCGCGATCAGGCCGCGTTTCCATTCAAGCCGTTCGACTTGCCAGAAGCCGAGCCCCAGCAAGACAGGCAGCATCGCCGCGGTCAGCAGCGTCGGCCAGAGCATTGGGCGGAAGAAGCGGTTGGTCATATGTCGAGCTGTCCTTCGCGCGCCTTGTGGCGGAATTGCTGGGCGATCATCCAGCTCTTGAGCGGGCGCAGCAGAAGCAGCGGCAGGGCGATCGTCATCGGCAGCCACAACAGCGCATGCAGCCAATAGGGCGGCGACCAGGTGAATTCCACCCAAAGCACCAGCCCGACGATGATGAAGCCGGCAATCATCATGATGAAGACCGCCGGACCGTCGCCCGAGTCGGCAACGGACAGGTCGGCCCCGCAATGCCCGCAGACGGGCTTCACCGTCAGGAAGCCGTCATAGAGCGGCGCGGCACCGCAGGCCGGACAGCAGGACTTCAACGCCACCGTCACGGAGGACGGCATCTGGTGGCTTTCCGTGCTCATGGTGCTCCTTCAAGCGAAAGGGCGGCCACGCTGTCGGCGGGCCGCCCCCTCATTCGCCGCAGGCCGTGCCTGCGATCAGTGATAGACCGCGCCGACCGAGGCCCAAACGTAGATGGCGAAGAACAGGAATATCCACACCACGTCGACGAAGTGCCAGTACCAGGCGGCCGCCTCGAAGCCGAAATGCTGTTTCGCCGTAAAGTGGCCCTTCATCGCGCGCAGCAGACAGACGATCAGGAAGATCGTGCCGACGATCACATGGAAACCGTGGAAGCCGGTCGCCATGAAGAAGGTCGAGCCGTAGATGCTGCCGGCGAAGGAGAAGGCCGCGTGCTGGTATTCGTAGGCCTGAACCGCCGTGAAGATGAGGCCGAGCGCCACCGTCAGCGCGAGGCCCTGCACGAGGCCCTTGCGGTCGTCGTGAAGCAGCGCGTGGTGCGCCCAGGTGACGGTCGTGCCCGAGGTCAGCAGGATCAGCGTGTTGATCAGCGGCAGGTGCCAGGGATCGAACACCTCGACGCCCTGGGGCGGCCAGCTGCCGCCGGTGAATTCGACGCGAGCGGCCTGGATTTCCTCGCCGGCGAAGAGGCTCGCATCGAAGAAGGCCCAGAACCAGGCGACGAAGAACATCACTTCGGAGGCAATGAAGAGGATCATGCCGTAGCGCAAATGAAGCTGCACCACCGGCGTATGGTCGCCCCTGTGCGCCTCGCGGATGACGTCGCGCCACCAGCCGAACATCGTGTAGAAAACGATGGCAAAGCCGATCAGCATCGCCCAAGCAGGCGAACCGTGCATCCACGTGACCGCGCCGATGGCCAAGATGAAAGCGCCGATGGCACCGACGATCGGCCATGCGCTCGGGTCTACCAGATGATAGTCGTGATGTTTGGCGTGAGCGTCTGCCATGTCCCCGTCTCTCCAGTTCGCAGGCGGCACACGCCGCCAGATCAGCCTATTTCAAGTCGTCGGCGCGAAAGCAGCGCCCGGCGCCGAAGCGATCCGTCCTCAAATCGGGCGGTTCGCCACATTGCCCCCAAGTTTCACAATCGTCACGATGAAGAACAGCAACATCAGCCCCCCGAGCGTCCAGGCGATCGCCAGATTGCGCTGACGGCGGCGCTTGAGTTGCTCTTCGGTCCAGACCGGCGGCGCAACCTCGTGGCGCTTGCTTTCGTCTTCATCGGTCATTTCAAACTCACAATAGCGCAATCGCGCTGAAAGCAGCGATCCCGAGCGCCTTCTCGGCCAGGAGCAACGAGAAAACGAGGAAAAGATAAAGGATCGAATAGCCAAAGAGGCGCTTGGCGGCCTTGTCCTGCGCCGCGCCGGAGCGGCTCCGCCAGAGGGCGAAAGCGAGCCAGAGGAACCCAGCGCCGAGAGCGGCGGTTGCACCCGCATAGAGCGGCCCGGCAAAGCCGAGCGCCGCCGGCAGCAACGTCACCGGCACGAGCAGCAGCGAATAAATCAGAATCTGGCGGCGCGTCTCCGCCTCACCCGCGACGACCGGGAGCATCGGCACGCCGACTTTTTCGTAGTCGTCGCTGCGATAGAGCGCCAGCGCCCAGAAATGCGGCGGTGTCCACATGAAGATAATCAGAAAGAGAACCACCGGTTCGATCGCCAGCGAGCCCGTGACCGCCGCCCAGCCGATCATCGGGGGGAACGCGCCGGCAGCGCCGCCGATAACGATGTTCTGCGATGTGCTGCGCTTCAACCACATCGTGTAGACGACCAGATAGAAGAAAATGGTGAAGGCAAGCAGCGATGCCGCCACCCAATTCACCAACACCCCCATTGTCATCACCGAGAAGACCGAAAGGATCGAACCGAAGGCGGCCGCCTCGCCCGGCGTCACGCGGCCTTGCGGAATGGGCCGGCCGGCGGTGCGCGCCATCTTCGCGTCGATATCCGCGTCGTACCACATGTTGAGCGCGCCGGAGGCGCCGGCGCCGACCGCGATGCAGAGCAGCGCCGTGAAGGCGATGACCGGATGAATGGCGCCGGGGGCAACCGCGAGACCGACAAAGGCGGTGAAGATGACCAGCGACATGACGCGGGGTTTCAGCAGGGCAAAAAAGTCGTGCGCGGAGCCCATGCCGCCTTCGTGCAGGGTGCGCGAGTCGAACTCTTCCTTGCTGATCGCTCTGTCGGACATTGACGGTCGATGCTTTCATTTCCCGATGCGGCCGGGCGTCCGTCCCGAAAGGGACACTCCGGCCGGGTGGTCCCGGCCGGAGCGATCATCACTTGATCCGCGGCAGTTCCGAGAACTGGTGGAACGGCGGCGGCGAGGAGAGCGTCCACTCCAGCGTCGTCGCGCCCTCGCCCCACGGGCTGTTGGCGGCTTTTTCCTTGCGGATGAAAGCCTGGGCCACGCCGTAGAGGAAGATCAGGACGGCAAAGGCCGAAATGTAGGACCCGATCGACGAGATGTAGTTCCAGTAGGCAAAGGCATCCGGATAGTCCGCGTAACGGCGGGGCATACCTTGAAGCCCGAGGAAATGCTGCGGGAAGAAGACCATGTTCACGCCGACGAACGTGACCCAGAAATGCAGCTTGCCGACGAACTCGGAGTACATGTAGCCGAACATTTTCGGGAACCAGTAGTACCAGCCGCCGAAGATCGCGAAGACGGCACCGAGCGACAGCACGTAGTGGAAATGCGCCACCACGTAGTAGGTGTCGTGGAGCGCGCGGTCGACGCCGGCATTGGCCAGCACCACGCCGGTCACACCGCCGATGGTGAACAGGAAGATGAAGCCGACCGCCCAGAGCATCGGCGTCTTGAAGTCGATCGACCCGCCCCACATCGTCGCGATCCAGGAGAATATCTTGATGCCTGTCGGCACCGCGATGACCATGGTCGCGGCCACGAAATAGGCCTGCGTGTTGACCGACATGCCGACCGTGTACATGTGGTGCGCCCAGACGACGAAGCCGATGACGCCGATGGCGACCATCGCATAGGCCATGCCGAGATAGCCGAACACGGGCTTGCGGGAGAAGGTCGAAATGATCTGGCTGACGATGCCGAAGCCCGGCAGGATCAGGATGTAGACTTCCGGGTGCCCGAAGAACCAGAAAAGATGCTGGAACAGGATCGGGTCGCCGCCGCCTTCGGGCGCGAAGAAGGTCGTGCCGAAATTGCGGTCGGTGAGCAGCATGGTGATGGCGCCCGCCAGAACCGGCAGCGAGAGCAGCAGCAGGAAGACCGTCACCAGGATCGACCAGACAAAGAGCGGCATCTTGTGCAGCGTCATGCCCGGTGCGCGCATGTTGAAGATCGTGGTGATGAAGTTGATGGCGCCGAGGATCGACGAGGCGCCGGCGATGTGGAGCGCGAGGATGGCGAAGTCCATCGCCGGTCCGGGCGAACCGGAGGTCGAGAGCGGCGGATAGATCGTCCAGCCGCCCGAAGCGCCTGTGCCGCCGGGGGCGCCCGGCACGAACATCGAAATGATCAACAGGCCCAGCGCCGGCGGCAGCAGCCAGAACGAGATGTTGTTCATGCGCGGGAAGGCCATATCGGGCGCGCCGATCATCAGCGGCACGAACCAGTTGCCGAAACCGCCGATCATGGCCGGCATGACCATGAAGAAGATCATGATCAGACCGTGCGCCGTCACCAGCATGTTGAAGAGGTTATAGTCGCCGCCCAGAACCTGATCGCCCGGAAGCTGCAGCTCCATGCGCATGACGACCGACATGGCGCCGCCGATGACCCCCGCGATAATCGCGAAGATCAGGTACATCGTGCCGATGTCCTTGTGGTTCGTCGAATAGACGTAACGCTTCCAACCCGTGGGGTGGTCGGCGTGATCGGCGTGCGCACCCGCAGCTTGCCCTGCCATCTCTGTAACCCTTCGTTCTTCCGGTTTTACGCTCTTGCCTTACCGTGGTGGAAACGCGTTCAGCGCGCTTCCGCCGGGCGGGCTTCAGCCAGTTTCAGTTTTCCGTCGCCGCCGAGCGACGCCTGCTCCTGCGCGACCCACTCGTCGAATTCTTCCTTCGTCACAACCTTGACGCTGATCGGCATGAAGGCGTGCCGCGTGCCGCACAGTTCCGAGCACTGGCCATAGAACATGCCGGTACGGTCGGCGCGGAACCAGGTCTCGTTGAGACGGCCCGGGATTGCGTCGATCTTGACGCCGAAGGACGGCACGGCGAAAGCGTGGATCACGTCGGCCGCGGTGACGATGACGCGCACCGTCGTGTCGACCGGCACCACCATGTCGTAGTCGGCCGCGAGCAGGCGCGGCTGGCCCGGCTGCAGCTGATCGTCGGGGATCATGTTCGAGATGATCGAGATGTCGCCGTGGTCGGGATATTCATAACCCCAGTACCACTGATAGCCGACCGCCTTCACTGTCAATTCCGCTTCCGGAATCACGACCTGCTTGTAAAGCAGCCGGAAGGACGGGATGGCGATGACGACGAGGATCATCACCGGGATGACCGTCCATGCGACCTCAAGCAGCGTGTTGTGCGTGGTCTTGGAGGGGTTCGGATTGGCCTTGCGGTTGAACCGCAGGATGACGATGCCGAGAAGCAGCGTCACGAAGACGACGATGATCGTGATGATCCAGAGCAGGAAGTCGTGGAACCAGACGATGTCGTCCATCACCGAAGAGGCGGAGGGCTGAAGACCGAGACCGCCATCATGCGGCTGGCCCGCAAACGCGGCGGTCGCAAAACCACCGTCCAGATGCCCGCCCGCAAGAGCGATCGCGAAGAGGCCAAAACCGATCAGAAACCGCATGCTTATCCCCAGCTAGTCAATTCTACGTCCGGCCGCCTGGAGCCGCGCCCTCGGGCACCCAAAGCTGGCCGTCAGAAACCATAAACCGTTCGCCGCCGCAAGTTCCGCCGTCGCCCTGCGCCGGATTCTCCTGTGGCGTTTATCCCTGACGGCGCCCCGTTTCGCCGCAGATTATTGAATGCCTCCCCGCGCCGCGGACGACTCGTGTGGCCGAGTATAGACAAGGCAATGGGAGAGGCCACAGCGAGGGTCGGGTTTTGCGACGTTTTGCCACAATAAAAGACCGAATCGGAGATTATGGCGCGGCAGGCCCGGCGGCCGGAATTTCCGCCTCCCGGGCCTTCCCCGCCGCCTGAAATGCCCTAGAGTAATGGTTGGATATTGCCGGTTTTTCCCTTCGGCCGAGAGACGCCCCCGACGATGCGCGACGAAGCCCTGATTCATTTCCACCTGGGACGCCGGATTTCGGCCGGCCTGCTGCTGCCGCATAATGGCGGCGCGGCGCCGGAGCTGATCTCGGAGGCGGCGCCCTGGCTCGACAAGAGCGATCCCGGCCGCTGCGTGGTCGGCTTCTGCGCCGCCCATCCGGATCTTGTCGGCGATGTCGTGGCGCCGCCGCCCGACGGCTGGCAGAACTGGCGCTTCGTGCAGTGGGACGACTGGTTCGGCCGGATCAACGGCGTCTTCCTGGTCGATCTCGCCTCGCTGAAGGTGACGCAGTATCCGCTCTACAGCTGCGCGCCGCAGGTGGTGCGCTGCGACCTGTCGGGCCTGCCGCGCCGGTTGGTGCCGGTCGAGGAATGGCTCGACCGGTAGAGCCCTGCCCGCCTGCAATTTTTTTATCAAGGATCACACGACCATGAGCCGCGCATCTTCCGACGATCTGTTTTTCACCCGGACCGGGCTCGACCGCGCCCGCGTCGAGGGACTTGTCGGCGAAGCGTTGAACGGCGCCGATGACGGCGAGCTTTTCATGGAATACCGGCAGTCGGAGGCCCTCGGCTTCGACGATGGCCGGCTCAAGACGGCGAGCTTCGACACGTCGCAAGGCTTCGGCCTGCGCTGCGTCGCCGGCGAGGCAACCGGCTATGCGCATACCTCCGAACTCAGCGAGGAAGCGCTGAAGCGCGCCAGCGCCGCCGTGCAGGCGGTCAAGAGCGGCCACACGGGCTCGCTGGCCGAGGGCCCGGCGCGCACCAACGCGCATCTTTATTCCGACGAGAATCCGCTGGGCGGCCAGAGCTTCGAGGAGAAGGCGAAATTGCTGGCCGAGATCGACGCCTATGCGCGCGGGCTCGACAAGCGCGTGCGGCAGGTGTCGGCGTCGATGACGGGCGAGTGGCAGGCGGTGGAGATCATCCGGGCCGGCGGCGCGACGTTGCGCGACGTGCGGCCGCTGGTGCGCCTCAATGTGGCGATTGTCGCGGGCGAAGGCGACCGGCAGGAGACCGGCTCCTTCGGCGTCGGCGGGCGGATGGGCTATGACGTTTTCATCGATCCGCTGAAATGGCGCGGACAGGTGGACGAGGCGCTGCGGCAGGCGCTCGTCAATCTCGAAGCGGTGCCGGCGCCCGCCGGCGAAATGGATGTGGTGCTGGGGCCGGGCTGGCCGGGCATTCTTTTGCATGAAGCGATCGGCCACGGGCTCGAAGGCGATTTCAACCGCAAGAAGACATCGGCCTTTGCCGGATTGCTCGGGAGCCGCGTCGCGGCGCCGGGCGTGACGGTGGTCGATGACGGGACGCTGGCCGACCGGCGCGGCTCGCTGTCGATCGACGACGAAGGCACGCCAACCTCGCGCACGGTGCTGATCGAGGACGGCATTCTCAAAGGTTATATGCAGGACAGGCTCAATGCGCGGCTGATGGGCATGGCGGCGACGGGCAACGGGCGGCGCGAATCCTACGCGCATCAACCGATGCCGCGCATGACCAACACCTACATGCTGTCGGGCGACCGCGAGGCGGACGAAATTCTTTCGTCGGTGAAGAAGGGTCTTTATGCGGTGTCGTTCGGCGGCGGACAGGTCGACATCACGTCGGGCAAGTTCGTTTTCACCTGCACGGAAGCCTACCTGATCGAAAACGGAAAGATCGGCGCGCCGGTGAAGGGTGCGACGCTGATCGGCAACGGGCCGGACGTGCTGACGCGCGTCTCGATGATCGGCAACGACATGAAGCTCGACCCCGGCATCGGCACCTGCGGCAAGGCCGGACAGGGCGTGCCGGTGGGCGTCGGCCAGCCGACGCTCCGGATCGACGGGCTGACGGTGGGCGGCACGGCGAAGGCGGCGTGATTATCCGTCTACGGAGCAAAGTGCGACTTATCCCCGCTTTTTGACAGTTTCAGGGCGCCTCTGTCACCGAACTGTCAAAAAAACTGTCACAAGCGCCGTGTGCAGCTCGTTTGGACCGGGGACAAAGCGGAGATAAATAAAACTTATCCCCGGTTTGCCGCGCGCCGGGCGTCTACGGCGTCAGGCCGCGGCCAGAAACGCCGCAATCTCCGTATCGCTCCGCAGACGGAACTGTTTTGCATGGGACGCGTCGCGGGCCAGCGCCTCCTCGATCATCGCGTCATGCGTGCGCTTGAAGTTCCAGATGAAGAGGTAGAAGGCCGGGTCGAATTTTTCCGGGCAGCCCGGCGCGAGGTCGGCGCGGGTTTCGCCGAACAGCGTCAGCGTGCGGCGGAAGGCGCGCCACAGACAGACGCGGCGCGGCTGATCGACCCAGACCACCGTGTCGGCGCGCGGCAGGCGCAAGTCGAAGGTGCGGCTGAAATTGCCGTCGACGATCCAGCGATCTTCCGCCACCGCGGCGGCGACCTTCGGCCGGAACTCGTCGTAGGAGCTCTCGACCCAGCCCGGCTTCCAGAACAGCACGTCGAGATGGACGACCGGCAGGCCGAGTTTCTCGCCCAGCTTTCGGGCAAGCGTCGACTTGCCGCCGCCCGAGCAGCCGATGACGAGGATGCGTTTCATCCCTTCTTGCTGTGGCAGACGGCCTGGAGCTTGTTGCCTTCCGGGTCGCGGACATAAGCGCCGTAGTAATTCGGATGGTAGTGGGGGCGCAGGCCCGGCGCGCCTTCGCTGGTGCCGCCCCTTTCGAGCGCCGCCGCATGGAAGGCATCGACCGCGGCGCGGTCGGGCGCGAGGAAGGCGGCGTGCCAGCCATTGCCGGCGTGATGCGGGTTGCCGTCGAAGGGCGTGACGACGAAGACCTTGGGTCCGGTGGCCGTGCCGTAGGATAGCGTGCCCGGCACCTTGAAGAAGGGCTCCAGCCCAAGCGTACCCAGCACCGCGTCGTAGAAGGCTTCGAGCTTTTGCGGATCGTTCGAACCGATGGTGACGTGACTGAACATGGAATGCGCTCCGTTGTTGCCGCGACCACTGCCTAGAACGCGAATTCCTTGAACACCGGATCGACCGAGCCGTTCCAGCGGCCGTGGTAGAGGGCGAGCAGTTCCTCGGCGGGGGTGATGCCGGTTTCGACGATTTTTTCGACGGCGGCGAGGTGGATCGCCTCGGTGGCGCCGACACCGTCGCCTTGCGCGCGGGCGTCGAGGCCGGCGCGGGAGAGCTCGACGGCGCGGCGCGCGACATCGAGCAGCGTGCCGCCCCGGAAGGGCGTGTTCAGCGCCAGCCTCGGCACGTCGTCGCGCAGCTTCTGACGCTCCTCGTCGGTCCAGTCCTTGACGAGATCCCATGCGGCGTCGAGCGAGGACTGCTCATAGAGCAGACCGACCCAGAAAGCGGGAAGCCCGCAGATGCGCGCCCAGGGGCCGCCATCGGCGCCGCGCATTTCCATGTAGTTCTTGATGCGCGCCTCGGGGAAGATCGTCGTCAGGTGGTTGTTCCAGTCGCCGCGCGTCGGCACTTCGCCCGGCAGCGCCGGCAGGCGGCCTTCGAGGAAATCGCGGAAGCTCTGCCCGGTCGCGTCGATATATTTGCCGTCGCGATAGACGAAATACATCGGCACATCGAGCGCGTAATCGACATAGCGTTCGAAGCCGAAGCCCTGTTCGAACACGAAGGGGATCATGCCGGAACGCGCCTTGTCCGTATCCGTCCAGACATGCGAGCGGTAGGAGAGATAGCCGTTGGGCTTTCCTTCCGTGAACGGAGAATTGGCGAAGATCGCGGTCGCGACCGGCTGCAGCGCGATGGCGACGCGCAGCTTCTTCACCATGTCGGCTTCCGACGAAAAGTCGAGGTTCACCTGCACGGTGCAGGAGCGGTACATCATGTCGAGACCCATGGTCCCGACCTTCTTCATGTATTCGGTCATGATCTTGTAGCGGCCCTTGGGCATGACCGGAATTTCGTCGCGCCGCCAGTTGGGCGTGAAGCCGAGCCCCAGAAAGCCGATGCCGTGCTCGTCGCCGACTTCCTTGACCTGCGCCAGGTGGTCGTGCAGCTCCGAACAGGTCTGGTGCAGCGTTTCGAGCGCCGCGCCCGAAAGCTCGAACTGACCGCCGGGCTCCAGCGAGATGTTGCCGTGACCTTCGCTTTCGAGGCCGATGATGTGTTCGCCTTCCATCACCGGTTGCCAGCCGAAGCGGGTGAGTCCCTCCAGCATGGCGCGGATGCCGTGGTCGCCGCCATAGGGGATGGGGGTCAGGTTTTTCGCGCAGAAGGGAAATTTCTCGTGCTCGGTGCCGATGCGCCAATCCGCTTTCGGCTTGTTGCCGCGCTCCAGCGCGGCCACGAGATCGCGACGGTCGGCGATGGGCTCGGGCCCGGCGACGAGTATGCTCATGCGAGCCCCTTTGTTCCTCCGCGGACCTCGGCGCGGCCGGGTCCGTCTCACGGCGCTCTGCGGCGCCGCCCAGATGTAGGAGCGCCATTCGCCGCTGACAAGCGCAAATCTCGCGCCGCGATTTACACTCATTTTATACAGCCGGCATTTTACAGATCGGGGTTGCGGGATGTACTGGTAACGGGCGCGGCCACAAAGGAGAGACGCGATGCGGATCGGCATTCTGACGGGCGGCGGCGATGTGCCGGGGCTCAATTCCTGCATCAAGGCGGTGACGCGGCGCGCGGCCGAGCTGGGCTGGGAGGTCGTGGGCTTTCGCCGCGGCTGGGCGGGGCCGCTCAACTACAATCCCGACGACCCGGCGGGGAGCGCGCAACATCTGATGCGTCTCGACACCGAGACGGTCCGGACCATCGATCGCGAGGGCGGCACGATACTTCACACGACGCGCACCGATCCGCAATGGATGGTCGAGGACAAGCTTCCCGATTTTCTGAAGGGCCGGTTCAAGCTCAGCGACAAGGGAACCGTCGACACGACGCCGCATATATTGCGCGTCTTCGAACATCTCGGGATCGATGTGATGATCACGATCGGCGGCGACGGCACGCTTGCCTATGCCGCACAGCTTCACAGCGAAGGCATGAAGATCGTTTCGATCCCGAAGACCATGGACAATGACGTGTTCGGCACCGATTACTGCATCGGCTTTTCGACCGCCGTGTCGCGCTCGGTCGAGCATATCAACGCGCTCAGGACATCGACCGGCAGCCATGAGCGCATTGCCGTGGTGGAGCTTTTCGGACGGCATTCGGGCGAGACGGCGCTGATCGCGGGTTATCTCGCCGATGCCGACCGCGTGCTGATCGCCGAAGTGCCGTTCGACACGGAGAAGCTGGCTGCGCTGGTTGCGGCGGACCGCATGGACAATCCGGCACGCTACGCGATGGTGGTGGTTTCGGAAGGCGCGCGGATGGAAGGCGGCGAGACGATGACTTATGGCGCCGCCGACGATTACGGCCGCAAGCGGCTGGGCGGCGTGGGCCACATGCTGGGCGAGGAACTGACGCGGCTGACGGGCGTCGGCGCGATCACGCAGTCGCTCGCCTATCTGATGCGGGCCGGGCCGCCCGACGCGCTCGACCAGATGGTGGCCAAGGGTTTCGGCACGCTGGCGGTGCAGGAAATCGCCGCCGGGCGCAGCGGTTTCATGACCGCGGTGCGCGACGGCAACTACACGACGGTACCGGCCGAAACCTGCGTGACCCGGAAAAAGCGCGTCGACGTGGCCGCGTTCTACGATGTGAACGCCTATCGCCCGCGCATCGCACAGGTGAAGGGCAAGCCGATGTTCCTGTATTGAGGCGAGAGAGGATTCGCGACGATGCAGCTCACTTCCCACCCTCCCCTTGGGGGAGGGTCGACAAAATTCAAGCGCAGCGCGGAATTTTTCGGGGCGGGGGCGCGGCCTCGCCTCAATAAATCTCTATTGTCTGTATACGCTGAACCTCGGCGACCCCGCCCCAAACGGTCTTCGACCGTTTGACCCTCCCCCAAGGGGAGGGTGGGAAGGAACGTGACGCTGGTTCGCCGCGACCGCTACCGCTTCAATTGCATCAGCTGGCGGGCTTCGCCGTCGTCGCCGATGGTCAGGAAGCCGAGGCGCTCGTAGAGCGAGTGCGCGTCGGTGGTGGAGAGCATGATGCGGTGAACGGAAGCCAGCGCCGGATCGCCGACCATCGTCTCGACGATCCATTTGCCGTGGCCGGCGCCGCGATGGACCGGGAGGATGTAGACGTCGCTCATCCAGGCAAAGCGGGTCATGTCGGTGACCATGCGGCCGAAGCCCGCCTGCTCGCCATCCGGCGAATAGAGACCATAGGCACGCGAATTCTGAATGCTGGTCCAGAGATTTTCCGGCGAAACGTCGCGCGCCCAATAGGTCGCCCCGAGCATCTTCAGGATCGATTCCCGGTCGAGACGCGATTTGTCGGTGTTGATCTCGAAGCCGTGGCGGCTCCATGACGAAACGTCGGACGAACTCATACGCCTACTCTCTTTTTACCTGTTGTTTTTGTTATTTGGCCCCCGCGCGTTGGGCATAGGTCCAGGCTTCCTGTGCGAGCGGCCGCACATTCTGCGCCATCTGTTTGGCATGTTCGCTTGATGCCGTTCCGTCCCTCACCCGCCCCGCGATTCCCTGCAGGATACCGGCAAGACGGAAGAAATTATACGAAAAATAAAAATCGAGATTCTCGATGCCCGGACGATTCGTCCGTTCACAGTACATCTGGATGTATTGTTCGAGCGTCGGAATGCCGAGCGCCTTGAGATCGGCGGTCTGGATCGAGCCGGTGCCACCGCCCGTGCCCTGCCCCGGCATCACCCATTGCATCAGGCTGTAGGTGAAATCGCCGAGCGGATGACCAAGCGTCGAAAGCTCCCAGTCAAGCACCGCAATGACTTTCGGCTCGGTGGGGTGCAGGATCGTGTTGTCGAGGCGGTAGTCGCCATGCACGACGGAAGTCGAATCATCCTGAGGCACGTTTTCCGGCAGCCATTCCATAAGCCGGTCCATCTCCGGAATCGATTCGGTGACGGAGGCGACATATTGCTTCGACCAGCGCGAGATCTGGCGGGCGAAATAATTTCCCGGCTTGCCGAAATCGCCGAGGCCGATCTTTTCGTAATCGACCATATGGAGACGGGCCAGCGTGTCGTTGAGCGTTTCGTAGATTTTCCAGCGCGTGGCGGGCTCCATGCCCGGCAGCAGCGGCTCCCAGAGCACGCGGCCCTCAACCATGTCCATAATGTAGAACATGGTGCCGATGACGCTGTCGTCCTCGCAGAGACAATATGTGCGCGGCGCCGGATAGCCGATGCTGTGGAGCGCGGTGATGACCTTGTATTCGCGGTCGACAGCATGGGCCGACGGCAAGAGCTTGCCGGGCGGCTTGCGGCGCAGCACATATTTTTTCGACGGCGTCTTCAGCTGATAGGTTGGGTTCGACTGGCCGCCCTTGAACTGACTGACGGTCAGCGGTCCCTTGAAGCCCTCGACATGGGCTGCCATGTATTCCTCAAGGCGCTTCTCGTCGAATTTGTGCGTGTCGGCCACTTCCTTGGTGCCCGAAAACTGCTCCTGCCGGCTCGGCGCTGCGTCGGTCATGGTTTTCTCCCCGGTGTCGTTTTTCTTGTTCGAATGCTCTCAGGCGTTCTGCTTTTCGCGCTCGATGGCGCGGTAGCCGATGTCGCGGCGGCAGAAGCCTTCCGGCCAGTCGATCGCCGCGACGGCGCGATAGGCGCGGGCCTGCGCCTCGACGGTGCCGGCGCCTGTCGCCGTCACGTTGAGCACGCGGCCGCCATTGGCGAGGATGCGGGGCCCCTCCGCCTTCGTGCCGGCGTGAAAGACTTCGACGCCGTCGATGGCGCCGGCGGCCGCGAGGCCTTTTATTTCCGTGTTCTTTTTGTAGTCGCCCGGATAGCCGTTGGCCGCCATCACGACGGTGAGCGCCACCTCGTCCTTCCAGCGCAGGGCGGCCGATGCGAGCGTGCCGTCATGCGTCGCCATCAGGAGCGGCAGCACATCGCTGTCGAGGCGCATCATCAGCACCTGGCATTCGGGATCGCCGAAGCGGGCATTGTATTCGATCAGCTTGGGGCCTTCGGCGGTCAGCATCAGGCCCGCATAGAGGACGCCCTTGAAGGGCGTACCGCGGGCGGCCATCGCCTTCACCGTCGGCTCGATGATTTCGCGCATCGCACGGGCGCAGAGACCGGGCGTCATGACGGGCGCCGGCGAATAGGCGCCCATGCCGCCGGTGTTGGGACCCTGGTCGCCGTCGAAGGCGCGCTTGTGATCCTGCGCGGTGGCGAGCGGCAGGGCGGTCTTGCCGTCGCAAAGGGCAAAGAAGCTCGCCTCCTCGCCTTCGAGGAATTCCTCGACCACGACCTCGGCGCCGGCGGCGCCGAAACGGCCGGAGAATATCTCGTCGATGGCGGCTTCGGCTTCGGCCGCCGTCAGCGCGACGATGACGCCCTTGCCGGCGGCGAGCCCGTCGGCCTTGACGACGATGGGGGCGCCTTTCTTGCGGATGAATTCCTTCGCCTTCGCCGCATCGGAGAAACGGCCATAGGCGGCGGTCGGGATGTTCCACTCGGTGCAAAGGTCTTTCGTGAAACCCTTGGAGCCTTCGAGTTGCGCGGCGGCGGCGGACGGGCCGAAGCTCGCAATGCCTTCGGCGTCGAGACGGTCGACCAGCCCGCCGACCAGCGGGTCTTCCGGGCCGACGACAACGAAGCCGATCTCCTTTTCGCGGCAGAAGGCGACGACGGCGTCGAAATCCATCGGTGCGAGCGCCACGCATTCGGCGACGGCGGCGATGCCGCCATTGCCCGGCGCACAATAAAGAGTGCCACAGAGCGGGCTCTGCCGGATTTTCCAGCACAGCGCATGCTCGCGGCCGCCTGAGCCGATGACAAGAATGTTCATGGGGCCTTGAACTCCCGGAAGCGGGACCTTCAGAAAACGGGCCCCGCGAAAGCGGTTTCCTTGTAACATGGGGTCCCCCGCCGGCAAACCGCCGTGCGCCCCGCAACGCCGAGCGCCGAAAGCCCGATATGGCCGCTTCCGATACGTCAACGCCCGCCGCCGCCGGCAATGCCCATGAATTCTCGGTCAGCGAGCTTTCCTTCGCGCTGAAAAAGACCGTGGAGGACACTTACGGCCATGTGCGTGTGCGCGGCGAAATTACCGGCTATCGGGGGCCGCATTCCTCCGGCCATTGCTATTTCGGGCTGAAAGACGACAAGGCGCGCATCGATGCGGTGATCTGGAAAGGCAATTTCTCCAAGCTGCGCTTCAAGCCCGAAGAGGGCATGGAGGCGATTGCGACGGGCAGGCTCACCACCTATCCCGGCAGTTCGAAATACCAGATCGTGATCGAGCATCTGGAGCCCGCCGGCGCCGGCGCGCTGATGGCGCTGCTCGAAGCGCGGCGCAAGAAACTCGCGGCCGAGGGGCTGTTCGCACCCGAGCGCAAGCGGGCGCTCCCGTTTCTGCCCGATGTCGTCGGCGTGGTGACGAGCCCGACCGGCGCGGTCATTCGCGACATCCTGCACCGGCTTGCCGACCGTTTTCCGCGGCATGTGCTGGTCTGGCCGGTGCGCGTGCAGGGCGAGACGTCGGCGGCCGAAGTGGCGGCGGCGATTGAGGGTTTCAACCGCATGGAAAAAGGCGGGAAGCTCCCCCGCCCCGACCTCATCATCGTGGCGCGGGGCGGCGGCTCGATCGAGGATTTGTGGTCGTTCAACGAGGAAATCGTCGTGCGGGCGGCGGCGGCGAGCGCCATCCCGCTGATCTCGGCCGTCGGCCACGAGACCGACACGACGCTGATCGACTTCGCGGCCGACCGCCGCGCGCCGACGCCGACGGCGGCGGCCGAAATGGCGGTGCCGGTGCGCGCCGATCTCGTGGCCGAGGTGCAGGATCGCGCGCGGCGGCTGATGCGGGCGGAGGCGCGGACCATCGAGACGGCGCGCAACGAATTGCGCGGGCTCGCACGCGGGCTGCCGCGGTTGACCGACATTGTGGCGCTGCCGCGGCAACGCTTCGACGCGGCATCGGAAAGGCTCGGCCGGGCGCTGGCGCGCGCGGCGGAAGTCAAACGCGCAACGCTGCATCGTGTCGAGGGGCGGCTGTCGGTGACGCCGATCGAACGGCGCATCGCCGAGGCGCGACGGCGGACCGGCGAACTGGGCGTCCGCGCGCTTGCGGCCGAGAAACGCCTTGTCGCCGACAATGCGCGGCGGCTCGACGGCGCGGCGAAGCTGCTCGAGAGCTATTCCTATCAGGGCGTGCTGAAGCGCGGCTATGCGGTGGTGCGCGACGGCGCGGGCAAACCGATCCGCAGCGGCGCGGACCAGAGGGCCGGTGCGCCGCTCGATATCGAATTCGCCGAGGACAGGCTTGGCGCGGTCGTCGCGGGGACGCCGGAAAAGCCGCGGCCGGCGCCGAAGAGCAAGCCCGACAGTCCGCAGGGGAGCCTGCTTTGATCGCCGCGGCCGCCTGGGTTATGGTGGCACCATGAACAGGATGGAAAAAATGGGCGGCGGCGAGGCGGAGCTCGTCTATGGCGACGGCGAGTTTCACGTCGTGCGCCCGGGCAGCCATGTCATTTGCGCGGTGACCGGCGCGCGCATTTCGCTCGACGAATTGCGCTACTGGAATGTCGACCGGCAGGAAGCCTATGCAAGCGCCGAAATCTCGCTGAAGCGCTATCTCGAGTTGCAGAACGCGCCATGATGCGGCTGGCAGTCGTTCTGAGCGCCCTGCTGTTTGCCGCGCCGGCTTTTGCCGCGCCCGAGCATATTCCCAATCTGGAACTACAAGGCCCGATGGAGCAAGGGTCGCTGGTCATCGGCATGGCAGTGCCCGGCGCGCGGGCGACGCTCGACGGCGCGGCGCTGCCCGTCGCCGAAAACGGAATCTTTGCCTTCGGTTTCGACCGCGACCACGGACCGTCCGCCCGCCTCGCCATCACCTATCCGGACGGCACGAGCTTCGAGCACCTGCTCGAGATTGCGCCGCGCGAATGGGCGATCCAGCGCATTGACGGGCTGCCGCAGAAATATGTGACGCCGCCGCCCGAAACGCTGGCGCGCATTGCACGGGAACGCGAGATGAAGACCGCGGCGCGCGCCGTGCGCGTCGACGATACCTGGTTCGCGCAGCCGTTTGTCTGGCCGGCGACAGGGCCGATCAGCGGCGTTTTCGGTTCGCAGCGCATCTATAATGGCGAGCCGCGCCGACCGCATTACGGCGTCGATGTCGCCGCGCCGACCGGCACGCCCATCGTCGCGCCGCAGGCCGGCGTGGTGACGCTGGCCGAGGCCGACATGTATTTCGAAGGCGGGCTCGTGTTCCTCGATCACGGTCATGGGGTGACCAGCGTGATGATGCATATGAGCCGTGTCGATGTGGAGACAGGTCAGCACGTCGAACAGGGCGAGACCATCGGCGCGGTGGGTTCGACCGGGCGTTCGACCGGTCCGCATCTGCACTGGGGCATGTTCTGGCGCGGTGCGCAGATCGACCCTGTAACTCTGGTCGGGCCGATGCTCGATGCGGCATCTCTCGCGGCAGGCGGCGACTAGCCTGCTCGCCTTTCCGGACAATGCGCCGATTTCCCTTATTCGGGCGAGTCTACCTGTGCGGCGGTAATCCGGTGCAGATGCCAGGGTCTGACCGACCAGCGGTCGTGCAGCCAGAACCATTCATGCGGACGGGCGCGGATGCGCGCTTCGAGGAAATCGTTGATCTCCTGGGTGATGCGCAATACGTCCTCGAAGGGTTCGGCGCCCGGACGGGCGGTGATCGGGTTGTAGACCGTGACGCGGAAATGCGCGCCTTCGAGACGCTCGATGCAGGCGGGAATCACCGGAATGTTGTAGCGCACCGCAAGGCCCGCAGGCGCACCGGTCGTCATGGCGCGGATACCAAACATCCTGGCTTCGATGCCATCGTTCAATTTCTGGTCGGTCAGCATGGCGACGAACTTGTCTTCGCGCATCAGGCGAACGATGACCCGCGCGCCGGGACCGCTTTTCGGAATTTGCGTCGCGCGCGTCAGCCGCGCGCGAAGCGACACCATCCATTCGTTGACGAAAGGGTTGTTGGCGCGGCGATAGACCTCTCCGCCTTCGACACCCTCGAAATGCATTACGACCGGCAACAATTCCCAATTGGCGAAATGGCCGGAGACAAAGACGCCGCCGCATCCGGCTTCGGCCATTGCACGCAGCGCGCCCGCATCGACGATTTCGATACGTTGCCGCTCGTCGGGACGCATGAATTTATCCAGATGTGCGTATTCTCCGACGGTGCGGCCGAGGTTTTCCCACATGCCGACGACGATGCGCTCAACCTCCTCGGTTGAGAGCTCCGGCATGGCGCGGCGAATGTTGGCGCGGGCCCGGTTGGAAATACCGAGCTTCGGGCCGACGAACCGCGCCAGCCTGCCGGCGGCGGCCGAAGCGCGATCGAGGCCCATGACGCCGAAGACCGCCAGCGCAGTCTTCAGCCCCAGATATTCCAGAAGGTGGATGACGGTGTGCTTTTTTGCCATGTTCCGACGAATCATATCAGCTTTGACGGCGGCGGGCCCGCCGTGCGGCGTCGGCAATCAACGCCATCAGCGTGTCGATGTCG
Source organism: Parvibaculum sp. (assembly GCF_019635935.1). NCBI lineage: Bacteria > Pseudomonadati > Pseudomonadota > Alphaproteobacteria > Hyphomicrobiales > Parvibaculaceae > Parvibaculum > Parvibaculum sp. Next base: position 2,804,051 of record NZ_JAHBYN010000001.1, on the reverse strand, counting down.
GCGATCAGGGCCCGGACGGGAAGCTGCATCGCGGCCTCGCGAAGCCGCGCCCGCGCGCTTCCGACCGGCGCATGGGTCAGGCGCGCCGCATCCTTCTCGGTCGTGACGAGGCGTGCGCCGCGCTCGCGCGCCTTGACCAGAAGCTGAAGCGCATCGCGCTCGGAATACATGTGATGGTCGGCGAAATCGACCGTCTCCACGATCTCGGCGCCCAGATCGGCAAGCGTCCGGTAAAATTTTTCCGGCCGCCCGATGCCTGCGAAGGCAAGAAGCGGCACGCCGGCGAAATCCGGTGGAGACACCGGCCGCGTGATGGCATTGAAAACAGGGAGACCGCGTGCGCGGGCCCTTGCCGCAATGCCGTCGGCGGCATGTCCGCGCCCGTTGAGGACGATCGCATGGGCGCGTTCAAGCGCATCGTCGATGCGTTCGCGCAAGGGGCCGGCCGGCATCAGCCGCCCGTTGCCGACGCCCGATGCGGCATCGACGACGAGGATCGAAAAATCCTTCGCAAGATAAGGGTTCTGAAATCCGTCATCCATGACGACGAGCCGCGCGCCGCCGCGCACCGCCGCCGCCGCGCCTTCGGGCCGCCGCGCCGACACCCAGGTTGGCGCCGCGGCGGCGAGCAACAGCGGCTCGTCGCCGACATCGACCGCGCTGTGACGCGCGGGATCGACCCGTATCGGGCCCCGCTCGCGCCCGCCATGGCCGCGGGTCAGAAAATGGACGGCCTCGCCGGCCGCCATCAGACGTTCGGCGATCGTCAGCGCCACGGGCGTCTTGCCGGCGCCGCCCGCCGTCAGATTGCCGATGCAGATGACCGGCACGGCGGCGCGCTCGGACACCGCGCGGCGGCGGCGGATGCGTCCCGCCATGCCGAAAAGCCAACCAGCCGGCGCCAGCAATCGCGAGGGTAGAAGCGGCGCGGCGCCGCGGCGCGGCGGATACCAGAAGCGCGGTTCACGCATCGGCGCCACTCCTCCCGGCGGGCAGCAGCGGCAAAAGCGCCTCGAAGGCGCGCGAGGTCGCGCCGCTGTCGGCGCTCGCGACGGCGCGGGCCGACGACGCCATGCGGCGGCGCAACGCTTCGTCGGCAAGGAGACGCCCGACGGCGCCGGCAAGCGCCGGTGCGGCCGCGATGCGCGTCATTGCGTTCGCCTTCTCGAAGGCCGTATAGGCTTCGGCAAAATTGAAGTCGGAAGGGCCGGCGATCAGCGCGCTGTCGAGACGCGCCGCCTCGAATGGATTGTGGCCGCCCGCCGAATTGAGCGTACCGCCGATGAAGGCGATGCCGGACAGCATGTAGTAGAGGCCCATCTCGCCCAGCGTGTCGCCGAGATAGATATTCGTCGCCGGCGCGATCCTGTCGCCGCTGCTGCGCTGCGCGACCTGAAGCCCGAGCCCCCGGCATTCGGCGGCAACGGAAGCGCCGCGCGCCGGGTGACGCGGCACGACGATCGTCAACAGATCCGGATGCGATTGCGCAAGCTGGAGATGCGCGTCCGCGGCGGCGCGCTCCTCGCCTTCATGCGTGTTGCTGGCAATCCAGACCGGACGCGCGCCGATCTCGTCGCGCAAGCGCGCCAGTTCGGCCGTGTCGTGGGCGAGCGGCGGCGCATCGTGTTTGAGGTTGCCTAGACGCAGCACCGAACGCGATCCGAGGCTGCGCAAGCGTTCGGCGCTGGCGGCATCCTGCGCCATCGCGACCGAGAAACGGCTCAGCAAGCCTTCAGCAAAGCGCGGGGCGCGTCGCCATTTGCCGAATGAATTTTCGGTGATCCGCGCATTGACCAGCGCCAGCTTCGCGCCGCGCATATGGGCGGCGGCGATCAGGTTGGGCCAGAATTCCGACTCGACCCATATCGCCAGATCGGGCCGCCAATGATCGAGAAAACGCGCGCAGTAGTCCGGATGATCGAGCGGGACAAACTGGTGGACAGCGCGCGGCGGCAGCCTTTCGGCCATCAGCTTCGCGGAGGTGACGGTGCCGGTCGTCACCAGCACCGAGATATCGGGAGCAGCAACGAGAAAGCGCTCGACGAGCGGCATGACCGACAATGATTCACCGATGCTTGCCGCATGAAACCAGACGAGGCGTCCTTGCGGGCGGACCTGCGACGCATATCCGAGGCGTTCGCCGAGGCGCGCCGGTTCCTCCTTGCCGCGCGTCACCCGGCGGCGCAGCAGCAACGGCACGGCGGGCGCGAGGGCGCGCGTCAGCAAACGATAGAAGACGAAGCCGGGCGATGAGAGGCGCCGCGTCATTGTCGAAACGCGCGGCTCAACGCGCCACCGCCCCTGCGTCCTGCAACGGCGGCGCGCGTCCGACAAGCCGCTCGGCTTCGGCCGCCACCGCATTGAGACCGTCTTCCACGCTCTGCCGCGCCGCTTCGATTTCCGCAGGCGTCGCGTCGCGTTCGACATAGATTGGCTCGCCCCAAACCAGCGCGCCCTTCGAAAATGGCAGGTTGATGGTGAAGTTGTCCCAGTTGTTGAGCTTGATGCGCGCGCGTGTGGTCGCGGCAACCGGCACGATGGGGCGGCCCGACAACCGCGCCAGCATCACGATCCCCTCGCCCGCGCGCCGGGCCGGGCCGGGCGGGAGATCGGCGGTGAGCCCGATCGAGATATTTTCACCAAGCGCGCGGACCATCGCGCGCAACGCGCCGGCACCGCCCTTGCCCTTGTGTTTGTAGCTGCGCTCCTCGCCCTTCGGCACGCCGGCGCCGCGGATCGTGCTGACGCCGAGATGACGCATCACGCCGTCGACGATTTCGCCATCGCCATGTTTGGAAACGAGGATGCACCACTCGCGCCAGTTGTGCCAGAAGGGCGGCAGGATGAGATTCTGGCCGTGCCATGTCGCGGCGACAAACGGCTTGTCGACATTCCAGAAACTGGCGGCGATGTCGCCCCGCCTGATTTCGAAGCGGCATGTGCGCCGCACGATGCGGATATAGAGCGCGATCAGAAACGCAATGGTTTCGGTGAAGGCCGCGCTCTTGAATATCTTTTTGCCAAGCGACATCGGACGCCTACTCTCCCGCCAGCGCCGCCTGCGGCGCGCCGTCCTGTGCTACTGCGGGGCTGCGCGTCTCGTCTTCGATGAATTGCGAGCGCGAAAGCTCCGCATAAAGGCCGCCCTGCGCGACAAGCTCTGCATGCGTGCCCTGCTCGACGACGCGTCCGCCATCGATGACGTAGATGTTGTGGGCGTGTTTGATGGTGGAGAGGCGGTGCGCGATGACGAGCGTTGTGCGCCCTTCCATTAGTCGCGCCAGCGCGCTCTGCACCTGCATCTCGGAGGCGGTGTCGAGCGCCGAGGTCGCTTCGTCGAGCAACAGGATCGCCGCGTTTTTCAGCATGGCGCGGGCGATGGCGATGCGCTGGCGCTGGCCGCCGGAGAGCTTGAATCCGGCCTCGCCAACAGTCGTTTCGTAGCCGGCGGGCAATGACACGATAAAATCATGCGCGGCGGCGTTGCGCGCCGCTTCCTCGATTTCGGCGTCGGTGGCGTCGGGAGACCCATAGGCGATGTTGGCGCGGATCGTGTCGTCGAACAGGAACGGCTCCTGCGTGACCAGCGAGCTTGCGCTGCGCAACGAGGCGAGCGTGACCTGCGACACGTCCTGTCCGTCGATCAGGACGCGGCCGGAGGCCGGATCGTAGAAACGCGGAACGAGATTGAGAATGGTGCTCTTGCCGGCGCCGGAGGGGCCGACAAGCGCCACTGTGTGTCCCTTGGGCACGTCGATCGAAACGCCTCTGAGCGCCGGCGTGCCGTCGCTATACCGGAAATGCACGTCCTCGAAACGGATGGCGCCGTCGCTGACCTTCAACGGGCCTGCGCCTTCCGGCGCGCGGATGCCGGGTTCGATGTCGAGAATGGGGAATACGCGGATCGCGGCGGCGACGCCCTCTTGCATCAGGGTCTGCGTGCTGGCGAGTTTTTTCAGCGGTTCGTAGGCGAGCATCATCGCCGAAAGAAAGCCGGCGAGATCGCCGATGGTGAGCAGACCCGTCTGCACGCTGCGGCCGCCGAAATAGATGACGGCGGCGATGCCGAAGCCGGAGAGGATACCGGTGACAGGGCTTGCCGCCGCGCGGCTTTTCAGGGCGCGCAGCGAATGGCGCAGCACCTCGTCGATCGAGCGTGAGGCGCGCTCGATTTCGGTTGCCTCCTGGTCGTACGCCTTGACGACGCGGATGCCGCCGAGCGCTTCGGAGATCACGGCCGACAAATCGCCCGATCCCTGCATCGTCTGGCGGGCGGCCTTGCGCGAGCGGCGGCCGAGCTGGCGCACCAGAATGGCGACGAAGGGAATGACGGCGGTTCCCATCAGCGCAAGTTTCCAGTTGAGATAGAACATTGCGCCGATCAGGGCGATCACGGTCAACAGGTTCTGACCGAGGTCGATGACGGTTGTGGTGATCGAGTCGCGCACCTTGCTTGCGTCGAAAAGAAAGCCCGAAATAAAACGACCCGAATGCGTACTGCTGACCCAGGCGAGATCGGCATGCATGATGCGGTCGAACATGCGCCGCTGGATCGTGGCGACGATGTACTGCCCGATCGTACTCATGTTGACCTTAGCGAAATAGGTGGCGACCGCCTGTACCGAGGTGGCGGCGATGGCGCCCACCGCAACCAGCAGCAATGTCCACGCATCCGAGCCGACGATGTTGTCGAGCGCGTGTTTGATGAGGATCGGCAGAACGCCGGTTGCGCCGGCGACAACCACGCTCGCCGCCAACGCCGACGCCGCCAGCCGCCAATGCGGCTTCAAATACTCGCGCGCCATCCGGCCGACCACCTGGCCGGTGGTGAGCTCTGCTGGGTCGGCGGGACTTGCGGGCCCGGGCGAATCCGGGTGGGCGCCCGGTCCCCCCTGGCCGGTGTCGGCGGCGGATTTCTGGCTTGGCATCTGGCCTGTCTCGTTCGGGCCCGTCTTTGTGGTCCGGGGTCGCCCGGACCATATCACGGCGCGTTACCCGCCGCCATAAAGCCGGCAAATGGTAAACGCTTCATGCAATTGGCTTTTTGCCCGATTTTCAGATCGTTCGTCAATTGAGCAGCGCAATGCCGATGGTCAGGTAAGTGGCAAACAAGGTCCAGCCGAGATAAGGCACCAGCAGCCAGCCGGCCAGCCGGTCGACCCTGAGGAACGCCATGATCGTGATCGCGATGGCGATGTCGAGAACCAGTACTGTCGCGACGGCGAGCATGGGGTTTTTCAGCCCGAAGAAAACGATGCTCCAGGACAGGTTCAAAGCGAGTTGCATGCCGAACAGGGCGAGCGGCCCACCCGCCTTGTCGAAGCTCCCTGCCGTCCGCCAGACAAGCCAGGCCGAAATCGCCATCAGGAAATAAAGGAAGTTCCAGGCGATGGGGAAGACCCATCTGTCCGGATTGAGCGGCGGCTTCACCAGCGTCTCGTACCAGTCGCCGACGCTCGTCGCCGTCACGGCGCCGCCTACCCAACCGACAAAGAAGACGACAATCAGGAAACCGAAAAGGCATACCAGCGACGTCAGCGCGCTCGGTCCGGCCGACGCTTTTCCCGCGCTGTAGGGTGACGGGTTTTCAGTGGTCATGGTCATTCGCCTCGTCGGGATCGAGAAGCCGATGCAGATGCACGATGAAATAACGCATATGCGCGTTGTCGACGGTTCGCTGCGCCGCCGCCTTCCAGGCCCGATGCGCCTCGTCATAGCCGGGGAAGATGCCGACAATGTCGAGCGCGTTCGTGTCCTTGAATTCCCTGCCTTCGAGATGCGTCAGTTCGCCGCCGAAAACGAGATGGAGAAGCTGTTTTGACATGGCGGCCCCGAAAGGAGGAACGATTTCGAGTCGAATCCTAACATGCCGGGGATGTCGAGCGAAGGCGCGGCGGCTAATCCGGCAGCCGAACCGCGCCCACTTTGGCAAACAAGGCATCGTAGAGCGCGGGCCCCGCGACGAGCAGGCTCCGGTGGCGCGTATTTTCACGATTGTAGATAAAGGGCTTGCCGTCATGCGTGGTCATGCGCCCTTGCGCCTCGTGGACGATGAGATCGGCTGCCGCCAGATCCCAGTCGCTCTTGCCGTTAAGCGCCAGCGCGGCATCGACCGCGCCGCAGGCGACCAGCGCGATCCTGTAGGCGACGGAGTTGCGCTCGAGAATTTCCATCTCGGGCCAGGGCTCGATGCCGGCGCGCGCCCAGCCGGGATTCTTGAACATCGGCGCGAAGGCGGCCATCCGGCATCCTTCGATCGTCGCGCAACCGCTGACGCAGATCGGCGCGCCGTTGAGATATGCGCCGCCGCCCACCGCCGCCTCGAAGAATTCGCCGGTCGCGGGATTGAACAGCACGGCAAGCGCCGGCCGTCCATCCACAACCAGTGCGACGGAAATGGCGAAGTCGGTTTTACCTCTGGCGAAGGCGCGGGTGCCGTCGATCGGATCAACCACCCAGGTCAGCGACCGCGCAAGCCGCGCGGGATCGTCTTCGGTTTCTTCCGAGAGCCAGCCATAGCCCGGGCGCGCACCCATGAGACGCGCGCGCAGGAGATCGTTGACCGCGATGTCGGCCTCGGTGACAGGGGTGTCGTCGGCGTCTTTCGACCATTTCCGGAGGTCAGTGCCGAAATAGCGCATGGCGAGCGCGCCCGCATCCCTGACCGCTTCCTTCAGCAGCGCGAAATCGCCGTCAGGTACCGGCAACGGTCATCCCTTCGACGCGGATCGTCGGCGCATTGGTGGCGTGACGGAATTCGAGATCGTCGGCCGGCGTCATGTTGAGGAACATATCCTTCAGGTTTCCGGCGATGGTGATTTCGCTGACCGGATAGACGATCTCGCCGTTTTCGATCCAGAAGCCGGAGGCGCCGCGGCTGTAGTCGCCGGTGACGCCATTGACGCCCATGCCGATCAGCTCGGTCACGTAGAGACCCTGTTTGATGTCGGCGATCAGTTCCTTCACCTTCAGGCAGCCCGCTTCCATGTAGAGATTGCTCGGCGCCGGCGCTGGCGGGCCGCCTGTGCCGCGCGCCGCATGACCGGTCGTTGCGAGGCCGAGCTGGCGCGCCGTTGCGCTGTCGAGCAGCCATGTCGTCAGCCGCCCGTTCTCGACGAGCAACATGCGGTTGTTCCGGACGCCTTCGCCGTCGAAAGGCTTCGAGCGCAAGCCGCGCTTCATGTGCGGATCGTCGACAATGGAAATCTCTTTCGCGAAGACCGCGCGGTCCATGTCGTTTTTCAGGAAGCTGGTGCCGCGGGCAATCGAGGTGCCGGAAATCGCGCCGGCGAAATGTCCGACAAGACCGCCCGAGACGCGCGGGTCGTAGACGACGGGGACCGATTGCGAGCGCACCTTGCGCGGATGAAGCCGCTTCACCGCTTTCTCGCCGGCGCGACGGCCGATGACGGATGCGCCTTCGAGGTCTTGTCCGTGGCGGGCCGTCATGTAGTCGTAGTCGCGCTCCATCGCGGTGCCCTCGCCGGCCAGCACCGAACAGGAGATCGAACAGGAGGTTCCGGCATAGCTGCCGGCAAAGCCGCCGCCAGAGGCTTCGCGCGTGACCAGCGCAACGCCGGAACGGCCCCAGCCGGCGCCGGCGCCACTCGAATTGGTGACGCCCGCGACCGCCAGCGCCGCCTCCTCCGCCTCGGCGGCGAAAGCCGCAAGCTGCTCGGCCGTGGGCGGGGCGGACTTGTCCTCGATGTCGAGATCGGGCCAGTCGCGCGCCAGAAATTCCGGATCGGCAAGGCCGCAATACGGGTCTTCGGGCGCCGCGCGGGCCATGGCGACGACGCGCTCGATCATCGGCGCCAGCGAGGCTTCCGAGAGATCGGTCGTCGAGACGCTCGCCTGCCGCTTGCCGACAAAGACACGCAGGCCGACATCGCAGCCTTCCGAGCGTTCGACATCCTCAAGCTTGCCGAGACGCCACGAGACGCCGAGCGAGGTGCCTTCCATGGCCACCGCCTCGGCCGCATCGGCGCCCGCCTTCAGCGCGCGGCCGACAAGCGAGGACGCCATGTCGAGCGTCGACATCCGCTCCGCCGTCTTTGCCGCTTTTGTCATGCTTGCCCCGAATTACCTTGTCAGACGAGCGCGTAGAAGAGACAGGCGCCGCCCGCGACGAGCTGGCCGATCCAGGTGAGCAATGTGCCGATCAGGCGCGGCGGCGTCGAGGCAGAGCTGCGCGAGAGGCCGATCGCATGCAGCACGCGGCCGATGGTGAGCGCGAGACCGACGATATGCAGCACATAGATCGAGGCCGACAGCATGTGCAGCACCACGAGGCCGATCAGACCGATGGGCGTGTATTCGACATTGGTGATGTGGGCGCGGTTGGCGTTGTAAAGCTTCTCGTCGTCGCCGGTGCCGCTCATCACATTGGTGCGCACGCGGTTCGCAGAAACCTGATAGGCGAGAAAGAGATTGATCAGAATGTTGAGGCCGGCATAAACGCCGACAATCGCCAGCGAGATCGAATAGAATGTCATCGGGTCGCCTCCCTTGTTTGGCCTGCCGCCACCTTGATTCTACGGGTCGGCAGGAACGCTAGCACGTGAAGCAGACCCCGTCACAGCGCCGGGCGCGCTTCTTTCCTTGAAAATAGTGTCTTAATCGTCGGTGGCGGGCTTGCGGCTGCGGAGCTGCTTCGTCGCGCCGCGCCTCACCTTGCTCTCGAGGCGACGCTTCTTCTCGCCGGGGCTTGGTTTCGTCGGCACCCTAAATTTCGGCCGGTGTGCGGCCGCCGCGATCATCTCGACAAGGCGCTTGATGGCGTCGCGGCGGTTTGCCTCCTGGGTGCGGAAGCGGTTTGCGGTGATGACGATGACGCCGTCCCGGGTGAGTTTCGTGCCCGCCAGGCGCTCGAGCCGCGCCTTGACGCGCCCGTCCAGCGACGGCGAGGCGCGCATGTCGAAGCGAAGCTGCGCGGCGGTCGAGACCTTGTTGACATTCTGCCCGCCCGGACCGCCGGCGCGGATATAGGTGATGGCGATTTCATCGTCGCCGATGGAGAGCGTGTCCGTGACCGGGATCATGTCGCGCTGCCCCCGGCGGCGGAGACTTCAATTCCCATCCAGACCGTGTGCGTCCGCGCCGAGCGCTCGATCTCCGAAAAGCCGTAGCGCGCGTAGAAATGCAAGGCGCGCGTGTTTGTCGCGCCGCAACCGAGATGCACGCCGCGCGCGCCGGCTTCGCCGACCGCATCGAGGAAGCGGTCGAGCAGGCGGCGGCCGACATCGCGGCCCTGCAGGCGCGGCAGCAGGTTGATGTGGAGATGCGCCGGGTAGAACGCAACGATCCGCTCGGGCGTTTTGTAGGGATGGTGGATCACATATTGGCGGCGTTCGTCGGCGCTCCAGCTTTCATGCGGCTTCGCGGCGGGGTCTTGATATTGCGCCCGGAGGGCCGGCCACCATTCGGTTTCGAGCCGCGCGTCGAAGGTGCGCGTATCCGCGGCGCCGACGATGTAACCGGCGACGCCCGCTTCGTCTTCGGCCACAAAGGCTCTTGCCGGTTCGAGCAGCGCATAGGGCGCGGCATAGATGTGGCCGATCAGTTTCGGATCGTCATGAAGCGCCGTCGCGTCCTGCCCGGAATCGCCTGTCCGCAGCGCGATGTCGTAAAGCGCGTCGAGATCGGCGGGGTGGAAGGGGCGGATCGCGGGCATGGTCGGCGCCGTCACTTCCAGATCGGCTTGCCGGTGCCGGGGAGGCCGAGGCTCGACCATTTTTTCGTCACCGCCTCAATCACCTCTTCGTCCATGCGGATCTGGCGGCCCCATTCGCGCTTCGTTTCGGGCGGCCATTTGTTGGTGGCATCGAGGCCGATCTTGCCGCCGAGGCCGCTTTCGGGCGAGGCGAAGTCGAGATAGTCGATCGGCGTGTTTTCGATCAGCGTCACGTCGCGCACCGGGTCCATCCGCGTGCTGATCGCCCACATGACATCCTTCCAGTCGCGCGCGTCGATGTCGTCGTCGACCACGATCACCCATTTCGTGTACATGAACTGCCGGAGATAGGACCACGCCCCCATCATCACGCGCTTGGCGTGACCCGGATAGGCCTTCTTCATCGAGATGACGGCGATGCGATAGGAGCAGCCTTCGGGCGGCAGCCAGAAATCGACGATCTCGGGGAATTGCTGCTGCAGCAGCGGAATGAAGACTTCGTTGAGCGCTTCACCCAGCACCGAAGGCTCGTCCGGCGGGCGGCCGGTGAAGGTCGAGAGATAGATCGGGTCTTTCCGCATCGTGATGGCGCTGACGGTGAAGACCGGGAACTTCTCGACCGAATTGTAGTAGCCGGTGTGGTCGCCGTAAGGACCTTCGTCCTCGTAATCCTCCAGCGAGACATGGCCCTCGATGACGATTTCGGCTTCGGCCGGCACTTTCAGCGGTACGGTCTTGCAATCGACAAGCTCGACCTTCTGTCCGCGCAAGAGCCCCGCGAACTGATACTCGCTCAGCGTGTCGGGGACCGGCGTGACCGCGGCGAGGATCGTGCCCGGATCGGCGCCGATGACGCAGGCGGCCGGCAGCGGCTCCGACTTTTCCTTTTTCCAGCGCGCGTGATGCTGCGCGCCACCGCGATGGGCGAGCCAGCGCATGATCGTCTTGTCGCGCCCCAGCACCTGCATCCGGTAGATGCCGAGGTTGAAATCGTCTTCCTTCGTGCCCTTCGGCCCCTTGGTCACGACCAGCGGCCAGGTGATGAGCGGCGCCGGCTCGCCCGGCCAGCAGGTCTGGATCGGCAGGTCGTGGAGATTGATGTCGCCGCCCTTCAGCACGACCTCCTGACACGGCGCCGAAGACAGCGTTTTCGGCTTCATCGCCATCACGGTTTTCAGGAGCGGCAGCATTTCGAAGGCTTCGCGGAAGCCGCCCGGCGGTTCGGGCTGGCGCAGGAAGGCCAGCGCCTCGCCGACTTCGCGCAGGTCTTTCGCATGGCGGCGTTCCACGCCCCCCATCGTTACGGCCTGCGCCACGCGCTCCACGGTGCCGAAAAGATTGACCAGCACCGGCATCGGCGAGGTCCGCCCATCGGCCATCAAGGCCTGTTCGAAGAGCACCGCCGGTCCCTGCTCGGCCAGCAGGCGGGTCTGGATTTCGGTCATTTCGAGAACGGTCGAGACGGGCGCGCCGACGCGGGCCAGATCGCCCGAGGCGTCGAGTTTCGAGAGGAATTCGCGCAACGAGGCGTAAGACATCGGTTTTCCGGGCTTTCTTGCGGCTTTCCGGGGCGGGGGCGCCGGGGCGCGCAGAATGCCGCATTCCCGCATTCCTGCCAAATTGACCCGATCCGTTAACAGGGCGCCAACCGTTCGGCGCTTACGCTTATTGCCGGAAGTTCAGGCAGGAGAGCGTTGGTTGATTACGGACGGAACAGCATCCCGGCGACAGGCCCCGCGCATCTGGCGCGGCGGCGAGATCGACGCCGACCCATTTCACCTGCCCCAGTATGCCGCCATTCCGGCAGCCGAGCTTGTGCAGCGCGCCTTCGGCTTCATCCGCTATGCGACGGTCTATGCGGATGCGGTGACGGTCAACGATTCCTCGCCCATTCTGGGTGTCTTCGAATGGTCGGAGAAGATGTCGGCCTATGAGGGCGTCGCCTTGCGTGTCGTCGCGCGCGACCGGCACGGCGTCGCGAAATCGCTGCTGGTCGAGCTGACGCATGCCACCAACGCGAAACTTAATATCGTCCTCCATGCCTCGCATGACGGGCTCGACGCGCCGGCACGCTGGCGCTCATGGGGCCGCGTGCTTCGCCTGCCGCTGCTGGTCGAGGATCGCGAGGGCATGCTTCATCCGGCCGAACGCAAGCTCGGGGCGCTGCATGTCGGCGAGCCGCAGCCGCATTCGGGCGCAAATCCGCTCTCGGCGCGCCGCCCGCTCAGCTTCGGCCAGTCCGGCCAGCCGCGCAGCTGGGGCGAACGGCTGGTTGTCGGCGCCCGTCCGCCCGCCTACTGAGGCTCAACCGAATTTCGAAAAATCCGGCTGACGCTTTTCGAAGAAGGCGCTGATCGCTTCCTTCACTTCGTCGGAACGTAGCTGCGCACCGAAGACGCGGGCCTCGGCCTCGCGCGCTTCGCCGACCCGCGGGCGGTCATTGTCCTTCAACAGCGCCTTGGTCGCGCGCACCGCATTGGGCGCCTTCGCGGCGAGCGCCTTGGCGCGGGCGAGCGCTTCGACCGGCAACTCGTTGTCCGGGAAGACATCGGCAACGAGGCCGATGGCTTCGGCTTTTTCCGCGCCGATCTTCTTGCCGGTCAGGAAAAGGTCGGCCGCCTTCTGAATGCCGATCTGACGCTGCAGCAGGAAGGTCGAGCCCGCTTCCGGCACGAGGCCGAGATTGACGAAGGGCATCTGGAAGGTCGCGCTCGCGCCGGCATAAACCAGATCGCAATGCAGCAGCATGGTGACGCCGACACCTACCGCAAGCCCGTTCACCGCCGCGACGACAGGCTTTTCGGCATTGGCGAGATTTTCGAGGAAGCGCGTCACATGCGGCTTTTCCTTCGGCTGTTCGTCGACGGGTGTCGTGCCCGCCTTGGCGAAGTCGGCAAGGTCGTTGCCCGCCGTGAATGAGCCGCCGGAGCCGGTGTAGTAGGTGACGCGGATTTTCGGATCGGCATCCGCCGTCTCGATCGCGTCGGCCAGCACCTTGTACATCTCTGCCGTCAGGGCGTTCTTCTTGTCCGGGCGGTTGATGGTGACGATCTGGACACCGTCTTCGACGGTCACGAGCACATGATCGGTCATCGGGCGATCCTTCGATTGAGCGTTGCAACTATGGCTGTAAGTTCTTTTTCGGAATTTACTTTGCCGCGCCACCCTGCGCAAAGCCAATCCATGCAAAGCGCTGTGCGCCGAGCAGGGGTCGGCTGCACGTATCTGAACAGCGCTCAGCCGGGCGACACGCGCCAGACGCTGGTGTTGCGGACGTCCGTGTCTTCCAGTTCCCGCGTGGTTTTCACGGCATAGGCGACCAGTTTTTCGAGGCCGGATTTCGGCAGATAGGTGCGGCCCGGATCGCCGATCAGCACCGTCGCGCCCTCGCCCGCCAGCTTGCGCAGCCAGACTTCGATGCGCGCCGCCAGCGGCCCCTCGTAGCACATGTCGCCGACGAGGATGACATCCCAGCCGCGATTTTCGACACCGACGAGATCCTCGGTCGTCGCGGCGACGGCGACACCGTTCGTTTCGGCGTTGAGCGCGATCGCGGCCACGGCGAAAGCATCAATGTCGGCGGCGAGCACGGAAGCGGCGCCGGCCTTCATTGCGGCGATTGCGATGAGGCCCGAGCCCGAGCCGAAATCGAGAACGCGCCGCCTGCGGACGATTTCCGGATTGTCGAGGATGTAGCGCGCCAGCGCCTGGCCGCCGGCCCAGGCGAAAGCCCAGAAAGGCGGCGGCAGACCCGACTTTTCAAGCTCCTCTTCGGTCATCTGCCAGATCGGTACGATCTCGCTGGCAAGATGCAGCCTGATTTCGGGAATGAGTGGCGGCTCGTGGAGCGCGGTGTTCTCGCGGATGAAGCGCGCGGGATCGCTCATGCGCCGGCGGGAAGCGCCGCGAGAACCGCGCGGGCCTTCTCGCTGTCCGCCGCGATCTGCGCCTTCAGGCTGTCGAGCCCGTCGAACTTCCGTTCGGGGCGCAGATATTCGATGAACGACACCGCCGCATGCGCGCCGTAGATGTCGCCGGCGAAATCGAAAATATGCGCTTCCAGCAGTACATCCTTCTTGTCGAAAGTCGGGCGGCGGCCAACATTCGCGACGCCGTCGTAAAGCCCCTTGTGCGGCCCGTCCTCGATTTCGACTTTCACCGCATAGACGCCGAGCGCCGGCTCGACATGATCCTCGAGCGGCAGATTGGCGGTCGGGAAACCGATGGTGCGGCCGCGCTGGTCGCCCTGCTGGATATGCGTCTCGACGGTCCACCAATGGCCGAGCAGCTTCGCGGCGCCGCGTGGATCGCCTTGCGCCAGAAGCTCGCGGATGCGGGTCGAGGAATAGGCCTCGCCGCCGTCGCGCACTTCATCGACAATCGAAACGCCGAAGCCTTCCATCCCGCCCATATAGGAGAGCGCCGCCGCGTCGCCGCCGCGCGCCTTGCCGAAGCGAAAATCGTAGCCCGCCACCACATGAACGGCGCGCAGGCCTTCTACCAGCACGTCGAGCACGAATTCCGGCGCAAGCTTTTGCGACATGCGCGCGTCGAAGGGCAGCGCCGCCAGAACATCGACGCCGAGTTTTTCGAGAAGGCGCGCCTTGGCGCGAAAGGGAGTCAGGCGGAAGAAGGGCCGGTCGGGAAAGAAGAATTGCTGCGGGTGCGGCTCGAAGACGAGCACGCCGAGCGGCACGCCGAGCTCGTTTGCGATTTCCGCCGCGCGGCCGATCACCTGCCGGTGGCCTAGATGCACGCCGTCGAAATTGCCGAGCGCATAGACGCCACCTTGCAGGCCGGGCGGCACGTGCTCGTAATGGCGAAGAATCTGCATCTCTGGGGGCCGGGCTCCGGGCGCATGAGGTTTGGCCAAAGGTGATGGCGGATCGGTCCCGATGCGTCAAGTGTGGGGAATGTCAGGCCGCTTGTGCACTACCAGACAAGGCGCGGCATGGCGCCGACGGCCGTCACGCCTGCCCGCGCCAGCACCTGGGCGACGCGGGGCCCTTCCGGCGTCTCGGGCGTGGGCCCGCAATCGGCGGCGGCGATGCCGCCGGTGATGAAAAGCGCGTCGATCCCTGCGTCATTGGCGCCCATGATGTCGGTCATCGGGCCGTCGCCGACGGCCAGGATGCGCGCATCGGCGACCGGCGCGCCTGCAATTTCCGCCAGCCGGTGGCGGGCCACTTCGTAGATCGGCCGGTGCGGCTTGCCGAAATAGATGACTTCGCCGCCGAGCTTTTCGTAAAGCGCCGCCAGCGCGCCGGCGCAATAGATGTGCTTGTCGCCGCGCTCGACCACAATGTCGGGATTGGCGCAGATCAACGGCAGCTTGCGCGCAACGAGCTTTTCGAATTGCGCGCGGTAATCTTCCGGTCCTTCCGTTTCGTCGTCGAAGAGGCCTGTCACCAGAACGAATTCGCCCTCCGCTTCGCCGACGCGCGCAACGCCGGTGCCCTCGTAGAGGTTCAGGTCGCGGTCGGGGCCGATGTAGTAACAGGCCTCGCCCAACGTCTTGCTCGCCAGATAGGTGCGCGTCGCATCGCCCGAGGTCAGAATTCCATTATAGGCGTCGAGCGGAATGCCCAGGCGCTCGAACATCTGCGGCAATGCCGCCGAGGGGCGCGGCGCGTTGGAGAGCAGCAGCACATGCCCGCCCTTCGCCTGAAAATTCGACAGCGCGTCGGCGACGCCCGGATAGGCTTCGCGTCCGTTATGCAGCACGCCCCAGACATCGCAGAGCAGCGCGTCGTATTTGTCGGCGATGGCGGAGAGACCGGAAATCAGCAACGGTATATTCCTTCGGTCGTGAGCGGGTGTCAGGCAGGCGCCTGCATGAAGACGATCTCGGTGACGCCGTAGCGGCGGCGGTCGAGCTCCGCGAAACCTTCGGGTGCAGCGAAGTCGGAGGTTACGGCTTCCTCGACCACGCAAAGTGCTTGCGGCGCGAGCCAGCCGCCGTCGCGGGCGGAGAGAAGCGCCGCTTCGCCGAGCTTGCGGCCATAAGGCGGGTCGGCGAAAACCAGCGAGAAAGCGGGGCCGACGCTGCCGGGTCGTGGCCCGAGCAAGGTCGCATCGCGCTTGTAGAGCTTCGCATGGCCGTTGAGGCCCAGATGATCGAGATTTTCGCGGATGGCGGCGCGGCTTTCGGCGTGATCGTCGACAAACAATGCGAAAGATGCGCCGCGCGACAAGGCTTCGAGGCCGAGCGCACCCGAACCGGCGAAGAGGTCAAGCACGCGCGCGCCTTCGAGTTCGAACGCGCCGAAATCGGCATGCGCGAGAATGTTGAACAGGGCCTCGCGCTGGCGCTCGCCGGTGGGGCGTACGCGGTCGCCTTTCGGCGCGGCGATGCTGCGGCCCTTATGGGCGCCGCCGACGATCCGCATGGCGTCCCTTTCCCGTGCCGGATGCATCGGCTTTTTTCGCCCGGAAAGTTTTCTGCCGGGGCTTTGTGCCACCCGGTTTTCCCGACGCCTTGCTGTCCGGTTTTTTCAGAGTACCACCTGCCGGTTTCGGTGCCGGTCCGCGCGGCGCCGGCGCGCCTGTGTGCGCAAACTTTTCAGCATGCACGCCAAGCTGGTCCATCAGCACGCGGTTCGGCACCTGCGCCACCTCGCCTTCCGCAAGATCGCCGACCTGAAAGGGGCCGAAGGACAGCCGGATCAGGCGGTTGACCTTGAGGCCCAATGCGCCGAGCACGCGCTTCACCTCGCGGTGCTTGCCTTCTTTCAAACCGACCGTCAGCCAGACGTTGGAGCCCTGCACCTTGTCGAGCTTCGCTTCGATCGAGCCGTAGCGAACGCCGTCGACAGTGATGCCGTCTTTCAGCTTGTCGAGATCGGCCTGGCCGATCGCGCCCCAGGCGCGGACGCGGTAGCGCCTTGTCCAGCCGGTGGCCGGCAGTTCGAGCAGCCGCGCCAACTCGCCATCATTGGTCAACAGCAACAGGCCTTCGGTGTTGATGTCGAGGCGGCCGACCGAAACGACGCGCGGCATGCCAGCGGGCAGGCGCTCGAAAACGGTGGTGCGGCCTTCCGGGTCTTTTGCCGTCGTCACGAGGCCGGCCGGCTTGTGATAGCGCCAGAGCCGCGTCGGCTCCTGTTTTGGCAGCGCCTTGCCGTCGACCACAATCGCCTCGCGGCCGGTGACATTCAGTGCCGGGCTTTTCAGCACCTTGCCGTCGACCGTCACCTTGCCATCGGCGATCAGCTGTTCGGCCTCGCGGCGCGAGCAGAGCCCGGCGCGCGCAATCACCTTGGCGATACGCTCGCCGGCGGGCGGCGCTTTGGAGGCGGGCGTTTTGGGGCTGGCGTTCATGGCCTCTCTTTATCAGGCGGCTCGCCGAACCGAAAGCCACTGCTTGACGGGGCCGCCGCCGCGCGGGCAGGGTCCGCCCATGAGTGCCGACGCAACCCCGCGCCCCATGGACATCGCCTTCGCCGAGGCCGAGGCGGCGGCTCTGCGCGGCGAAGTGCCGGTGGGGGCGGTCGTCGTCGATCCTGGCGGCACGGTCATCGCCCGCGCCGGCAACAGGACGCTCGAACTGAAAGACCCGACGGCACACGCCGAAATGCTGGCGATCCGCGCGGCCTGCGCCGCCCTCGGCTCGGAACGGCTGACCGGCTGCGACCTCCATGTGACGCTGGAACCCTGCCCGATGTGCGCGGCGGCGATCTCGTTTGCGCGGTTGCGCCGCCTCTATTACGGGGCGGCGGATGAAAAAGGCGGCGGCGTCGATCACGGGCCGCGCATCTTCGAACACCCGACCTGCCATCACCGGCCCGAGGTCTATGGCGGACTCGGCGAGACAAGGGCGGCCGCACTTTTGCGCGACTTTTTTGCCGCCCGCCGAAGCTGAACAAAGCCCCAGGCCGCCTACGGCTTTCCGCGTGATTTGCCGGGCACAACCCGCTAGAGTGCGCCCATTCGCCATTGAGCGGAGGCCTCAAGGCCTCCAACCATAAAAAATACGAAGGGGAGACCTGATGAATTTCGAACACTCCGACAAAACCAAGGAACTGCTGGCGCGGCTCGAACGGTTCATGGACAAGTATGTCTATCCGAACGAGAAAACCTATAACGACCAGATGGATGCGTTCCGCGCCGCGGGCAATCCCTGGCAGGTGCCGCAGATTCTCGAAGACCTGAAGCCGAAGGCCAAGGAAGAAGGCTTGTGGAACCTGTTCCTGCCGGAATCCGAGCGCGGCGGCGGGCTGACCAACGTCGAATACGCCACGCTTTGCGAAGTGATGGGCCGGGTCGGCTGGGCGTCCGAGGTTTTCAACTGCTCGGCGCCCGACACGGGCAACATGGAAGTGATCGAACGCTACGGCAATGAGCGCCAGAAGAAGGAATATCTGGAGCCGCTGCTCGAAGGAAAAATGCGGTCGGCGTTCCTGATGACCGAGCCGGACGTCGCCTCCTCGGACGCAACCAACATCGCGACCCGCATCGAACGCGACGGCAACGAATATGTCATCAACGGCCGCAAGTGGTGGTCGTCGGGCGTCGGCGACCCGCGCTGCAAGATCGCCATCGTGATGGGCAAGACGGATCCGAAAGCCGACACCTATCGTCAGCAATCGCAGATCCTGATGCCGCTCGACGCCAAGGGCGTGAAAGTGGTGCGCATGCTGCCGGTGTTCGGCTATGACGACGCGCCGCATGGTCACGCCGAAGTCATTCTCGACAATGTGCGCGTGCCGGCCGAAAACCTGCTGCTTGGCGAAGGCCGCGGCTTCGAGATCAGCCAGGGCCGCCTCGGGCCGGGCCGCATCCATCACTGCATGCGCACCATCGGCGTCGCCGAACGCGCGCTCGAAAAGATGTGCGAGCGCCTGCTGAGCCGCGAAGCCTTCGGCAAGAAAATCGCCGATCACTCCGTGTGGGAACAGCGCGTGGCGGAAGCGCGCACCGAAATCGAGATGTGCCGTCTGCTGACGCTGAAAGCGGCCTACATGATGGACACGGTGGGCAACAAGATCGCCCGCACCGAAATCGCGATGATCAAGGTCGCGGCGCCGCGCATGGCCCTCAAGGTCATCGACGACGCGATCCAGGCGCATGGCGGCGGCGGCGTGACCACCGATTTCGGTCTCGCGCGCATGTATTCGGGCATTCGCACGCTGCGTCTGGCCGACGGTCCGGACGAGGTGCATAACCGCACCATCGCGCGGCTCGAGTTCAAGAAGCACATGAACAAGGTCCGCGCCGCGGCGGAATGATCGTGAAGAACAACCGCTTCATTCGCCGGCTTTTTGCTTTCGGATAGGCGGAAACGCGTACGGCCGGTCCCTTGCGGGGCCGGCCGTTTCCATGTGGCAAACAGAAGACCAGCAGCGGATAGCGGCCCATGACCTCATCCCCGATGAAACTTTACAACGCGCAGCTCTCGCCTTTCGCGGCGCGCTGCCGCCTCGCCATCTATGCCAAGGGTCTCGACGTCGCGTTGATCGACGTCGCGCCGGGCGCCGTGCCGCCCGAACTCGATACGCTGACGCCGATGCACAAGGTGCCTTTGCTGGTGCATGGCGATGTGGTGGTGCCCGAATCCGAAACGATCTGCGAATATCTGGAGGACATCGGCGCCGGCGCGCCGCTGCGCCCGGAAGACGCGGTCGAGCGGGCGCGCATGCGGCTCCTTTCGCGCATCGGCGATCTCTACATCATGGAGCCGATGGGCGAACTCTTCGGTCATATCAACCCGCAGGGCCGCGATCAGGCGCTGGTCGATCGCGAGATGACCGAACTGTTGAAGGCCATCGGCTGGCTTGAACACTATCTCGACGGTTCGCCCTTTGCGGTCGGCGGCCGGCTGAGCCTCGCCGATTGTGCCCTGGTGCCGATGCTGTTTTTCTTCGACCAGATCGGTCCGATGTTCGGCCATGCCTCACCGCTGAAGAATTACCCCTCAGCCGAGGCCTACTACAAGGGTATTCAGGCGCATCCCGCCGCGGCGAAGGTCGTTGCCGAGCTCGATGCCGCGCTGCGGCGCATGATGGGAAACTGAGTTCTATCCGCCTGCCGTGTTGGCGAGGGCCGGCTTTTCCGGCGCTTCGTTCTCCGCCGGCATCTCGTCCGCGCCGGGTACCGGCACGACGCAATGCGGCATCAGGGGCAGTCGGACCGTCACGACTGTGCCCTTTTCCAGTTCGCTTTCGATCGACATCGCGCCGCCATGCAGTTCGGTCAGCGAGCGCACCAGCGCGAGACCGAGGCCCGTGCCCTGTTTGCTCAAGGCGGCGTCGGTCGCCACCTGCTCGAAGGGACGGCCGAGGCGGGCGATCTGATCGGCCGGGATGCCGCGGCCATTGTCCGACACGGCAATGCCTATTCCGCTATCCGTCTCAACGACCTTCACCGACACCTTGCCGCCCGAGGGCGTGAACTTGATCGAGTTCGACAGCAGATTGAGCATGATCTGCTTCAGCGCCCGCTCGTCGGCGACAATCTCGTCGACCGCCATGTCGTCGGCCATGCTCAAGGCAAGGCCGATACCGTTTTCCTCGGCGCGGCCGCGAACGAGGCGCAGGCTCGACTCCATCAGATTGCGCAGATCGACCGGTTCCGGGTGAAGCTCGTATTTTCCGGCCTCGATCTTCGACATGTCCAGAATGTCGCTGATGAGATCGAGCAGCAGCGCACCGCTTTCGTTGATGAGCTGCGCGTATTCGAGATAGCGCGCATGGCCGAGCTGACCGAACATCTGCATGCGCAGGATTTCCGAGAAGCCGATGATCGCGTTCAAGGGCGTCCGGAGTTCGTGGCTCATGTTGGCAAGAAAACGCGACTTGGTGCGGTTGGCCGCCTCGGCACGCTCGCGGGCGTCCATCAGTTCCATTTCATGGCGCTTGCGCTCGCCGATATGACGGCTGACGCCAATGATTTCGGTCGTCCGTTTTCCCGTCTCGTCGCGTACCGGGCTCATCGTCGTTTCGAGCCAGACATAGCTGCCGTTGCTGTGCAGGAACCTGTAGTCGAATTGTACCTGCCGGCCGTCGACGGCACATTCGATGAAGGCATCGCGGACGCGCGGGAAGTCGTCGGGATGGATCATTGCCTCGTCGACAGGCCTGCCGATGAATTCCTCGGGCTTGCGCCCGAGAATCGGCTCGACGGCCGGCGACATGAAGATGACCTGCGACAGCGTGTCGTAATGTGCGACGATGTCCGATGCCTGTTCGGTCATCAGGCGGTACCTGGCCTCGTTGGCTCTCAGCGCGAGTTCGGCCTCGATCTCCTCGGTCACGTCCTCGGCAAGCCCGACCAGCGCGCCGATCTCGCTATGCGCGTCGCCTTCGGCATAGGCATGCGTCTTGATGTAGCGGTAATTTCCGTCGTCGGCGCAGAAGCGCGTGACGCAGCTCACCGGCTCCTGCGTTTCGAAGGCGTCGAGAAATTTCGACAGCAGCTCGTCGCGGTCGTCAGGATGCACAAGGTGCTCGTACCAGTCGCCGCCGCGCGGCAGTTGCGCTTCGTCGCGGCCGAGAATGCGCGCCACGCCGCGCGACCATTGCGGCGCGGGCTCGCCCTTGACCCAGCGCCAGTTACCGAAGCGCGCGAGTTGTTCGGCCTCGCGAAGCTGGTTTTCAAGCCTGTGTGTTTCGGTGACGTCGCGCGAGACGCAGAGAATGCCGGCCACGTCCGGGTCCGCCAGCAGATTGCGTCCGCGCGCCTCGACGCGCCGCCAGGTGCCGTTCGCATGCGGCAAGCGGATCAGCTCCATGACTTCGGAATCGGGAACCCGCGCGCATTCCGCAAAACGCTTGCGCAGGCGTTCGCGGTCGTCCGGATGCACAAGGCCGAAAATCGATTGGCCGATCAGCGGCTTTTCGGAGACGCCGATGACTTCGCGCACCGCGGGGCTTTGATAGGTGATGATGCCGTCGCGATCGAGGATCGTCAGGATGTCGCCGGCGTTCTCGACCAGCGCGCGATAGAACCGTTCGACCGGAAGCGAGCGCCTGTCGTTGGCGCGCGTCGACGCGGCCATGCCGGCTCCCTGCCCCGTTTTGGCGGAACGATCCATCCCTGCTCCCCACATCCGGCTCGTCGCCGGCCACCTTCATGCGGGCGATCGGTTCGCCCGTAACGAGGTAAATGCTAGGGGGATTTGTTTAACGTTCCCTTGAATCGGGAATATACGTTAAGGAGGGCTTAACCTTGTTTTCGGCGGTTCAGGCTGGCCGCTGCACAATGTCCCATGCGTGGTCGGCCAGCATTCGGCAAGAATCGCCGAGCGTCATGGCGCGCTCGGAACTCGCATTGCCATCGAGCCCGCGCTTGTAGACGCCCTGGCTGATGGAGGCGAGACGGAACATCGAGAAAGCGAGATAGAAGTTCCAGTGCGGAATGCCGTCGCGGCCCGCATGGCGGCAATATTCGGCGACGAATTCCTGCTCGGTGGGCACGCCGGGCGTTTTCGTCCGGTCGACCGCGGTCGCACCGCCGGCGACGCCCAGAAGATCGTACATGCAGGCATAAGCGACATCGGCAAATGGATGGCCGATGGTGCAGAGTTCCCAATCGAGCACGGCGATCATGCGCGGCTCGGTCGCATGAAACATCGTGTTGCCGAGGCGGTAGTCGCCATGCGCGATCGTTACCGACGGCTCGGCGGGAATATGCGCCGGCAGGTAGTTGATGAGTTCTTCCATCGCCGGCACGTCGGCCGTCTGCGCGCCGCGATATTGCTTGATCCAGCGGCCGATCTGCCGTTCAAAATAATTCCCGGGCTTGCCGAAATCGCCGAGGCCGACTTTTTCGTAGTCGACCTTGTGGAGCTTCGCGAGGTTTTCGGCGAGATTGGCATAGACCGCGCGGCGCTCCGCTTCCGTCGCGTCCGGCATGACCGACTCGCGGAAGACGCGGCCTTCGAGATAGTCCATCACATAGAAGGACGTTCCGATGACGCTGTCGTCCTCGCAAAGCGCATACATATGCGGCACGGGCACATCGGTTTCGGCGAGCGCCTTCATCACGCGGTATTCGCGGTCGACCTGGTGGGCGCTGGCGAGCAATTGCCCGGGCGGCTTCTTGCGCATCACATAGCGCTTGCCGCCGCCGGCGCCGGTCGTCGTCAGCAGGAATGTGGGATTGGACTGACCGCCCTCGAACTGGCGGACATCAAGCGCGCCGCCGAAGCCTTCCACGGCGTCGCGGCACCAGGCTTCGAGGCCCTTTACATCGAAGCGATGCGCCTCGCGGATTGCCGTGGTTTCTTCGGCGGCCTGATTTGCGGCCCGGTTGTCGGCCATGAGCGTCTCTCTCCCCCCATGCGAATAGCTGTTGGGAGAGACTTAGCACGCAGGCCAACGCCGGCAAAGGCGAGGTTCCTTACGCTGCGTCCTCGGCAGGCTTGAAGCCTTCGCCCATCGTGCCGTCGACGCGGCGCGTGCGGGCATTGTGCACAAGCTTGCCCGGCCGGTCGTCGGTGTCGGGGCGCGAGGTCGCCATGCGGATGACCTCGCGGTAGCTGCCCTTCGTCTCGATGCGGGGACCGAAGCCGTTGGCGATCAGGAATGCGCGCGCCTTGGGCAGGTTGTAGCAGGGCACCCACATCATCAGATGGTGCTCGACATGGTAGTTGACCCAGTAGGGCGCGATGAAGGCGCGTTCGAGCCAGCCGGCCTTTGTCGTGCGCGCCTGACGGAAGGGGTCGTTGTCGTCCGGCACCATTGCATGTTCGGCTATGTTGCGGATGCGCGTGATCGCCTGCTGCCAGGTCAGGAACGGCACAAGCCAGAGCGCGAAATAGAGGTACCAGTGGCCGGCGGCGGCGAGCACCGCGAAGATCGCAAGCTGCGCCACCGTGGCGCGGCCGAGTTTTGTCCAATAATGTTCGAGACGCTGCCTGAGCGGCCATTCGGCCTTGCCGAGCGCATTCATGATCTGCGCCTTGCGCTGCTGATAGCCGGTCTGACCGGTCAGGTCGCGGATCATCTTGCGGCGGAAGCTCTTGCGCGTGATCGGAAACGGCGCCGAGAGCACGAGGTCCGGATCCTCGGGTTGCTGCGTATGCGCGTGATGCTGAAGGTGATAGCGGCGATAGGCCAGCGTCTCGGCCATCATCGGATAGGCGCAGAGCCACTGGCTCAGAAACATGTTGAGCTTCTGGTTGTGCGTCAGGATGCCGTGCGCGCCGTCATGCATCAGGATCGCGAGGCCGAGCTGGCGCGCACCGATGATCGCGACCGCGAGGATGTAGGTCAGCGGATTGGGGAAGGCGACGAAGACCGCCATCGCGCCAAAGATAACGGTCCAGGCATGCGCGACCTGAAAGGCGCCGCGCCAATCGGAGCGCTGGCGCACAATCGCGAGTTGCGCGGGTGTGAAAAGTTCGCTGGCCGTGCTCATGCTTTTGCTCTCCGTTCGATCTTTCCGGCTTTCCGTTCGGGCAGGCCCGCGCCGACGCCGGCAAGGCAGAAGGCGACAATTTCGTCGACGACGCGGTCGGGGTTTTCATCGAGTTCGTGCGATTGCGGCGCGAGCGGTCCGATCAGCGCCGTCGGGATGGCGCCGGCGATGCAGGCGGCCGCGATCTTCACATTCGTTTCGGGAAGTTCGCCCGACGCGATCCCGTCTTCGAGGATGCGCGCGAAAATTTCGGCATGGGTACGACGGAAGAAGGCGCGTTCCTCGGCAAGATTGGCGTCGACCGGCTCGGCGAGCAACGCATAGGCGAGGCGGCGTCCGCGGATGGCGCGGCCGGCGAAGGTTTGCAGCACTTCGACCAGACGTGTGCGCGCCGGCGCATCGCTTGCCGCGATGAGGGCGAGCCTGTCCATCTCCTGCGCCGAAACTTCGCGAAAGATCTGGCGGCAGAGTTCTTCCTTGGACGAGAAGTAGCGATAGATCGTGCCGGTGGCGATGCCGGCGCGGCGCGCAACTTCACTCACCTGCGCCGCCGCGAAGCCGCCTTCCGCCACGAGATCGCGCGCGGCATCGAGAATGCCGCGCCGCGTCTCGGCGAGCCGGGCTGAAACCTTGTCTGTCTGGCGATAGGCCAAGATGTGAACCTCAATTCATTCGCAAAGAATGAACCATGGTTCATGGGCCGGCGTCAAGCGTAGTGGCGCAGTCCCGACGCGTCTCTGCCCGCCGTGGCGCGGCCTCAATCGGCCGGGCTGAAGACCGGGCCGAAGCCACTCAAGGGCTTGTTTTCAATCGGCTTTTTGGCTGGCGCCGCACGCCGTTCTCCGGCGTCCTGCCAATGCGGCTGGCCGCTGAAGGCGGCCGCGGCGATGGCGGCCTGGTGGAGCCATTCTCTCAGCATCTTGTTCATGGGATGCCTCCTAATGTTGCGTTGCAGCATATCTAGCCATGCAGTGCAAAAATTCAAGTGGCACGGACTGCGTCAAAAGCGCATAGCGGGTTGCGCGGGAAAGGGAGCGACTCGCTTATTGTCCTCAGGCATAAATCCGCGAACCTCGAAACGCCGGTCCATCGATGAGCCCCGCCTCGCCCGACCATCCGTCCACGGAAGAAGACAGCGCCGCCGCACTTTTCCGGCTGCGCGACTTCCGGCTCTACATTTCGGGGCGCTTCCTCGGCACGCTTGCCATGATGATCCAGTCGGTCGCCGTCGGCTGGCAGGTCTACGACATGACCGAGAGCGCGATGGCGCTCGGCATGGTCGGCCTCGCGCAATTCCTGCCGATGGTGCTGATCACCCTGCCCGCCGGCGACATCGCCGACCGCATCGACCGCAGGCTGATCGTCGCGGCGTCGGCGCTGCTCGAAGCTTCGGCGGCGGCCTGGCTGATCGCGCTGTCGCTGCTCGGCACGACGGAGGTGCTGTGGTTCTATGCCGCGCTGGCGCTGTTCGGAACGGGGCGCGCTTTCATGGCGCCCGCCTCGCGCTCGTTCGTGCCTATCATTGTCTCGAAGCTGCAATTGCCGCGCGCCATCGCGGTCAGCTCGTCCTCCTTCCAGATTTCGGTGATCGTCGGACCGGCGCTGGGCGGCTTTCTCTATATCTTCGGACCGGTCGCCGCCTATGGCACGGCGCTGGCGAGCTTTCTCGTCGTTGCCGTCGCTTTCCTGGCGATGAAAACGCGTCCCGCGCCGCTGCCGGACGGACCCGCCGTCACGGCATTGCATCGCCTTACCGCCGGCATTTCCTTCATGCGCCGCACGCCCATTGTCTTCGGCGCGATCTCGCTCGACCTCTTCGCGGTGCTGCTCGGCGGCGCGACGGCGCTGTTGCCGATTTTTGCGCGCGACATTCTGGAGGTCGGACCGGCCGGGCTCGGCGTCATGCGCGCCATGCCGGCCGTGGGCGCCATTGGCGTCAGCCTGATGCTGATCTGGCGGCCGATCCGTGCGCGCACGGGCCACATCATGTTTGCCTGCGTCGCGGTGTTCGGCATTGCGACCATCGTATTCGGGTTGTCGCGCGATTTCGGATTGACGCTGGCGGCGCTTGCGCTGATGGGCGCCTCCGACATGGTGAGCGTCAACATCCGTTCGACGCTGGTGCCGCTGGCAACGCCGCAGCCGATGCTCGGCCGCGTGACGGCGGTGGAAATGCTGTTCATCGGCGCGTCGAACGAGCTTGGCGAGTTTCGCGCCGGCGTGTCGGCGGCGCTGTTCGGCACGGTGCCGGCGGTGCTGATCGGCGGCATCGGCACTCTGGGCGTTGTCGGCTTGTGGATGTGGCTCTTTCCGGCGCTCAGGAAGGTCGACAAGTTCGACGATGTGAAGCCGCCCGGCAGCTAGACGAACTGCCCGGCGACAATGGCGGCAAGCAAGATCAATCCGAAGTCGCGATTGCCGCGAAAGAGCTGCAAACAAAGGGACGGATCGTCGATGTCGAGACGCCGGATCTGGCGAACGAGATGCGCGGCGGCGGCGGCGAGGCCGATCCAGAAGAGAAGTCCGAGACCCGCCAGCGCACCGGCGGCGGCGAAGCCCGCCAGCGCCGCGCCGTAGAAAACCCACATCCATTTGTAGGTTGCGGGCCCGAGCCTCAGCGCGCTCGAACGCACGCCGGCAATGGCGTCGTCCTCGCGATCCTGATGCGCATAGATCGTGTCGTAGCCGATCGTCCAGAAAACGGCGCCCGCATAAAGCGCAAGCGGCGCGGCGGCGAGCGAACCGTGTACGGCCGCCCATCCCATCAGCGCGCCCCAGTTGAAGGCGAGGCCGAGTACGATTTGCGGCCAGTCGGTGATGCGCTTCATGAACGGATAGACCGCGACCAGCGCGAGCGAAGCGAAACCGAGCCATATGGCATAGGCATTGAGCGCGAGCAGGACCGCAAGGCCGATGAGGCATTGCACGGCAAGGAATGCCCAGGCGGCGCGCAACGAGACCGCACCGGAGGGCAAGGGCCTTGAGCGCGTGCGCGCGACGGCGGCGTCGATGTCGCGGTCGACGATGTCGTTATATGTGCAGCCCGCGCCGCGCATGACGACGGCGCCGACGGCGAAAAGCGCCAGCAGCCCGGCGTAACGCCAATCGTCCGTGGCCAGAGCAACCGACCACCAGCAAGGCAGCAGCAACAGCCATGTGCCGATGGGCCGGTCGGCGCGGGCGAGGCGCAGAAAGGGGCGCGCGAAAGCGGGGGCGCGCGTGTCCACCCAGTTTTCAGGGGGCGCGTCGGCAACGGCGGAGGGGGCGGGATCGGTCATCGGATACTCGGCTGGGGATACTCGGCTGGCGCTTCGATTCGGTATGCCGGCATGATGCCATGGCGGGACCGGACGGGGATTTGTGACAGCGATTGTGACAGCGGAATCGGGCCTCAAAGCACCCCCTGTCACCGAACTGTCAAAGATCTGTCACGCGCGAACTTATCCCCGGTTTTCGGGCCGGGCAGGCGAATTTCTCTTTGGCAATGCAGCATGGCGAGCCGGAACACAGGCGAACCGGTTTATCCCCCGTTTGCCGTGTTGGCAACGGCTTGAACGCGATTCAACCAGAGTTGCCTCCAAGGCAATCTTCTCGTCGTTACCGCCAGTACAGATTTTCAGGGTTCGATCCGGATGACGCCCGAAGGTGAGCCGCTTTCGAGCAGTGCCGGCAGGTGACGCCGGAGCGAGGAGGGAAAAAAGATATCCTCGCTCGCCATGAGGTCCGGCAGCGCCCACCAGCGCATGTCGCGGATGACCGCGCGTTCGAGACCGGTCCAGCCGGCGGTGGCGAGCTCCGATTTGCCGGTATGGGCGATGAAGAAATGTTCCTGCAGCAGCCGCTTCTCGCCGCCGACCGTCAGGACATGCTCCGTGTACCACACATTGGGGCCGAGGCGGGCATCCGTGAGCCCCGTTTCCTCGGCGAGTTCGCGGCGCGCGGCCTCTTCCGGCGTTTCGCCGGGCTCGATTTCGCCGCCGATCGTCACCCAGTAGGCATCGCGCAGAACCGCGCCATCGGCGCCGCCGACCGCGGGGTCGTGCATGCGGATCAGCAGCAGGCGGTTCGTTGTGTCGAAGAGCAGGACGCGGGCTGTGGGACGGGGGCGCATGGGCGAGACGGTAGCGAAGTTGTGCGGGAAAGGAAACGCGTGGCCGCCGCCGCGTGCAATCGCACTTGCTGAGGGAACCAATGGGCCCCGGCTTTCGCCGGGGTGACAAATTTGTTTTGGGTTGCGGACGTGCGCACCTTACAAGAAGAGGAACGTTTGAGGACATCATGACCAGCCCCAACGACGCGCCCGACACCGACGACAACCCGCGCTGCGCGAGCGGCAAGGCGCGGCTTTTTGTCGAGGGGGATTTGCGCGGCGGTGCATCGCTGACGCTCGAGGCGGATCAATCGCATTATCTCGTCAATGTGCTTCGGATGGGCGCGGGCGACGGCGTGCTGCTCTTCAACGGGCGAGACGGGGAATGGGCGGCGCGGATTGCTGAACCGCACAAGAAGCGTTGCGTGCTCGAACTTGCCGCGCAGACGCGGGCGCAGGAACCGCTGCCCGATATCTGGCTGCTCTTTGCGCCGGTCAAGAAGGCGCGGCTCGATTTCATCGCGCAGAAGGCGACCGAGATGGGGGCGGCCGTCATCCAGCCCGTCATCACGGCGCGCACGGTCGTCACGCGGCTGAAGGACGAACGGTTGCAGGCCAACGCCGTGGAAGCGGCCGAGCAATGCGGGCTTGTGGCGGTGCCGGAGGTGCGCGAGGCGGCGAAGCTCGGCAGCCTGCTGGAGCGCTGGAGCGCGGTCGCGCCGGGGCGGCGCATTCTCTTTTGCGACGAGGGCGAACGGCCGGGCGCGGCGCGGGCGGCGCTTGAGCGGCTTGCGGGCGAAGGCTGGCGCGGGGCGCCGCTCGCCGTGCTTGTCGGGCCCGAAGGAGGATTTTCTCCCGAGGAGCGGGAGATGCTCCGCTCACGGAGCGATACGGCGGCGCTGTCGCTCGGGCCGCGCATCATGCGCGCCGACACGGCGGCGATCGCGGCGCTGGCGGTTGTCGGGCTGGTGCTGGGGGACTGGTGAGGGCGGCATGACTTCCACACAGACACTGACCATCGCCGTTGCCGGGCTCGGGCAGCGGATTGCGACCGTGATCCGGCATCTTGTGGCGGCGGCGCCGGGGGTGCGCGTCGCCGGTTATTGCGATCCGGCGCCGGTGGGGCTTCGCGCGCTCGAAAAACGCGGCATCGCGGCCGGTGAAAATTTTACGGATGTCGAGGCGATGCTGGCAGCGGTGAAACCCGACCTGTTGATGGTCGGTTCGCCCAATCATCTGCATCTCGACCACATCAAGGCGGGGCTTGCGGGCGGCGTGCGCGTCTTTTCGGAAAAACCGGTGGTGCGCACCGAAGACGAAACCTGGGAACTGGCGCGGCTCTTGCGCCAGCATGGCGAAGCGTCGGTGATCGTCGGGCTGGTGCTGCGTTCCTCGCCGCTGGTCGCCGCCGTGCGAAGGCGACTCGCGCATGAAAGTTTCGGGCGGCTTGTCAGTTTCGAGGGAAACGAGCATCTGCATCCCGAACATGGCGCCTTCCTGATGCGCGACTGGCGGCGGCACGAGCGCCACGGCGGCTCATTCCTGCTCGACAAATGCTGTCACGACTTCGATCTCTACCGGCTTTTTGCCGGCGCGCTGCCGGCGCGCGTCGCCAGTTTCGGCGGGCGGACGATCTTCACGCCCGAGAATGCGGCGCTCGCCGAAGCGCGCTACCCGGCCGGAGATCCGGCCTATGCGCTGTGGCGGGCGGGGTGGAACGGCGGCAACGACGTTTTCTCGTCCGACGCCGATGTCGCCGACAACCAGGTGGCGCTGGTCGAATATCAGAACGGGGTCAGGCTTGCCTTTCACGCCAACACCCATGCGGGGCTGATGCAGCGGCGCTGGTATTTCGCCGGGACGGGGGGCGCGATGGAGGCCGATCTCGTGACCAACCGGCTCTCCTTCCGCGACGCGCTGGGGCTTGACGATCCGCAGACGGAGGATATGGGGCTCGGGCCGGAAGCGCATTACGGCTCGGACCCTGCGATGGGGCGCGACCTTGCCGCGCATCTGCTCGAAGGCGCGCCCTTCCCGGTGCAGGTGCAGGACGCGATGGTGGCGGGGCTGACCGTGATGGCGGTCGACCGCGCGATGCGCGAGGGGACGGTTGTCGATTGCGGGGCGCTGTGGGAGAGGCTTGGGAAGGAGATGGGGCGGGGGTGAGGTTTTCGGGCGGCAGGTGGTCGTCTAGTCGACCGCAGGCGGAAGATCGTTCCGCTGTTTTCCCAACGCGTGCCAGATCGTCTCGACAATCTCGTCTGTCTTGAGCAGTACATCATTGTTCCAGAAACGCAGCACCGCATAGCCCTCATTGTTGAGCCAATTCGTCCGGCGCGTGTCGTGCGCAAGGCCCGCTGGCTCATTGTGCTGTCCGCCATCGACTTCAACGACGAGCTTGCGCTCAAGGCAGACAAAATCAACGATGTAGATTCCGATGCGATGCTGACGCCTGAAATGGAATCCCAGCGCGTTGTTTCGCAATCGGCTCCAGAGGCGGCGCTCCGCATCTGTCATGCTTTTTCTGAGATGACGCGCCTGTGCTTGGGTCATGTTGTCAATCTACCACCCTCCCCTTGGGGGAGGGTCGGAATTTGGGGCGCGTCAGCGGCACAAATTACGGGGCGGGGTTGGGGTGGACACGGCGGGTTCCAGTGCCGCGACTGGCCCCGTCACGTGACGCTTTCCCCCGCCCCGAAATTCGCGTAGCGAATTTCGACCCGCCCCCCAGGGGCGGGTGGAAGTGACGCGACAATCAACGGAAGCTCTGCACGGCTCCTACGCGCTGCGGCCGCGCGCCTCTATCGGCCAGATGTCGACGAGGGTGTCACCGCGGACCACGTGGTAGGCGTCGTAGAGGTTCACCGTCGGGTCGCAATGCGGGGTCATGGCCGTCAGTGTGCTGCCGATTTCGAGCCTGGCACCGTCGGGGAGCAGGACGCCGCCCTGTTCGTCGCCGAAGAAGAAGTAGCCCGCCCCTTCCGGCGCGCCGGACAGCAGCATGGGCGGGTCGGCGTCGGTGGAGAAGGATTTGAAGCCGGCATCGGTGGTGGCGAGATTTTTGGTGTTGGCCGAGACCACCGTCATCTGCACCGAGAGCGAGGTTTCGAAGGGGAAGGTCGCGCCGTTGCCGAGCGCGACGTCGTTATATTGCTTGTCCATGAAGATGTAGGAGCCGCCCTGAAGCTCGGTCAGCACGTTCGCTTCCGGGTCGATGTTGTAGGTGCCGGTGCCGCCGCCCGAGACGATGTCGCAGCACATGCCCTTCTGCTTCAGCGCGTCGCGCATTTCGCCGAGCGTCGTCATGGCGGCCAGCGACTTTTCGCGGCGTTCGGCGAAGTCGTGAATATGCATCAGGTGGCCGGCATAAGCCTGGAGACCTTTCAGTTCGAGCGTATCGGCAGCGTCGATCAGCTCGGCGAGTTCGAGCGCATCCTCGCCGGGGCGGATGCCGGTGCGGTGCAGGCCGACATCGAGATCGATCAGGACTTTCTGCGGGCGGCCGGCTTCCGCCGTCGCGGCGGCGGCGAGCGCGCGGACATTGAGCGCGTTGTCGACGACGACCATCAGGTCCGGGATTTTTGCGTTGAGCGCCGCGAGACGCGCGATGCCCTGCGCGGTGACGACGGGCGAGGTGATGAGGATGCTTTCGATGCCGCCTGCGGCCATCGCTTCCGCCTCGCCGAGCTTGGCGCAGCAGATGCCGAGCGCGCCGGCGGCGATCTGCGCCTTCGCAATGGCCACCGATTTGTGCGTCTTGGCGTGAGGGCGCAGCGCAAGGCCGCCCGTCCGGCAATGCGCGGCCATCAGCGCGACGTTGCGCTCGAAGGCGTCGAGGTCGAGCACCAGGGCGGGCGTCGCCAGCTTCGCGCGCGATCCCGGCTCGCCGATCAGGGCCCGGTTGGTTTCCAATGCGCCGTTCATGCCGCCTCTCCCCGCTTGATTTGCGGGGCGCATCCTAAGTGCTGAGGGCACGGCATACAAACCGGGGATTGCGGCAGGCGCCATGCAATATGTTAGGGTCTGGCCGGTTACTTGTATTGCAGGGGGTGTGTGAAAATGGAATCGATAACGCTTTCGGGGCTTGTGGTGCTTGCCTCGCTTTCGGGCGCGATGACGGGGATGCCGGCAGAGGCCGAAATCAGCAAGCCGCCTTCGGCCCTGCAAACGGCGCAGGCGAGCTGTTCGCTCAGCGGCGAGCAGCGGGCGGGCGCGCGCAAATACTGCTATTACAATTGCGGCGAGACGGTGCGGACCGTCGTGGTGGCCGCCGGCAGGGTTTGCCCGGCCAGCATCCGGCGGTAGGCTGCCGAGAGCAACTGGGTTTCAGACGGATCATGGCGAAAGCACAAGGCAGCGCGGCCGCGCAAAAACCGGGAACGGACAAGCGGGACCTCATCGTCGAGGCCGCGCTCGATCTGTTCCGGCATTACGGCTACCGGCGCACCTCGATGGAGGACATCGCGCGGGCGGCGGCCGTCGCCAAGGGCACGCTCTATCTCTATTTCAGCAGCAAGGACGAGCTGTTCGAGGCGATCTGCCGCTCGCTTGCCGAACAGATCGCCGAGGGCGTGAGCGCGGCCGAGGCGCTGGACCTGCCGCTGGAGCCGAAGCTGACCGCGCTGATGGAGGCGAAGTTCGGCTTTGCCTATCGCTGGGTGCTTTCAAGCCCGCATGCGGCGGAGCTGATGGAATCGAGCAGCCGGCTGAAGACCGACCATTTCGAGCCGGTGACGCAGCAGTTCC
Organism: Parvibaculum sp.; assembly: GCF_019635935.1. Classification (NCBI taxonomy): domain Bacteria; kingdom Pseudomonadati; phylum Pseudomonadota; class Alphaproteobacteria; order Hyphomicrobiales; family Parvibaculaceae; genus Parvibaculum; species Parvibaculum sp. The sequence continues at coordinate 2,771,184 of NZ_JAHBYN010000001.1, read as the reverse complement.
GCAATGCGGTGCTGAAGCTGATCCGCGAGGGCACGGCGCGCGGCGAGCTCAACCCGAAAGCGGCGGGGCTCGCCCCCGAGGCCGCCATGGACGCCCTGATCGCGGCCGCCTATGGCGCCGAGAAGTCGCCGGACGAGGCCACTTTCAAGGCGCGGCTGGCCGCCATCATGCGGATGACGCTTCGGGGCTTGAGGGCCTGACGGGCCCCCTGCGCGCGCCCCGCAATACGCCAAAAACCACCCGGTCCCGCCCCTGCCCCGCTTGACAGCGGGCTTGCGGGCTCCTATTTGTCCACAGCGCCTTTAGCACTCACTTCGCTTGAGTGCTAACAGGGCTAAAAAATCAAAGATTTTCCGCAATTTAGCGGTTGGGACACAGGAGAAGCCAGAGATGAAATTCCGTCCTCTGCATGACCGCGTCGTTGTTCGCCGGGTCGAGGAAGAATCCAGGACCGCCGGCGGGATCATCATCCCCGACACGGCGCAGGAAAAGCCCTCCCAGGGCGAAGTGGTCGCGGTGGGCCCGGGCGCCCGCGGCGACGACGGCAAGATCGTCGCGCCGGACGTAAAGCCCGGCGACCGCGTGATCTTCGGCAAGTGGTCGGGCACCGAGGTCAAGATCGACGGGGAAGACCTGTTGATCATGAAAGAGTCCGACATCATGGGTGTGCTGGAAGGCGCGGCCAAAAAGAAAGCCGCTGCGTAAGGCTCGCAACCGGATACCGGTCGCGGGCTTTTTTCATGGGTTCCCCCATGAAGGCCGACGCGACCGCTCGTTCCGTTTCATGAATTCAGAAGGATCAAGGAAAAATGGCTAAGGAAGTCAAATTCGGCCGTTCGGCGCGCGAGAGAATGATCCGCGGCGTCGACATTCTCGCCGATGCGGTGAAGGTGACGCTCGGCCCGAAAGGCCGCAACGTCGTGATCGAAAAGTCGTTCGGTTCGCCGCGCTCGACGAAAGACGGCGTGACGGTCGCCAAGGAAATCGAGCTTGAAGACAAGTTCGAGAACATGGGCGCGCAGATGGTCAAGGAAGTCGCTTCCAAGACCAACGACACGGCCGGCGACGGCACCACCACCGCGACCGTGCTGACGCAGGCGATCGTGCGCGAAGGCGCGAAGGCGGTTGCCGCCGGCATGAACCCGATGGACCTGAAGCGCGGCATCGAAATCGCCGTGCGCGCGGCCGTCGAGGACATCACCAAGCGTTCGAAGAAGGTGAAGTCGAACGACGAAGTGGCGCAGGTCGGCACGATCTCGGCCAATGGCGAAAGCGAAATCGGCGCGATGATCGCCGAAGCGATGGCCAAGGTCGGCAATGAAGGCGTCATCACGGTGGAAGAGGCGAAGTCGCTTGACACCGAACTCGATGTCGTCGAAGGCATGCAGTTCGACCGCGGCTACCTGTCGCCCTATTTCATCACCAATGCCGACAAGATGATCGCCGAGCTCGACGAGCCGCTGATCCTGCTGCACGAGAAGAAACTCGCCAGCCTGCAGGCGATGCTGCCGGTTCTCGAAGCCGTGGTGCAGTCGGGCCGTCCGCTGCTGATCATCGCCGAGGACATCGAGGGCGAGGCGCTTGCCACGCTCGTCGTCAACAAGCTGCGCGGCGGCCTCAAGGTCGCGGCCGTCAAGGCGCCGGGCTTCGGCGACCGCCGCAAGGCGATGCTCGAAGACATCGCGATCCTGACCGGCGGCCAGGTGATCTCGGAAGATCTGGGCATCAAGCTCGAATCCGTGACGCTCGACATGCTGGGCAAGGCCAAGCGCGTCTCGATCACCAAGGACGACACCACGATCATCGACGGCTCGGGCAAGAAGAAGGACATCGAAGCCCGCGTCGGCCAGATCAAGCGGCAGATCGAGGACACGACGTCCGACTACGACAAGGAGAAGCTGCAGGAGCGTCTCGCGAAGCTCGCCGGCGGCGTGGCCGTGATCAAGGTCGGCGGCGCGACGGAAGCCGAAGTGAAGGAGCGCAAGGACCGCGTCGACGACGCACTGAACGCAACGCGCGCGGCTGTCGAAGAAGGCATCGTGCCGGGCGGCGGCACGGCGCTGCTGATGGCGACCAAGGCGGTCGGCAAGCTCGTCAACGAGAATGCCGACATCCAGGCCGGTATCGCGATCGTCCGCAAGGCGCTCGAAGCGCCGATCCGGCAGATCGTCGAAAACGCCGGCGTCGAAGGCTCGATCGTCGTGCAGAAGGTGCTGGAATCGAAGCAGGCCAATTGGGGCTTCGATGCGCAGAAGGAAGAGTATTGCGACCTCGTGGCCGCCGGCATCATCGACCCGACCAAGGTCGTGCGCACGGCGCTCCAGGACGCAGCCTCGATCGCCGCGCTCCTCGTCACCACCGAAGCGATGATCGCCGAAGCGCCGAAGAAAGACGGCGGCGCGCCGGCCGGCATGCCCGGCGGCATGGGCGGAATGGGCGGAATGGGCGGCATGGACTTCTAAGGAAGTCCCGCCTCTCATCCGAGAGACAAGCGAAGGGCCGGTGGAAACACCGGCCCTTTTGCTTTGCGGCGGACGCGGCGGACAAATTTCGAAAAAGGCCGAAAAAAATTTTCAGCGATATGCCGCATCAGGCAACGAAAACTCCAGTGACAAACAATCAACAAGTGTTGGAGCGCGCAGTACGGATGCAATCTCCGCATTTATGTTCACCAGATCATGTTGGAGGCGATGTCACCCGCCACTATCTAATGGAACCACAGAAATCGCGAAATGGAATACAAACAAAATCGATGTTTTAAATTTCTATGCAAATTGCACCTATCCGAAGTGCTTGTTTTTCTTGATAAATTTGCTATACTTAACTCTATTGATTGTAGACGGCCCGAGTAACCAAATCATCTGACCAATAATTAAGCGTTTGTGCGGCGCCCTGGCAGGGGTGCGGAGGCTGCCGCGCGGCCAAATGCGGGGGATTGAATGAGTGTTGCCCAGGAGTTACGACATCTCGAATTTATGATCGCGGGACTTTTTCATAGTGTCGGCGCGATCATCGACCGGCTGATCGAAAACGGCGCTGTCGAACGGGTCGAAATCGACGCGGCATTGCAGGCCGTCGAGGACCGAACCTTCGCCGAGACCGATCCCGAGATCAACCGCTGCAATCCGGCGCGTCAGGCGCTGGCCCGCTCGGCGCGGGTGCTGCGCGTCATCAATGCGAAAGGCAGCCACGGCCACGTGCTGACAACGCGCGAGTTGCGGGCGATGCTGCAATTCGAGCAGGAAGTCTGACGCAGCCGGCGAATGGCGACGAATATGGCAAAGGGCCGGTGGAAACACCGGCCCTTTTGCTTTGCGGCGGGCGACCGCTAGACTGCCGCCAACAGAAATTCAAACCGGGCGGCAGACAGATGGACTTCTCCTTCTCCGAAAAGGACGAACAGTTCCGCATGAAGGTGCGGGACTTCTTCGAGAACGAATATCCGCGCGAGATCGTGGAGAAGATGGCGTCGGGCGCGTCGCCCGCGAAAGCCGATTACCAGACATCCGAGCGCGCGATGGCGGCCAAGGGATGGCTTGCCGTCAACTGGCCGAAGGCGGATGGCGGCACCGGCTGGACGGCGAACGAGAAATATATCTTCGACGAGGAGCTTGAGCGCGCGGGCGCGCTGAACGTCGTGCCGATGGGCCTGCTTTATGTGGGGCCCGTCATCTACACTTTCGGTACGGACGAACAGAAGAAGCGCTTCCTGCCCGGCATTCTCGACAGCACCACTTTCTGGGCGCAGGGCTATTCGGAGCCCGGCTCGGGCTCCGACCTCGCCTCGCTGCAGGCGAGCGCTCAACGCGACGGCGACGACTACATCGTCAACGGCACCAAGATCTGGACCAGCCTCGGGCAACATGCCGACTGGATTTTCTGCCTGCTGCGCACCAGCCACGAGGAAAAGAAGCAGGAGGGCATCAGCTTCCTGCTGATCGACATGAAGACGCCGGGGATCACGGTGCATCCGATCATCACCATCGACGGCAAACATGCGCTCAACAGTGTCGTCTTCGAGAATGTGCGCGTGCCGGCCGAAAACCGCATCGGCGAGGAAGGCAAGGGCTGGCACTACGCCAACTACCTGCTGGGCCACGAGCGCACGTCTTACGCGCATGTGGCGGGCAAGCGGAAACAGCTTGCCGATATTCGCAGCGTCGCGCAGGCGCGCGCTCTTCTGGCCGACCCGGCATTCGCGGCCAAGCTCGGCACCCTCGAAACGCGGCTCGACGCGCTCGAAATCACCGTGCTGCGGACGCTTTCATCGGTCGCCGAGGGCGGCGCGCCGGGCAACGAATCCTCGATCCTGAAAATCATCGCCACGGAACTCGCCCAGGACATTACCGAGCTCGGCATGGAGGCCTACGGGCTCTATGCCCTGCCCACCTTCCCGGACGCGGTGGCACCCGGCTGGACGCACAACACCGCGCTGCCGGCCGGCGCCGCGCCATCGGTGGCGCGCTATCTCGGGGCGCGGGCGCAATCGATCTATGGCGGCTCGAACGAAATCCAGAAGAACATCATCGCCAAGCGGATATTGGGGCTTTGAGGCCCGGGTCCGCCATCTAATTCACAGGACCGACCGGTAAAGACGCTGCCCGAATTGGGTGGGCGTGTAAAACACTATTTGGGTTTGACTTCCGTACAAGGACGAGTCCTAGTATTCAGTATCCGGCACATCGCATTCGGGGGCTCCAATGCGTAACCTGCTGAAGTTGGCTTTCCTTCCATTCGTTCTTGTCTTTCTTGCGGGCTGCAATCTCGCCCTTCAGGAAGTTACCGATGCGTCGAGCTACAACAAGCTGATTGCCACGACAAACGACAGGATGCTTCTTCTGAATGTCGTACGCGCGAGCAAGGGCTATCCGCTGTACTTCACGTCAATCGACGCCATTTCCGCCAACGTAATGGTCCAGAGCGAATTTGGGCTCGACCTGCCGTTTGGAAACGCGGCGCCAAATTCGTACAAACTCACGCCAAAATTGACGTACAAGGACAATCCCACGATGTCCATTACGCCAATCGCAAGCAAGGAGCGCCTGTCGGCGATCATCAACCCTCTCGAATTGCAGACGCTCCAGATTGTCATGGACCAAGGCTGGGACCCGTCGCTTATTTTCCATCTTGCTGTGAGAAAGGTGGTTTGGACGACCGATGACGGAAAGGGCAAGAGAACGACAATGACTGTCGACAATGACCCTGGCGATCTATCCGCATTTGAGAAATTTGCATGCTTCTCGAAAGCACTGCATGACGCCGAACCAACGTTTCGAAGAAATCCCGGCAAGAAGTCATTCGCTGTGGACAATGCGAATCTCGCTTCAATCGACAAGATTGTTGCCGTGTCTGAAAAGGGATACACGATCGCCGACGGGAGGGGAATGCCGATAGTGGCTGTTACAGATGCTGATTTCAACCTAACAACCGAAAGAGCTTTTGGCCCACGCGAGATGCATGCGTGCGAAGTAGATTCAGCGACCAATTTGGCAGCCAACGGAACACCCAACATTCCGAATGGCGTCTCCACGCCTCAAGTGTATTCTCTCTCGGCGGTGGGCGAGCGGCCGCCACCAACCGATATACAAAACAATGCGTCAAAACAGCAGATGATCCTGAGCCTTCGCTCGCCACACGATATGCTTAAATATCTCGGCGAGATTGTTCGCTGTACGCAGCGGAAGGCGCCCGAAGCGCCCGTCGAATGCGCCGGCGAAAACGACGTTGTGATAGGCATGCGCGGAAGGCAACAAGGCGAACCGTTGATCTCAATTGACGTACTGCCGCCTGACCCGTTCTTCGACTATGGCGCGTTGAGCGTTGTCTTTCACGGCAATACACATGCAATCCCGGATGAGAACAAGCGCCCGAATCTCGCATTGCAGGCGTTTGCCTTCATTTCGCAGGTCATTGCGATGAGAACGTCTCAATCGGATATTCTGTCGCCACAGACCATATTGACCGTTCAGCAGTGATTTAACCTTGGGGTCCGGCTCCATTCCTTAGGCTTTCCCATTTCGTCGAATGAGCGGAGTCCCGCGCGAATCCCCAAGCGCAGCACTTGTCATGCGCGCTACGCGCGAATAGTCTTTCCCCCACTTCCGGTCGTACATATCCTCCGCGCGACTGGCGATATCAGATGGGTCACCATCGGGGAGCGCGGAGACTGGTCTTCAGCCGATCGCCTGGGCAGCACTTCAAGATGCTGGCCGGGCGTTTTTGTTTTCAGGCTCGAAGGAGACGCGACATGACAAGCTCACCCGAACGCACAAGGCTGGCGCAATCCGACAACGATATATTCGTGGCGCTGAAGGGCGAGGAGGCGCGGCAGCGCGCCGAACTCGAACTGATCCCGTCGGAAAACTACGCCTTTCCCGAAGTGCTGACGCTGCTGGGCTCGGCCTTCACCAACAAATATTCGGAAGGCTATCCGGGCCGGCGCTATTATGGCGGGCAGGAATTCACCGACCGCATCGAAAACCTCGCGCGCGAGCGGGCGAAGGCGCTGTTCCGCGCCGAGCACGCCAATGTGCAGCCGCTGTCGGGGTCGCCGATGAATCAGGCGGTTTATCTGGGGCTGCTCGAACCCGGCGACACTATTCTGGCGATGGATCTTTCGCATGGCGGGCATCTGACGCATGGGGCGCCGGTGAGCCATATGGGGCGCATCTTCAATTTCGTGCGCTACAAGACCGATCCTTCGACCGGCGCCATCGACTTCGAGGCGCTGCGCGATGTGGCCCGCGCGACGAAGCCGAAGCTTGTCGTCTGCGGCTATTCCTCCTATCCGCGCGATTACGACTATGCCGATTTTCGGCGTGTGGCGGATGAGGTCGGCGCGCTGACGATGGCCGACGTTTCGCATATTGGCGGGTTGATTGCCGCCGATGTCATGCGCAATCCGCTCGATGCCGGCTTCGACGTGATGACGACGACGACGCACAAGTCGATGCGGGGGCCGCGCGGCGGGCTTATTCTCTGCAAGGAGAAGTTCGCCAAAAAGATCGACGCTTCGGTGTTTCCGGGTTTGCAGGGCGGTCCGCATATGAACCAGGTGGCGGCGACCGCGACGACGCTGAGGCTGGCCGCGATGCCGGCCTTTCAGGACTATGCGCGGCAGGTTCTGGCGAACGCCAAGGCGCTGGCCGCCGCGCTCAACGTCCGGCAGGTCAAGCTCGTCACCGGCGGCACCGACAATCATCTGCTGGTGATCGACACCGTGCAGAGCTTCGGCCTCGACGGGGCGAAGGCGGAAGCGGCGCTCGACCGCGTGGGGCTCACCGTCAACAAGCAGGTGATCCCCGACGATCCCAACCCGCCGATGCGGCCTTCGGGCGTCAGGCTCGGCACGCCGGCGCCGACGACGCGCGGCATGGGCCACGCGGAAATGGAAGAGATTGCCGCGATCATCGCCGAGACGCTTGCGGCGGGCGGCGACGCGGCGGCCGAAACGAAACTTGCGGCGCGCACGCACACGCTGACATCGCGCTTTCCGGTGCCGGGGCTTTAGAGAGCCAGAAACCCGCCAACTTCGTCGCGCAACATGCGGCGATATTCGGCCATCAGCCTGTCGCCCTCCTTGCGGTCGACCGCGATCGCGAGGCGGACGGCGGCGCCGGTCAATTGCATCGTCAGGAAACAGACGGTTTCGAAACGCGCGCGCTCCTTGCGCGGCACCAGATGTTTCAGCGCATCGGCGACGACGCGGGCATTGGCGCGGCTGTCGGTGATGTCGAGTTCCTGCAGCTTCTTGTCGGATTGCGTGCCCGACCAGATGTCGCGCACCACGGGCTCGGTCAGGAACAGCGCGTAATAATCCTCAAGCAGCCGGTCCACGCGGGCCAGCGCATCGTCGCGCGTGGCAACGCCCGCGAGACTTTCGGCGATGCCGGCGCGGACGCGTTCAGCGAAGCGTTCGGCCAGCGTTTGCAGGATCGCCGCCTTGTCGGGGAAATACTGATAGAGAGAGCCGATGGGCACGCCCGCACGCTCGGCGACCTCGGTCATCTTCACCGCGTCGCTGCCCGTTTCGGCGATCAGCTCGCTGGCGGCGGCCAGAATCCGCTCGACGCGCGCCAGCGCCCGGGCCTGGGTCGGTTTGCGGCGCGCGGCGGCGGCATCGCTCATTGGGGCTTCCATTTCATCTTTTCGCTTGCGCGGAAAAATATGAGGGTTTATCACTTATCACAAATATGAGGATTATTCACTTTTTTCGGGAGCACGGCGATGAGCGAAACGGCAAGGGTGTGCGTCGTCGGCGGCGGGCCGGCGGGACTGAGCCTGGCGCGGGCGCTGCTGCGCCACGGCGTGCCTTTCGACGTCTATGAACGGCATTCGGATGTCGGCGGGCTTTGGGACCGGACCAATCCCGGATCGCCGGTCTACGACTCGGCGCATTTCATTTCGTCGAAGACGCAATCGCATTACCACGACTTCCCGATGCCGGACGCCTATCCCGACTATCCGTCGGGCAAACAGATCCACAGCTATATGCGCGACTTCGCCGACGCTTACGGATTGCGGGAACATATTCGTTTCGGCGTGGCGGTGGAGCGCACCGAATTGCAGCCCGACGGAAGCTGGCAGGTGACGCTGTCGAGCGGCGAGACGAAGCGTTACGGTTCGCTCGTCTGCGCCAACGGCACCAACTGGCATCCTTCGATGCCGGATTATCCGGGCGAATTCACCGGCGAGATGCGCCACGCCGTCACCTACAAGTCGATGGATGAATTCAAGGGCAAGCGCGTGCTCATCATCGGCGCGGGGAACTCCGGCTGCGACATTGCCTGCGACGCGGCCAAGGCCGCCGACAAGGCTTTCATCAGCTTGCGCCGCGGCTATCATTTCGTGCCGAAGCATCTCTTCGGCGTTCCGGCCGATGTCGTCGCGAATGGCGGGCCGCATCTGCCGATGTGGCTGGCGCAGCGCGTCCTGGGCGCCATTCTGCGTGTCCTCAATGGCGACCTGACGCGGCTCGGCTTGCAGAAGCCCGACCACCGGCTTTTCGAAACACATCCGATCCTCAACACGCAATTGCTGCACTATCTCGGCCATGGCGACATCGCGGCGAAGCGCGACGTGGCGCGGTTCGAGGGCAAGACCGTTCATTTCAAGGACGGGTCGTCGGAGGAGATCGATCTCATCATCTGCGCCACCGGCTACACTTGGAAAGTGCCCTATGTCGATCCGGCGCTTTTCTCGTGGAAGGGCGGCAAGCCCGATCTCTACATGAATCTTTTCAGCCGCACGCAGCCGACGCTTTACGGCCTCGGCTTCATGGAAACCAATGGCGGCGCCTACAAGCTGTTCGACGAAATGGCCGACCTGATCGTGCGCACCATCATGGCACGCGCGAAGGGCGACGCGGCGCTCGACAAGCTGATCGCCACCGACCGGCCGGACCTTTCGGGCGGTATCAAATTCGTCGGCTCCGACCGGCACGCCACCTATGTCGAGATCGACGCCTACAGGAAGCAAATGACGCGCATCCGCAAGCGCTTCGGCTGGCCGGCGCTGGAAGACGGCTGCTTCGACGCGTTGCGCGTTGGCGACAAACGGGCGGCCGCGTGAAAGCCCTCGTCACCGGGGCGGGCGGCGGCATCGGCGCGGCGATTGCGCGCGCACTCGATGCGCGCGGCTGGCGGCTGGTGCTTGTCGACCGCGAGGCAGGGCTTCTCGACGCGGTGGCGGCGGGGCTGAAGACGCCGCCCGAGAAGCTCGCCTGCGATCTTTCCTCGCGCGAGGATGTGGAGCGGCTTTGCACGGCGATCATGCGCGATCACGCCGATCTCGATGTGCTCATCAACAATGCCGGCATCGGCATTCCGGGGGCGGTCGCCGATCTCGACCAGGAGGTTCTCGACCGCCATCTCGAAATCAACCTGCGCGCGCCGGTGCGGCTGATGCGCGCCGTGGCGCCGCAAATGATCGCGCGGGGCAAGGGCGCGATGGTCGCCACCGTTTCGCTTGGCGGCATTATTTCGCTGAAAGACAGCGCCATTTATTCGGCGTCGAAATTCGGCTTGCGCGGTTTCCTTGCCGGTTTCCATCAGGAAATGGCCGCGCATGGCGTCAAGGTGTCGGGCGTTTATCCGGCCGCCGTCGACACGCCGATGCTGCATCACGAGGCACTGCATGGGGGATCGGTGCTCAACTTCATCGACAAGGTGATGACACCGGAAGATGTGGCGGCTGCGACGCTCAAGGCCATCGACAGCGGAAAGCTCGAAATCTATGTGCCGTGGAGCGCCAGCATTCTCGCGCGCTTCTTCGGCGCGTTTCCGTGGATGATCCGTCCGCTGCTGCCGACGATGGAGAAGATCGGCGAGAAAGGCCGCCTCAAATTCATCGCGCGCAAAGGGTTTTCAGTCGAGTAGCAGCACGAGCCCGCGCGTAATCAATATGGCGCCGAGGACGAAGAGGATGTAGCGGCTCCAGCTTTTGAACTGGCCGTCATTCATGCGGTCGAGCGCCATCTTGCCAAGCGTCGTGCCGAGCATGGCGAGCGGCGCGACCATGACGTAAACCCACCATGCAAGTCCTGCCTCGGGCAGCAGATGCGCGGCCAGCGCGCCGAAATAGAGCAGCTTGGTCAGATGCTGCAAGGTCTGCGTGACCGCCTTGGTGGCGACGATCTGGTGGCGCGTCAGCGGACTGCGCACGAAGAACACATCGAGGATCGGACCGGCGACACCCGCCGTCAGCGTCAGCGCGGTGACGACGAAGCCGCTCGCGACCGAAACCATGCGCTTGGTCACGTCGAGGCCCCAGCTTGCCGGGATCGCGAAGGCGACGAAGGGGATCGCGCCCAGCACCAGCAGCACCGTCGCCTCGTCGGGCACGAAGCTGACCAACAAGAAGAGCGCCAGCGCCGCGGCGGCGCCCACCATGTTGGTGGCGACGATCGGCCAGACGATGTCGCGGCGGTTGATGACGGCGCGGTAGCCGTTCGACACCGCCTGCGTCACGCCATGCAGCATCATCGCGGCGCCAACCGGGAAGGCGATGACGAGAAACGCCATCAGCACCATGCCGCCCGCCATGCCGAAAATGCCCGATAGTGTCGCCGTCACAAGGACCACAAGGGCGGTGACGGCGGCAAGCATGGGCGTCATTTATGTCAGCTCCGGGATTTCAGACGCTCGAGCAGCCGCTCGCGCAGCGGGTTTTTCGCCTCGAACACATAATCGGCGCGGGCGGCAGTGACGGTTTCGCGGCCCTTCGCATTCAGGAAGGCGACGAGATCGTAGAGCCGGTCTTCGGGACCGTGGACGATGCGCACCGGCGCCGCGCCCGCGCCGAAAGGCACGCTGGCGCCGAAGCGCTTTTCGAGTTCGGCCAGCAGTTTCGCGTCGTCGTTGCCGCCGGCAAAGCGCACCTCGACGGTCTTCGCGGCGCGGGCCTGCGCCGAGACGCGGTCGAGGATTTCGCCGGCCGCGGCGAGCGCCGCATCGCTCCAGTCGGCGCCGAGCGCAGCGACAAGATTGGCCTGGCTTTTCAATATCGTGCCGTCGTCCAGCACTTTCAGATTGTTGGCCGTCAGCGTCGCGCCGGTCGAGGTGATGTCGACGATCACTTCGGCGGTACCGGCCGCCGGCGCGCCCTCGGTCGCGCCGAGGCTTTCGACGATGCGATAGTCGGTCAGCCCGTGTTCGGCGAAGAAGTTGCGCGTCAGGTTGAAATATTTCGTCGCGACGCGCAGCCGCCGTCCGCGCCGCGTGTGAAAGGCCAGCGCCACATCGTCGAGATCGGCCATGGTGGCGACGTCGATCCAGCTTTGCGGCACGGCGACCACGACATCGGCGTGACCGAAGCCCAAGGGCAACAGCAATTCGACATCGCGCTCGGGCGATGAAAGTTTTTCGCGGATCAGGTCTTCGCCGGTCAGCCCCAGGTGAATGAGGCCTTGCTCCAACTGTCCGGCGATTTCAGAGGCCGACAGGAACGCAATCTCGACATTGGCGACGCCGTCGAGCCGGCCGGTATAGCCGCGGCCGCCATCCTGGCGCACCTTCAGCCCGGCACGGGCGAAAAAGGCGCTGGCGTTTTCCTGAAGGCGGCCCTTGGAGGGCAGGCCGATCGTCAGTTTGCCGCTCATTTGCCCGCCTCCCGGTTGAGGGCCATCAGCAGGCGTTCGATGCCGACCGCGCAGCCGACCGCCGGCACCGGCGCTTTGGCGCCCAGCGCCGCGAGCAGCCGGTCGTAGCGCCCGCCGCCGCAGATCATCGCGTCTTCGCCGAGCGCGGCGACGCGGAACTCGAACACGAAGCCGGTGTAGTAGGCCATGTTGCGGCCGAAGCCGGCCGAGAAATGCGCGCGCGACAAATCGAGCCCGGCCTTGCCGATCAGGTCAAGACGGCGCTCGAAGCGCGCAATGGCCGCGTCGAGCGAAACGCCGGCGGATTTTGTCAGCTTCGCGATGCGGGCGATGCTGTCGGCGGGCGTGCCCGAAACGGCGAGGAAATCCGAAATCAGTTTCGCGGCCTCGCGGGGCACGCTGCTGGCCGCGAGTTCGGCCTGTTCGAGCAGGCGTTCGGCAACCTCGCCCACCGTGCGGCCGCCGACCGGCGCAATGCCGGCGAGTTTCAGCACATCCTCGATGACGTTTCGCGCGCTTTCCTCGTCGAGACCGGCAATGGCCGAGATCAGCGCGGCGCGGTCGCCGGTTTCGTCTTTCACGCCGCCCGCCGCGAGCTGCTCAAGCAACGCGCGAAAATAGTCGGGCCGCCAGAAGTGGCGCTTCAGCCGCGCCCGCCAGCCCGGCGGCAAGTCGAGCGCATCGACCAGCGCATCGAAAAGCGCGAGGTCGCCGGTTTCAATCGCGTAATCCTTCAGGCCCGCCTCGGCCAGCGCGCGGGCCGCCAGCGCGACCACTTCGGCATCGGCGCCTTCGGCATCTTCCGTCCCCAGACATTCGACGCCGGCCTGCGTGAACTCGGTGAGTTTTGCCGAGCCGCGCTTCTGGTAACGATAGGCCGCGCCCAGCGAACAGAGCCGCTGCGGCCCGCCCTCGCTTTCGAGATAGAGACGGCAGACCGGGATCGTCAGTTCGGGGCGCAGGCAAAGCTCGTTGCCGCCCGGATCGGCGAAGACATACATGCGGCGACGGATGTCCTCGCCCGACATGTCGAGGAATATATCGGCGGGCTGGAGAACCGGCGCGGCAACAGGCGCATAGCCTGCGCGCTCGAAACCGCCGCGCACGGCAAGGCCCAGCGCCTCGCGGGCGCGCAAGGCTTCGCCTTTCTCGGCTGCAATCGACGTCGACATCTGAATAACCTTTCGGGCCTCCGCCGTTTCCGGCGCGCCCCTGTCTAGCATGAAAATGGTAAATATCGGGAAGCGGGATTTCGGAGGCGGCTCAGCCGCGATGGAGTCCATGCCGGGCGAGAATGGCCTTCACCTCTTCCACCAGCCGGGCGCGCGGCACGGCGACCTGCGCCGGCTGGCCTTCGCGCCAGGCGGTGTTGTCGGCGATTTCCTTCGACATTTCGGCGCCGAGGATCAGGTCCTTCAGCGTGATCTCGCCCTTGGCGCGCTCGTCCTCGCCCTCGATGACGGCAACGGGAGCGCCGCGCTTGTCGGCATATTTCATCTGCGCCTTCATGCCCGAGCCGCCGAGATACATTTCGGCGCGGATGCCGGCGGCGCGCAATTCGCTTACCATCTGCTGGTAATCGGCCATGCGGGCGGCATCGAGCGTCAGCACGACGACGGGCGCCGCCACATCCTCGATGTCGAGCTTGCCGAGAAGTTCCAGTGCCGCCTGCAGACGGCTGACGCCGATGGAGAAACCGGTGGCCGGAACCTTGACGCCCTTGAAGCGTTCGACGAGGCCGTCATAGCGCCCGCCCGAGCCGACCGAGCCGAAGCGCACCGGATTGCCCGCCTCGTCCTTCACTTCGAACAGGAGATCGGATTCGAATACGGGGCCGGTGTAGTAGCCGAGGCCGCGCACGATCCATGAATTGAATTCGATGCGGTCGAGGCCATAGCCCGCCGCTTCGAACAGCGCATCCATTTCGGCAAGCTCGTCGAGGCCTTCGGCGCCGGTGGCGCTGCCGCCGACGATCTTGCGCCAGTTTTCGAGCACCAGCTTTCGCGTCGTCGCGCCTTCGCCGAGGCCGGACTCGACATAGTCGGCAACGGCGGTGATCTGCGAGGGCGAGAGCCCCGCGCCCTTGGTGAAGTCGCCGGACTCGTCCTTGCGGCCCGCGCCCAGCAGCAATTCGACGCCCTTGCGGCCGAGCTTGTCGAATTTGTCGATGGAACGCAGCACGGTGGCGCGGGCCAGTTCATTCGCATCGCCGCCAAGGCCGATGGTTTCGAGCAGCCCGTCCAGCACCTTGCGGTTGTTGACGCGGATGCGGTAGAGCCCACGCGGAATGCCGAGCGCTTCGAGACAGTCGGCGCCCATCATGCACATCTCGGCATCGGCGGCGACGCCGGGGGCGGCCACCGTGTCGGCATCGAACTGCGTGAACTGGCGGAAGCGGCCCGGCCCCGGCTTCTCGTTGCGCCAGACGGAGCCTGTCTGATAGCGGCGGAAGGGCTTGGGCAAGCCGTCGTAATTCTCGGCGACGTAGCGGGCCAGCGGCGCCGTCAGATCGTAGCGCAGCGACAGCCATTGTTCGTCGTCGTCCTGAAACGAAAAGACGCCCTCGTTCGGCCGGTCTTCATCCGGCAGGAACTTGCCCAGCGCGTCGGCATATTCGATGGCGGATGTTTCCAGCGGATCGAAGCCGTAGCGTTCGTAAACCTCGCGAATGCGCGCAAGCATCCTCAGCTCCGCCCGGACCATGCCGGCGGAGAGGTCGCGCAGCCCCTTCGGCACGCGCGCCTTGGGGCGGAAAGTTTTCGGGCTCTTGCTCATATCTTCACAAGCGGTTCGGGCCGGATTTGCGCCGTAAATCCGGCGCGGGCGCATACCTAGCCCATCGCCTCTCCGGGAACAAGCGGGCCCTAACGGCGCTCATTAGTGGCTGCCCCGGAATGGAACCACCAAATCCTGTGGTCCTTTACTTTCTGTTTACCAAATAGGTGGATTCTTAACACACACAGCGGCGGACCGATTCGCGCCGGAATATGTGATTGGTTGCAGGGGCCCTTTTGGGGGGGCGGAGAGTGAGTTGAACTTGGCTCGTCCAGGTATCGTCATGAGTCACCAAATCAGCCCCCTCGGCGAGAGCGGCAGCCGCCCGCTGCCGCCGCTTGCCGCCCATGTCGTCAGCGTCTCCACACCGCTTTGCAACTCGTTGCGCGGCCTTGCCGCGTCCGGCGCCGCGGGCCCGCTCAGCTTCAGCTTTTCCCATCCCGAAGACGGCATCGACCCGTTGCTGGCGCCCGGCATCGACGCATTGATCGTCGATCTCGGCGACGGCGACGCATCGTCGTTCGATTTCCTGCGCCGCGCGGTGGCGCTCGGCCCGAATGCGCCGGTTATCGCGGTCGGCGCCGACGACGCCGCCTTGCAGGCGGAAGCCATCGAAGCGGGCGCCGAGGATTGCCTTGCCGCCGACACCGACGCGCCGCGTGCGCTCGGCCTGGCGCTGCGCCGCGCGATCAAGCGCCGTCTCGCGCGGGACGAACGCCCCGCCGCCATGCCGGCAGAGGCCGACACGCAGCCGCGCGTGACGCTGGTGCAGGAAACGCCGGAGGCGATCGTCATTCTCGACAGTTCGGGGCTTGTGCGCTTCGCCAACAGCGCGGCGCGCGAGCTGCTTGGCCGCGAGGGCGACGAACTGATCGGCCAGCCTTTCGGCCTGCCGAGCGAGGCCGGCGAACACGACGTCACAATCACCCGGCCCGACGGCGACAACCGTTTCGTCGAAATGCGCGTCATCGACACGCGTTGGGGCGGCGTGCCGGCGCGTGTCGCGGCCTTGAACGACGTCACCGTTCGCCAGAAGCTCGAACGCACCATGCAGGCGGCCGAGGCGCAGAGCCACGAGACGCGGCGGCGCAGCCAGAGCTTCTTCTCCAACGTCAATCACGACCTCAGGACACCGCTGACGCATATCATCGGCTTTTCGGAGATGATGAAGAACGAGCGCCTCGGGCCGGTCGGCACCGCGCGCTACAAGGAATATGCGAGCGACATCTATTCCAGCGGCACGATGCTGCTCGACATGATCGAGGACCTGCTCGGCATCGCCGAAGCGGAAATGGACCAGATCGAGCTCACCGACGAAATCTGCAATCTCGCGCAGCTTGCCGAGATCGCGGTGGCAAGCCAGCGCCAGCACGCGGTCGACGAAGGCGTGACCATCGAGGTCGATTGCCCGGAACGGCTGCCGGGCCTGCGCGGCGACGCCAAACGCCTCCGGCAGGGGCTTTTCCGGCTGCTGGCCGAAGCGGTTCATTGTGCGCATCGCGGCTCGACCGTTCGCCTCACCTTGCGTGAGGAACGGGGCGGCATCGCGGTCACGCTGGCCGAGCGGCGCAACCGGGCGGCCGAACAGAACGCGCTGCCCTGGATCGAGGAAGTGGACGATCCTTTCGTCAGCGCCGAAGACAGCGGCGCACCGCGCGAGGAGAGCCTGGCGCTGTCGCTGACGCGCAAGGTGATGGAGCTGCATGGCGGCAGCCTCGGCGTCGTGCGCGGCGAACAGGCGACCGGCAGCGGCATGGAAATCGCGCTGCGCTTTCCGCCCGAGCGCGTCATCCGCTAGCGGCCGCGCTATTCGGTCAATTCGAAAATAATCGGCACCACGAATTCGAGCGTCGCGGCACGCATGTCCGGCGGGAAGGGCGGGAACGGCGCGGCGCGTTCGATGGTGGCCGTCAATTCGCGGTCGAGAACGACCGAGCCGGTCTTGCGCGTGATCCGGTAGGAAATCAAACTGCCGTCGCGCGCGACACGCAGATACACCCGGCCCTCGCCTTCGATCCGCTGACGCCGCGCCATGCGCGGATATTGCTTGTGGCGCGCCAGCCAGGCCGAGACGGCGGCGAAATAATCCGCCTCCATCGTTTCCTGTCCGACGCCGGTTTCGGCGGCGCCTTCGCGCGCGAGGCCGGCCGGGCCCGGCGTCGCGGCAGGCGGCGGCGGCGGGGCCTCGGGCGCCGCTTCCTCGGGCTCGGGTTCGCGCGGCGCGGCGCGGCGCACCGGCGCGGGCTCCGGCTTCGGCGGCTCGACTTTCGGTGTTTCGGGTTCGGGTTGGGGCGGCGCGGGCTCGGCGGTTTGCGGCGCGTCGCTGAAGGCCGCGAAGTTGATCGTCGTGGCGCTGGCGCCCGGCGAGGGCCGCTCCAGCGCCGCGACGAACCATTTCAGCCCCGCCACCGCCGCGAAACCGTGCAGCACCAGCGCGATGCCGATGGCGATCCAGAGATCGCGCGGTCGCGTTGCGGCAATGGGACGGGCATCGGGACGCATCGGACTGTCACGCGCTCCTTGCCGGAACGCCGAAAGGCGAAATGCCGCGCACATGATCGTCGACGGTCAGACGGTGCTTCAGCGGCGGGAAGGCGCGTTGCGAACAGTCGAGGCGCTCGCACAATCGGCAATTGACGCCGATGGGCATGGCGCCGCGTTCGTCGTCGAGATCGTAGCCCTGGCTGTAGACGAGGCGCGGCGCATGGGCAATTTCGCAGCCCAGCCCCACCACATACTGGTCGCCGGGCACGCCGATGCCGGAACCGGCGCGGCTCACCGTGCGGGCGATCGAGAAATAGCGGGTGCCGTCTTCCATCTGGACTATCTGCGTGTAGATCTGGCCCGGAACGCGGAAGGCATCATGCACATTCCAGCGCGGGCAGGTACCGCCAAAGCGGGCAAAGTGGAAGCCTGCGGCAGAAAACCGCTTCGAGACATTGCCGGCATTGTCGACGCGAATGAGGAAGAACGGGATGCCGCGCGCGCCGGCGCGTTGCAGCGTGGTTAACCGGTGGCAGACTTGCTCGAAGCTGGTGCCGAAGCGGCGGCCGAGCAGGCGGATGTCGTAATGCGTCGCTTCCGCCGTCTTGTGAAACGCCGCATAGGGCATCAGGAGCGCGGCGGCGAAATAATTCGCCAGCGATACGCGGCAGAGGCGCCGCGCCTCGTCGCTTTCGAGGCCCGACGCCTCGACGATGTCCTCGATGGTGCGCGACTGTTCGAAATAGCCGAGCTGGTAGGCAAGCTGGAAGGAACGCCCCGGCTGGTCGAGCAGTTCCGACAGGAAAATCGTCTGGCGGTGGCGGTCGTAGCGGCGCAGCTCGAGCGGCATCATGTCGGCCGGCACCACGCGCGTCGAAACGCCGTGCATGTCGCGCAGCGTGTTGCGCAAGCTCACATAGGGCTCGTCGGCGCCGAGGCCCATTTGCGTGTAGAGCCGCTCGGCCGCGTCGTCGAGTTCGGGGAAATGGTTGTTGCGGCTGTTGATGAAGTCGCGCACCTCCTCCAGCGGCAGACCCGGCGCTTCGGCGCCGTCGCCCATGTCGCGGTCGGCAAGACGCTCGGCCAGTATCGAGCCGTTGGTGACGCTTTCCTGCCAGGCCCGGTAAAGCCGTGCCACGGCGTCGGCGGCCACCGGGCTTGCGCCGGCCATGTCCTGCAGGTCCTGGCCCGTGAGCCCGGCGTCGCGGAACAGCGGGTCGGCGAAGACCTCCCTGAGTGCTGTCAGCGCCTGTGCCTCGTCGTCGCCGCCCAATGTGCGAAGCTCGACGTCATAGACTTCGGCCAGCTTCAGCAGGATCTGCACCGAGACCGGGCGCTGGTCGCGCTCGATCAGGTTGAGGTAGCTCGCCGAAATGCCGAGATCGGCCGCCATGCGCGCCTGGGTCAGTCCGCGCTCGCGCCGGAGCCGCCTAATGCGCGGGCCGGCAAAGACTTTTTTGTCCGAAGCCATCTCCGAAATCTCCCGGTTTTTGCGCCTGTTTCCGGGACTTTAATTTACAAGATTTACATAATCAACAGAATCGCACTGGAATCTTGTGAAGTTCTTTACTTCAATAATTTCAATCACTTAGGAAATATTGGACAAGCAGCTGTCGAGATTGTATGACCGCGCGCATCAGAACACCGTCAAGACCGACACCGGCCAAGGGAGGCGAGCGAGCATGAGCACCAGCGCAGCCACGAAGATTGCCGACGGCATCGCCGTCAAGGGCGCGATGAAGCCGGGCTATGAGCGCGTACTGACCGCCGAGGCGCTTTCCTTCGCCGCCGAAATCGAACGCAAGTTCGGCGCGCGCCGCCGCGAGCTGCTGGCCGCCCGCGCCGAGCGGCAGAAGAAGTTCGACGCCGGCGAATTGCCGGACTTCCTGCCCGAGACCAAAGCGATCCGCGAGGGCGACTGGAAGGTCGCGCCGATCCCGAAGGATCTGCTCGACCGCCGCACCGAAATCACCGGCCCGGTCGACAACCGCAAGATGGTCATCAATGCGCTCAATTCCGGCGCGCAGTCCTACATGACCGATTTCGAGGACGCGGCGGCGCCGACCTGGGACAACATGATCGGCGGCCAGATCAACATGATGGCCTATTGGGACAAACAGATCGGCTTCACCGACGAGACGAACGGCAAGCGCTACGACGTGATCGAAAAGCCGGCGACGCTGATCGTCCGGCCGCGCGGCTGGCACCTGGAAGAGGCGCATGTCGAGATCGACGGGCGTCCGATGTCGGGCGGCCTCTTCGATTTCGCGCTCTATTTCTTCCACAATGCGAAGAAGCAGATCGCGTCGGGCTCCGGCCCCTATTTCTATCTGCCGAAGATGGAGAGCCACAAGGAAGCCCGGCTCTGGAACGATGTCTTCGTTCACGCGCAGAAAGAGCTTGGCATCAAGAACGGCACCATCAAGGTCACGGTACTGATCGAAACGCTGCCCGCCGCCTTCGAGATGCACGAAATTCTCCATGAGCTGAAGGACCACATTGTCGGCCTCAATTGCGGCCGCTGGGACTACATCTTCAGCTACATCAAGCGGCTCGGCAAAAACCCCAACTTCATCCTGCCCGACCGCGCGCAGGTGGTGATGGGCGATGCCTTCCTCAACGCCTATTCGCTGCTGCTGGTGAAAACCTGCCATGAGCGCGGCGCCTTCGCGATGGGCGGCATGGCGGCGCAGATTCCGGTGAAGGGCGACGAGGCCGCAAACAACGCCGCCTTCAACAAGGTCCGCGCCGACAAGGAGCGCGAGGCCAATAACGGTCACGACGGCACCTGGGTCGCGCATCCCGATCTCGTCGCGGTGGCGATGGAGATTTTCGGCAAGCTCGAAGGGCCGAACCAGCTCGCCCGCCAGCGCCAGGACGTCAATGTCGGCCAGAAGGAATTGCTCGCGCCGCACAAGGGCGAACGCACCGAACACGGGATGCGCGAATGCTGCCGCGTCGGCGTGCAATATATCGAGGCATGGATCGGCGGCCGCGGCGCCGTGCCGCTCTACAATCTGATGGAAGACGCCGCCACCGCCGAGATCAGCCGCACGCAAATCTGGCAGTGGATCTATCACGGCGCGGCGCTTTCCGACGGCCGCAAGGTGACGCCCGAACTTTTCGACGACGTGCTGGCCGACGAAATGAAGACGCTTCGCGAAACGCTGGGCGAGGCGCGCTGGAACGACGGTCACTTCGAAGAGGCGATCCGCCTCTTTGCCGAAATGACCAAGGCGCAGGATTGCGAGGAATTCCTGACGCTGCCTGCCTATCGCCTCATTCTCGAAAACGAAAACAGAGCCTGAATTCAATCCTGACCCCGCAGAGGACAGTCCCATGAGCAAGAAGACCTTCTACGATCTCGTTCCCGGAGCGCCCAAGGGCCGCTTCGACAATGTGAAGCGCAACTACAGCGTCGAAGACGTCGAGAAGCTGCGCGGCTCCTTCCCCATCGAGCACACACTCGCCACGCGCGGCGCCAACAAGCTCTGGGAATTGCTGCACACGACCGACTACGTCCACTCGCTGGGCGCGCTTTCCGGCAACCAGGCGATGCAGATGGCGCGTGCGGGCCTGAAGGCGATCTACCTCTCGGGCTGGCAGGTTGCTGCCGACGCCAACACGGCCGGCGCGATGTATCCCGACCAGTCGCTCTATCCGGCCAATGCCGGCCCCGAGCTTGCCAAGAAGATCAACCGGGCGCTGAAGCGCGCCGACGAGATCGAGCATTCGGAAGGCGGCGCCAAGCGCGACTGGTTCCTGCCGATCGTCGCCGACGCGGAAGCCGGCTTCGGCGGGCCGCTCAACTGCTTCGAAATCATGAAGGCTTACATCGAAGCCGGCGCCTCGGGCGTCCACTACGAAGACCAGCTGGCGTCGGAAAAGAAGTGCGGCCATCTCGGCGGCAAGGTTCTGATCCCGAGCCGCGCGCATGAGCGCAACCTCAACGCTGCGCGCCTCGGCGCCGACGTCATGGGCACGCCGACGCTGATCATGGCGCGCACCGACGCGGAGAGCGCCAACCTGATCACGTCGGACATCGACGAGCGCGATCACGAGTTCATCGATTTCGACAAGGGCCGCACCGTCGAAGGCTTCTACCGTCTGAAGCCGGGTACGGGCGTCGATCATTGCATCAAGCGCGGCCTCTCCTTCGCGCCTTATGCCGACCTTCTGTGGTGGGAAACCTCGAAGCCGAACCTCGACGACGCCAAGCGCTTCGCCGAAGCGGTGAAGAAGGAATATCCCGACCAGCTTCTGGCTTACAACTGCTCGCCCTCGTTCAACTGGGAAGCCAATCTCGACAAGGCGACGATTGCGAAGTTCCAGAAGGAAATCGCCGCGATGGGCTACAAGTACCAGTTCGTGACGCTGGCCGGTTTCCACCAGCTCAACCACGGCATGTTCGAGCTGGCGTCGGGCTATCGCGACCGCGGCATGGCGGCCTATTCGGAACTGCAGCAGGCCGAATTCGCTTCGGAAGCCAAGGGCTACACCGCGACCCGCCACCAGCGCGAAGTCGGCACCGGCTATTTCGACCTCGTCGCCATCGCGGCGGCCGGCGGCGAAAGCTCCACCACCGCGCTCGGCGACTCGACCGAAGCCGACCAGTTCAAGAAGGCCGCCGCGCACTAAACGGCGTCTTCAACGGACCAAACGCAAAACCGCCGGGGGAAACCCCGGCGGTTTTTTTGTGGCAATAGGGCTTCGCGTCAACCCGCGCGGCGCAAGCCGAGGAATTGCAGTTCGGCGAGGATGGCGACGGCGACGGCCTGCGCGATCACGAAGGCCAGCCCAAGCGCGTTGAGGTCGAAGACGCCGAGGACGACGACCGCGATGGATGCAACCACCCAGAGCGCGTTGCCGGCGATCACCGCCTCGACGGCGCCGGCGGCGGGCGGTTCGGCCCTGCCGATCAGCGCGAGTACGGCCACCCAGGGAAGGAAGGCGATGCCGACCCAGAAGAGGAAGCCGGCGGGCAGCCCCGTCAGCTGGGCGACCGGCCCCGAGGCGGCGATGAACAGCGCGGCCATGGCGCCGCTGGCGGCGGCATCCGCCAGCACGGCCTGACGCGCGGAAATGGAATTGACGATTGCGATTGCCATTGGAAATCTCCTTTGCTCCGGTTTCGGCTTCGGTATCCGCTTGTCCGCCATAGTTGGGGCCGGCCGCGCGCGAAGTCGATTACGCGGGAGGTAATTGTCCCGCGGCGCGGGCGCGCATAGGCTCTGCCCTATGAACATGCACACCCCGCCCGTCGGCGAGCGCCTGCGCGAATGGCGCCAGCGCCGCCGCCTCAGCCAGCTCGCCTTTGCCTGCGACGCCGAGATTTCGGCGCGGCATTTGAGCTTTCTCGAAACCGGCCGCGCGCGGCCGAGCCGCGACATGCTGCTGCATCTGGCCGAGCTTCTCGACGTGCCCTTCCGCGAGCGTAACGCGCTCTTGCTCGCCGCCGGCTTCGCGCCGGTCTATTCGGAAGCCGGGCTCGACAGCCCGGATGCGGCGGCGGCGCGGCGCGCGGTCGATCTGGTGCTGAAGGGGAGCGAGCCTTATCCGGCGCTTGCCGTCGACCGGCACTGGAACCTTGTCGCGGCGAACGATGCGGCGGGTCTCTTCCTGCAGGACGTCGATCCCGCCCTGCTCGAAGCGCCGGTCAATGTGCTGCGCTTGAGCCTCGATCCGCGCGGGCTCGCGCCCCGCATCGAAAATCTCGCCGGCTGGCGCAGCCACATCTTCATGCGGCTCGAGCGGCAGGTCGCGCAGACGGCAGATCCGGGGCTCGCGGCGCTGCTCGAAGAGCTGAAGGCGATGCCGGGCGGCGAGGCGGCAGACATCGCCGCCGAATATGGCGGGCTTATCGCGCCGGTGAAAATCCGCACCGAAGAAGGCACGCTGACCTTCTTCACCGCCACCACGGTTTTCGGCACGGCGGTCGACATTTCCTTTTCGGAACTGGTGATCGAATCCTTCTTTCCCGGCGACGCCTTCACGGCAGCCGCGATGCGCGCGGCAGCGGGCGACGCCTGACGTCGGGCCGCGTCGCCCGCGCCTATTCGGCGACCGCGACCGGCGTTCCGATGCCGTCGGCGGCGCCTTGTGCGCTTGTCGTCCGTGTACGGAGGTTAAACTCGGCGAAGTTCGGCCGCCGCACGCGCCACCAGTATTTGAAAGTGTAGTTGGCCCAGTTGTTGGTCACCTTGCCCGACGCCGTCTTGTACCAGCTCGTGCAGCCGCTCGCGAAAACCGAGTTCGCATTGTCGACCTGCACGCCCTCGTTTGAAGCGCGCTGCACTTCCGGCTTCACGTCGAGATAGAGCAGGTCGTCATTGCGCAGCTTCCTGACGCATTGGGTAATGTAGTTCGCCTGGCACTCGATCATGAAGATGATCGAGTTGTGACCGAGATTGGTGTTCGGCCCGTAGAGCATGAAGAAATTCGGGAAACCCGCCACCGTCATGCCGTGATGCGCTTCGGCGCCGGTTTTCCATGCATCCTTCAGGTCGCGGCCAGCAAGGCCCTTCATCGTCATCGGCCCGAGGAAATGCGTCGTGTCGAAGCCGGTGCTGTAGATCACGGTGTCGAAGTCGCGCGTGCGGCCGTCCTTCGTGCGGATGCCCGACGGCAGGATTTCGTCGATGCCTTCGGTGACGACATCGACATGATCCATGCCCATTGTCGGCCACCAGTCATTGGCAAACAACACGCGCTTGCAGCCCGGCTCGTAGTCCGGTGTCAGCTTTTTCTTCTTTTCGGGATCGGAGAGATAGAGGTTCATCTCGTCGATGCCCATCTGCTTCAGCTTGTCCCCGGACGTATGGAACGAGCGGAACAGCAGCTCGCCGAACCAGTAGATCTTCCAGCGCTGAATTTTCATCGTCCAGGGCAGCGCGCGATAGAGCGCCTTTTCCCAACCGTAGAACTCGCGCTGCGGGCGCGGCAGAACCCAGCTTGCCGAGCGCTGGAAGATCGTGACGCTGCCCGCTTCCTTGGCGATCTCGGGCACGAACTGGATGGCGGACGCGCCATTGCCGATCACAGCGACGCGCTTTCCCTTCAAATCGACATCGTGGTTCCACTGCGCCGAATGCCAGGCGTCGCCGGCGAAACTGTCGCGACCCTTGATGTCGGGCCAGACCGGGCGGTGCAACTGTCCGGTGCCTGCCGCCACGACATTTGCGGTGAAGCTTCGGTCGCCGGATTTCAGCGTCCACATGCCCGTCTGTTCGTCGAAACGCGCATCGTCGATTTCGGTGTTGAAGCGGATATGGCCGCGCAGCCCGTATTTGTCGACGACGGATTCGAGGTAGTCCTTGATGTCGGCGGCGAAGACATATTTTTTCGTCCAGGTCGGCCGCATGTCGAAGGAATATTGGTACATGTGCAGCGGCACGTCGCAGGAACAACCCGGATAGGTGTTGTCGCGCCATGTGCCGCCGATCTCGGATGCCTTTTCGTAGATCGTGAAATCGGTGAAGCCCGCCTGCTTCAGTTTGATCGCCGTGCAGATGCCCGCGACGCCCGCGCCGAGAATGGCGACGCTGGGGCCGGCGGATGCTTTCGCCTGAGCCAAGGCCATGTTTCCCTCCCTGCCGGTTCGGCGGCGGCTCTCCCAAACCTCCGCTATCCGGCGCCTCGATGTCATTATGGGGCAAGCCTAGCGGGTTTTGACGGCGCACGGAACCGCCCGAAGGAAGGGCGACAAAGCATTGGCGCACGGCGGCCCGCCCTCGCTATAAGGATCGCCGACATTGCCGCAAGGGAACCGCCATCCATGACAACAGAAGTTTCACCCGCCACCACCGACCTTTCCGACGCGCATGGCGCGCTTGTGCAGCATGCGGCGCCGGTCTTTCGCGACTATGGCGGACGGACGGCGTTTTCCGGGCCGGTCACGACGCTCCGTGTGCGCGACGACAATGCGCTGGTGCGGGCGGCCGTCGAGGGCAAGGGCGAGGGCCGCGTGCTGGTGGTCGACAATGACGGGCGGATGGAATGCGCGTTGTTCGGCGGCAATCTCGGCAAGCTCGCGGAGGAAAACGGCTGGGCCGGCGTCGTCGTTCACGGCTGCGTGCGCGATACGATGGAACTGAAGGCCTGCGCCATCGGCGTCAAGGCGCTGGCCGCGCATCCGAAGCGCAGCGCGCGCGAGGGAAAGGGCGAGAAGGACGTGGAGGTACGTTTCGCGGGCCTGACGATCCGGCCCGGCCATTGGCTTTACGCCGATGACGACGGTATCATCCTTACCGAAACAAAATTGACCTGATGCCGGTCCGCGGACGGAACATCTCCATCCGCCGCCGCACCGGGCGACATTCCCTGGGGGGCACCACATGTCGGACGCCGCAACCGCCGTCGAAATTCACGGCACCTGCGCCAAAGGCTTCGAGGCGGTGCGCGATACGTTTGCTGCGCATTTTTCCGGCGCCGGCGAAGTCGGCGCGTCGGTCGCCATTGTGCGCGATGGCCAAGTGGTGGTCGACCTATGGGGCGGCTCGGCCGACCGGGCGCGCACACGGCCCTGGACGCGTGATACGCTCGCCAATGTCTGGTCGACAACCAAGGGCATGGGGTCGCTTGTCTGCGGCATGCTGGTCGAGCGCGGCCTCATCGCCTATTCGGACAAGGTGTCGAAGCACTGGCCGGAATTTGCGGCGGAGGGCAAAGGCGACATCACCATCGGCCAGATGCTGTCGCACCAGGCCGGACTTTGCGGTCCGACGACGCCGACGACCGTCGAGGAAATGTGCAACCACGCGCTGATGGCTGAGCGTCTTGCGGCGCAGGCGCCGATCTGGGCGCCGGGTTCGCGGTCGGGCTATCACGCGCTCACCGTCGGCATTCTCGCGGGCGAGCTTGTCGCGCGCGTCACCGGCAAGAGCATCGGCACATGGTTTCGCGAGAATGTGGCGGAGCCGCACAAGGTCGATTTTCACATCGGCCTGCCGGCCTCGGAGGACTTCCGCGTCGCCGAGATGATCCCGTCGGCGGTTTCGAGCCTGCCGCCGCCCGAAACGCTCAATGTTTCGCAGGTCGCGGCGCTCGGCAATCCGGCGCCCGATGCACGCGTTCCCAACGAACGCTTCTGGCGCGGCGCCGAATTGTCGTCCGCCAACGGACAAGGCACGGCCGCGGCCATCGCGCGCGTCTATGGCGCGCTGGCCGGCGACGGGCGGATTGAGGGCAAGGTGCTGGTGAAACCGGAAACGATCCGCGCCATGACGGACCTGCAGATCGAGGGGCCGGACGAGGTGCTGGGCATGCCGGCGCGTTGGGGGGCGGGCTTCATTCTCAATGTCGGCGGGCTTTACGGACCCAACGACGAAGCCTTCGGCCATTCAGGATGGGGCGGTTCGTTCGGGCTTGCCGATCCGAAGACCGGCCTCGGCATTGCCTATGTGATGAACCAGATGGGGCCGGATCTCGCGGGCGACGCACGCGCCAATGCGCTGATCGCGGCGACCTACGCTTCGCTTTGAGGCGACGTCAGACGATGACCAGTTCGACCAGCTTCCAGAGACCGAGCGCCGAAATCGAAACCGAAGCGACCAGACCGGCGCCGACGATCACGAAATCGGACGTACGCGGCGCTTCGGCATCGTCCGCACGCGGCGCAACCGGCCTTGCCTGCGACCGGTCATAGCCGGTCAGATCGTCTCCATCCCAAACCTGGGTCATCCTGCCCGTACTCCCTTTCTGGGCCGACCGGGACACCACCCGGACAGACGGCGGGAATTGAAGTGAATCGAATCATGGCTTGCCGATTCGCGCAAACGAAAATCACACATAAGCCATGCGCCGGCGTCGTCGCCGCATGGTCCATGCTCGCCGCAAGTCCTTGCTAAAAGATGAATCGGGCTCAGGCGTTCTCGACCAGATCGAGCACGTAGCGCGGCAGCGCGAATGCCGCATGATGCACCGCAGGCGTGTAATAACGTGTGGAAATCCGTGCTTCTTCGAATCGTGCCTGAAGTTCGCTCACACGCAGGGATGCGAGGCTCTCGTCGTCGGTGCCCCAGCCCATCGCCATCGGTCCGCCGACATAGGTCGGGATTGTGGCCATGTAGCAGGTGGCGACGCGGAAGAGACGCCGGAATTTTCCGATGGTGCTTGCGAGCTCCGCCCCTTGCATGAAGGGCACGCCGTTTTGCGTGACGATGACGCCGCCCGGCGCGAGGCGCGCCTTTGCCGCGCGGTAGAATTCCTCGCGGAACAGCACTTCGCCGGGGCCGATGGGATCGGTCGAATCGACGATGACGACATCGTAGCTCTCGCCCGTCTCCTCGACGAATTTCGCGCCGTCGGCGAAGACGAGATCGAGACGCGGATCGTCGAAGGCGCCGGCCGAGACTTGCGGCAGATGCAGTTTGGCGAATTCGGTCACGGCCGGGTCGATCTCGACCATGGTGATTTTCTCGACAGCCTTGTGGCGCGCAACCTCGCGCAGGATGCCGCCGTCGCCGCCGCCGATAATCAGCACGCGGCGCACCTTGCCATGCGCGAGAATCGGCACATGGGTCATCATCTCATGATAGATGAACTCGTCGCGTTCCGTCACCTGCGTGATGCCATCCAGCGCCATCATGCGGCCGAACAGCCGGTTTTCGAAGA
The DNA here is from genome assembly GCF_019635935.1 of Parvibaculum sp. NCBI lineage: Bacteria > Pseudomonadati > Pseudomonadota > Alphaproteobacteria > Hyphomicrobiales > Parvibaculaceae > Parvibaculum > Parvibaculum sp. The sequence goes on along the minus strand of NZ_JAHBYN010000001.1, from coordinate 2,743,217 downwards.
TCACCAGATGCTGTTCGGCGGTGTCTTCCTCGTAGAGCACCTTGTCGGCGCGGAAGGCGCAGGTGAAGCCTTCCCCCTCATAAAGGGTTTCGGTCACCCAACGCCCATCCGGCTTTCCGTTCATCAGACCATATCCTTGCCGCGCAGGTGTTCGCCGACGCGGATGTCCGACGGCGCGAAGGCTTCGCGCAGCACTTCGATCGCGTTGTGCGGTTCGGCCTCGCCGCACATGAAGACGTCGAGAGCCGCATAATTGGCCTCGGGCCAGCTATGAATCGAGATATGGCTCTCCGACAGCACCGCCACGCCCGACACGCCGCCATTGGGCGTGAAGTGATGGAGATGGATGTGCAGCAGCGTCGCCTTCGACACTTCGACGCAACGCCGCAGCGTCGCCTCGATATGGGCCAGATCGTCGAGCCGGCTCGCGCCGACCAGGTCGATGATCAGATGCGTGCCGGCAAAACGCTCGCCGTCGCGCTCGATGAAGAAGTCGGTGCGTTCGTCGCTCGACGTGAGGGGCGATGCCTTCACTTCTTTCGACTGCGCAATCGGGAACTCGAGTACTTCCGCCTGGGTGTTGCTTGAAACTTCGTTCAAGTCGATCCCCAATTGGAAGAGGGCATTGGTTTCGGACATTGTGCCTCTCTCCAACCAGTAGATGGACCGGCACCGGAGACGGACATGCGCGCCGCTCCGGGACCACTGATTTGTCTGTGAACTGAATATGCGGAAGCCCGAAGGCTCACGCGCGAAATGGCTGCCGATTGCGGGGCGATATCTCGCCCGACATGCACATCCGTTGTTTGCCTTGAAAGGCGCTTCGCGGCGTGCGGCTCGGCTTGATCCGGGGCGTCAGCCCCTCGGACTAGAACCGGACATATGCAATCTCCCTCGAAACCCGGCGGAGGTACCTGAACGATGCCTCGGGTGAGGCATGCCGCCGAAATTGTCCAAAGAGACGCGTACGCCGTTACATAACCGGTTCGGCCAGTGGCACGTGCGATTGCGTTCAGGGCGTGTGTAGAGGCCGCATTGCAGCATGTCAATGAAAACCAAGGCTTTCCGCCAAAATTCTGTGGTTTCCATAAACCGGCGCAGGGGAGCGCCGCGCCGCATCGCCTATTTTTTTATTTGCGACTCATTCTCATTTGCATCATTCTCGGCGTCAGCAACCGCATCGCGAACGTCCGAGGATCCGCCCATGAAACCTGCCGAAGCCGCCGCCCCTGCCCGCTCCTTCTCGATCTACGAACCCGACCAGCCGATCGGCGAGCTCGGGTTTGCCGAGCAGTTCGTTGTCTGGTGCCTGCGTGTGCAATGGCGGCTCGCCGAAGACGGCGCCGGCCGCTCGCACTTGGTGCAGCGCGCCTTCGATGCGCTGGAGTTGCCGGGCGGCGCGGCGATGGTGGCCGAACTCGCGGCGGCCTTGATGCGCACCGTGGGGCGGCCGCTGTCGATCCCGTGCCCGCACTGGCGCGTGCTGACAAACGACGAGGCGCGCGTGCTGGATTTTATCGCCGGGCTGCAGCATCACGGCCAGGCCGCGCAAGGGCGTTTCGACGGGAGCTGGCGCGCGGCGCCTTGCGGCGCCTCGCCGGTCTGGGCGCCGGCGCAGCGGCTGGCGCTGGCGCTAACGGCGGCGGGCCTGACGCTCGGCAATGCCGCGCAGCCGGGCGTCGCCTTTCCCGAGGCGATGCCGCGGCTGCTGCACTAGGGCGCGTCAGCCGAAGCTTTTCGCCGTGCCGAGCGCGCCCATGCGCGCGGTGATGGCGAAAAACTCGGCGACGGTTTCCTCGATGATGTCTTTCGCCGATTTGATCGCGGTGATCAGCCCGGCCGTTTCGCCGGCAAGACCGACAGCGGCTTCCATGTCGCCGCCGAAATAAAGATCGAGGATGCGCGCGAAAGTGTCCGGCGGCATCAGGCCTTCCTCGTGGATCGCGGCCGTGCGCTCCGTCTTCAGGGCGCGGATGCAGGGCGTCGATTTCTTGTTGAGAACGTAGGTGCCGGTCTCTTTCGCGTCGACGATTGCCTGCTTGTAATTGATATGGACCGGGCTTTCGGCGCAGCTGACGAAGCGCGTTCCCATCTGCACGCCTTCGGCGCCGAGCGCGAAGGCCGCCGCCATGCCCTTGCCGTCGCAGATGCCGCCCGCGGCGATCATCGGAATGTCGGACTTCGCGCGGATCGCCTGCAGGAGCACCAGCGTGCCGACCTCTTCCGGGTTCTTGAAGCCGCCGCCTTCGGTGCCCTCAACCACGAGGCCGTCGATACCGGCATCGACGCATTTCATCGCCGCGTCGACCGTCGGCACGGCGTGATAGACGGTGATGCCCGCATCGTGCAGCGGCGCGATGAACTTGGCCGGGCTGCCGGCCGATGTCGTGACGAACTTCACGCCCGCGTCGCAGACGAAACGCAGCATCGCGTCGTCCTTCAGGAACCGAATCGGCAGGTTGACGCCGAAGGGGGCGCCGGTCAGCTCGCGCATTTTCAGGATCTCGGCCTTGCAGGCTTCGGTCTCGCCGGACGAGGTTTCGATGATGCCGAGGCCGCCCGCCTTGCAGACGGCGGAGGCGAGCTGCGAACGGGCGATCCAGCCCATCGGCGCCTGGACGATCGGATATTTCGCGCCCGTATGGGCAAGCACGCGGTTCATGCAGGGCTCCCTGTCGAATGGATATTGGCAATTTCGATGCCGGAAGTAGGCCCCAGCCGATGCCCCGGCGCAAGACGGCCTGTCCATGAAAAAGGGCGGGTTCCGGCGCCCGCCCTTTTCCGATACCCGATGAATGTTGCCCGCGCGCCTTACTTGAAGTGGCCGTAGGCCCGCACCACCGCTTCCGAGAGTTCCTTGTAGGCCCCCTCGACGCCGGTCTTGATCTCGTCGAAGGCGCCCTCGCCCTGACGCGCCAGTTCGGCCGCGCGCTTCGTAAGGCGCTTGCGATCCGCCTTCAGCTGTTTCAGCACGCCGCCATAGCGCTTTTCGGTTGCCTTGAGCGCCTTCTTCGCTTCCTTCTCGGCCTTGTCGACTTCGCGCGACAGCTTGGCGATCTGCTTTTCGAGTTGCTTGCGCAACGCCTCCTTTTCGGGTGTCAGCCCGGACGCCTTCTTCTTTTTCTGGGCGGACTTCTTTCGCGCCGGGGCTTTCTTCGCAGCCGCCTTCCGGGGGGCTGCCTTCCTGGCCGGTCGCGCCGCCGATCTAGGGCCGCCCGCCGCGCCACGCTTTTTAACGTCTTCAGCCATGGTCCAGTGCCTCTTTCCTGAAATTCGGCGATATCGGTCTTTTGCGCTCCGCACGGCCGTCGCCGGATGATCGAGATTGACGCGCCGGCCCCGCCCGATCAAGTGCCGCCGGTCCACAGCCGGGCGCCCGGATATTGGTAATTTTGTAAGACCTTTCGGCCTTAATGCGAGGCAGACGGTGCGGCAGGCGCGGGGGCGCGCCCGGCGGCCGTGGGCGAGGCGGGGACGGTTTATTCATGTACAGCGATTTCGGCGGTGATCTTCGAACGGGCGGCGAAGGACGCACGGTCATGCTCGTTCACGGCATGTGGAGCCGCCCCGGCGCCTGGGACAAATTCCGCGCCTTCTTCGAGGCGCGCGGCTACCGCGTCGTCGTGCCGGCGCTTCGCCACCGCGCCGAACCGGGCGCCGACCCGCATCCCGAGCTCGGCGTCACCAGCATCGCCGACTACGCCGACGACCTCGCCGCCGAAATCCGCAATCTGGGCCACAAGCCCGTTATTGTCGGCCATTCGATGGGCGGCCTTCTCGCGCAGATACTGGCCGCGCGCGGCCTCGTGCATGCGGCCGTCTGTCTCGCCCCGGCGCATTGCGCGGGCTACATGTCGTTCGATCCCGGTCCGCTCTGGATTTTCCGCAACCAGACCCTGTCGCGCCGCTTCTGGGAGCGGCCGCAACTGCCGACATTCGAGACGATGCGCTACGGCATATTGAACGGCTTTCCCGAGGCCGAGCGCGAGGCGATGTATGCGACGCTGGTGCCGGAATCGGGCCGCGCCTTTTTCGAGATTGCCTACTGGTTCTTCGACCGCCGCCGCGCCACCGCGATCAACCCGGCCGACATCTCCTGCCCGCTGCTGATGCTGACCGGCACCAACGACCGTCTGACGCCGGTTCACATCACGAAGCGGGTGGTCGAGGGATATGAAGGCCGTGCAAGGCTCGAAACGCTGCCGGGCCACGCACACTGGCTGCCGGCCGAACCCGGCTGGGAACGCATCGCCGAACGGACGGCGGCCTTCTTCGAAATCGAGGCCCCGGCGCTTGTGCGCCAGATACCCGTCACCGCGCCGGCGCCGGCGGGCGGGCTCGTTCCGGCGCGCTAATTCACGCGTCGAGCTTCAATTCGCTCTTCGTCCGCTTTTGCGCCCAGTGACCCGAAAAGTTCCGGAACTTTTCCGGACGGTCGGTCAGGCGCGCCGTTTCGAGCCAGAGCCGCTTCAGATGCCGCTTGCGGTTGCGTTCCGGCCAGTCCTCGTAAGCCGTTCGTGCATGCAGCACGTGGTAGTTGTTGACGAACTGCATGTCGCCGGGCTCGAGATCCATATAGACGTTGAAATCGCGATCGGCGCACATCGCATCGACGAGATCGAAGGCTTCGCGCGCCTTGGGGCTCAGGCGCGGTGCGGCGGCGTGGCGCTGGCTCGATTCGATATAGGGGCGGATGTAGCGCACGAAGAGGCGGCCTCCATGTTCGGTGAAGACCGGCATGAAATAGAAAGGCTCGCCGCCTTTCGGTTCCTCACCGCGGTAATCGTAGGGCTGCGGCGTGTAGAGAATTTCGGCAAGGTCGGGCCGCGCGCGCACAAGCTCGTTGTGGATCGCCAGCGCGTTCGCCACCGTCGAGATGCCGCCCGACTTCGCCTTGCGCAAACACATCAGGCCGACGAGGTCGGAGCCGTCCGAATGATAGGGGAAGGCGACGCCGCCGATTTCGTTGCCGCGCGAGGTCGGATCGGCGCCCGACTTGCCCTGATCGGTCACGTCGCCCAGGAGATGCCCGTGCCTGTTTTGCGGCCAGGGCTTGCCGAGATGCATGCCGATGCCCCAATAGATCAGCGAGGCGTCGTCGTCGGAATAGCGCTCGACCGGAAGTCCGCGAATGAGCGCGAAGCCGCGGCCGTCGATCAGGTCCGCTTCGACTTCGGCGAGACGGGCGCCGAGTTCCGGCAGCGGAAAATCCGCCGCCGTCACGTCGAGCAGATCGCCTGTGCGCGATTTGGCATGTGCGAGCGCCGCTTCCAGCTCGGCAACGTCGTCCGGCGACAGATGCAGCGTCCATTGGCTTTCGTCGGCGACATCGCCGGCGCGCCATTCGCCAGCAGGTTCCAGAACCCGAATGGCCATGCGTGCCTCCCCTATTCCGCCGCAGCGCGGGCGGGCGCCGGCTGGTGGCCGCGCACCAGCTTGCCCGGCAGCGCGCCTGTCGGCTTGCCATCGCGATAGATCACCTCGCCGCTGACGATCGTTGCAACATAGCCCTCGGCTTCCTGCATCAGCCGGCGCGCGCCCGACGGCAGGTCGTAGACCATGCTTGGCGGCTTCAGCCGCAGGCGCTCGAAGTCGATCACGTTGACATCGGCCTTCATGCCGGGCGCGATCAGCCCGCGATCGAGAAGGCCGATGGCTTCCGCCGTGTCGCGGGTCTGGCTGCGGACGACGAAGGGCAGATCGAGCCTTTCGCCGCGCGAGCGGTCGCGGCACCAATGGGTCAGCATATAGGTCGGCACACTGACATCGCAGATGACGCCGACATGCGCGCCGCCGTCCGAGAGGCCGAACAGCGTGTTCGGATTGCGGATCATGGTCAGCGCATTGTCGAGATTGAACTCGTAGTAGTTGTGCAGCGGGAAGAAGAGGAAGTTGCGGCCGCCGTTCGCCGTCAGCATGTCGTAGACGATGGCGTCGGGGTTTTCGCCGGTGCGCCTGGCGCGGGCGCCGATGCTGTCTTCGGGCGAAGGCTCGTAGTTCGGCGGATCGCCGAGTTCGAACATCTTGTGATAGGCGCCCGCCAGCGAATTGAGGAACGGGTGGCCGGGCTCGAGATCCTCGGCCAGCAATTTTTCGCGGAAGGCCGGGTCGCGCATGATCGCGACGCGTTCTTCAAGCGGCTTGTCCGCAATCGCGCGGTAGCTCGGCCGCGTCAGGAAGGGATGCACCGAGCCCTGAAGCCCCAGCATCAGGCCGACCGGACGGCCCTGCACCTGCGCCTTGATCGGCAGGCCGCGTCCCGCCGCGCCGTCGAGCCGCTTCAGCAGCTCGCGCCACTGGTCGGGCACCACATCGGCCTGCACCAGCGAAAAGCTCAAGGGACGGCCCGACACTTCGACCAGTTTCTCGACCAGCGAGAATTCGTGATCGACATCGCGGAAGTCCGACACCCATTGCAGCACGCCGGCGCCTGCGTCCTTCAGGCCTTCGGCAATCGCGATCATTTCCTTGTCGGCGGCGCCGATGGTCGGCGTCAGGTCGCCGTCCGAGGTGCGATGCGCGACCGTGCGCGAGGTCGAAAAGCCGATGGCGCCGGCCTTGATCGCGTCACGGACGATTTCGCGCATCTCGGCGATTTCGGCGTCGGTTGCCGGTTCGCGCTTCGCGCCGCGCTCGCCCATCACATAGACGCGCACTGCGCCATGCGGCACCTGCATCACGAGGTCGATGTCATGCGGCAGCGTTTCGACCGCGGCCATGTAGTCGGCGAAGCTTTCCCATTTCCAGGAGAGGCCTTCGTGGAGCGCGGCGCCCGGAATGTCCTCGACGCCTTCCATCAGGCGGATCAGCCGGTCGTGATCTGTCTTCTTCACCGGCGCGAAGCCGACGCCGCAATTTCCCATGACGACGGTGGTGGAGCCGTGGATCGAGGACGGCGTCATGCGGCTGTCCCAGGTCACCTGACCGTCGTAATGGGTGTGGATGTCGACCCAGCCCGGCGTGACCAGCAGGCCCTTCGCGTCGATTTCCTCGCGGCCCTTCGTGGCGACCTTTCCGATCTCGACGATGACGCCCTTGTCGATCGCGACATCGGCCTCATAAGCCGCGCCGCCCGAACCGTCGATGATCGTGCCGCCGCGGATAACGAGATCCACCTCACCCATAATTCCCTCCGAATGCCTTTTATTTCTGTTGGTGGCATTCTAGCGCGGCGGGACGGCATTTCGAAATCGAAAGGGAAACCGCCCGGAAACGCAAAGGAAACGGGCCGCTCAATCGGCCGAACGGTTGATCGCGGCCTCCTGCGCCAGCCGCGTGTTGCGCCGCTCGATCAGCCCGCGCAGACGCGCCTGACGCGCCGCTGTCAGCGGATAGGTCCAGGTGAGCCAGAGCGCGGCAAGGAAGAAGAGCGACGGGATCACCGCATAGGAGAAGGTGAGCCACCACATCTCATCCGGCCCGTTGACCACGCCGGGCGCGGGGTTGAAGCCGAAAAAGGCCACCACGTTGAGCGAAATGCCGGTGCCGAAGGCCGTGGCGAGTTTGGTGGTCATGCCCGAGATGGCGAAGAAGGTGCCGGCGCGCTTGCCCTTGGAGCGCGCGGTGTCGACATCGACCACGTCGGCGAGCATCGCCAGCGGCAGGAACTGCAAGCCGCCGAAGCAGAGCCCCTTGGCGACGAACATCACCGTGAAAATCTGCGTCTGGCCGGGCTCGAGGAAGAAGGCGATGGTCGAAAGCGCGGCCGCCGCCGTCATGCAGACCGCGAAGGCCTTGTGCTTGCCCATCTGGCGGCCGAGCCAGAGCCAGCCCGGAATGGCGAGCAGGCCGGCGCCGAAATAATAGAGGTAGAGCATGCCGACACCGGTGACGCCGATATAGTCGCGCATGAAGAAGAGCGAGAGCGCGTTGCGGAAGGCCTCGCCGCCGGTGACGATCAAGACGATGGCGAGCACGCGCACCATCGGACCGTTCTTGCCGACATGGCGCAGGCCTTCCAGCAGCGGCACCTGGCGCGCGACCTTCACATGCGCGGGCTCGGCGACGCGCCAGCAGACCAGCACCACAAGCAGCGGCATCAGAATGATGATCGCCCAACCCATCGCTTCCAGCACCGGCTTCGGCCGCGCCGGACCGTCGATGAAGAGCGGCAACAGCGCCGGAATGAGCGCAGCCAGCATCAGCCCCACCAGCACATAGAATTCGCGCGAGGCGGTGATGCGCGACCGCTCGTGATAGTCGGGCGACATTTCGGCGCCCCAGGCGAAATAGGGGATGTAGACCAGCGTCGAGCCGATGAACATGACGGCGAGCCATGCCAGCAAATAGACGCTGCCGACCGAGGTGAAACCAAAGAGATACGGCATGAAGAGGAAGAGCACGCCGACGACAAGGATCGGCAGGCCGAGCAGCATGAAGGGCTTGCGGCGGCCGATGCGCGTGTGCGTATGGTCGGAGAGATAGCCGATCATCGGATCGGTGACGACGTCGGTGAGGCGCGCCAGCATGATCATCGTGCCGACGGCGGCCAGCGACACGCCAAGCTCGCCGGCATAGAAAGGCGGCAGCCACACCGCCACCGGATAGCCGAACATCGCGATCGGCAGGCCGATCGAACCGTGAATATAGATCGAGGATCGCGACAGCGGCGCGGTCATTCAATTTCCCCCTCGCGGCTTTCCTTCGCGAAGGCGCCGCCTTGTTTGTCTGTGTCAATTCCGATGCGGTGAGTATAGGGACGGCGGCCGCTCTCCCAAGCGAAATCGGCCGCGGCGGCCGGGTCTAGAAACGGAACGTCAGCTTGTTAATCTCATCGAGTTCTTCCGCCGTCATTTCCCATGCGCCGGCCTCCACGTTCTGTTCGACCTGTTCGGGCTTCGTCGCGCCGGCGATGACGCTCGCGACATGGGGCTGCGAGGCGAGCCAGCCGATGGCGGCGTCGAGCGTCGACTTGCCGCGCGCCTCGGCAAACGCCGTCACCTTCTCCACAATGTCGAAATTGGCGTCGGTCAGGAGGTTCTTGCCCATGGCGGCGGCGACCGTCAGGCGGCCGTCTTCCGGGCCGTTGCCGCCGCGGCGGTATTTGCCGGTCAGCATGCCGCTTGCCAGCGGAAAATAAGGGAGGATGCCCGCGCCATATTTCTTCGCCGCCGGCACCAGCTCGAATTCGATCTTGCGGTCGAGCAGATTGTAGTGGTTCTGCGCGCTGATAAAGGGCGCGAGACCCGCTTCCTTCGCGATGTAATGCGCCTCGACAAGCTGCCAGCCGGCGAAGTTCGAACAGCCGATGTAACGCACCTTGCCGGCGCGGACCAGATCGTCCAGCGCCGAAATCGTTTCCTCGATCGGCGTATCGGGATCGGGGAAATGCATCTGGTAGAGATCGATATAATCCGTGTTCAGACGTTTGAGGCTCGCTTCCACCGCCTGCACGATATAGCGGCGCGAACCGCCCTTCATGTATTCACCGTCGTCCATCGCGAGGCTGAACTTCGTCGCCAGCACGATCTCCTTGCGCCGCGCGCCCAACGCATGGCCGAGCATCCGCTCCGAGCCGCCCTTGTTGCCATAAACATCGGCCGTGTCGAACAGCGTGATGCCGAGATCGAGCGCCTTGCCGACAACGCTGTCGGTTGCGGCCTGATCGATCTTCATGCCGAAATTGTTGCAGCCGAGACCGACAACCGAAACCTTCAGACCCGAATTTCCAAGCGTTTTGAAACGCATGACATTCTCCCTCCGCATTTTGCTTTTGACGTCACGATAGGTCGTCTGGCAGCCAAGCGACGTAACGTTTGCGTGAGACCGGCGAAGTGGCTAGACTCCCGGCCTAGGGTGAACACCCTAACAACGACGAGGGCCAGACGCCACGCAAGTGCGCGTCGAAAAGAGCCCCTTCCGGGAGGACCGACATGAAATTCACCTGGTTCAATCTGATGCCCTGGCCCTATCTGCCGGACGATTTCCGGGAGAAGCATCGCTCGGTCTGGGTCGACATCGACTCGCGCCTGTTCGATCCGGCAAAGAGCCATGAGGTCTACAATTCCTACATGGACATGCTCGAATATGCGGGCACGCTGGGCTTCGACGGCATCGGCGTCAACGAGCATCACCAGAACGGCTACGGCATCATGCCCTCGCCCAACATCATTGCGGCGGGCCTTGCGCGGCGCACGTCGGATGTCGGCCTTGTGGTGCTCGGCAATTCGATCGCGCTCTACAATCCGCCGGTGCGCGTCGCCGAAGAATTCGCGATGCTCGACTGCATTTCGGGCGGGCGTCTCGTTGCCGGGTTCCCGGTCGGCACGTCGATGGACACCAATTACTGCTACGGGCAGATACCGGCGCTGACGCGCGAAAAATATCAGGAAGCGCACGACCTGATCCGCCGCGCCTGGTCGGACCCCGATCCCTTCGCCTGGAACGGGCGCTACAACAAGCTCCGCCACGTCAACATCTGGCCGCGGCCGATTCAGGATCCGCCGCCGATCCATATTCCGGGCGGCGGTTCGGTCGAGACCTATGATTTCTGCATCGACAACACCTATTCCTATTCCTACCTCTCTTTCTCCGGCTATATCCGCGCCAAGGCGCTGATGCAGGGCTATTGGGACCGCGTCGCAGAGCGCAACGCGCCCGACGAGAGCCCCTACCGCGCGGGCTTTGCGCAGACAATCTGCGTGGCCGACACCGACGAGGAAGCCGAGCGGCTTTATTCGGAGCATGTCAGCTACTTTTACAATCGCTGCCTGCATGTCTATGGCGGCTTTGCCGATGCGCCGGGCTACCGGACCATCAAGACGATCCAGACCGGTGCGCTGTCGCAATATGCGCCGCCCATCGACGGCTATTCCTCGCTCACCTGGAAAGACCTGACCGAGCAGGGCCATGTGATCGCGGGCAGCCCCGAGACCGTGCGCCAGCGCATGGAGGAACTCATCAAGGGCCTCAACGTCGGCAACATCTTCTGCCTCATGCATGTCGGCAACATGCCGATGGACAAATGCATGCATTCGACAAGGCTCTTTGCTGAAAAAGTGATGCCGCATCTGCGCGGCATGTTCCCCGACTACAAGGACGACAACCGCTTCTGGTGCAAGCCGCTGGCAAAGCAGGTGAAGCCGGGCAGCCTGCCGGCCGAAAAGGAAGTGGCCGCGATGGTGGGAGGGAAGGACTGATGGAAACGAAAACGATCGACACCCACCACGTCCCCGTCCGCTACTTCGAAGGCGGAAAAGGAGAGCCTCTCGTCTTCCTGCATGGCGCCGGCGGCGTCACGGCGGAAGACCCGCTGCTGGCGAAGCTCGCGGAAAAATATCATGTCTATGCGCCGCTGCTGCCGGGCTATGGCGACTCGGAAGAATGCGGCGAGTTGCGCGAGATGCTCGACATCACGCTCCACACTTGGGACGTGGTGGCGGCGCTCGGCCTGAAGAATCCGATCCTTGCCGGTCATTCGATGGGCGGCATGATCGCCGCCGAAATGGCCGCCATCGCGCCCAACGACGTCAGCCGCCTCGGCCTTATCTGTCCGGCCGGTCTCTGGCTCGACGAGCATCCGATCCCCGACATTTTCGCGATGCTGCCCTACGAGCTTCCGGCGGTGCTCTTCCACGATGTCGAAGCCGGCACCGCGCTGATGACGGCGGGCGTCGCGCTCGACGATCCGGAATGGCTGAAGGGCTTTCTCGTGCAGAATGCGCGGCAGATGGGCATGGCGGGCAAGATCCTCTTCCCCGTGCCGGATCGCGGTCTTTCGCAGCGCCTCTACCGCATCAAGGCGAAGACGCTGCTGATCTGGGGCGACAGCGACAAGCTGATCCCGCCGGCTTACGCCCATGCCTGGAAAAAAGCGATCAAGGGCGCCGAGCTTGTCTCGATCCCGGAAGCCGGACACCTGATGACACTCGAAAAGCCGGATCACATCGTCAAGGCATTGGCGAAGCTCGGCTGACACACGAAATCGGCGTCAAAAACAAAAAACAGACGCGGATAGGAGCGAAGGGCCATTCCCGAAAGGGCGTGGCCCTTCTGCTTTGCATCTACCCCTCGCCCATCTTCTGGTCCGGGCGGCGGTCGGCCAGCATCTTCTTGACGATGGGTCCGAGTTTCGCCGGGTCGAAGCGGGCATCCTGTTCGACGGTGGGCCCGCGATGCCAGCCTTCATAAACGCAGAGGCGGCCGCGCATCGATTCAAACACCTGCCCGGTCACGTCGCGCGCCTCGGCCGACCCCAGCCAGACGACGATGGGCGCGACATTCGAGGGATCGCGCGGGTTCCATTCGCCGGGCTTCAATTCCTCCGGCGGCCCGAGGTCTTCGGTCAGCCGCGTCAGCGCGCCGGGCGAGATCGCGTTGACCGTCACGCCGTAGCGGATCAGTTCCTTGGCGGCGATCAGCGACATCGAGGCGATGCCGGCTTTCGCTGCACCGTAATTGGTCTGCCCCGGATTGCAGAAAAGGCCCGACACCGAGGTCGTGTTGATGATGCGCGCGTCGTTCGTCTCGCCGGCCTTCGCCCGCTCGCGCCAATAGCCGACGGCGTGGCGCATCGGGCAGAAGGTGCCGCGCAAATGCACCTTGATGACCGCATCCCATTCGTCGATCGTCATGTTGAAAATCATGCGGTCGCGCAGGATGCCGGCATTGTTGACCAGCACGTCGAGCGTGCCATAGGTCGAGATCGCCTGGTCGATCATGCGTTTGGCGCCTTCCCAGTCGGAGACGTCGTCGCCGTTGGCCACCGCCTCGCCGCCCATCGCCCTGATTTCGTTGGCGACATCTTCGGCGGGGCCCGCCGAGCGGCCTTCGCCGTCGCGCGCGCCGCCGAGATCGTTGACCACCACCTTGGCGCCCTGGCGCGCATATTCGAGGCAGTATTCGCGGCCCAGCCCGCGCGCGCCGCCGGTGACGATCACCACGCGGCCTTCGCAAATGCCCGCCATCTTCTCCTCCCCTGCTTCGTTTTCAGATTTTCTTGTCGCCCTGCCAATAGGCGTCGCGGATCGTGCGGCGCAAAACCTTGCCGCTCGGCATACGCGGTAGTTCGGCCATGAAATCGACCGAGCGCGGGCGCTGATAGCCGGGCAGGTTCGCCGCCGCGAAGTCGAGCAGCTCGCGTGCCATCGCCGCGTCGGGCTTGTAGCCCTCGTTCAACTCGATGACGAGTTTCACCTCCTCACCCCATTCCTCGTTGGGCACGCCGACGGCCGCCGCGTCGGCCACTGCCGGATGTTTCAAAATCTCCTGGTCGATTTCGGCCGGATAGATGTTGACGCCGCCCGAGATGATGACCTCGGCGCTGCGGCCGGTGAGGAACAGGAACCCGTCCTCGTCGATGTAACCCATGTCGCCCATGGTGTAGAAATCGCCGCGATAGGCGCCGTCGGTCTTTTCGGGCGCCTTGAAATACTCGAAGCGGCCGGTTTCCGGCGCCTTGAAATAGATCGTGCCGACATCGCGCGGCTTCACCGGCTTGCCGTCCTCGTCATGCACTTCGACGACGACGCCGGGCAACGGCTTGCCGACCGTACCCTTCTTCACCGGCCATTCATGGCTGTCGACGAAAATGCCGCCGCCTTCGGTCGCCGCGTAGTACTCGAAGACCACCGGGCCGAACCATGCGATCGAACCTTCCTTCACATGCGCGGGGCAAGGGGCGGCGCCATGCAAGATCCAGCGCAAGGAGGATATGTCGTATTTCGCCTTCGTCGTTTCCGGCAGTTGCAGCATCCGGTGCAGCATGGTCGGCACGACATGCGTATGCGTGATCCTGTATTCGGCGACGAGGCGCAGCGTTTCCTCGGCGTCCCATTTGTCCATCAGTACGCAGCCGACGCCGGCATTGAGCGGGAAACTCATGTTCAAGGCCAGCGGCGCCGCGTGATAGAGCGGGCCGGTGACAAGCGCCAGATCGCCCTCGCGGAAGGCCGCCGTCTCGGTCAGCTTGACCAGCAGCGGCGAGAGGGGCGCGGCCTGACGGCGATAGACGCCTTTGGGGTGGCCGGTCGTTCCGGAAGTGTACATCATCTGTGTACCGAGCACCGGATCGGCGAGGTCGCTCCCGTCTTCGGCTTCCAGCGCCGCGTCATAGGACGCAAAGCCCGGCAGCGGGCCGCCGACGGCAAGCTTCGCGACGAGCCCCTTCGCCGCAGCCGCCGCTTCGGCGGCGGACGCCGGGAAGCGCGCATCGGCGATGAAGGCCTTTGCCTCGCAATTGTCGACGATGTAGCCGACTTCGGAACCTTTGAGATGCCAGTTCACCGGCGTCAGGCGGAAGCCGCCGCGCGCGCAGGCCGCCACCGTCTCGACGAATTCCGGCCGGTTCGAACAAAGCAGCGCCACCGCGTCGCCGGCATTGAGCCCCGCACGCCTGAGCGCGCGCACCAGCTTGTTGGCGCGCGCATTCAATTCGCCATAGGTCCGGTTGCCGGCCTCGGAAATAATCGCCGGCCGGTCCGGCGCCTGGCCTGCGTGCCACGCCACCACCATGCCCGCCGCCGCCGCATCCTCGCGACTCCACGCGGGCGCTGTTTCCGCAACAGCCATGAAACTTCCTCCCTGCCGGCGTCTTTGCGCCGCAACTTTGTTTTGGTTGCCTTTCGTAGTATTGGACAGGTGGGGGCTCCCCGGCGTCAAGCCACTTCGCGGAGTTCGTATCCGCATTCGTCCAGAGGCAATGACCGATGACCGTGTTTCCTGCCGTCCGACGCCTGCTGGCCGCGGCGGCAATCGGCCTCGTCACCCTTTCCGCGCCTGCGGCGGCCGAAGCGGCGGACCCGGCCGTCGACAAGGCTTTCATCACCTTCCAGGTCGAGAACGACCTTTTCGCCGGCTTCTCGAATACCGATCGCCACTACACCAACGGCGTGCAGGCGGCCTGGCTGTCGCGGCCGCGCAACGACCTGCCGAAATGGCTGGCCGATTTTTCCTCGCCGCCTTTCTATTCGCTGTTCTTTCCGACCGGCAATTTCGACCGGAAGAGCCACCGCGTCGGCATCGCGCTCGGTCACGCCATCTTCACGCCCGACGATACGGCCGCCGTCGCCTACCTGCCCAACGAGCGCCCCTATGCGGCGTGGCTTCATATGACCTTCGCACTCCAGAGCGTGCGCTCAAGCACGATCACGGGCGAGGCCTGGCAGGACAACTGGAAGCTCGATTTGGGCGTCGTCGGCCCCAAGGCGCAAGGCGAATGGGTGCAGAACGAATGGCACAGCGTCATCGGCGCCGACAAGGCCAATGGCTGGCACAACCAGATCCGCGACGAGATTGGCTTCAATCTCAGCTTCGAGCGCGCCTGGCGCAGCCCGACGCTGGGCGGCGAACGCCTGTTCGGCATGGAAACCGATTTCATTCCCTACACGATCGTCTCGCTCGGCACGGTGCAGACCTATGGCGGCATCGGCGGCACCTTCCGCATCGGCCCGGCGCTGCCGGACGATTTCGGCCCGACCCGCATCTATCCGGGCGTCGGCGGCTCGGAATGGTTCCGTCCGGCGGGTCCGGGCTGCAACTGCTATCTCTTTGCCGGAATCGAAGGCCGCGGCATCGCGCGCGACATCTTCCTCGACGGCAACACGTTCCGCGACAGCGTCAGCATCGACAAGGAACATTTCGTCTATGACGCCAAGCTCGGCGCGGTCGCCATCGTCGGGCCGGCCCGCTTCAGCATTACCCATGTCTTCCGCAGCAAGGAATACAAGGGCCAGCCAAAACCGGACCAGTTCGGTTCGCTGACGGTGACCTTCGCCTATTGAGGGCACTTGCCTTCCTCCGCCCGCGCCGCATGATGGGTGCAATCCAGAATCGCCGGGGACCGCCACATGGAACTGCCGCTGATTTCCGCCGACAACATGTTCGGCCTGATGTTTGCGTTTCTCGGGCTCGCCGCTTTCGGCTTCTGGTCGGAGCGCACGCGGCTCGGGCAATGGCTTTCGGGCGTGGTGTTGACGATCCTGGCCGGCACACTGCTCGCCAATCTGCGTGTCGTGCCTTTCGCCTCGCCGTTTCACGACATGGTCTGGACCTATGCGGTCAGCCTTGCCATTCCGCTGCTGCTTTTCCATGCCGATATCCGCAAGCTCATCAGCGAGGCCGGCATGATGATCGCAGCCTTCGCCGTCGCGGTCGCGGGCACGGTGGCGGGTGTGCTGGCGGGCTTTTATCTCATCGATCTCGGGCCCGACGCCAACCGCATCGCGGCGACGCTCGGCGCAAGCTGGATCGGCGGCTCGATGAATTTCGCCGCCGTCGCCCAGGCGCTCGGCCTCAATGAAAACGGCGCGTTGATCGCCACCATGGCGGCGACCGATGCCGTCGTCATGGTCGTCTTCATGGCTGCCATCCTGACGATGGCGGGCTCGCGGGCGCTCTTGCGTTTCATCCCGTCGAAGATCATCGAAGCGGGCGACGACGGCGTCGCGCACAAGGAAGAGGCGAAACCGCCGCTCGACATGGGCGCGCTGGCAACGCTGCTTTTCCTCGCCGCGGCCTGCGCCTTCGGCGGCAGGCTCATCGGCGAGATGCTCGGGATGCCCGGCTATTCGGTTCTGTTCATCACGCTGATCGCGCTCGCGCTCGCCAATCTCTTCCCGGCCTATCTCGCGAAACTTCGGGGCGGTTTCGATCTCGGCATGTTCTTCATGTATGTGTTTTTCGGCGTCATCGGCGCCGGCGCCGATGTCGTGCTGATGGTGCAGACGGCGATGCCGATCTTCTTCTTCGTCCTCGTCATGGCGACGGTGCATCTCGCGGTCGTGCTGGCGGGCGCGAAGATTTTCCGCATCGACCTTGCCGAGGCGCTGATCGCCTCCAACGCGGTGGCCGTCGGTCCGGCGACGGCGGCGGCGATGGCGGCAAGCCAGCGCTGGCGGCTGCTGGTGACGCCGGGCGTGCTGCTCGGCGTCTTCGGCTATGCGATCGCCAATTTCATCGGTGTGGGGCTCGCCGGATTTCTCGGGTGAAGATCGGTTTGCCCGCGCTTCCCGATCCCGATAGAACAGGCTCAAAGCCATTCCATCGAGGAGCGCCCCCATGTCCGAGCCCGTCATCCTGGTCGAGAAATCCGGCGGCATCGCCACCGTCACGCTGAACCGCCCCACCGCCATGAACGCGCTGTCGCGCGATCTGCGCCGCGCCATCGCCGAGACCTTCGAGGAACTCGAGGCCGACGAAAACATCCGCGTCGCGATCCTGACCGGCGCCGGCAAGGCCTTCTGCGCCGGGCTCGACCTCAAGGAACTGGGCGGCGACGCCAGCGCCGTCGGCGGAAATTCAGGCGGCGTCAACTCGACCATCGGCGACAAGGACCCGGTCACGTCGATCGGCCGTTTCTCGGGCCCCGTCATCGGCGCGATCAACGGCGTCGCCATCACCGGCGGTTTCGAACTCGCCATTGCCTGCGACGTACTGATCTGTTCGGAAAATGCGCGCTTCGCCGACACCCATGCCCGCGTCGGCATCCTGCCCGGCTGGGGCCTCAGCCAGAAGCTCAGCCGCGCCATCGGCATCTACCGCGCCAAGGAATTGTCGCTGACCGGCAATTTCCTCAGCGCGCAGCAGGCCTGCGACTGGGGCCTCGTCAACCGCGTCGTGCCGGCCGAGGAATTGCTGCCGACGGCCCGCAAGCTCGCCGAAGACATGCTCTCGGTCGTGCCGCAATGCCTGCCGGCCTACAAGAAACTGATCGATGACGGTTTCGCGCAGGATTTCGGCACCGCGCTCAAGACCGAGCGGCAGTTCTCCAACGCCGCCAACAAATCCGTCGCGCCCGAGGAAATCGCCGCGCGGCGCGAGGGGATACAGAACCGGGGGAAGCAGCAGACGTCGTGAGCGGTCAGACCTCGTAGAAATCGTAGAAGAGGCCGACCGGCGCCAGCGCGCATCGCGGGCAAGGGAAAGGTGTCTTCGGTATGGGTTGACTGTTGTTTAGGCGCTTGAGGTAATTTTGCATTTGACTTTGCCTTGGCAATGATGTATGTGTGTCCTAAGGACACACATACATCATTGCCATACCCATTTCTTCAAAAAATTTCTATTGACTTTAGGCAAGGTGTGGAGTACATGCGTCCTAAGGACGCATGTACTCCACACCTTCGGATAAAATATGGCCATCCTTCAACACAGCGTGGTGAAAGACACCCTCACTCGCGCTGGCCACTACCTCGCAAATGCAATCGAACAAGCAGAGCAGCCCGTATATACGCCCTACGAGTTTTTCTATCTCATCTTGAAAATGTATAGAGAGCCAAAAGACGAGAAGCTTTACTTACGTGCCAAGACACCCACCGCAGAAGACTACGTACGTCACAGAACAAATCTTAAAAATGCCGGCGTGATAGGAGCGGATCGTGATTACGGCTCCAAGATAATACGAGCGCTCGCAGTGCCGGATCGACCTGCAGATGAAATTGTCTGCTTAGCAGATCGTCTCTGTTACATTTCCCATATATCCGCCATGCAACGTTGGGGCATAACAAACCGCCGCCCCGATGCGCTTTTTCTAACAAGACCAGACCGCAATATCGCAAGGCAGAAACTGCAAGAAATTATGGCTGCCGACGCCTCCAAAGGCGTCGTCAATCCTTATCCTCTTAAAAATATTCTGCACCCAAAACGCGTTCGCCGTCGTCCGCTTCATGTATTAGAAACCAAAACACTTGGGAAAAATATTCGAGCCCGGGGAAGTGCGGCTCGCCTCGCCACCATCGGTCAAACATTCTTGGATACAATTCAAAACCCAGTGCTGTGTGGTGGGATGAGTCACGTACTTGATGTGTGGGAAGAACATGCAAAATACTATCTGGATGAGATTATCGAGTCCGTCGACCACATAGAAAGCTCCATCGTCAAAAGCCGTGCCGGATACATTCTTGAAGAACGGCTCCTAATAAAAGCCGATCGTCGTATCGACGCATGGAAAGCTTTCGTGCAACGCGGCGGCAGTAGAAAGCTCGACCCCACAAAGGACTTCGCTCCTACTTACTCCGAAAAATGGATGATCTCACTGAATGCCTGACACGGCGACGAAAATAGATCTTGCTTCATGGGTCGAGGGCGCGAGGGCAGACCCAATAGCCTACCGCCAGAGACAGGCGACGGAAGTTACGCTAAATGCCATTGCAATGTCTGCTCATTTACAAGAGGAACTTTATCTAAAAGGCGGGATATTGATGGGGTTGGCGTACGCGAGCCCTCGACAGACTACAGATATTGATCTTACAGCTAGCTTTCTCGCTGAACCGGATGTCGACAATCAGATTTGTGATTTATTGAATGACATATTCCCTCGAGTAACTACAACTCTCGGTTATCCGGACTTGCTGATGAAAGTTCATTCAATTAAGCGTCAGCCTAGAGGAAAATTCGAGACAGCCGATTTTCCTGCTCTCAAATTGAAAATTGCTTATGCAATACGCGGAAGCAAACAGGAAACTGCGCTCAATGAGGGAAAATCCGTTGATGTAGTAGAAGTCGACATTTCCTTTAATGAACCCACCAAAAACATACAGATACTGGAATTAACAGGTGGAGCTGAGATAAGAGCTTATAGTTTGGCCGACTTGATCGGTGAAAAGTATCGAGCCATGTTGCAGCAACCCATACGGCGTCGAAACCGACGCCAGGATGTCTATGATCTCGACCTCCTGATTTCAGGTCGAAACATCAATGAACAGCTTCGAACACAAATTCTCGAAGTCCTGTTTCTGAAATGTTGGTCTAGAAATATTAATCCCACTATCCATTCGCTGTCTGATCCCGAGGTTCAAAGACGAGCGGGCGCCGAATGGGACTCGCTGAAACTCGAAATCGGCGACATTCCGGATTTCGCGGAAGCCTTTGATCGTGTTGCTGCATTTTATCGAAGCCTACCTTGGAATAGCTAGGTTCCACCCCTCCCCCGCGCCCCCCATTTCCGCTATCCTCCCTCCAAACGCCATTCAGAGCATTTCCGGGAGGGAACCCCCATGAGCAGCACGTCTCGCCAGCATGACATCGTGATCCGCGGCGGCACCGTTTATGACGGCACGGGGGCCGCGCCTTTCGCGGCCGACATCGCCATCGACAATGGCGTCATCACGGCGGTCGGCAAGGTTTCCGGCTCGGGCGCCGAGGAGATCGACGCCAAGGGGCAGATCGTCACGCCGGGCTTCATCGACGTTCACACGCATTATGACGGCCAGGTGACCTGGGACCCCTATCTCCAGCCCTCGACCTTTCACGGCGTCACCACCGCCGTCATGGGCAATTGCGGCGTCGGCTTCGCGCCCTGCAAGCCCGAGCAACGCGAATGGCTCTTGGGCCTCATGGAGGGCGTCGAGGATATTCCGGGTACGGCGCTTGCCGAAGGCATCAAGTGGAACTGGGAAAGCTTCGCCGAATATATGGACGCGGTCGCGGCCTCGCCGCTCGCCGTCGATGTCGGCCTGCAAATTCCGCATGCCGCCGTGCGCGCCTATGTGATGGGCGAGCGGGCGCCGGCGCTCGAACCCGCCACCGAGGCCGAAACGGAAGAGATGGCGCGCCTCGTCGTCGAGGCGCTGGAGGCCGGCGCACTCGGCTTTTCGACCTCGCGCACGGTGAAACATAAAGACGTCAAGGGCGGTTCGACGCCGACCTTGAAGGCCGAAGCGCAAGAGCTGCACGGCATCGCCCGCGCGATGGGCAAATCGGGCAAGGGCGTCTTGCAGCTGATCGCCGACTTCAAGGACACCGACGCCGAGTTCGCGATGCTCAGGGGCATGGTCGAGCTTTCGGGGCGGCCGATGTCGATCACCATCGAACAGGACGATCGCTGGCCGGATGTCTGGGCGCGTGTGCTCGACAATATCGCGGCCGCCAATGCCGACGGGCTGCCCATCAAGGGCCAGGTGCCGCCGCGCGCCACCGGGTTGCTGCTCGGCCTCACCGCCTCGCTCAATCCCTTCGTGATGCACCAGACCTTCCGCCATATCTGGGGCGCGCCGCTCGAAACGCAATTGAAGGCGCTGCGCGACCCTGAATTCCGCGCGAAGCTTCTCGCCGAGGAACCAGAATATCCGGCCGGCGAGATCATCGAGATGATCTGCGTGGGCTACCACAAGATGTTCGCGCTGGGCGAGCGGCCCGACTACGAACCGGCGCCCGAGCAGAGCGCGAAAGCGGTCGCCGAGCGCACGGGGAAAAATCCGCGCGAAGTCGTGCTCGACTGGATGCTGGAGCGGGACGGCAAGGCGCTGCTCTATTTCCCGCTGATGAATTACCACTGCGGCAGCCTCGCCGATGTCGAGAAAATGCTGACGCATCCGAACACCGCCTTCGGGTTGTCGGATGGCGGCGCGCATTGCGGCATCATCTGCGATGTCAGCTTCCCGACGACGCTCTTGACGCATTGGGGCCGCGACCGCACGCGGGGCGCCAAGCTGCCGCTCGAATGGCTGGTGCACGGGCTCACCGGCCGCAACGCCGATCTCGTGGGCCTGCATGATCGCGGCATCCTCGCGCCGGGCATGAAGGCCGATGTCAATGTGATCGACTTCGACCGCCTGACGCTTTATTCGCCGCATATCGTCAACGACCTGCCGGCCGGCGGCAAACGCCTGATCCAGAAGACCGACGGCTACACCGCCAGCATCGTTTCGGGCGCCGTCGCCTTCCGCAACGGCGAACCGACCGGCGCGCTCGGCGGCCGGCTCATCCGCGGCGCGCAGACGCGTCCGGCGGGGGCGCGCATCGCGGCCGACTGAGGGGCGGGACACCGCCCTTTCCGGCCTTTTTTGCAGCCCCGCCGCGCTTGCCCTAATTTGGTCACGGAGCGGATGGAAGAGAGAGCGCCACGCCCCTGTCCGGGCGGCTGGCCCTCCATAGTTGTTTTCCGCGGATTTGCCGATGGACGAACCCCAAGTGCCGCCGCCTGCCCCCGAAGCCGCGCCCGAGCCTGCCGCCGCCAATCCGCGCGCCTGGCACCGGTCGGCCTTTGTGCGCCAGGCGGCTTTCTTCTTCATCGTGCTGCCGCTCGTCATCGCGGCCAATCTCGCGGTCTGGGCGGCCTTCAACCAGCCGCATCACGCCGAAGCCTGGACCGGCGAAATCGTCGGCTTCTCCTACAGCCCCTATCGCCAGGGCCAGGACCCGACCCGGAACCGCCATCCCTCCGCCGCGCAGATCGAAGAGGATTTGAAGCTGCTCGCCGGCACGGTGCAGGCGATCCGCACCTACACCATGGTCTTCGGTCAGCAACGGATTCCCGAAATCGCCGCCCAGTACGGCCTGTCGGTGGCGCCGGGCGCCTGGATCGGTCCCAATCTCGAACGCAACGAGGTCGAACTCGAACGGCTCATTCAAGCCGCGCCACGGCGCAATGTGGTGCGCGTGATGGTCGGCAACGAGGCGCTGCTGCGGCGCGACGTGACGGTGGACGAGCTGATCGCCTATATCCGCCGCGCCAAGACGCGCATCTGGAAGCCGGTCTCGACGGCCGAGCCGCCGCATATCTGGCTCAACCATCCCGAGCTCGTGAAGGAAGTCGATTACATCGCCGTGCAGATCCTTCCCTATTGGGAGGGCATTCCGATCGACATCGCGGTCGATGCGGTGTTCGAGCGAATTGCGCTGCTGAAAGAGGCCTATCCGGGCAAGCCGATCGTCGTGTCGGAAGTCGGCTGGCCGAGCCGCGGCAAGGTCATTCCGCGCCGGCCCTATCTGGGCCTCTCCGAATCCGAGCTGAGCACCGAAGCCGTGCCGTCGCTGGTCAACCAGGCGACGTTCATGCGCGAGTTTCTCAACCGCGCCAAGCAGGAAGACCTCACCTACTACGTCATCGAAGCCTTCGACCAGCCGTGGAAGGCGTCGGAGGAAGGCGCGGCCGGCGCCTTCTGGGGCATCTACAATGCCGACCGGCAACCGAAATTCCCTATGGCCGGCGGCATTTCCGAGGCGCCGGAATGGCGCTTCTGGGCGTCGCTGGCGGCCGGCCTCGCGCTTCTGCCGGCCATGCTCTTCATTCTGCGCCAGAGCCATGTGCGGCCGGCCGGCGTTATCTTCTTCGCGGTGCTGACGCAGATTGCCGGATCGGCCATCGCCTGGGCGGGACTTTCGGTGACCGGCCTCTATTTCACCTGGGTCGGCGTCACGGTGTGGAGCTTTCTCTTTTTCGCGCAAGGCCTGCTCCTCATCGTGCTGCTGACGGAGGCCATCGAATTCGTCGAGGTGATCTGGACGCGCCACGGCGAGCGGCACTTCAAGCCGTTCGACGACAAGGTTGTCAGTCCGACCGCCAAGGTGTCGATCCATGTGCCGATCCACAACGAGCCGCCCGAGATGGTGAAGGAGACGCTCCGGGCGCTGTCGCTGATCGACTACGAGAACTACGAAGTGCTGGTGCTCGACAACAACACGACCGATCCGGAAGTCTGGCAGCCGGTGCGCGACTATTGCGCGACGCTCGGACCGCGCTTCCGTTTCTTCCATCTCGAAAACTGGCCGGGCTTCAAGGCCGGTGCGCTGAATTTCGGCATGGCGAAGACCGCGCCCGACGCCGAAATCATTGCCGTCATCGACAGCGACTACCAGATCGAGCCGAACTGGCTCAAGACGATGGTTCCCTATTTCGACAAGCGCGATGTCGGCTTCGTGCAGGCGCCGCAGGACTATCGCGACCGGCACGAAAGCGCCTTCAAGAACATGGCCTATTGGGAATATGCCGGCTTCTTTCATATCGGCATGGTCCAGCGCAACAATTTCAACGCCATCATCCAGCACGGCACGATGACGCTGGTGCGCAAGTCGGCGCTCGAAAAGGTCGGAGGCTGGGCGGAGTGGTGCATCTGCGAGGACGCCGAGCTCGGCATCAAGCTCTATCGCGCCGGCTATGACAGCGTTTACGTCAACCATTCCTTCGGCCGCGGTCTCACGCCCGACACGCTGGCCGGTTACATCACGCAGCGTTTCCGCTGGGCTTACGGCGCGGTGCAGATCGTCAAGCATCACTGGGATGCGCTCGCGCCCTGGGCGCGGCGGAAGAACGGCCTTTCGGGCGCGCAACGCTATTACTTCCTTGCCGGATGGCTGCCGTGGTTCGCCGACGGGCTGGCGCTGCTTTTCACGACCGCCAGCATCGTGTTGTCGGTCTGGGCGCTCTACCAGCCGCATATGGTCTATCTGCCGGTCGCGGCGTTTCTGATCCCGACCATCGGCAGTTTCGCCTTCAAGGTCATCCGTTCGCTGTGGCTCTATGCCGTGCGCATTCGCGACTGTTCCTTCCTCGAAAGCCTCGGCGCCGGCGTCGCGGCGCTCGGCCTCACGCATACCGTCGCCAAGGCGATGCTCAACGGCATGATCACCACCAGCAAACCCTTCATTCGCACACCGAAATGCGAGGACAAGCCGCCGCTCGCGGCCGCCTTCATCCAGGTGCGGGAGGAAACGCTGATGCTGACGGTGCTCTGGGGACTGACGATTGCCTTCCTGCTGAGCCCGGATTTCGCCGACAGCCATTCCAGGCTCTGGGTCGCCGTGCTGCTGGTGCAGTCCGTTCCTTACGCTTCGGCCGTGCTGCTCTCGCTCATCAACGTCATGCCGTCGCTCGTCCGGCGCAAGCCGAAGGCCGAGACGGCGGGCGCGTTGTCGCCGGCGGAATGAGGACCGTCAGAACATCGCTCGAACGCCGAAGCGCAGCGTCGTGACTTCGACATCCTCGCCCCGCCCGCGTGCGATCGAGGCGGTTTCGCCAAGTGCGCGTTCCCACACAAGATCGGCATAGGGCGCGAACCGGCGTGTGATTTCGTAGCGAAGCTGCAAGCCGGCCGCGACGCCGCTGAAGCCCGCGCCGATGCCGCGCTCGGGCACGTCCTGCGCGAAAGCATTCAACTCGACATGCGGTTCGGCGATCAGTTTCTGCGTGACCGGAATGTCGAGGCTCTGTTCGAGGCGAAGCGAGAGGTCGCCCTCGGTCGAGAGAAAGGCGGTCGCGTCCGTCTCGAAGAAATAGGGCGCGAGGCCGGTTACACCCGCAGCGAGATAGGTCTCGCCGCGCGGTTCGAAATCCTGACGGACACCCAGAAGCACGTCCCAGAAGGGATGCACGTTCCAACCGTAGAGAAGCTGCAGTTCTGCTTCTTCGGCGCGGCCGTCCTCGATCTTGCCTTCCGACCTGATCCAGACGCGTTCGCTATCGCCGCCGATCCAGCCATCGACATGCCAGCGCCACTGGCCGCCGTCGCGGGCCGCGTAATCCGCTTCGACGACGATCCTGCGGAAAATTTCGGCGCCGTGATCCATCGCCACGACGTCGCCGGGTTCGGCTCGTCCGGTCCCCGGAAAGGCGAACGATCCGAGAAGCGCGGCAAGAAGCATCTTTCGCATCACATGCCTCCGTGCCCTGCGTGACCGCCATGACCGTCATGCGAAATGGCGAGCGGCAAGGACGCGCCGTCCGGCGTGATACCCGCCTCGGCGGCGTCCGGCGGCTCGACGACGAAGGCCGTCATCATCCCCGAGGCCATGTGATAGAGCAGATGGCAATGCAGCGGCCAAGCGCCCACCTCCCGCGCCGTCAGGATGACCGAAACGGATTTTCCGGGCGGCACGATCACCGTATCCTTCAGCGGGCGATGGGCACCCGCACCATTCTCAAGCTCGAAGAACATGCCGTGCAGGTGCATCGGATGCGCCATCATGGTCTCGTTGACGAAGTCGATCCGCACGCGTTCGCCGTAGCGGACGCGGATCGGCGCGGCCTCGCCAAAACGCTTGTCGTTCAGCGTCCAGACATAGCGTTCCATGTTTCCGGTGAGGCGCATCTCGATCGAACGATCCGGCGGGCGGTTGTCGCCGGGCGCCGCACGGGCGCGCAGGTCCTCATAGGCGAGAACTTTCGATCCCTCCGGAAAACCCGATGCCCAGCCGACGGCGCGCGCAGGGGCGGAAGGGCTTTCGTGCGCGGCGCCGTCGTGCTGCATCTCGTGCATGTGGTGCCCGTCATGCCCGTCATGGCCGTCGTGCCTGTCATCCATCTGGTGAACG
The DNA here is from genome assembly GCF_019635935.1 of Parvibaculum sp. Taxonomy (NCBI): domain Bacteria; kingdom Pseudomonadati; phylum Pseudomonadota; class Alphaproteobacteria; order Hyphomicrobiales; family Parvibaculaceae; genus Parvibaculum; species Parvibaculum sp. Next base: position 2,717,255 of record NZ_JAHBYN010000001.1, on the reverse strand, counting down.
TCGCCATGACCTTCATGGCCATGACCTTCATGTCCGCCATGATCATCGCGAGCGCCGCCATGCTCATCTTTCGCGCCGTCCATGTCGTATCCGGCATGGCCGCCATGCGCCGCGCCCATATCGTCCATGGCGAGCAACGCACGGGGGCGGCGCTCCGGTATCGGACCTTCAGCGCCTTCGTTTGCGGCTAGCGTCGCACGCGCATAGCCCGCGCGGTCGATCGACTCGGCGAAGATCGTGTAGGGGCCCTCTCCGTCCGGTTCGACGATCACGTCATAGCGTTCGGCGACACCCATGCGGATCTCGTCCACGGAAACCGGCTCGACGTCGTTGCCGTCGGCGGCCACCACTTTCATCTTCAGACCGGGAATCCGCACATCGAACAGCGTCATGGCCGAGCCGTTGATCAGCCGCAGGCGAGTACGTTCGCCTTTCCTGAAGATGAAGGTTTCGTTTTCGGCCGGTTGCTTGCCGTTGACGAGAAACGCATAGCCGGTCACGTCGGCAAGATCGGTCGGGTCCATCCGCATCTCGCCCCAGTCGAGGCGGTCGCGCAGCGCCGCGCCGAAGCCTTGCTCGCGCGCGTCGCCGAAAAAGTCGCGCAGGGTACGCTTGTTGTAATTGTAGTAGCCCGGATCGGCCTTGAGATTGCGCAGGACGTGGTCGGAGTTTTCCGGCGTGATGTCGCCGAGCAGCACCACATAGTCGCGCTCGGCCGGGAACGGCGGCGGCGCGGCGGGCTCGATCACGATGGCGCCCAGCACGCTCTGGTCCTGCGTGCCGGTATGGCTGTGATACCAGTAGGTGCCGCTCTGGCGAATATCGAAGGTGTAAGTGTAGGACGCACCGGGCGCGATGCCCATGAAGCCGTTGAAACCGGGTGCGCCGTCCATGATGCCCGGCAGCAGAATGCCGTGCCAGTGCATCGATGTAGGTTCGTCTGCTTCGTTGGCAACCGTAATCGTCGCCTTCTCGCCCTCGCGGAGACGAAGTGTCGGTCCCGGAACGCTTCCGTTGACCGTCAGCTTTTCGACAGTACGCCCGTCGATTTCGACTTTCGCCTTCGCGACCGTCAGATCGTAGTTCCCCGCGAACGCGGCATAGGGAACAGCCACAAGCCCTCCCGCGAGCGCGAGACTTGCGAGCGTGGGCAGCGGAATCCGGATTCGTGTCTTCATCATCGGCGGATCATGGACCTTCCCATTGTTGGAAGGTCAAGCGCGGCCGATCCGGGAATCACAATGCGGGGACAAGTTGCGGCATAAGTTGCGGGATAAACCCGGGGATAAGTGCGCTCCGCAGCGACCCGTGACAGTTTTTTGACAGATCAATGACAGAAGGGCGTTTCGGGGTGTCGCAGTACCCCAAATTTCCGGATCACATCGGGCCGCCGCCGTCGATGTTGATCTTCTGACCGTTCGCATACGGATTGGCATCCGAAACGAGATAGACGACCGCGGCGGCCACCTCTTCGGGGCTGCAGACATGGCCGAAAGGCATGTTGGCGTCGAGTTCGTGGATGTCCATGCCCTTCTTGCCGGCGCGGGCCGCCGCAAGACGCGAGCCCATGTCGGTGTCGGTGAGGCCAGGCGCGACGATGTTCGTCCGTATGCCGAACTTCCGTTCTTCCTTGGCCAGCGTCAGCGCCAATGCCTCGGCCGCCGCCTTGCCCATATTGTAGGGACCGCCCTGCGCCGCGTGGTTGAGCGTCGCCACCGAAGAAATAATGACGATGTCGCCGCGCTTCTCCTTGCGCATATGCGGGATGACCAGCTTCGAAACGAAATGCGGCGCCATCGCATGAACACGCAGCACGCGCTCAAGTTCCAGCGGATCGGTGTCGGCGACCGTCTGGCCGCGCGAGGCGATGCCGGCATTGTTGACGAGAATGCCGATGGAACCGAAATCCTTCAGCACGTCGGCGACCATCTTCTGGTCTTCCTCGAAATTTTCGACCGAGGCCGAATAGGCCTTCGCCTTGCGTCCCAGCCGCTCGATCGCCTCGACCGCTTCGGCTGCCGCCTCCTCGTCGCGGCGATAATTGACCGCGACGTCGGCGCCCGCCTCCGCCAGCGCAACCGCAATGGCGCGGCCAATGCCGCGGCTGCCGCCCGTCACCAGCGCGACGCGGCCTTCAAGCGAGATGTTCATTGTCGTCCTCCCCGCGCACGGTTCACGCCGCGCGATAACCTTCATATTTCTTCATGTCTTCGCGCAGAACCGTTTTCAGGATCTTGCCGTTCGGATTGCGCGGCAGCGGTTCGTGCCGGAGTTCGATCTTGATCGGCACCTTGAAGGCGGCGAGCAACTTGCCGACATGGGCGCGAAGCTCTTCCTCGCTCACCTGCTTGCCGGGCGCGACCTGAACGACGGCGCCGACTTCTTCTCCCAGCACCTTGTGCGGGATGGCGACGACGGCGGCGTCCATGACGGCCGGATGCGCGTAGAGCGCGTCCTCGACCTCGACGCAATAAATGTTTTCGCCGCCGCGGATCAGCATGTCCTTCGCGCGGTCGAGAATGTAGGCGAAGCCTTCATCGTCGATGCGCACGAGATCGCCCGAGTGGAACCAGCCGCCTTCGGTGATCGCGGCGGCGGTCGCCTCGGGCTTGTTCCAATAGCCCTTCACGATGTTCGGGCCCCTGATCCAGAGCTCGCCGACCTGTCCGCGCGGCAATTCATTGCCCTTCTCATCGACAACCTTGATATCGCAGACCGGCACGGCGGGACCGGCGCTGTCGGGCTTTGCAATATAGTCTTCCGAAAGATTCTGGGTCGTGATGGCCGAAGTTTCGGTGAGGCCGTAGCCGTTCGACGGCTGCACTTTCGGAAACTGCTGCTTGATGCGCGCCACGAGGTCGGGCGCGGACGGCGCGCCGCCATAGCCGATCGACTCGACGCTCGATGTGTCGCGCGTCTGGAAGTCGGGCGATTCCAGAACCTGCCAGACCATTGCCGGTACGCCGCCGAACGCGGTCACACGCTCGCGTTCGATCAGCTCGAGCGCCTTTTCGGGATTCCATTTGTGGATGATGATGAGCTTGCCGCCGCCCGCATAGGTCGACACCAGGATCGAGTGGCAGCCGGTCACATGGAAAAGCGGCACCGACAGCAGCGTGATGCGCGGCGGTGCGGCCGGATCGGGCGCTGGCGGAATTTCGCCACGGCGCATGAAGGCGCGGGCGCCGCCGAGCAGCGCGTTCATCAGATTGGTGCAGATGTTGCGCTGCGTGCCGAGCGCGCCTTTCGGCTTGCCGGTGGTGCCGGAGGTATAAAAGATCGTCGCGTCATCGTCGGGGTGGACACCGGGATCGGGCAACGTGTCGTCCGGCAGCTTTGCGTAATCCTGCGGTTTCGCGACCAGCGTTTCGAAAGCCTCGGCCACGCCCAGTTCGTCGGCCGGTGTGCGCACGGCGACGAGGCCGTCGAGCCCGAGCGCCTTCAGATGCGGCCGGATGCGGTCGAGACGTTCATGGTCGACGATCAGGACTTTCGAGCCCGAATCCGAAACGCCATACTCGAGTTCGGGGCCCGTGCCCCAGGCGTTCAGCGGCACGATGACGCCGCCAATGGCGGCGACCGCCCAGAAGACGATCGACCATTCGGGAAAGTTGCGCATGATGAGCGCCACGCGATCGCCCTTCTTCACGCCGTATTTTTCGCTCAGCACACGGCCGAAAGCGGTCGCGGCGCGGTAGTGGCTTTCGTAGGTCAGGCGCTCGTCTTCATAGACGATGAATTCGCGTTCGCCCCAGGCGCGGCCGAGATCGAAAATCGCGCGCAAGGAAGGCGGCGTGTTCTTGTAGGTGCGGATCTTGTTGCCGCGAATGTCGACCGTTTCCATTTCGAAGGGCGAGCCCGGCGCGGTCAGGAAGGCATGCGCTTCCTCGATGGTCATGGCGGGCCATTTGGCGGCATTGTCGGCCATTGTCGTTCTCCCTGCAGGCGCGGTGCGCCCTCATATGTTTTTATGGTTCTAGAGATACCGCGTTTGGCCGCGGATTTGAAGACGACCCGCTGCCCGCCACTGGCTTTCAGAGGCCGAATTTCTTCAGAAGCGCCGTTTCCTCGGCGATGCAGGCGGCAAATCCCGGCCGCACATGGATCGCAGTCAGGTAGCGCGTCAGGTTCGGAAACGCGGCGGCGTCCGGCCGGTAGCCGGCATGGGCGAGATTGACGAACTGGGTCCCGACCGAAATGTCGGCGATGGAAAAGGCATCGCCCGCCAGAAACGCCTTCGCGCCGATTTCCTTTTCGAGCCAGGCGAAGTTTCCCTGCAGCTTTTCGGTGAAGGTTTTTTCGGCCGTCGTCTTGTCGGGTTCCTTGCCCATCAGGCGGTTGACGACCATCGGGCGGAAGACGCCCATGCCGACAGCGCCGGCAAGATCGCTGTCGGTATACTCCTCGTACCAGAGCGCCTTGCCATAGGCGAAAGCATCGGCCGGATAAAGCGCGGGCGACGGGAACTTGCGTTCGAGATAGCCGCAGATCGCCGAGCTGTCGGGCAAGGTCGCATCCGCGCCGATGCTGTCGTCGCGCAGCACCGGAATGCGCTTCAGCGGCGAAATTTCGAGAAACCAGTCCGGCGGCGGGAAAATATTGACCTGCTCCAGCGTGTAGTCCTGCCCCTTCTCGGCCAGGAACACGCGCACCTTGCGCACGAAGGGCGAAAGGCTTGCGCCGTAAACGGTCAAAGTCATGGAGTTTCCTTCCCGCCGGCCCGCCCTGCAGCGGGCACCTCGTGATGCCAGGGTGTGTGAGTGGCGGCAGCAAACACCGCCGCGACGGCCGGCGCAAGGCCAGGGCAAGCAGATTCTGTTAACCTTCGGTGTGGCAGAATGAAGGATGGCGCATTTCCGCCAGGAGGAGGCCCGTGTCCTCATTCATCTCAGGAAAGATCGCGCGATCGCCCGACAAGGAGGCGACCGTCACCCTGCTCGACGCGCCCGCGCTTCCGGAGCTCCGCCATCTCCTTGCCTATTGGGAGTCGAAGCGCGGTATGCGCGCGCATCCGGACCGGGCGGATATCCGCCCGGAGGAGTTCCGGCGGCTGCTGCCCCATATCGGCATCGTCGAAGTGCTCGACGGCGGCGCCGATTTCCGGTTCCGCCTGTTCGGCGAGGAACTTTTCAAGGTAACGGGTTTCGACAGAACGGGTGAAAAATTCTCGGAAATGAAGGCGGCGCCCGACTCGAAGCTCACGGACGAGGTGATGCGGAAGCGCTGGTCCGAGTCGATGCACGCGGTGCTGCAACTCGGCGGCCCGCTCTCGCTGAAGACGCCGGTGGCCCGAACCGAGGGCGAGGGGCCTCTCGAGATGCACGCCCTCCTGCTGCCGGTCACAACCGGCGGCGAGGAGATCGGGCAGATTCTGGGCGCGATTTTCATCGTACCGACGGCCGACTGATTGCCGTAAACGCCCCGAGAGAGCGACCAACAGCCAACGTGTCTCGGCGGCCGTTAGATTCCATTAACCGCCCCGTGGGACACTGAGCCCGGTCGCCCTCGAGACCTATCGGAGCAAAGCTCTTGTCGTCATTCGTTTCAGAACGTGCGCCTCGCCGGATCGACACCGCATCGCCGGTATCGCTGCTCGATGCGCCCGAAAATGCCGACGCGATCGCGCTCTTCAACTATTGGAACAGCAAGCGCGGCGAACGGCCGATGCCCGACCGGCGCGATATCCTGCCGTCCGAATTCGTGCGCATGCTGCCTTCGGTCGCGATCATCGAGGTGATCGATGGCGGCCGCGATTTTCGTTTCCGCCTTTTCGGCAGCGAGCTCGCGACATGGATGGGCTGCGACCGCACCGACCAGCGCTTTTCGGAAATGCAGCCCGCGCCGGGCTCCGACCTCACGCCCGAGCAGGTTCAAAAGAGGTGGACCGATGTTGCAAGCGGCGCGCTTGCCGCGGCGCGGCCGATCTTTCCCAAGGCGCCGGTTCTCACTTCCGGCGCCGTTCTGACCATGCATGCGGTGATCATGCCGTTGACGGCGGGCGGCAGCGAAATCGAACAACTCTTCGGCGGCGCTTTCGTCACCTCGACGCCTGACGGCAACTGAATTTCGAAAACGCCTCGCTGCGCCGATCCCGCTACGCGCCGGCGGGAAACTTCCGGATGAAACCAACCATCTCCTCCGCCATTTCCTCGCCCACATCTTCCTGCGAGAAGTGACCGGCGGGAAAGACCTTGTGTTCGATGCCCGGAAGCGCTGCGCCCGGCACGCGCTCGCGATATCCGCGCCCCAGCGTCGTGAAAGTGAACGGGCAGGCATCGCCCCATAGCGTCAGCAAGGGACCGTTCCAGCCTTCGAGTACGCGCCATGCGGCGTCGTTTTTTATCCGCTCCGGATCGTCGGCGGTGATCGGCACCAGAAGCGGAAAGCGTCGCGCGCCCGCGACATAGTCCTCGTTCGGAAACGGCGCGTCGTAGGCGCGCCGCGCGGCGGCCGACACCGGCTTCAGGCACCAGCCCGGCACGATGCGCGAGGGCAAAAAGGTTTCGACTTCCTGGCTGTAGACGCGCCAGGCGAGGAAATAGAGCGGCGCGCCGCTTTTTACATAAGCATTGACCTTGCCGGGATCGATGGCGTCGTTTTCGCCGAGCGTCGCGCGCCAGTCGATGCCGAGCATCGATTGCAGCGCGTCGGGCGCGAGAGGTTCCTGCGGCTTCATGCCGGGCAGGCCCGGCTGCGACGTGCCCGGCAAATCGGTGTTGGAGAAAACGGCGCGGGAAAAGCGGTCGATGTTTTCGGCAAGTACCCGGCCGCCGATCAGCCCGCCCCAGTCCTGACCGAAGATCGTGACGCGGCGCAGGTCGAGATGTTCGATGAGCTTCGTCACCCATCCGACATGCTTGCTGTAGGAATAGGCTTTGCCGTCCACCGGTTTGTCGGAGCGTCCAAAACCGATCAGGTCAGGCACAACGACGCGGAAGCCCGCCTTTTCGAAAACCGGAATCATTTTCCGGTAGAGGTAGCCCCACATGGGTTCGCCGTGGAGCAGCAGCAGCGTCTCCGCGGCGTCGCGGGGCCCCGCGTCGATATAGGCCATGCAAAGGCCCGGCTCGACCTCGTGGTAGCGCGGCGGCCAGGGAAAATTGTCAATGCCCTCGAAGCGGGCGTCCGGCGTTCGCAGGACGCCCGGCCGCGGTGCGGGCCTGGCATCGAAATCCTCGTTCGGCATAGGCCTCACCCTCCCCTGTTATGGCATTCATAATGTCATAATATGCGGGATCGGCGAAACGAAAAGCCGCGACCGGGGCCGGCATTCGGACAGGACCGTATTACAGGGACGAATGGTACAGCCGCCCCGGATCGAACGGGGGACCTCTAGATCCACAATCTAGCGCTCTAACCAGCTGAGCTACGGCTGCACAAATCAAGCGGAGGCGCCCGCACGGGGGCGCCCGCGATTGGCCGGGAACTTAATTCGCCGCCACGCCGATGACAAGGGCCGAGAAAGGCCGCAATCGGCCTAGATCAGCACATTGGCGACAAAGATCGAGACCACCCCCAGCGGCGCCACGAAACGCAGCGAAAAGCGCCAGAAACCAACCCAGCGCGCGCCGCTGACACCCAGCGCCTCCTCGACCTTCTCGCGCGTCAGCACCCAGCCGACAAAAAGCGACATCAACAGTCCGACCGTCGGCATCACGATGTTGAGGACCACATAGTCGAGCACATCGAAGACCGTCATCCCGGCGAGAATGCCGAGCGGGGCGAACGGGTGGAAATCCGACCAGTGGTTGAAGGAGAGGACCGTGCCGAAGCCGAGTATCCAGACCAATATGCCGGCGATGACAGCGAGCTTGCGGCGCGACATATCGACCGCTTCCTCGACCCAGGCGACGACCGGCTCGAGCAGCGAGATCGCCGAGGTGACGGCGGCAATCGAGAGCAGCAGGAAGAAGGCCGAACCGATCAGCACGCCGCCGCCAATGGTGCCGAAGGCGATGGGCAATGTGATGAAGGTGAGGCCCGGGCCCGCCGAGGGCTCGAGCCCGTAGGTGAAGACCAGCGGGAAGATCGCGACGCCGGCGAGGACGGCGATGGCGGTGTCGGCAAGCGCGATGATGACGGCGGAGCGCCCGATCGAGACGCTGCGATCAAGATAGGCGCCATAGGTCATCATGGCGCCGAGCGCGATCGAGACCGAGAAGAAGCCCTGCCCGATGGCTGCGAGCACGGTCGCGGGCGTGACTTCCGAAAGCCTTATATCGAACATGAAGCGCATCGCTTCGCCGAAGCCCGGCATGGTGGTGGCGTAGACCGCGAGACCCGCGATCAACAGGAAAAGCAGCGGCATCAGCGCGACGACGGCGCGTTCGATGCCGGAGGTCACGCCGACGGAGACGATGAAGACCGTGAAGCCGAGAAAGATCGTCTGCCAGAAAATCAACGCCCAGGGATCGGCGACGAAAGCTTCGAAATGCGCAAGCGTGGCGGCGTTGTCGTCGCCGGCGAATGCGCCGGTGATGGCGAACTCGATATATTTCAGCGCCCAGCCGCCGATCACCGCATAATAAGAAAGCACCACGAAGGCGCCGATGGTCCCGCCCCAACCGATCAGCGTCCAGAGCCGCGCGGCCCGGTTTTCGGCCACAAGCTTGCGCATCGTGTTGATGGGGCTCTTGTGGCCCATACGACCCAGCAGAATCTCCGCGGCCAGAATTGGCAGCGCGATGGCCAGCATCGTCAGGCCGTAGATCAGGATGAAGGCGCCGCCGCCATTTTCGCCGGCGACGTATGGAAAGCGCCAGATGTTGCCGAGCCCTACGGCGCTGCCAATGGCTGCCATTAAAAACGCAAAGCGCGAAGACCATTGCCGCGGCGCGAACGGTGTCGTCATTTCCGGTAACCCCCAATTGCCAGATGTCCGCCCTGCCCCGAGCGACGCGGGCCCAAGCCTAGCGCGGGCCGGCCTGCCGCGCCAAGCGTCGGACGCGCGCGACACGGGCGGAATCGCCTATAGTCGCCCGCAACGCGCATCCGGCCGACCGGGAGACCCGCATGAACACCCATCCCATCCGCACCGCCTATATCGAGGCCAACGGACTGGCCTTCGAAGTCGATATTTGCGGCGACGGCGAGAAACTCGCGCTGCTGCTGCACGGCTTTCCGGAAAGCAAATATTCGTGGCGGCATCAGATGCCGATATTCGCCGAACTCGGCTACACAGTCTGGGCGCCCAATCTGCGCGGCTATGGCGGCACGTCGCGGCCGAAGGGACGCGAGGCTTACGCGCTGCCGCATCTCCTCGACGATGTCGCCGGGTTGATCGATGCGGCGCGGGCGCGCGGCGTGTCCGGTCCGACAACGCTGGTCGCGCATGACTGGGGCGGCGTCATTGCATGGACATTCGCGCTGAAAAAGATGCGCCCGCTCGAACGCTTCATCGTGATGAACCTGCCGCATCCGGCACTGATGGCCAAGCGCATCCGCACCTGGGCGCAGCTCAAAAAGAGCTGGTACATCTTCTTCTTCCAGATTCCGTGGCTGCCGGAAAAGCTGCTGCTGGCGCGCAACGCGCGCGCCATCGGCGAGGCCTTCCGCGGCATGGCCGTCGACAAGAGCCGGTTTCCCGACGAGGTGCTCGATCACTATCGCAAGAACGCGCAGTTACCCGGCGCGATGACGGCGATGATCAACTACTACCGCGCCAGCTTCCGCGGCGAACGGCCGGCCGAGTGGACCGACCCTCCAATGCTCGAAACGCCGACGCTGATGATCTGGGGCGAGGAGGATTCGGCGCTCGGCAAGGAACTGACCTACGGCACGGACGAACTCGTCAGCGATTTCACGATCCGCTACCTGCCGCAGGTATCGCATTGGGTGCAGCAGGAAGCGCCGGAATCCGTCAACGCGATGGTCCGCGCCTGGATCGAGGGCCGGCACGTGCCGCAGGCCGGGCTTGGCGGACGGTTGCTCATCGCCGATTGAACAACCGTCCGCCGCGCCGTCTCATGGCCACCGGATCAGGCGCTTTCCGCAAACATATTTCGGTTCGTCGCGATCTGGGCCGCCTGCATGCGGCGGAAGACGCCGTCCTTGCGCGTCATCAACTCGGCATGGCTGCCCTGCTCCACGACCCGTCCGTCGTCGAACACCAGGATCCGGTCCATCCGGCGGATGGTCGAGAAGCGGTGCGCGATGACGAGCGTCGTGCGGCCTTCCATCAGCCGTTCGATCGCCTGCTGGATATGCGCCTCGGTTTCGGAATCGAGGCTCGACGTTGCCTCGTCGAGCACCAGGATTGGCGCATCGGCGAGGAAGGCGCGCGCAATCGCAATGCGCTGACGCTCGCCGCCCGAGAGCTTGACGCCGCGCTCGCCGACCAGCGTGTCGTAGCCCAGCGGCAGGCGCTCGATGAACGCATCCGCATGCGCCAGACGCGCAGCCTCCTCGATCTCGGCCCGGCTCGCGCCGGGCTTCGCATAGCCGATATTCTCGCCGATCGAGCGGTGGAACAGCACCGGCTCCTGCGGCACCAGCGCGATGGCGCGGCGCAGACTTTCGCGCGTCGTGCCGGCGATGTCCTGACCGTCGATCAGGATGCGGCCAGCATCGGCGTCGTAGAGCCGTTGCAGCAGCTTGACGAAGGTCGACTTGCCGCTGCCCGAGCGGCCGACCAGCGCGATGCGCTCGCCCGGCTCGATGTCGAGCGACATGCCGCGATAGAAAGCGCCGTTGCCGTTCGGGTAACGGAAATCGACCCTTTCGAAGCGGATCGACCCGCCGTCGACGCGCAGCGCCGGCAGCCCCTCGTCGTCGCGATCCTCGGCCGCGGTGTCGGCATAGCGGATCACGTCCTCGATCTCGTTGATGCCGCGCTGCAGGTTCTGCATGTGGAAGCCGATGTCGCGCAGATAACCATTGATGAGCAGATAACTCGTCATGGCATAGGCAATGTCGCCCGGCGTCGCTTCCCCGCGCGTCCAGAACAGGATGACGAGGCCGATCATGCCGGCCTGTAACGCCATCAGGATGCCGACCTGGGCCAGCATCGCGATGTCCATGGCGCGCCAGGCGCGCGCCGCCTTGCGCGCCCAGTCCTGCGTCAGGCGTCCGAGACGCGCATCCTCCCGTTCCTCGCCGCCGAAGGACTTGACCACCGGGTTGCAGTTGACCGCATCGGCGATGGCGCCGCCGACCACGCTATCGGCGGCGACGTTGAGCCTGTTTTTCGGCGCGACATAATATTTGATCAGGACGATGGTGAGGGCGAAGTAGAGAACGATGCCCGCCAGCACATAGAGCCCGACCAGCGGCCAGTGGAAGGCCAGACTGATGACCACGCCGATCAGCACGCAACCGGTCGGCAGGAAGCCGATATAGATCGTGTCGGCCAGCGTGTCGTAGGCCCACATGCCGCGCGTGATGCGTCTCACCGTCGCGCCCGCGAAGCTGTTGGAGTGCCATTCGGCGCTGTAACGCTGTACGCGGTGGAACGCCTCGGTGACGATGTCGCGCATGACGCGCACGGCAAAGCCCGCCCAGACAAGCATCGAGGCGCGGCGGGCGAGATGAAAGCCGACGCCCTGACCGACAAAGAGCAGCAGGGCGAAGACGGCGAGATCGACGTCCTCGGCGGCCGGCGGGAAGCCGGCTTGCGCGACCGCATCGACGAGCCTTCCCGAGACGATCGGGAAAGCGACGTCGAAGGCGACGGACAGAAGCATCAGGACGATGAGGGCCGCGCCCGTGAAGGGGTAGCGGCGCCAATAGGTCCACAGGAACGCGGCGGTGCGCCGCGCGGTGACTTGATCGCTCATTTTTTTCGACCGCCTGGACCGAAGCCTCAGGCGGTATCCCTGAAAAGGTGCTGGAAAGCGCGCATGGCGCCGCATCCGGTTGACGTTGGAACCGGGACCACTGGAAGACGCCTCGGGGCGGCGCGCGCGGCGCCGCCGGACGAAACCGCTTCGAATGGAAGAATGCCCGGCAGGTTACCCGGGCGCAGCGCTCAGCCTAACGGCGACGGCCCGGGAGGAAACACGGATTTGAAGGCACAGCTACGACTTGCATTCCGCTCCTCCTGTTGCGTTCGAGGTTGGCCAATATAAGCGCCGACATGGCGGGCGACTCACGGCCCGCGACCAGCCCCCGTTTTCTACACCCGTTTGCACCGGATGAAAATATCCGACGTGCAAGGATGAATCCGCAGCGGCCGAAATCGGGCGATGTGTGGCAAAAGGTCCACGCTTTTGTGCGATGCAATGCCGGGCGGCAGCGCAGAACGGGCTTGCGGCGCATCATGTTGCCGCCATATTTGATCCGCATTCTCGCAAGGTCCGATCCGCCGAATTCCCCCGCCTGGAGCCACTCATGTCCCGTCTTTTCGCCATCCTTGTCGGCCTCATCCTGCTTTTGGTTGCCGTCGCCGTCGCCGTGCCGATGCTCGTTCCAATGGAGACCTACAAGGCGCAGATCGCTGCCGCCGTGAAGGAGCAGACAGGCCGCGACCTGAGGATAGATGGCGATATCGGCCTGTCGCTTTTTCCCAATATCGCGGTCTCGATCGGCGATGTCGGCTTCTCCAACGCAAGCTGGGGCAAGGAGCGCGAAATGGCCTCGATGCAGGAAATGCGGGCGGCGCTGAAGCTGATGCCGCTTTTCCGCGGCGCGATCGAGATCGACAGCTTCGTGCTGGTCGATCCGGTCATTCATCTCGAAGTGCGGCGCGACGGCACCCCCAACTGGCAATTCGAAACCGCACGGGCCGCCGCCGCGCCCGCCACGACCGGCAGCGAGGGCGGCGGCATCGGCGTCAGCGAAGTCAGCCTCGGCGAAATCTCGATCCGCAACGGACGCGCCAGCTATGTCAACGCGCAGACCGGCGCCAATTACGCCGCCGAAAAGGTCAATGTGAACCTTGCCCTTCCCGGCCTCGACCAACCCTTCGTCGCCGACGGATCGCTGGTCTGGAACGGCGACAAGATCGATGTCGATCTCAAGGCCGACCGCCCGCGCGCCTTTACCGAAGGCGGCGAGACGCCTGTCGCGCTGACGCTTTCGGCGCCGAAAATCCGCGCCACCTATGCCGGGACGCTGAAGGCGCTGGACGGTGTCGCGTTCGCCGGCGATGTCGACCTCAATGTCAGTTCGGTGCGCGCGCTCGCCGCATGGGCCGGCAGTCCGATGCCCGACGGTGAAGGTTTCGGCGCACTTGCGCTTTCCGGCAAGGCGAGCGGCGGCGGCGACACCTATCGCTTCAGCGATGCGAAGATCGGCTTCGACGGCATGAACGCGACGGGCAACCTGACCGTCAACACGGGCGGCGCGCGGCCGAATGTGCGCGGCGCCCTTGCGGTCGACCGGATCGACGTCAACACCTATCTGGCCGATGGCGGCAAGGGTGCGGGCGGCGGCGGTTCCGGCGGCGCCGGCGACAGCGAATGGAGCAACGCGCCCATCGACCTTTCCGGCCTCAAGGCCATCGACGCCGATTTCGACTTCTCGACACAGGAAATCCTCTTCCAGCAGATCAAGATCGGCGAGAGCGCGCTCAAGCTCAAGGTCGCGAATGGTTTGCTCAATGCCAATCTCTCGCGGCTCAATCTCTATCAGGGCGCAGGCTCGGGCACGCTGACGGTCAACGGCGCTTCGGCAACGCCACAGATCGCCGCCAATTTCAAACTGGCCGGGCTCGCCGCCGAACCTTTTCTCACCGATGCCGCCGATTTCAAGCGGTTGCAGGGCAAGACCGCCATCGACATCGCCGTCACGGCGGCCGGCCGCTCGCAACGCGACATGGTGTCGGCGCTCAATGGCAATGGCAGCGTCAAATTCACCGACGGCAAGATCAAGGGCATCAATCTCGCCCAGCTGACACGAAGCGTTTTCAGCGCGGCAACGTCGGGCTGGCAGTCCGGCGGGACGCAGGACACGGATTTCTCCGAGATGGGCGGCAGCTTCACGATCACCAATGGCGTGCTCAAGAACGACGATCTCAGGTTGCTGTCGCCGCTGATCCGCGTGACCGGCGCGGGCACCGTGAACATGCCGCCGAAGACGCTCAACTACCGGGTCGAGCCGAAGCTTGCGGCCTCGCTTGAAGGACAGGGCGGACAGGCGGATGTCAAAGGCATCGAGGTGCCGATCCTCGTTACGGGGCCGTGGTCCAACCCGCGCTTCGCGCCGGACCTCGCCTCGATGATCCAGAACCGCGAGAACATCGAAAGCACCATCAAGTCGATCAAGGAAGACAAGGGCAAGGGCCTGATCGACAGTCTGATGGGCAAACCTCCGGCCCAGCAGGCGCCCGCCGAGGGCGCAAGCGGCGACGAGGCGCCGGCCGAACCCGCGACGAGGCCCCGGCCCGAAGACGCGCTGAAGCAGCTCTTCGGGCGATAGGTCCGGTCAGACCTTTCTGAAATCTTCGAGGGCGGCGTATTCCTTGACGCCGTCGACGCGGTACATGCGGCGGCCGAGGCGCGGATAAGTGCAGATGTCGATGGGCGCGCGCGTGCCGCCCATCAGATAGACGAGGTCTTCCGACACGCCCTCCGGCACCCGCATCGAATGGGCCGGCGAATTTTTCGGGAAGGCCATGAAGTCGCCCGGCCCGACCTCGAACGTCTCCTCGCCGATCGTCGCCTCGGCGCGGCCGGAGAGGATGTAGAGGAACTCCTCATCCTGACCGTGGAAGTGATGCTCGGTCGTTTCGCGGCCGGGCTCGACGCGGACCAGATGGACACCGACATCCGACAAGCCCAGCAGGTCGCCGATGGAGCGCGTGTTGCGGATCGCATTGGCATTGAACTGGTGAACATTGGCGCGTTCCGGCAGCCGCGCGATCTCGGCGGCGGTCAGGTGGCAGGCGGCCCTGCCCCGCGATTTGTCTTCGGTCGATGTCACAGGCGGCCTCCCAACAGGTTCACGGACATTCTATCCGGCCGGGGGAGATTTGGCCCCTTCGACAGCCGGACAGCGCCTGTTTGCCTCAAATTTTGTGCCTCACGCCTCCGCCGTCTAGACTGTCCGGGACTGATTCGCCGGGGACCGGGGCGACGCCTCCATGATTCAAAACGCCTTTTCGGTGCTGATAAAGTTTTTCATCGGGGCGGTGGCCGTCGGGGCGCTGCTCAACGCATTCGACATTTCGGCCGAGCAGGTGCTTCAGGACATCGGTTTCACGCCGGAGGCCGTCATTGCCTTTGTGCGCGACGGGATCGGCTGGGCGCTGCCGCACTTCCTGCTGGGCGCGATGGTGCTCATTCCGATCTGGCTGATCATTTTCCTCCTGAAGCCGCCGAGCTTCCGCGGCTGACCTTCACCTGTTGCACGACGGCACAAGCTATGTAGAGTCCGTTGGTTAACGGCAGCGGGGCACAAAGTTCCCGGGCCGGACAGGGGTATAATTTGGGAGGATATCCATGAAGAAGACGATTTTTGCCGCGGCTCTGGCCGTTTCCGCCATCGCGCTTGCGGCGCCCGCCACCGCCGATGTCGGCGCCGGGCTCGTCGGCAATACCGTCACGCTGACGGCGGCCGACGGTGCGGTGACCAAGATCTATTACCCCGATGCGTCGAACATCGTCGTCAAGGCGGCGGACGGCTCGGAGATCGGCGGCAGCTGGCGCGTCTCCGACAACACGATCTGCACGACGATGGGCGAAGCGCCCGAGAACTGCACGCAGCCGATCGAGGAAGCACCGGCCGTTGGCGGCTCGGGCACCATCGAGGGCGAGCAGGGCAACGTCGCGTGGACGGTCACGGCCGGCAAGGACTTCTGATCCAACGCCGTTTCCGTCTGTTCCCTGACGGCCGCTTTCACTAGAGTCGCCGAAACGAAATCCGGCGATTCGAAGGAGAAGCGATCATGGGACGACTTTCGGGAAAACGCGCAATCGTCACGGGCGCTGGGAGCGGCATCGGCCGCGCCAGCGCCCGTCTCTTTGCGGCGGAGGGCGCCAAGGTCGTCGCCGTCGATCTCGTGGAAGCAGCCGTCGACGAGACGGCCGAGATGATCCGCAAGGATGGCGGCACGGTTTCATCCGTCGCGGCCGATGTCAGCGACGAAAATGCGGTCAAGGCATTCGTCCAGCACAGCGTCGACCAGCATGGCGGCGTCGATGTGCTCTTTGCCAATGCCGGGATCAGCGGCGGGCTTGTGCCGCTGCAGGAGCAGACCGTTCCCTACTGGCAGCAAATTCTGGCCGTCAATCTGATCGGCCCGTTTCTCGCGATCAAATATGCAAGCCCGCACATGCTCGCCCAAGGCAAGGGCTCGATCATTTGCACGGCCTCGGTCGCGGGCCTGCGCGCCAATGCCGGCGCCACCGCCTACAGCGCCAGCAAGGCCGGCGTCATCAGTCTCGTGCAGACAGTGGCCAACGAGTTTTACGGCTCGGGCGTGCGCGTCAACGCAATCTGTCCGGGCCTGATCGAGACCGGCATGACGAAGCCGATTTTCGACGGCGCAAGGGCGCGCGGCAGCGACGACAAGATCGGCCAGCTCAATCCGATGAAGCGTTACGGATTACCGCCGGAAATCGCCCATGCGGCGCTCTTCCTTGCGAGCGACGACGCCTCCTATGTCAACGGGCAGGCGATTGCCGTCGATGGCGGACTGTCCAGCACGCATCCGTTCGCGGGACGGCGCTGAGTTTCCGGATTTCGGCGGGGAGTGGTGCCCAGGGGCGGAGAACCGGCGAGAGCTATCTATCTGATCGGATTCACGTTTTTGGGAAGACGTGTTTTTCAGGCCAGCGCGGGTACCAGCATTTTCCTGCGCCTTGACGTGTGCATATGTTTAGTGGTGGGAGCTTATATTGGGCGATGAGCTTCGTTGGGGTGCGGTGTCATGCTGCGTTTGCACAGAGCCGCCCGAGCCTATCACCTTCTTGAGGCTCACACTTGTCGCTGGGTCGATGATATGGAGCGTCGTCGCGCTCGCGGCTACCTGCCGGACACAAGTATGCTCGTCATTGCAGTAGAAAAGGATGCTCACCGTACCGCGTGTGATCGTCGCGACCTTAGAGTCCTTCGGCAAGCGACCAATGACAGTCCAAACGTGACTTGAGGGTCATGCTCTCGACGGCTTTCGTCAAATCTGAAGTTGAGTCCGAAGATGACTTACGGTGCTGTCGTTGCGAGCGATGAGATTCATCCCTGTGTCATCACCTAAGCCTATAACGCACTGCGTTTCTATCATCCAAGTATCAACTGCAGGATCACCCCCGTCCATTTCACACTGCCTTCGAAAAACCTGTCGGGGCATCCCTTGACGGTTTTGCAGGTGGAGTTACACGTGCAATGGCTTTTTGCGACGCCTTAATAAATGCCTACGACAAGGAGAACTTGGATGCAGGCGGCGAGAAGAGCGGAAGCCAACTTCTCAAGGTACCGGCCTGTCGGCGACGTCGAGAACTAAACAGAGGAATATGTCGTGCGTTTCACTGGGAAGTACTCTCAAAACTCGGCATTTAAAACTCGCTACAGGTTCAGAGTAAAAAAAATCAATGCTGTCGGTGTTCTTCGGTATCTCGCTCGAGGAAGCAATTCTCCGCCCTGTTTCTTTCAACGTGGCGAAAGATTCTCCCGGATCCATAGTGCATTCGCCGAACAATAAGCTGACGGTGAGATTTTCTCCGGGCGAGAGAGCGGCGCCCATTCCCACGCTTTTGCACACATGCATCAACAAATAAGGCCGGTTGACCGTCACCGCGCATCCTGCCGTCATAGCGGAGAACGCGAGATCCCCCCCGATCTGCTCCCCTTGCAGCAGAATGGCAGTTCGCGCGCTCGCCAATCGACGCATCCGGCTTCGAAAAGCCGCGGGATCCATCGCAAGATCTTGCATGGCATTTCCCTCTCATATCTACCGATCTCCCGTCGGCTCGTGAGGGAGAGTGCAAGCGGCAAGCCACATCGGTCGCGGCTGGATACGCACGCGACCGCAAAGCCAAAAAAGCACTGAGATAAGAGGTTTTCTGCGCTTTCAACGAACATTTGCCACGCATTGTTGCGTTGCTTGCGTTTGAAGAGATTTCATAAATTTCACGAAATTATGTAAGATGACTTCATAAATCTATGAAATGCACAGGACGGAACAATGCCCAGAGGCAACAAGCGTCCGGAGCCCGGGCGCGAGGGAACGGCGCCCATCTCCAGCGCGAATTTTCTTACCAACCCGCCGCTGCCGGAATTGCTGGACCTCGTCGAGCAGCTTCGTTTCTCTCCCCAGGAAGGTCGCATCTGGTTGAGCGACCAGCGGATGATACTCGTGCACAACGAGGTTTTCGGTGCGCTCCGCCATGAGTTGATCGAGACCCTCGGAATTGAAGCTGCCCGGGGCCTCATAACTCGCATGGGGTACCTCGCAGGCTCGCGAGACGCGGCTCTCGCCCGAACCATGCGGCCTACGCATTCGCCTTTCGATACCTTCATGGTCGGACCGCAACTTCACGCGCTCGAAGGCTTCGTTGTCGCCGACATCCTCGAATTCGCGATGGATAGCGAAACAGGTCTCCATTACAGCGAATTTGTTTGGAAGGACTCAGCGGAGGCAGATGCACATATCGCCATTCACGGTATCGGTTCGGTTCCCGCTTGCTGGAGAGAGGTAGGATATGCTTCGGGTTATGCGAGTTCTTTCATGGGAAAACGCATTCTGGTGCGAGAGGTCGAGTGCCGCGCCATGGGACATACACACTGCCGCGGTTTCGCAAAATCCGCTGAAGATTGGGACAATCCGGAACTCGACCTCAAATATCTGACCGCTCAGCCGGTTGAAAGGCGATCATCGAGCTTCGCCGTGAGCATTCCGCGCGTGAGGCCGACTGGTCAACAAACAAAGATCGACAAGAATATCGGCCAGGTCGATGCCGACAAACCCGTAGGCGCCTCGGTCGCGTTCAACACAACGCTGCACAAGATCAATCGCGTCGCATCCACCCGCGCGAGCGTTCTCCTTCTGGGAGAAAGTGGCGTCGGAAAGAGCTTGCTCGCCCAAGAGGTTCACAAACGCAGCCCGCGCTCTCAAAAACCCTTCATACAGATCAACTGCGCGGCAATTCCCGAACAGCTGATCGAAGCTGAATTGTTCGGCGTCGAGCGCGGTGCCTATACCGGCGCATCGGAAACAAGGTTTGGGCGTTTCGAAGTGGCCGATGGCGGTACGCTCTTCCTCGACGAAGTGGCCGCGCTCACGCCTATCGCCCAGGGAAAACTGCTTCGCGTGTTGCAGACAGGCGAAATGGAACATCTCGGCAGCAACAAGACCCGCACGGTCGATGTGCGCATTCTCGCCGCCACCAACGAAAATTTGAGTGATGCCATCAGGCAGGGACGTTTCCGCGAGGATCTCTTTTATCGCTTGAATGTATTTCCAATCGTTATTCCGCCGCTCCGGGAAAGACAGGACGATATCCCCGTCCTACTCGAGTACAGCCTACATAAGTTCTCGAAGCGTCACGGCCGCGCTGTCGTTGGCGTCACGGACCGGGCGCTTCAGGCAATTCTCAACCACCCGTGGCCCGGCAATATCCGCGAGCTGGAAAATGTCATCGAGCGTGGTCTTATTCTCGCCGAGGAAGGACAGCCGCTGGACATCTATCACCTGTTCACCATCCACGACGACTTCAAAACCGAAAATGCAATCACATCCAATGCTCAAGGATTGGCAATGCTGAAGTCCGAGCCGCTGGACGCAAGCGAGCTTTTTGCCGACAATGTAGACATCGACGGCTGGGCTGCGCGAATGCTACGAGACGGCGTTGCACTTTTCGATGTCGAAAATGCGCTGGTGCGAGCGGCCGTTGAGAAAACCGGTGGCAATGTCTCCAGAGCTGCTTCTCTACTTGGAATCACGCGCTCGCAACTTGATTATCGGATCAAGAAGCTTAGCGATTGAGGTTTGCGCTTCGAAGAGCTTCTCCCGGCTTCAGAAATTCGAATCGCTCTATCCACCTGCTCAATCCGCGTATTTGACGTTCAATCTCAGCTTTTTGCTTTATCAACTCATTCGATTTCTTTCGGCATTCCTGTAAGACAACAGATAGCCGTTCATGCTTGGCCGACCGTTCACAGAGATCGAGAAGCGTCCTTATCTCATTCAGAAGAAAACCCGCCTCTTTGGCGTGAAGCGCGAAGCGAAGGCGCTGCAGGCTATTTCCGTCGTAGTAGCGTCTTCCCCCATGCTTTTCCCCACCGATTATTCCCTTTTCCTCATAAAAACGGACTGTTCTTTCCGTCTTTCCGACGGCAAGCGCCATTTCCCGCACGGTGAAAGAGTTTTGGCTGTTCGGAAGCATTATAGGACCTCGGATTTATTCCGCTGAGGTGGCAGATCGGTACATATGCCTTCATAGACCTCCGCTGCCATACCGATCGTTTCACCCAGAGTTGGATGAGGATGTACGGTTTTGCCTATGTCGATTGCGTCGGCGCCCATCTCTATCGCCAGAACAATTTCACCCAGCATGTCGCCGGCATGGGGTCCGACGATGCCTCCACCGACCAGACGTCCGCTCTCCTTGCCGAAAATCAGCTTGGTGACCCCGTCATCGCAACCGTTCACAATCGCCCGGCCTGATGCGGCCCAAGGGAACCTGCCGACGCTGATCGCGATGTTTTGCTTCATCGCATCATCTTCGGTCAGCCCCACCCATGCTAATTCAGGATCTGTGTAAGCGACGCTCGGGATTGCGCGGGTGTCGAAGAAACTCTCGCGGCCAGCTGCCACTTCAGCGGCAACATGCGCTTGATGCACGGCCTTATGGGCGAGCATCGGCGTATCAGCGACATCGCCCACCGCGAAAATGTGCGGAACATTGGTGCGCATCTGCCTATCCACCGGGATGAAGCCCTTGTCCGATAAGACCACTCCTGCTTTGTCTGCACCGATCCGGTCGCCATTTGGAACGCGGCCCATAGATTCCAGAACGAGGTCATATCGCTCAGGCTCGGTTGGTGCCGCGTCACCCGCAAAGCTCACCCAGATGCCATCCGGCTTCGCCGTCGCCGAGATAGCTTTCGTTCGAAGCATGATCCGATCGAAACGATGGGTGTTTCTCTTCTCCCATATCTTCACGAGATCCCTGTCGGGCCCTTGCATCAAGCCGTCAAGCGCCTCGACAACGTCGATGCGGGCGCCGAGAGCTGAATAGATGGTCGCCATTTCGAGACCGACAATGCCGCCACCGATCACCAACATGCGCGCTGGCACTTCACGCAAAGCCAGCGCGCCCGTCGAGGAAACGATGCGGGGATCATCCGGCAGGAAAGGCAGCCGCACCGCTCGCGACCCGACGGCAATTATGCAATGCTTGAAACATACCGTTCTTTTCTCGGCCACTTCCGCAGCTCGGTCACCAGCGGTCAGCGCAACCTCCAGATGATAAGCATCGACAAAGACGCCGACGCCACGCACAACATCGACTTTGCGCGAGCGGGCCATGCCGGCAAGGCCACCGGTGAGCTTTCCGACAACCTTGTCCCTCCAATTTCGAAGCTTGCCAAGATCAACCTGCGGCCTTCCAAATGCAAAGCCGTGTGACGCAAGCGCTGCGGTTCCTTCGGCGACGGCGGCGACATGCAGCAAGGCCTTAGACGGAATGCAACCGACGTTCAGGCAAACACCGCCCAGCGTCGAATAGCGCTCGACCAGCACCACCCTCAATCCGAGGTCAGCGGCGCGGAAGGCAGCCGAATAGCCGCCGGGACCAGCGCCGAGTACAACCAGATCGCATTCCATATCGCTCATAACCTGCGCGCTCACAGAAGAATGCGGCGGAAATCGCCGAGCAAGCCAACGAGGTGATGAAGGAAGCGCCCTGCTGCGGCGCCATCAACCACGCGATGATCCCAGGACAGGCTCAATGGAAGAACGAGCCGAGGACGGAACTCGCTGCCGTTCCAGAGAGGCTTCATCTCCGCCTTGGCAGCGCCGAGAATTGCCACCTCCGGCGCGTTGACAATGGGGGTGAAGCCCGTTCCGCCAATGCCGCCCAACGAAGAAATGGAAAAGCAACCGCCTTGCATATCGGTGGCCTTCAGTTTCCCGTCGCGCGCGCCACGCGCCAGCGCTGCCATTTCGGACGCGATTTCGAGAACACCTTTTTTATCCGCATCTCTGATCACCGGCACGACGAGACCGTTAGGCGTATCCGCCGCAAAACCCATGTGGTAATAGCGCTTGAGCACAAGTTCCTCGCCTTCAAGCGAAGAGTTAAACTCAGGAAATGCCTTGAGCGTCGACACGGCTGCTTTGATCAGGAAGGCCAGCATCGTGACCTTGATCCCGGCGTCGGCATTCTCCTTGTTGACCTTCAGACGGAATGTCTCGAGATCGGTGACATCCGCTTCATCAAAGTTTGTCACATGCGGGATCATCACCCAGTTGCGGGCGAGATTTGGGCCGGAAATCTTGCGCAGACGGGACAGAGGCATACGTTCGACGTCGCCGAATTTCGCGAAGTCGATCTGCGGCCAAGGCAAAAGGTCGAGGCCTCCCCCCCCGCCGGCTTCAGTGTCGTGCCGCATGTGCTGTTTGACATGGACCAACACGTCTTCGCGTTGAATGCGTCCCTTTGGACCTGTGCCGATAACCCGGTCGATATCGACGCCAAGTTCACGGGCAAAACGGCGCAGGGAGGGACTTGCATGGGCCGGTAGATGTATTTCAGGCGGCGGCGCTGGTGTGGGCACGGGGGCCGGAGCTGAAAGAACTTGCGATGTCGCTGGAGACAAGAGTGGAGGCTCCGCAATCACTTTCTCGACCGTGACGACCGGTGTGGCCTCATCTATCTCCTCGACTATCGCAATGAGTGTTCCCTCGCTGACCTTTGCGCCAATAGCGACCATTAGCTCTTTCACCGTGCCAGCGAACGGCGCAGGTACTTCCATCGTCGCCTTGTCGCTTTCAAGCGTCATCAAGGGGTCGTCAACTTTCACGATATCGCCGGGCTTCACCAGAATTTCGATCACCGGGATGTTCTTGAAATCGCCGACATCTGGAACCGTCACCTCTCTTGTCGTGCTCATCTTGCAATTCCATTCAGCAGACACCGGATATTCACTATGGCTTCCAGATCAAACTGTCCATGGCGCGGGAGAATCGGGATCGATTCCGTAACGCCGGATGGCTGTGGCTAGTGCTTTCTGCGGAAGTGTGCCTTCCTGCACCAGCGCTTGCAGGGCGGCCAGCACCACGTGATGGCGATCCACTTCAAAAAAGCCCCGCAAGGCGGTGCGCGTGTCGCTGCGCCCAAAGCCGTCGGTGCCGAGCGTCACGTAGCGCCCCTCGAGATAGGTGGCGACAAGCTGGGGATAGGCGCGAATGTAATCTGTCGCAGCCACAACCGGCGCTTCGCCTGCGAGGCATGTTTCAAGATGGCTACGATGCGGCTTGTCATTCGGATGCAGCCGGTTCCAGCGTTCGGAGTCGCGCGCGTCACGGGCAAGCTCGCTGAAGCTTGTCACGCTCCAGATCTCGCTTTCGATCTGCCAGTCCTCCGCAAGTAGCTCCGCTGCTGCGATCACTTCCATCAGTATGGCGCCGGACCCAAGCAGACGCACCTTGGCCTTTGACTGGGGTACCTTCCGACTACCGAAGCGATACATACCTTTTATGATGTCGCTCGCGACGCCCTCAGGCAGCGAGGGCTGAGCATAGTTCTCGTTCATCAAGGTGACGTAGTAGAAAACGTCTTCTTGCCCCTCCAACATTTGCCTCATGCCGTGGTCCATGATGACGGCGAGTTCGCAGGCGAAAGCCGGGTCATAGGCGCGGCAGTTAGGAATACCCGCGGCCGCCATATGGCTGTGTCCATCCTGATGCTGAAGACCTTCGCCACTCAGCGTCGTGCGTCCAGCGGTGGCACCAAACAGGAAGCCGCGCGCTCGTTGATCCGCTGCCGCCCAGATCAGATCGCCGACACGCTGAAATCCGAACATCGAATAATAGATATAGAAGGGCAGCATTGGCAGACCATGCACGCTGTAGGAAGTCGCGGCAGCCACCCATGACGAGATGGCGCCAGCCTCGGTAATGCCCTCTTCCAGAATCTGACCGTCTTTCGCCTCCCTGTAGTAGAGCATCGAACCAGCATCTTCCGGCTCATAGAGCTGTCCGACTGGCGAATAGATACCGACCTGACGGAAGAGGTTCGCCATGCCGAAGGTGCGCGCTTCGTCGGCGACGATCGGTACGACGCGCGGGCCCAGTACCCTGTCTTTCAATAGACCGCCGAGCATGCGCACGGCCGCCATCGTGGTCGACATTTCCTTCCCGTCAGCCTGCAATGCAAATTGCGCATAGTCGGAGAGGGGTGGCACCGGCAGCGGTTCCGCCTTGCGACGTCGTACGGGCAAATTGCCACCAAGCACGGAACGGCGGCGGCGCAGATAGATAAGTTCTGGACTGTCCTCGGCAGGTTTGTAGAAACGCAAATGCGCGAGGTCGTCATCGCTTAGCGGTAGACGGAAGCGATCACGGAAAATTTTCAATCCGTCGATATCGAGCTTCTTCGTCTGATGCGCGGTCATGCGTGATTCGCCTGCACCCCCCATGCCGTAACCTTTTTTGGTCTTGGCGAGAATGACCGTCGGCCCACCGCGATGATCGCGCGCGGCGGCGAAGGCCGCATGCAACTTGCGCATGTCGTGGCCGCCGCGTTTTAACGCATCCACTTCCGCATCCGTCATATGCGCGGCGAGCGCGCGCAGTTCCGGATCTTCATTGAAGAAATTCTTCAGGTTATAAGCACCGTCTTTCGCGCCAAGGGTCTGGTACTTGCCGTCCACGGTCGACGCAAAGCGGCGCAACAAGGCGTTGCTGGCATCGCGCGAGAAGAGCGCGTCCCAGTCCGATCCCCATAACACCTTGATTACATTCCAGCCCGCACCTGTGAACAGGGATTCGAGTTCCTGGATGATCTGTCCGTTGCCTCGCACGGGGCCGTCGAGGCGCTGAAGATTGCAGTTGATAATGAAGGTAAGGTTATCGAGTTTCTCTCGTGCGGCAAGCGTCAGCGCACCAATCGATTCCGGTTCGTCCATCTCACCATCACCGAATGTTCCCCAAACGTGACGCCGGTCCGTGGCAGTGAGATTTCTGTCTTCCAGATAACGCATGAAGCGCGCCTGATAGATGGCGCTGATCGGACCGAGGCCCATCGATCCCGTAGGAAATTGCCAAAAATCCGACATCAGCCATGGATGCGGATAAGAAGCAAGACCTTCGCCACGCGTTTCCCGCCGGTAGTTGGCGAGAAGCTCTTCGCTCAAGCGGCCTTCCAGAAAGGCGCGGGCGTAGATGCCTGGCGCCGAATGAGGCTGGAAATAAACGAGGTCCGCTCCCTGCTCTGCCTCATCTCCGCGAAAGAAATGGTTGAAACCCACTTCGAATATTTCGGCAGCCGACGCATAGCTCGCAATATGACCGCCGAGTTCGCCATAGGCCTGGTTCGCCCGAGCCACCATGGCAAGTGCGTTCCAGCGAATGATGCCGATGATGCGCTCTTCCAGATCGAGGTCACCCGGATAAGAGCCCTGTTTATTCAGTGGAATGGTGTTCCGATAGGCCGAGTAAGGCTGCCCGTAGCCCGCGATGCCGAGATTACGCGCTTCATCTTCGAGCTGCTGCAGCAGGAAACGCCCTCGCTCTTCGCCGCCGGCGCGGATAACGGCTTGCAGCGCCTCCCGCCACTCCTTTGTTTCCAAAGGATCTGCATCGGGCACCGTCGTATAGACGGTGGGGAAGACAGACTTCTCACCCATGCTGCATTCTCACCACTACCCGTTCAGTTGTGTAAGTTCGGCGAGGATTGCGTCGCCCATCTGTACGGTGCCTACCTTTGTCATGCCCGCCTGCATGATGTCGCCGGTGCGCAGACCCTTTGCCAGCGTAGCGTCGACGGCCTTTTCCAGAAGATCGGCGCATTGACCACGCTCAAATGTGTAGCGCAAGGCCATTGCAAAGGAGAGGATCGAGGCAATTGGGTTCGCTATCCCTTTTCCCGCTATGTCGGGGGCGGTTCCATGCACTGGCTCATACATCGCCCTCGCCCTGCCGCTCGAGTCCTTCGCACCGAGAGAGGCCGACGGCAGCATGCCGAGTGAGCCCGTCAGCATCGATGCGACGTCGGACAGCATGTCGCCAAAAAGATTGTCGGTGACGATGACGTCGAATTGCTTGGGGTCGCGGACAAGCTGCATACAGCAATTGTCGGCGAGCATGTGTTCGAGCTTGACATCCGGATAGCGCTCGGCACGCAGTCTGGAAACGTCCTCATACCAAAGTACGCCCGTCCGCATTACATTGCGTTTTTCGACCGAAGTAACGTGACCACTACGCTTTCGAGCGAGTTCGAAAGCAACCTCGGCGATGCGGCGGATTTCGCTGGTCGTATAGACCTGCGTGTCAACACCGCGACGTTCGCCGTTCCCTATGTCTTCGATCATTTTCGGCTCACCGAAATAAACGCCGCCTGTAAGCTCCCGCACAATCATGATGTCTAGACCTTCAACCAGCTCGCGCTTCAACGATGAGGCGTCGGCGAGCGCCGCAAAACAAAGTGCGGGACGCAGGTTTGCGAAGAGTTCGAGATCCTTACGCAGACGGAGAAGAGCTGCTTCCGGGCGCACTTCATAGGGAACATGGTCCCATTGAGGCCCACCGACCGCGCCAAGGAACACGGCATCGGCTTTCATAGCCTTTTCCATCGTCGTATCAGTTATGGCGACGCCATGTACGTCGTAGCAGCAGCCTCCGGCGAGCTCGTGTTCCAGGCTCACGGAGAAATCACGGTGCTTGGCAAACCAGCCAATAACGCGCTCAACCTGGCCCATCACTTCCGGACCAATACCGTCGCCGGCGACAATCAAGATTTTCTTTGTGCTCATTTTCTCTTCTTCGGTTCACCGTCCTCCGAGACACCGTTTCGCGGCTCCCCCGGATGAGGACTTCAGCAGAATTATCTCATGCTGCGGAGCGCGAGCTTGTCACGCGTCTCAAAAGCACGAACTCAAAGCCAGGGCTGTTTCATCTTGTGGCGGAACTCATAGTCGGAAATCTTGTCTTCCTTCTTCAGCGTCAAACCCACGCCGTCCAAGCCTTCGAGCAAGCAATGCTTGCGGAAGGGATCAATGTCGAAGGCGATGACGCCACCATCCGGCCTACGAATTTCCTGGGCTGAAAGGTCGATGGCGACGATGGCGTTCTGACCACGCTCGGCATCGTCCATCAGCTTGTCGACTTCCGACTGTGGCAACATGATCGGCAGAATGCCGTTCTGGAAGCAGTTGTTGTAGAAGATGTCGGCAAAGCTCGGTGCGATGACGCAGCGAATGCCGAAATCCAGGAGTGCCCAGGGCGCATGTTCGCGCGACGAGCCACATCCGAAGTTGTCACCGGTGACGAGAATTTTCGCATGACGATAAGCGGGCTTGTTCAATACGAAATCCGGCTTCTCCTTGCCCTTGTCGTCGTAACGCATATCGAGAAACAGGCTTTTCCCGAGGCCCGTGCGCTTGATCGTTTTCATGAATTGCTTCGGAATGAGCATGTCGGTATCGACATTGATCATTGGCAGCGGCGCCGCAACCCCCATCAGCTTGTTGAACCTGTCCATCGTTTCAATCCATCTCCCTGACGTCGATGAAATGACCCGCAATCGCCGCCGCGACTGCCATTTCGGGCGAAACGAGATGCGTACGACCGCCGCGACCCTGACGGCCTTCGAAATTGCGGTTGGACGTGGAGGCACAGCGTTCGCCGGGCTGGAGCTTGTCGGCATTCATGGCAAGGCACATCGAGCAGCCGGGTTCACGCCATTCGAAACCTGCTTCGATGAACACCTTGTCGAGACCTTCGGCTTCAGCCTGCGCCTTCACAAGACCTGAACCTGGCACGACCATCGCATTGACGGTGGAAGCAACATGACGGCCCTTGGCGATGGCGGCGGCGGCGCGCAGATCCTCGATGCGGCCATTGGTGCAGGAACCGATGAAAACGCGGTCGATCTTCACATCCGTGATCGGCGTGCCTGCCGTGAGGCCCATGTAAATCAGCGAGCGCTCAAGCGCATGCCTCTTGCCCTCGTCGGCGACTAGCGCCGGATCGGGGATGCGGTCGGTGATCTTGATGACGTTTTCGGGGCTCGTGCCCCAGGTAATCATCGGCGGGAGGTTCGCGATGTCGATGATCACCTCGCGGTCGAAATGCGAGCCTTCGTCCGACGGCAACGTCTTCCAATATGAAACGGCGGCTTCCCAGGCTGGACCCTTCGGCGCACGGGGACGGCCCATCACATAGGCGAAGGTCTTCTCATCGGGCGCGATGAGGCCCGCACGCGCACCGCCTTCGATGGTCATGTTGCAAACGGTCATACGGCCTTCCATCGACAGATCGCGGATCGCCTCGCCGGCATACTCGATGACATAGCCGGTGCCGCCCGCTGTACCGATATGGCCGATGACAGCAAGCGCGATGTCCTTGGCGGTGAAGCTCTTGGGTGCCTTGCCGACGACGTTGATGCGTAGGTTCTTCGCCTTGGACTGGATCAGCGTCTGGGTCGCCAGCACATGCTCAACTTCCGACGTGCCGATGCCGTGGGCCAGCGCGCCGAATGCGCCATGTGTGGACGTATGGCTATCGCCGCAGACGATAGTGGTGCCGGGCAGCGTGAAGCCCTGCTCCGGTCCGACGATATGGACGATGCCCTGACGGATGTCGCTCATCGGCAGATACTGGATGCCGAAGGCTTTCGTATTGTCTTCGAGCGTCTGGACCTGAATGTGACTCTCGGGGTCGGCGATGCCTTTCGAGCGGTCGGTCGTCGGCACGTTGTGATCAGCCACGGCGAGCGTCTTTTCCGGTGCGCGAACCGGGCGCTTGCTCATGCGCAAACCCTCGAAAGCCTGCGGACTCGTGACCTCATGCACGAGATGCCGGTCGATATAGAGGAGGCCGGTGCCGTCCTCGTTCAGCTCGACCAGATGCGCATCCCATATTTTGTCGTACATGGTTCGGGGTTTCGAACCGGACGGGACGCCATACCTGATTTCAGACGGAGAACATTTGCTCAAGATGTCAACAACCCCTTGCGCATGCTCCAGTCGTAAACAGCATCGATGCACTGCTTCAGCAAATCGGGCTGACCGACGTAGTAATGTGTGGCGCCTTTGATTATCAGATATTCCCTGTCGGACGTTCCGAGAGCGTCGCGGACCGCCGCGTTGTGGCTTGCCGGCACTGCATCGTCGGCGGAATTCTCGATTTGAAAGACCGGTGTTTTGCGAATGCGCGGCGCTGTTTTCGGAACAGTGACGTTCGAGCAGTTGTAGCTCCATTGGCTGAGCCACGATCTGAGACTTGCATATCTCGCCAATCCCGCCGGGATCACATTCGCCATGCGCGGCTCGCCGAGATAGGACCAGTTGGGCTTTCGGTCGTTAGGCTCTATCGTAGAGTCAATCCAGCGCGGATCGCACATCGTGCGATAAACAACGAAGCCGCGCTCGACTTCAGCAGATCGAGTCTTCCTGAATTTCTCGAGCTGTTCCTGGCATCGGGCCGTGATGCGGTGGTTGCGCGCGATCTGCGCCTCCCGAAACCGCGCGATGAAAGCCGCATCAAAGGGAGGTTTGTGCGGGCAGTCCTCGTCGTAAATGCTCAGCTCAAGATCGCGGTCATCAGGATCGAGTTCGTTGCGGATGGAGGGGTCTAGAAATTCCGTGAGTAGTTCTGCGCGCGATTTATGCGCCGCGATGAAGATCACGCCGTCGGCCGGTATCAATCCCGCATCGACCAGGTTCACCGGATCTCCCGCAGGCGTGTGAGTGATCGTTGGATGTTCAGCTTCGGCTTGATAGAAGAGAGACAGCGATCCGCCACCGGACCAGCCAACAAGAATTACACGCTCATAACCGCAGGATTCCTTCGCCCAGCGAATCCAGACGCCCAGATCGATCGCCACCTTCTCCATGATGAGGGCGCTGTCCTGCTTGGGATAGCGGCTCGCGGCGCAGATCACATGCATGCCAGCGCTGGCTAAAGCTTGCGGCATGGGAAGTAACTGAAGCGTCGAACTTGGATGCATGAATATGTAGACGGTCTTCGACGGCTTTCCAACCGGAACCAGACGTTGGCCTTCCAGAACTGTGACGCCCTGACTACCCGCAAAACCATAGACTTCATTGAAAGCAGACTGCTCAGCAAACTGAAGGATGGCCGGAAGGCGCGTAAATCGGGTTTCGTTGTTGCGTACAACGTCTTCTATCTTCACGGTGTTCTCCGAAAAGCGAACTAGATGGCGGCTCGATCCGCTCTGCAATCGAACTCTGCTGCCGGCCACTTTTCGGTCGTGCACCCTCGATGCACAAGCTCTATAAAGGCGCTATCTTCTATCGCTTTTTGATATAGCGTCGCGGCGCGTTCAACCGATCATGGATCTTTGGAAATGAGCGAAGCTGAATGGCGACCGTTCTATCTGCTATCTCCATTCCCTATTTGACCGCGCTATTCCGCCGCGTAACCTTCGATGAAAAATTTCTCAGACCGCGATTGAACCGGCGACCGCCGCGGCGACGGTCCTATCGACGAACTTTCAAGACATTCAGTTGGAGGCTTTCATGCTTTACCTCGAAATCTCGCGCTATATCAGGTCGCTGGAAGAGATCGACGCCCGTCTTGCTTCGCATCGCGAATGGCTCCGCCGCAATATCGCACTGGGCCATATTCTGATCGCAGGCCGCCGTACGCCACGCGTAGGCGGTGTCATCATCTTCAAGGCTCAAACGGAAGCAGAGGCGCGTTCGATCGCCGAGAGTGATCCCTTCGTCATCGCGGGCGTGGCCGAATTCGATCTCGTCGCCTGGGATCCGACCATACGCTCCGCCGAGGCGCCTGAGAGCTGGGGTCCCGAGGCGCTGGTCATCACCTCGGCCTCGTCATAGTCATGATTGACAATCCGCATCTTGCCTTCAGCCATGTTGGCGCCTTTGTTCACGATATGGTGCGGATGGAGGATTTTTATGCGCGCGTCCTTGGTTTTTTCATTACCGACAGAGGCGTCGTCAACGAAATGCGGTGAGTGGCTTTGCTCAACCGCGATCCTCGGGAGCATCACCGGATCGTAATCGCCTCTGGTCGACCGGCGGCGCCCGGCTTCAATGTCATCAACCAACTTTCCTTTCGTCTTCGCCGGCTAACCGATCTTCGTTACTATCATCGGCTGCTCGCCGACGAACCCATATCGGAGATGCATACCGTCACGCACGGCATTACGTGATCGATCTATTTTCGCGATCCCGAAGGGAATCGCATTGAAATGTTCTGCGATACCTCCTGGTACATCCCCCAATCCTTGCTCGAACCTCTCGATTTCAGTCTCACTGACGAGGAAATCACAACGCGCACGGCAGCGCGATGCCTGCGGATGCCCGGTTTTAAAAGCCACGAGGATTGGCACCGGGATTTCGTAGGTCGCCTGCCGAATAGCTGAACCTCATATCAGTCGGCCGGCATCTTTCACAGAAACGACTGCTTCCAACCCAGCCTCGCTTTACGCGGCCGTCGCGATTTTTGCCGAAGAATCCGCTTGAGACCTCCCGGATCCGAAAAGCAGACGGGCCAGAGCCGGCAACAAGATCAGTGCGCCCGCCATGTTCCACAAGAACATGAAGGCCAGCATGATGCCCATGTCCGCCTGAAACTTGATCGGCGAAAAAGCCCAGATGGCGACGCTGCCCGCAAGGGTAACACCGGTGAGCAGCACGACCTTGCCGGTAAACAGCAAAGCCTGATAGTAGGCAGCCGAAAGCGTCGCGCCCGCGCGAAGCTGCGTCAACGTCACGCTTAGAATGTAGAGTGCGTAGTCAATGCCGATGCCGACGCCCAATGCCGTTACTGGCAATGTCGCTACTTTTACACCCATGCCAAGCCACACCATCAGTGCCTCCGCAAGGATCGAGGTCAGCATCAGCGGCAACACCGCGCAGACGACGGCCCGCCAAGAGCGGAACGTGACCATCGCCAGAAGGGTCACGGCGCCGTAGATCCACACCAGCATGGTGCGGCTCGCGTCCTTGATGACGATATTCGTCGCCGCTTCGGCGCCCGCATTACCGCCTGCAAGCTTGAACCGCACTTCCTCAGTGTCGTTCGCTTCCGCAAAATCCTGAACAGCGGTAACGACCTCATCCAGCGTGTCGGCCTTGTGGTCGCGGAGATAGACGAATACCGGAACCAAGTCGCAATTGCGTCCATACATATCGACGGGCGCGCGGCTAACGGTTGAGTTGAGCTGCGTCTGATCCGGCAGCAGTTGATACCATTTCGGGTTACCTTCGTTCATCGCGACTGCGGTGACGTTGGCAAGGTCGGCCAGCGAGTATGTCTGCTCAACGCCGGGAAGGGTCTGGAGTTTCCATTCAAGCGCCTGAACCGTCATCAATGTGCTGTACTGACTGCACTTATTGACTTCCGTTTCCACCATCACGATCAGGACGTCGCTGCTCATGCCGTAGTGGCTGTTGAGGAATGCGTTGTCGAGATTGTAGCGCGAATGCGGCCGCAGCTCGGGCGCGCCAGGATCAAGATCACCGATCTTCAGGTCGCGGCTGACATGATAGCCGAACACCGCAAGGCATACTCCTCCCGCAACGGCCAGCAAGGCGAAATTCCGGCGCGTGAAAAGGTCGAGGAACGCGGCAAAGGGATGTTTCGTCGGGCTCTCATCCGAAACACTCTTCATGCTGCGTATCGTGGCGGCCTTGCCGACGCCGGTGTAACTCAGCAGGACCGGCAGGAGAATGAGATTGGTGAAAATCAAAATGGCCACGCCCAGACTGGCGACCAATGCCAGGTCGCGGATCGCGGGAATGTCTATGATATAGAGCACACCAAAGCCGACAGCATCGCAGACCAATGCGGTCAGGCCGGCGACGAATAGTCGCCGGAACGTGTATCGCGCTGCAACAAGCTTATGTGTGCCGCGCCCGATGTCCTGCGTAATGCCGTTCATCTTCTGGGCGCCGTGGCTGATGCCGATGGCGAAAATCAGGAACGGCACTAGAATTGAATAAGGATCAAGTTTGAAGCCCAGTATATGCATCAAGCCAAGCTGCCAGATCACGGCCATCAGCGAACAGCTCGCCACTAACGACGTGCTGCGGACGCAACGCGTGTACCAGTAAACCATCGCCGAGGTCGTCATGATCGAGACGGCAAAGAAAGCAAGAATTTGCCCGAGCCCCTCTATCAGATCGCCGGCGATCTTGGCGAAGCCGACAATGCGGATATTTGTCTTGTCGTCGCTGTAGCGCGCCCGCAAATCTTCAAGTTGCGTTTGCAGCTTGCCGTAATCGAGAGATCTATGCGTGTCGTCCATTAGCGGTGCGACGATAACGCTCGAGCGGAAATCGTTAGAGACGAGGCGGCCGATTTCACCTGCCCGGCTGATATTTATCCGCACCTGCTCGACAGCCGCCTGAGAGCCATCATAGTCATCGGGGATGACGGTTCCCCCGTCAAAACCAGCTTCGGTTACGCCAAGCCAGCGAGTGGTCGGTGTCCACAAGGATTTGACCCAGGGACGGTCGACCCCCGGCAGCAGGAATATCTCGTCGTTTATCTTGCGAAGTCGTTCCAGATAGTCCGCGTCGAGAATCGTCCCTTCCCTAGCTTCGACGATGATGCGTAGATTGTTGCCGAGGCCATTGAGATCGCTCGCGTGTTTGAGCAGGTTCTGTACAAACGGATGCGAAGCCGGGATCAAGCTCTGATAGCTGGCGTTATATTCAACCTTGAGCGCCTGCTGACCGAGCAGCGCCGTCACGACGGCGCAGACCAGCAGAACCAGCGGCCTGAAATTAAAAAATATCCGTTCGACGATCGAGCCGCTGTGCTTGTCGAAATCCTTGATATTTCGGATTATTTTTTGGTCTTCTATGGCTGCTACGTGCGGCGTCATTTATTTTTATCCGTACTCAACGAGGCTTCAAGATCTTGAGTGGTCAGGCGTTTAACCCCATGCGACCCGACGAGAATGAGACCTCCGTCAGCCGCTTCCACCAGATCGGAAAAAGGCCAAACATCCTCAAGCTTCACTACAATGAAGCTGCGGCCTCGATCGTGGCTGACCAGAAGTTGCCCACCCTGATCCACGAGGATGATGCGCCCGTCGCGCAAAATGATGCCGGAGGTAATTGAATCCGTTTCTCCGGGAAGAACCTTCGTCCAATTTTCCCCCGCGTCGTCCGATCTCAAAGCATTTCCGCGCAACCCATAGATGATCAATTCGTGCTCGGAGATGCGAAGCAATCCGAAGTAGGATCCATCGTAAGGCGTCGGCATCGGAGAGAAGTGCTGGAACCCGTTTGCCGAGTGGAGAAGCAACCCTTGCTCTCCGGCGATGTAGGTTTCAGTCTCGCCGACGCTGATGTCGTAAAGATGCAGACCGCCCGGATTTTCAAGACGATCCAGCCACGGCTGCCATGTTGCGCCGCCGTCGTCAGTGTAAAAAATGAGTCCGTAAGCGCCGAGAACCAATCCGTGCCTCTCATTCTGAAACAAGACTTTCAGAAATGGCTTGTTCGGGCCGTCCTTGACAAACAGCCGCGCGTTGGCGATTTCCCCCGGATTGTTCGTTTTGTTCGCCGCATCGAGCAGCGACGACGCCGCTCTGACACCGTCGAACTGACGTATCCAAGTGCTTCCGCCATCGGTGGAATGAAGAATGACGCCCAGATGGCCAACCGCCCAACCGGTTGTGGGTGTGGGAAAGTGGACGTTCGTCAACGTGACGCTCACAGGAACATTTTTTGCGTGGCGCCAGCTTTTGCCGTCGTCATCTGACAGGACAATGGTGCCGCGTTCGCCGACGGCAATGAAACGTTTCCCCGCCGGAGCGATCGCCGTCAACACGGTCCGCTCCAGCGTAATGCCGGCCGGCGCCGGGCGATCCAGGACGTCCGGCATTGCGACCGCCGGGGCCGCCGCGCATAGAAGGACAAAAATGAAGCTTGCCAGCGCCGATGAGATGAGAGAGGGCCGGTTGAATGGTTGGAGAGTACGCTCGATCATCTGCAATTCTCTTACTCAGAAACGAAAGATTGGCGCGGAAGCGGGAGGATGCCCACCGGGCGCCCTCCCTTTTTCTCGTACCGGCGTCTAAGGCGCGGCTAGCGCACGCCAGCTGTCGCCAGAGCAGCCGGGGTATAGGCCGTATCCGGCTTCCGCGGATAGGTTTTCATCGCCTTTCCGTCCCAAGTGAGGTTCAGAATAACGTAAGCACCCTTGTTCAGGTCGTAGGTCGAGAAGATCGTCCCGAGCATCGCCGGCATCTGAGGCGCCTGCGTGAGATAACTGAGGTCGAACTTGTAGAGATTGCCCTGGGCGTCCCAGTTGTCGCCGGCCGCCGCAATCCATGAATCTTCATCAAGGTAGAAACGCCGCTTTGTCAGAACGTGGCGTTTGCCTTCGGCGAGCGTCGCCTCGACTACCCAGACGCGATGCAGCTCCCACCTCACGTAGTCGGGATTGACGTGGTTGGGCGTCGTGATCTTGTCATGCTCACCCATCCACAACTTGTTGTTGTTGTAAGGGATGTACATTTCCTGCTTGCCGACGAGCTTCCAGTTGTAGCGATCCGTCGCACCGAAAAAGACCTGGATTTGGTCGTAGCTCTGGATGCCGGACGATAGTGGATCCGGCGTATCGTAGCCGACGCTCGGTGCCTGCCGCGTACGACGCTGGCCCGTCAGATACTGCCAGGCTTGAGACACCTGACCGACGTTGATCGATGCCTTGAAGAGGACGGACTCACCGGTGCGGAAAGGCGGATTGACGGCATATGTCGTCAAATCGTAGTAGCGCGTCTCGCCCACTTTGGCATCGGGATAGTAGTAGGGAAACTGGTAGTCGACGATGAAGTCCGACGACAGAGTGGCAGTCCCGCTCCTGTCGACCACATAGTTCGCGGCTTGCCAGCTCACCGTCGTGCCGCGCCAGGCGAGCAGATGATTGGCGATGGCTTCAAGGCCTGTCTGCGGGATCGGGAACGGAACACCGCCGATCGCGCCATCCAGCTTGTCACCATTGGGGGTGATCGTCGCATTCGTCGCATTGGCGAAGACATTGTCGTAAACATACTGCGGCATGGCGGCCGTCCGCCTTGTCGGATAAACGTCCACCCGATAGGTTGGATATTTCTTCATCAACTCAACGACACCGACAGGCAGTTTATCCTGATACTGAGCAACGTTCTCGACCGTTATCGAGAATTTTGGTTTGTCATCCGGGAACTGATCGCGAAGCCTGTCCCCTTCCTTGTAGTCGGCTGGCACGGTCGTGAGGCCACCTTCCCAAGCGGGAATGCTTCCGTCGGCATTTCCCGCCCGCTCGCCGCCCATCGGCGTGAGTGTCGTTTTCAATTTCGCGGCCTCTTCCGCGGACACGCCTGCGTATGCGGGAATTGCGCTCATCAGAAGCAGCGATGCCGCTCCCACAACGCAACTCAATCTGAAACTCATCATTATTCTACTCCTCCTCAGAATGAACGCTGGATCGTGAATGAAATGAAATCGCGGTCCAGTTGTGTCTGCGTTTCGTGATTGCCGTAGTAATGCGTGTAGTTGACGCCGGCCCGCCACGTCTGCTGGTAGAGAACCGTCAGGCCGATGCTGACGTCGCCGCCGCGCGTCGTGCCGTTGCCGCCGCTGTTGAATTTTGTGGCGACGCCCGACTTTCCGAGCGGGTTGTAGCCGAGACCGATCGGCACGGTCAGATCGATACCTGGAGCAACCTGGAAGTAGCTAGCTTCCACAACACCGCGGAAGCCGACTGCGGTGCGCGACCGCGCGGGGTCGAAAGCAGCTTCGTTCTCGGTGATCGACATAACGTGGTTGGTGGTTACTTCGCCAAGCAGCACTGCGCTGTCCCAAAGTCCCGCCGGTCCCGGCCCAAGGACCTGGATCGCGGAGATCTGCGCATGCAAGCTATTGCCTACGGCATAAGCCGGGTTGCCATCATTGTCGGCTACCTGACCCGGCGCGAGCACGACGGAACTCACCAGCGGCGTATTGCGCCGCGTCGACACTTCGCCGGCGACATTCATACCGAAAAGCGTCGTCGAGGCGCTGATGCCGTAGAGCTCAATGCCTTCCGCATAGACGAGCGAATACTCGCCCACTTTGTCCGGCGGACTGCCAGGGCCCACACCCGCGCCAGGCGAAAGGTAGACCTGCGGCTGCTTGTCGTTGAAACGCAAGGCATAGAAGCCCAGATCGAGATCGATGCCGGAGGGAAGGTAGTGGAACGAAACACCGAACTGGCCCGAGTCGGAGGCCTCCTGATCGTCGCCGCGATAGAGGTCCGCGATGCCGACGACCGGTGCGAAGGAAAGCCTTTCGCCACCGCGATCGAGGATATCGGCGTCACTGAAATAACTGCCTGCGGCGGGAATGCGCGATTTACGCCATTCCAACTGATAGTAGGCGGCAACCGTAAGCTGCTCGGTAAGCTGTGCCGTTCCTGATATCTGAGTGACCGGCATGAACAGCTCTTTTGCCTGGGTATTCGGCACGCTGTTCAACTTTACATAATCGATCGGCGCCTGACCGTAGGCGATGCCGTTATCCGCACCGAACAGGCTTTCGCCCCAGAGCAGCGTGTGACGACCCGCTCGGAAATTTAGCGGGACATCTCTGAGATCGACGTTGCCGTAGATGAAGGCATTCAGAAGTTCAACCTTCTGACCATGCTGGTCGCGCGTTTCTCTTGTGAAACTGTCGTTTGAAACCGAGTATGAGTTCGCCGTGGCGGGCGAGTCGTTGTCAGTATTGCTGAAATAGACCTGATCGCGCCAAGCCGCGCCACTGGCACTGAAGCCGAAGCCGCGATAGGAGATGTCGAACTCCGACAGAAGATCGATCCGGTTTGAAATCAGTCCCTTGTCGAAGTTCCGGTTGCCATCGTCGCCATTGACGTTGGCGAGCAGCCTGTCGTCCGGGCTACGGACGCGAAACGCGGCTGAGTATTTTATCGTGTTGTCCCAACGAATCTTGACGTCGGAACCCGTATCAATCTGGAAGGCATGGACGCCCGTAGGTACCAAGCCAAGCGTCAACACGGCTATAGCAGCGCCATATCGCAATTGTTTATTCAGTAGAACTTTCATCACTCCCCCTTTTTCAAATCCCGTCTCTTCGAGATTGAGTTTCAGATCGCCGCGTAACCGCGCGTGCAACCATTCATGCTCTCCGCACTTGGCCTGCGCCTCTTGGCGACGACCTGCACGGACATTACTCAGCGGCTTCATTTTCACTCAGCCACAAAGTCGGATAACCTGGATCGTCGCAATCCTGCGCCCAATGCGTCCGGCGAAGCGGGCGCGCGGCGTCGACCATGATTGCGTTGAGGTCCAGCTCTTTCATGCCGATGGTCGCCTCCGGCACGCCGGGTTTTGGACCATGCGGGAAGCCGCGCGGATGAAACGTCATCATGCCTGGATAGGGGCCTTTCCATCCAAAGATGGTGGTGCCCATGTTGAACAAGACCTCGTCCACATCGACGCTCGAGTGAATGGGCGGCGCTGGTATCGACAGCGGATGGTAGTCTGCGACACGGTTGACGAAACAGCAGATCGCGGCACCGACGGTTTCGAAGATTTGTTGCTCATCGGGCATGGTATGGATGCGCCGCGTGACGGGTTCGAAGTCGCGCGCGCTAATCGCATAGGGATAAAGGCAGCCATCCCATCCGACGACATCGAAGGGATGTGACGCCAAATGATGGATGTTGATGGTTTCACCGAACTTGACACGCACCGGAAAATCACCGCGATCAAGACGCGGCTCGACGAGTTCGGGAACTTTGATGTCGCGCTCGCAAACCGGGGAGTGCTCGCTAAACTGTCCGCTCGAGGTGAGATAACGCGCCGGAAGCGAGATCGCCGTGGCCGACTCGAGGATAAGAAGGCGATGGTTCAAGCCGGCCAGCGGGTGCCAATCCTGCGTGGTGCCGCGCGGAATGACGATCATGTCGCCTGGCTCATACCGCAAGCGGCCCCATGGTGTGAATAATGATCCCTCACCTTCACCGACATAGACCAGTTCATCGCGCAAGGCGTTGCGATACATGGCTTGCCCAACGCGATCCGGAAAAGCGACCGAGATGATAATGTCGTCGTTGAAAAGAAGAGGCCGGCGGCTCTCCAGAACGTCCCCGCCCACGCCTGCGAACTTATTCGTGTCGAAGAGATGATGACGATGCACCTCGTTGGCCCATTCCCGCACGGGCATGGGGCCGGCTTCCACGATCGCTCGGACGGCCGTCGGCGTCGAGACGTGATACAGCAATGAATAGGCGTCCGAAAAACCTTGCGCGGAAACTAGCTCTTCATTGAACAGAGCGCCCGTTGGACCGCGAAACTGCGTATGCCGCTTGTGCGGCAACTTACCTACGGATTGATATTGCGGCATGAAGCGACCCCCCAGAGAAACTCAGGCCATCAGAACGTGCTAAATCATTTTGATCCCGCGAGGGCGGAACCGATCCGGTGGTTTAGTCGTGCGCTTGAGTCAGACGATGGCAGCGCGTCCGTTGATATGGAATCGCATCGCTTTGATTCTCTTTCGGGAGAACCCGAATTGAACCGCAGTCATGGCGACCCCTGATCGCTTCATCGGATTACTTTTGCGTTTCCCTAGGTAACTGCTTTCATCGCAGTTTTGTTTGGCAAGTTTCTTGACTTGATCGTATGCAACTGGGCAGGCGGGTCAAATATGAAACTGAGATAACAGCTAGAACCAAATCGCGTTCGACCTTCAGCAAAGCAGGATCAGCTTAGCGTGCAATGAAGCCTGCACCGGATGCAGAGGATTGCGAGCTCAATTAGACGGGGTAACGTCTATTAGACCGGGAACTTTTCGCGCATCCAGGATACGACCTTGTCGGTTCCCAAAGTCGAACGTGGACCAAAAGTAGCGCCGGGCAAAATCGTGAAGCCGTAGTGATCGACCTTCTCAACGTGGTGGAGCTGCTTGTCCGTGGAGACCGAACGCTCGATCATTTCGTGAACCTCGCTCGTGCGTGTGCCAGAATCGCCCGCATAGTGAACGATGAGAAGCGGCTCACGAATGCGCGCCAGATTGTCGATGGTGCGCGCATTGCTCGACAGGGCGCTCCATGTGCTCAACCATGCGCGGGGTGTCAGATAGCGCGCGAAGCCGTTCTCGCCATAGTTCTCGAGATGAGGCTGCGGCCCGACATAGGTATAGACGACGCGGTCGTCGGAATCGATGCTGAGATCTGTATAGGCCGGATCGGCGGTCGTCCTGTAGACGATCATGTGCCAACCTGCTTTAGCGACGCGTTGTAGTCGCAGCTTCGTCTCGCCGTCGGCTTTTTTCGCCAGCTCGACTGCATCGCGTTGCGCATTTATCATTCCGCGCGCCTTGGCATCGAGACGACGCACTCGCTCCAACTGCGCCGCACGATACCGCGTTAAGAATTCTCCACTGAACTTGCTGGACTCGGGCGGCGTTCTGAAGCCGTTGCGCGGATCGTATATGTCGAGTTCCGGATCGACGGAAGTGGGATCGTTTTCGTCCACAACCGAAGGATCGATCATCTTGCCAAGCAGCAGGCCCTGGCCGATATGCCCGCCCACGATAACAATGCCCTGCGCCGGCGGCAGATTGAACTTGTTAAGATCGACCGGATCGCCTGCGGGCGTATGCGTCAGCCGCTTTCCAACGGCAGCCGTGGCCTGTGCCTGGTAGAAAGCCGCCAGCGAGCCGCCGCCACTATTGCCGAGCAGAATGACCTTCTCGCAACCTTGCTCGTGAAGAATTTTAACGCCGGCCGCGACGTCGAGCAGCAGCAATTCATGGATTGTCGCGACATCGTTGTTGGGCCAACGGCTGGCGCGGCCGAGTACGGCATAGCCCGCAAGCGCCAGCGGAATAATGTTGTAGTTCTGCGTCTGGTCCGTGCGCGGATGCATAAGGTGAACGCCAACCTTAGGCCGCTTTCCCTTCAACCGATACAGAACGCCCTTGGAGGGGGCACCGTCCTCCGCGACGAGGTTGACAAGCGTGACCTCAATTTCGTCCGGCAGATCGGACATGCGGAAATTCGCACTTTGGGGATTTTGAAGGCTCCCGCTCTCCGGGCGCTTTTGCATACTCGACATTTTCTTTGTCTCTTGTTCGGATACGAAGATCGCTGTTGCGGGATGGACTACGGCTTACGGAGTACCGGCGCCGGCCACATCGAGATCGGCAACCTCGATGCGTGCGGTGGTTTCTCTCCTGGCAAAGAGTTCCGGCGTCATGTGAGCCGTTATCATGAATAGCGAGCGCCGATCCCGTCCGCCCGTTACGCAGGCGGTGGCAAAGCGACCGCCCGTTTCGACGATATGGGTTACTTCTCCGCCGTCGTCTACGCGCAAGAATTCGCTCGTTTCCGCCGAGGCGACCCAGATGGCGCCTTCCGCATCCATGCATATGCCGTCCGGCGTTCGTTTACCGAGGTCGGCGAAGACGCGCCTGCTCGAGAGCGATCCATCCTCGCGATCAATATCGAAGGCCGTCAGCCGATGCGCAAAGGTCTCCGCCACAATCAGCGTAGCGCCATCCGGCGCGATTGCCATGCCGTTAGGGAAGACCAGACCATCCGCAACTTCGCGTGTGCAGCCATTGTCCACCAGGATGAGATTCGTCGGATTGGGTTCAATCGCGCCGGCGAACAAATTGCAGCCCGCATTGCCTACATAGGCGCGTCCGCGCCTGTCGACCGCCATGTCGTTCGGCGTGCCGCGGCTGAGGCTCAGATCGGCATAGACTTCGCCGACGCCGTTCTTAAACGCAAGGAGCTTGGCGTCGGCCATCGAGACGACGATCATGCGGCCGTCGGGAAGCCAGCCGAGGCCCGACGCGCCCTGCGGCACAGCGGCTACTTCCTCCAGACGTCCGTTCTCGTCCAGAGCCACAACCTTGCCGCCGAGCATGTCAGAGACCCAGAGGCGACCATCGTGCCAACGCGGCCCCTCGCCGAAGACGAGACCTTCGGCGACAATACGCGTTGAGAGCGTTGCGACCGGAGCACCCATCACTTGGCCTCCTTCGGCCCGTCATCGACAACACTGAAGCCGGCCCAGCGCGCATTCCTGCCAGTCATACCGAGCAGCACGCGAGCGCATTCCTGATAGATCTGGTCTGACAGGAGAACATGCTGCGTGCCCGTATGCATGTCGCGGTAAGCACGCTGGAGCAAGCTCGGTCGAAGCGCCACGCCGCCGCCGTTGCGATAGGCGAAGTTCGTAACTTCAGAGCCGACGTCGTGAATGTGCCGCATCGCCATGCGGATGAGCGATATCTGCTCGACCGTCGCAGGGTCGCCACGATCCAGCGTCTCGCTGAGGTCGCCCCAAACGTCGTGAACGAAGGCGCGCGCGGAACGGAATTTCGATTCCGCTTGCGCATAGGAATGCTTGAAGAAAGCGCCATCAC
Organism: Parvibaculum sp.; assembly: GCF_019635935.1. Classification (NCBI taxonomy): domain Bacteria; kingdom Pseudomonadati; phylum Pseudomonadota; class Alphaproteobacteria; order Hyphomicrobiales; family Parvibaculaceae; genus Parvibaculum; species Parvibaculum sp. The sequence goes on along the minus strand of NZ_JAHBYN010000001.1, from coordinate 2,674,793 downwards.
CAAGCGCACCGAAGACACTGGCTTTGGCAGGCGCGAGCTTGACAACCTCGTCCAGCGAGCGACGCACCACGCCGAGCGCCCAAGCCGTGTGACACCATGAGGTAAAGCCGACGATGCCGATCGAATACTGATTGCCGCCGCGCTGCGGCGGAATTCCGACGAAGGCGTAACACATATGATCGGGAACGAAGAGTTCCTTTCCCTTTACATTGTAGTCGTAGCTGCCCGTCCCCCGGAGCCCGAGCGTGTCCCAGTTTCCCTTGAGTTCGACATCGTTCTTGTGGAAATGCGTGACAATGGCCTCCGGCGCGCCGCTGTTGTCTATCTTCGGCTTGCCGTTTTCCATGACGATGCATCCGGCATGAATGTATTCGGCGTGATAGATGGTGCTGCCATAGCTCCACGGGCCCTGAATCATGTAGCCGCCCTCGACGCGGCGCGCTTGACCGCGCGGCACACCTTGTCCGGCCGCCATTGTGAGTGGCTCGTCACCGTAGATTTCCTGTGCACCCTGCTCCGGGAGGTAGGCGCCGAGGGACGCGGCGATCGCGTTGCCTACCATCACATACCAGCCCGTCGAACCGTCAGCCCAAGCCATCAGCTCGGCGACCTCCATCGCATCAAGATAAGAAAGCTGCGCACCGCCGAGTTCCCTGGGCTGCAGCATGTGGAAAAAACCTGCTTCCCGGATCGCGGCAACCACCGTGTCGGTTATGTGGGTCAGACGTTCTCCCTCATCCGCTTCTGCTTGGATGAGAGGAATGAGGCTCCTCGCCGCGCGCATGCGATCAGCCTGGTTCATCGCGCTTGCTTCCGATTTCGGTTTCTTGATTGCGTCAGTCGTCATCTGTCTTTTCCCTCTGAATCCGCAGCGCTGTCGTTGGACGGGCTCATCATCGCGCGGCTATGGAAGTTCTGTTGTCGGCCTCAGCTCTTACGACTGATGTGGTGAGAAATGCTTTTTCAGGCCATCCCAGTTTCCGTCATAGCCGGACAGCAGACCCTTGCTCTCGACCGCGCTCTTGGCGACGCGGAAGGGAAAGCGCGACTCGAACAGCGCCAAGATGCCCTCGAGCCGCTCTGGTTTCAGCTCCGCCGCCGTTGCCTTCTCGAAGACCATCGGGTCCGGCCCGTGCGCGGCCATGGAATTGTGCAGCGTGTGGGCACCCGGAGGGAAAGCATGAGCGCGAGATTCCGAGGTACCTTGAATCATGCCGACGAATTCGGACATGACGTTGCGGTGGAACCAGGGTGGGCGGAATGTGTGTTCGCCCACGATCCAGCGTGGCGGGAAAGCAACGAATTCGACGTTCGCCGTGCCCGGTAGGCCGGACGCGGACGTCAGGATCGTAAAGATCGACGGGTCCGTATGGTCGAAGCTGACCGAGTTCACGACGTTGAAATGCAGCAGATTATATTTGTAAGGTACCTGAGTGCCGTGCCACGCGACGACGTCGAAGGGCGAGTGGCCGATTTCGCAAGACCAGAGATTGCCGCCGAACTTGACGACGACCTCACTAGGTTCGTCTCTGTTTTCGTAGCGCGCCACAGGCGCAAGAAAATCGCGCGGGTTGGTCATGCCGCTACCGCCGAGCGGGCCGAGTTCAGGCAGATGCATCGGCTGGCCGTAGTTCTCGCAGACAAAACCTTGCGAAGGACCATCGGGAAGCTCGACTCGGAATTTCACGGCGCGGGGGATCAGCGCGATCTCGCCCACCCCTATGTCCAGAATGCCGAGTTCGGTCACGATCCGCATTGACCCCGAATAGGGCACGATGACGAATTCGCCCTCATGATTGGCGAAAGCCCGATTCTCCATCGACTTCGTCGCGGTGTAGATGTGGATGGCCGCTCCGACGCGCTGTTCCGGATCGCCGTTGGCGACGACGGTCCGCATGCCCTGCACAAAGTCGACCGCCTCGACGGAAAGTTCGATTGGCTCCCAGCGCATGCGGTTTGGAGTCAGCTCGAATTCTCGCAACGGCGCCGTCCGCCAAAGGCCCCGGTCAATTTTTTGAAACGTCTTGTGCTTGACGGTCGGCCGGATTCGATAGAGCCATGTGCGCTGGTTTTCCGCGCGCGGCACGGTAAAAGCGGTGCCGGTGATCTGTTCGGCATAAAGCCCGTATGGCACCCGCTGTGGTGAGTTTTGCCCGATTGGCAAAGCGCCCGGCAGAGCCTCGCTCGCGTGCTCATTTCCAAACCCGGAAATATAGCGAATCTCATTGGCCTTAATGTCGCCCACATCTCCACTCATCGTCGCGTCTCCTCCCATGGATTACACTCGCTTGTCCGGGGTCCGTCGCGGCATGCACCATGCTGCGCATAATTCCCTCGCCGTCCATCCCGGAAAGAAAAGTGCGGTAGTGCGATTGCCGATCTGTCGGCGTGAGCGAGCCAAATTCGGCTTCGCCGGTTTAGAGACCGGCCTTCTTGAGAAATTCCAGGTGAACGCGATTGAAGCGTTCGGCCTCTTCGTATTGCGGCATGTGGCCCGATTTGTCGAAGACGACGAACTCCGAATTCGGAAGCGCGTCCGCATACTTCTGACCGTCTTCGATGCTCGCGGTTGGATCGTCTTTCGTCCAGAGCACGAGCGCCGGCGCCTTGACCATGCCGAGTTCTTCGACCGTCAGAAGATTGCGCATGCGGATTTCCATATTCTGCAGGCAAAGAATATGCGGTAGCATCTTTTGGTAGTCGGGTTGCTGATAGATGTTCCACCGAGAATCGAGCAAATCTTCGGAAATCGAATCCTTGTCCTTGACGACGAATTCGAGACGCGCGCGCAGTCCTTCCAAGCCCGTCGTCGCCTTGCTGCCGAGTGCACTCAACTGATTCATGACGTGCGGATAGGCCGTCAGCCCGCCGCTGCTGACCAGCGAAATGCTGGAGACGCGATCTGGATGACGTGCGCCCATGCGTGCGGATACCCAGCCGCCGAGCGATGTGCCTACGAGGCTCGCCTTCTTGACGCCCATGACATCGAGAAAGCCGAGCACGTGATCGATGTAGTGTTTGATCTCGTAGTCATGGTCCGGTTTATCACTATAGCCGTGACCGATCATGTCCATAGCAAGAACGTGGTAATGCGCGGCATGCGCCGCGAAATTGCGCGCGAAGACGTCAAGGTGACCGTTCAGCCCGTGGAGAAAAAGGATGGTATTTTCACCTTTCCCCGCTTCGAAGAACCGCGTCTGCAATCCGTTTGCACGCGTCCGCGAAAGCTTGAAGTCCAGCGTATTCAGATTCGTCCAGAAACTCATTCATCCGCCCCAAACCAGAAACTTAACAGTCGGGCAAACGTAGATGAGGGTCGATGCCAGTCAATTGCACCAAGCTGCATAACAGCTAGAACGAAGCGTTCATGTCCACTGGGACGTGCGAAAATCGAAACATACCATCCACGCCGCTCTCCATATCAAAACGCGATAGAAGATAGCCGCCTTATGGCGCTTGTTTGCTGACCGGCCGTACACTTAAAGATGACGTGGCGAACATGTCTTGAATCGCGCCTCCCGCCCTCCGGGACCCTCCCCTCGGATGCGGCACTTGCCCCGATGCCGCCCTCGGCATCGGGGCACTTTCCAAAGATGGAAGCAAGAAAGCAAGAGGTCAGCATGACGCCGAACATGACCGACTATGCCGAAACCTATCGGAATTTTCAGTGGAACATACCGCCCGCCTTCAATTTTGGCGGCGACGTGGTCGACTATTTTGCGCGGCATGCTGATGGCCTCGCTCTCATCTGGGCCAACGATCAGGGATGTGAGGAGCGTTATAGTTTCTCCGACATGGCACGGCTGTCGTCTCGCTTTGCGTCAGCCTTGCAACAACGGGGCGTGTGCAAGGGCGACCGCGTCATCGTCATGACGCCACGTATCCCGCAATGGCAAGTTGCCATCGTCGGTTGCCTGAAGCTTGGCGCTGTTCCCATTCCCTGCATCGAGATGCTGACGGCCAAGGACATCGCCTATCGTGTGCAGCATGCTGGCGCAACCGCCGTTTTCGCCCGCGCTGAGCACGCACCCAAGTTCGAGGATCTTGCAGACAGCTTGAAAGTCCGCATCGCACTGGGCGAGGCACCGGGCTGGGAGACTTACGACAAAGCGATGGCCGACGGGCGAGACGATTTCGCGCCCGTGCGGGTCGAAGCCGACGATGCCGCCCTCCTCTATTACACGAGCGGATCGACCGGCCAGCCCAAGGGTGTGCTTCACGCCTCACGCGCGATCCACGCCTGGCGTGAATCCGCCATCAACTGGCTCGATCTGCGGCGCGATGACACCATCTGGTGTACGGCGGATGTTGGCTGGAGCAAGGCAGGCACGAGTATTCTGTTCGGCCCGTGGAGTTGCGGCGCCTGCGTCTTCTTCTATGAAGGCGCGTTCGATCCCGCCGAGCGGTTGCGCCTTCTCGAGAAATATCGCGTCACAGTTTATTGCGCGCCGGGTACCGAACTGTTTCGCATCGTCAATGAAGACGCGAGCGCCTGCGACCTGAGCCATCTGCGCCACACAGTGTCGGCCGGCGAGGCGTTAAACAACGTTGTCGGTCAGCGCTGGCATGCCATGACTGGCGTTCCCGTCCTGGAAGCCTACGGGCAAACCGAAACGCTGATGACCTTGCTCAATTATCCCTGCATGCCGATGAAGGAGGGCTCTATGGGCTTGCCCGCGCCTGGCTCCGTCCTCGATATCATCGACGCCGACGGCGAGCGCGTACCGGCGGGCGAAGAAGGCGACATCGCGATCCTCATGCCCAATCCGCAGATGATGCTCGGCTATTGGCGTGACGAGGCGCGCACGCAGGAAAGTTACATCGACGGCGTCGAAGGACGCTGGTTCATAACGGGCGATCGCGGCATCAGGGACGCCGAGGGATACTTCTTCCATCGCGGCCGCCGCGACGACATCATCAACTCTGCCGGCTACAGGATCGGGCCCTCGGAAATCGAGAACGTTCTTCTCGAGCACCCAGCCGTTCAGGAATGCGCGGTGATCGGCGCGCCGCATGAGGAACGCGGCGAGATCGTCAAGGCGGTCATCGTCTTGCGCAACGGCGTCTCGCCATCTGATGAACTGGCGCGCGAGCTGCAGGAGCATGTGAAACGCCAGACGGCTCCCTACAAATATCCCAGAGCCGTCGAATTTCTGGATGCGCTTCCAAAAACACAGACCGGCAAAATACAGCGCGCGGCGCTTCGCCAACGCGAGAAGCTGCAATACAGGTGATCTACCTCAATGCACCGGTGAAAGTTCCGGCCAGACGTCTCGGATTGTTCGCTTTCGGCATCGGCAGGCCTGGACAGCCTGCCTTTCTCAACCCGGTAAGATGTTCGGGTAAGTCGAGATCAAAGGCCAGTTCCGTATTGCCGAATATCATCACATTGAACCCCTTGGCTTTCGCTGCCTTGTGGTGAGCGGTGAAGCTGCGCTTCCCGAATTTGAATTTGAACTCCGGGGCGGCGTGTCTGTTGAGATAGAGCGCGTTAGTCCCGTCGAGATCGCGGTCTGGGACAATCGCCACATCGGCCTTCAATTGAGTCAATGCCATGAGGAGTTCCGGCGTCGCCATCGGAAGATCGATGGGCAGTACCAGCAGGTCGAACTGCGACGCCCTGGCGCCTATATACTTGCGTCCTGCCTGCAATGCATCGTTCAATCCACTTCCAGGGTCGACGATCGTCATCACTCCAAAGCGTATCGCCTTGTAAACGACTTCGCTGTCGCCCGTAACGACATGACACCGGGAAGCGGGAACGAGCGAGGTGGCGAGCGCCAGCGTCTTTTCGAGAAGGAACGTGGACAGTGCATGCCGCTCTTCTTCGTCGAGCACCGGCGCCAACCGCGACTTGCCGCCGCTCAATGACTTGCAGGGAACGAGAATCTGTAAACTCATGACTGGCCTTTGCGCGGCAGGCTTTCCGCAAATTCTATGCATCTCCGCGCCAGCTTGCTTCGATCATTGCGGTCGCGCATCAATGTCGGGGCGACGCAAACGGCAATTCCCATATTCCGGATTTCTTCTGCCTGATCCCCGTCCGCCTCATCAATGACAAATCCGTCGATCATGCCCCGATAGATCGCGGCGACGGCGGCGGCCGCGGGCGTCTGTCCAAGTTCCGTCATCATCTTGGCCGCCGGCCCCTTGACTGTCGCACCGGCGATGATCGGTGACACCGCGACGACGGGAGCGGACGAGGCGCGAAGCAAATCCTTCATGCCGGGAATATCGACAATCGGACCAATGCTGACATAGGGATTTGACGGACAGAAGATGACCGCGCCAAGAGACGGATCGCCGAGCGCTAGCGACACTTCCGGCGTCGGCCGCGCTATCTGCAGCCCCTCCAGCACGACACCGGATATTGCGACGTTGCAGTGCCGACCGACGAAGTATTCCTGAAAGGGCATCAACCCTTCCTCGGTCTTCACAAAGGAACGAACGGGTTGATTGCTCATCGGAAGGATATGCGCGGCGATGCCAAGCGCGCGGGTGAAGTCCTGCGTGACCCGCGTCAAACTTCTCCCGAGCCGCAACTCTTCAGATCGCAGTATATGCGTCGCGAGATCCTTGTCTCCGAGCCGGAACCAGACAGGTCCACCCAGTCTCTCAAGCTGGGCGAGGAAGTTCCACGTCTCGTTCGCCACGCCCCAGCCCGTTTCGGGATTGGCAATGCCGGCCAGCGTATAGGTCACCGTGTCGATATCGGGAGATATGCTGAGACCGATATGCTCGAAATCGTCGGCCGTGTTGACGATGACGGTGAGATTGCCGGACAGCAAGTCGGCAAGTCCGTCGGCGAGCTTTGCACCGCCGACACCTCCGGCCAATGCGACTACCTTTGTATCACGAAGATCGCTCATCGGAACATGTCCAGTTCCTTTGGCCTCAAGAGCTCGGCGGCGGTACCTTCGCGCGATGCGTATGGAAAACCGCGCGCATGAATGATGGGGCGGCTTTCGCTCGCCTGCCCCATGAGCAGGGACGCCGCCGCCGCCAATTCATCGGCGACGCCGATCTCGGTGACCTGCAGTACTCTGCCCGCGCGGTCCTTTTGCCCACGCATATCCACAAGGCCCGGCAGGCCCGCAACGCCGATCGCCGTGCCGGTCGTTCCGAGCCGCCAGGCGCGGCCGAAGCTGTCATTGATGACGACGCCAACCTCCGCGCCCGTTTCACGCAACAATTGGCGCCTGATCCGCTCGGCACTGGCATCGGGATTTTCCGGGAGCAACAGCACCGTTTCGTCCGACTTCTCCGCTTCCACATTGGAGGCGTCGATGCCGGCGTTGGCGAGAATGAATCCGAGCCGATGTTCGACCACCAGAACGCCGGACCGGCAGCGCACGACGCCTGTGGATTCCTTCAGGATCAGTTCAACGATGCGCGGATCCTTGTCGGCCCGAATGGCCAGATCGCACGCTTCCCTCGAAGGCCTGACGTCCGCGAGCCGGACAAGCCGCCCCTCGGCCTTGGAGACAATTTTTTGAGCAAGAATCAGGACATCGCCGGCTTGCAGGAAGATGCCTTGAGCCACAGCGCGGTTCAGGGCGATCTTTGCAAGATCATCGCCCGCGACAATCGTCGGAACCTCGTCGAGTGCCGTGAGCGTGAGCGAAGCCGGCATTCCGGTTATCCGGACAAGCCGGTAATGCGGATGCCGGCCTTCTTGAGCTTGTAAAAGCGATTGATGAAGATCAGAACCGATGTCAGCGCCTCGGCGGCAACCGAATTGGCCAGCGAGCCGCCATGCACACCGCGCATTCCCAAGGCATCGACCAGGTCGATCACCGCCGATCTCGCCTCCTGATCGTCTCCGCAAACCAGGACATCGCAATCTATTTCATCGCTGTCGTCTTCCAGAAGATGCGAAGAGACATTCTGAAACGCCGAAACAACCTTGACCGTTTCGCCGAGCAATGCCTGCGCGCCCATCACGGCGGAGTGTTCCGACGGCAGTTGCACGCGCGAGACTTTGGGCGGAACCAGCGGGACCGTCACGTCGACCAGAATCTTGCCCTGAAGCCCCGAACACACGCTTTCAAGCACTTTCAGCTGCGCCGCGTGCGGAACCGTCAACACCGCAATCGTGCAGTCGGCGGCGGTGCGACCGTTATCGGCGCCGAAGACGCTCGCTTGCGGCAGAGCCGCTGAAATGTCCCTCGCGACTTCTTTTGCCCGTTCGATGTCGCGCGAACCGATGATGACGGGATACCCGGCCCGTGCCCATCGGAATGCCAGCTTGCTGCCTTCGTGCCCCGTGCCGCCAAGCACTCCGATCGTCGGCTTCATTTGTCGTTACCTCTACTCATACTCAGACGTTCAGTTGCGCGCGCCATGCTGGCGAGAGATCGTGGACCGCCTGGCGGCGTCTGGACGACGGCGGCGAGAGGCGCCGCATCGACCGACGCTTGTCGCCGCTCGGATGAGACGGGACGATAAAGCGTGTCGCGCTGCGCCGGCATTCTACCGAGTGCCATGATGGCTTTTCTCATGTCCACCGGCGGCAATTCCTGCCCGTGCTCCGTGCCGGCGGCGCGCGAAATGCTTTCATTCATCAGCGTTCCGCCGGCGTCGTTCGCACCTGCGTCGAGGCAGAGCTTGAGGCCCTCGACACCCATCTTGACCCACGAGGCTTGAATATTCGGGATGAGAGGATTGAGAACGAGGCGTGCAACAGCATGCATCAACAATGCTTCGCGAAGCGTCGGCCCCTTGCGCGCCTTTCCGTGAAGATAAAGTGGCGCTTCCATCGGCACGAAAGGCAGGGGCACGAATTCGGTGAAACCACCCGTCTCGTCCTGAAGATCCCGGATTGCCAGCAAATGAAGCGCCCATGATAGAGGCCCGTCGACATGACCGAACATGATGGTCGAGGTGGTGTGCAACCCGACGTGATGCGCCGTCTCGACGATGTCCAGCCATTCCTGTGTCTTCAACTTGTCGGGACAGATGATGGCGCGAACGTTGTCGTCAAGAATTTCGGCGGCGGTCCCTGGCAGAGAGTCGAGACCGGCCTGCTTCAACTCGGTTAGGAATTCCTCCACACTTATCTTGAGCGTCGCCGCTCCTTGCTGGATTTCAAGAGGCGAGAAGGCGTGAATATGCATCTCGGGAACGGCGCGCTTGACCGCGCGACAAATATCCAAATAGGTCGCGCCCGTGTAAGCGGGATGAATCCCACCTTGCATGCAGACTTCGGTCGCGCCCCTATCCCAGGCCTCGCGGACGCGCCGCTCGATCTCTCCAAGGTCGAGATCATAGGCCGCGCCACGGAGCGCTTCATGCGTCTTGCCTTTTGAAAAGGCACAGAAACGGCAGCGGTAGGAGCATATGTTCGTATAATTGATGTTGCGGTTGACAACGTAGCGAACCACATCGCCAGCCTTTTCCCGGCGCAAGTCGTCCGCTGCTTCGAATAGATAATTCGCTTCCGGCCCCCGTGCTGCAAACAAGCGGGCGATCTCGCCGGCATCCAGTCTGGTGCCCGCATTCGCGCGCGAGACCATCGCCTTCAGATCGGCGCCAACGGGGGCTTCCGCCAGGTGATTGGGCACTTGTCGCGAAACGGCGAGGCCCGGCGACCACTTGCCGGTGCGCGCCAACCCCACCCCGTCGCTGGCGCGCAAAACGGCCTGATGCAAACCGGCGTCGATCCAATCGTTTCGCTGCTCGACATAGGCCGGATAGACTGTCAGGCGTTCCGTCAGCACCTTGCCTGCCAGCGCCGTTGCACGCCGCAGGTCGTCGAGCGACGGCCAAGGCGCTTCGGGATTGACATGGTCGACGGTGACGGGCGAGACGCCGCCCCAGTCGTTCAATCCGGCTCGGACGAGTTGAGCGTAGGTTCCGGGCGATAGGTTCGGTGGCGCCTGAATGCTCATGCCGGACCCGAGCACCATCCGCGTCACGGCGACGGTCCAGAGCATCTCCTCTAGATCGGGCTCTTCCGCATCGGCGGAGCGCGTGTCCGCCTTCGCCCGGAAATTCTGGATGATGACTTCTTGAATGTGACCATATTGGCGATGCAGGTTCCGAATCGCCACAAGCGACTGGATGCGTTCCAGCCGCGTCTCGCCGATGCCGATCAGGATGCCCGTTGTGAAAGGAACCTTGTGAACCCCGGCAAGCCGGATTGTTTCAAGGCGACGCACCGGATCCTTGTCGGGAGACCCATGATGAACTTGACCCGGCTCACAAAGCCGGGGCGACACCGTTTCCAGCATCAATCCCATCGACGCCGATACCGGCCGAAGCCGTTCGAAATCGGCACTCGTCAGCACACCGGCATTCACATGCGGCAGAAGGCCCGTCTCCGTGATGACGGCTCCGCACATGTCGGCGAGATAGGAGATCGTGCTCGCATGACCCAAAGCCCGCAGGGCGTCGATCGCTGCGCTGTAGCGCGCTTCCGGTTTGTCGCCAAGTGTGAACAGGGCTTCATGGCAGCCCGCCACGACGCCTTGGCGCGCAATGCCGATGATTTCCTCGCGTGAAAGATATGCGGCGGTACCCCGGCGCGGCGTCTCGGCAAACGTGCAGTAGTGGCAAACATTCCGGCAGAGCTTGGTCAGCGGAATGAAAACCTTCGGCGAATAGGTGACCAGAGAGCCGTGGGCGGAATCGCGCGCTTCCGCCGCCTCCGCGCAGAGTTCTCCGAGCGAAGAGCGCATTGCGCGCTGAATAATGCTCTCAGGCAGCTCCTCGGTCCAGCGGATTTCCATTCAACGCTCCTGTCTGCCCGCCACGCCGCTAGTCTTCCTTGAAATGAGGCATGACGAGTTCGGCGAAATCGCGGAGCACATCGCTCTGGTAATCGGCGGGAGGCAACAGAGATATTTCCGTGAGACCGGCACGCTCGAGGCCGCGCACCTGCTCGACGATCTCGTCGGGCTCACCGACAAGGCACGAGGCTTTAATGGCTTCCGGCGTCACGAACCGGCGCTCTCCTTCTTGCAGGAATGTCGCATGTCCGTCGTGAATCTGGCGGAAACGGGATTCCGGCGGCAGGCTGTAATTGGCGACGCGTTTGACGTAATCGTCCCAGATATTGGCGAAATGCGGCAGGATCAGTTCATCCTTGCGTCCCGAAAGCTCCCACACCTCGTAATTCAGATGCAGATTCGTCGTGACCATCGATCCCGTCTGGTTGACGACGCGGTCGTCGGTCAGCTTTTCTCCCCGACGCAGAACGCAGGCGCTGCTTGAACAGGCGGCCAGGAAATCGGCGGGAAGCGTCCGGCCGATTTTCGCCGCCGCGCTTCTGATCTGCGCGATGCCCTCCGTGGTCTCCTTCTCGGTGCGTCCGGCCAGCATCCAGCCGTCGCCGAGTTCGCCTGTCGCTGCAAGCGCCTTCGGACCGTTTGCGGCAATATAGATCGGGATCCGGTTATCGAGATTCACGTAGTAGCGATCGCGATGCATGAACTGGATTTCAGCCGTGCGTCCGCGATAGGTATAGTCCACCGCCTCGCCGTCCAGCAGCTTGCGGAGCACGCCCACATATTCACGAAGTTCGCTCGGTGAAATCGGCGGCTGACCGATCAGTCTCATTGAGGTGTGGCCGGTCGCGATGCCGAGAAACACACGGCCCGGTGCCAGCTGGTTGATGCTGCCGATGGAATGAGCGGTCACCGGCGCGATGCGCGTACCGGGTGTCGTCATGCCCGTACCGATCAGGATGCGCTTTGTGTTGACGGCTGCGAGGCCCATCGTCACATAGCAGTCGGCCCAGATCATCTGCGAGTCGGGAATCCATGCCCGGTGAAAGCCCAGCTCTTCCGCGTGCTGGATGAGCTTCCACTTATCAACATGGGTGTCGATCATTAACCCGAATTTCATCTGGCGCTCTCCCCGATTGGCTTCATACCGCTTTCCGCCGCCTCAGTTCGCGGCTGGATTGCGAATTTCGTCGGTTGCAAAACGTAAATGAGCGCCGAGGCCAGTCAATCTGACCCAACTGCATAACAGCTAGAACAAACGGGGACGGCGGGAGCCTGATGTTTCGACGTCTGCCGGGCGGTCCAGCCTGAAGATATCGCGGATGACGGCATATTCATCGTAGCCGAGACGGGCTATGGGCTCGACAAGCCCGATATCGACGCGGCCGTCGCGAATGACCTCATCGGCAATATGGACGCCGATGACGCGGCCGATCACCATGATGTTCGGCTCGCGCTCGGACCGGGGCGGCAGTTCCAGCAGCCGATCCAGCACGCATTCGAAGTGTATAGGTGATTCCTTGACGCGCGGCGGCCGCACCAGGTTTGAAGGCGCCGGCGTCAATCCCGCGAGCTTCATTTCGTCGATGTCACGCGCGACGGCCGCGGAGGTTATATTGACTTTCTCACGCAAGTCCCACGTCGCGATATTCGCGACGAATTCGCCCGTTTCCTCAACGTTCTTTATCGAGTCTTTTCGGCCGCCTTCGATATGCGAACCCGTCTGGCAATACATGACCATCGGCGGAAGGTCGGTGAGCATGTTGAAGAAGCTGAAGGGCGCAAGATTGACGGCACCTCGCCGGTCGACGCTGGTGATCCAGCCGATCGGCCTCGGCACGACACAGCCCTTGAGTGGATCATGCGGAAGTCCGTGATCTCTCTTCGCGGTTTCGTAAAACATCGACCCGTGGGTTCCCCAAAAGCTGGCAACGCGGCGGAGAGTATGACAATTCAGATGGCGCCCGAGCCTACGAAACCGTGATAACAGCTAGAGCGAATATCCAGATGGAAAAGTCAGTATGGGGTGTCTTCCACTGGCTCTCTCAGAGCGGGCTGAGCCACTTTCCTTGCGTGACCAGGTCACCCACTTCTTCATGGATGCAGCGGATCACTTCGCGCATGGCAGCGTTCGGCACGCGATGGGGCGATTCCGCCAATATCAATTCGCGGATCACGGCGGGATCGACGATGCGCGCCGCCGACAGAACCTTGTCCTCAACCTGACGATAGACGCCGCCGAAGGGCAATATCGTATAGGCGTCGCCATCGGCCACGAGATCCTTGATCAGCGCCAGAGCGTCGAGTTCCAGATGAAGGTTCAGTTCGAGCCCGTGGTGAGCCGCTACCGACTCGATCAGCAACCGAAGACCGTGCGGCCTTCCCGGCAGGATCAGCGGCAGCTTTACGGCATCCGCCATACGTATAGAGGGGTTATCGAGAATTCGCGTGCCCGCGCGCCCCACTAGGCACATGTCTTCGTTCAAAAGATGATGTCCAATCGCCCGCGCACTTCGGCCGGATTTGTACAGCACCGCCATATCGAGCCGGCCTTCGGTCAGCCAGTCATTCACGTCGCCGCTGAAGCCTTCGCTGATGCGAAGGTGGATTCCCGGAAACTCCCGGCTTACGCGGCGTACAAGCGATGGAACAAGCGCCAGGCTGACGGATGGCGGCATGCCGAGCGTGACAGAACCGACCGGCGCGCCCTTCGTCGCTTGCAGTTCCGATAAAAACTTGTCGGCTTCGTGCAGCAAAGCCTTGGCGCGGGGTAGAAAAAGCGCTCCCATTTCGGTCAGTTCCACGCCGCGTCCATTTCGCCGGAATAGCGCGCCGAGTTCGTCTTCAAGCTCGCGCACATGCCTGCTGAGCGCCGGCTGCGCGACGGCAAGCCTGCGTGCAGCCTGACTGAAACTGCCCGTCTCAGCGATCTGCACGAAATACTTCATCTTCTTCAAGTCCAGCATCACGCCACCGTCGCTATATCAAAACGCGATAGAAGATAGCCCAGTTATGGAGGTTGCGCGGCCGCTTGTCACCAACGACAAATTACGGGCAGAGCATGTGGGGCCAAAGTGATAACCGAAAAAATCGACGTGCGCGACGCCGATGATGTGCTGGAGAGCATTGGACAATCAGTTCAAGCGTTGTGTCTGAACTTTCCGGGAAGCTATTGGCGCGAGAAGGATCGTGAACGAAGCTATCCCACCGAATTCGTGGAGGCGCTTACGCAGGGTGGCTTTCTCGGCTGTCTTATTCCCACTCAGTATGGCGGGAGTGGGCTCGGGTTGAGAGCCGCCGCCCGCATCCTTCGGGAGATTCACCAAAGCGGCTGTAATGGCGCCGCCTGCCATGCGCAGATGTACGTCATGGGCACGCTGCTCCGGCACGGAAGCGATTCGCAGAAATCCACCTTCCTGCCGCAGATCGCCAAGGGCAAATTACGGCTGCAAGCCTTCGGCGTCACCGAACCGGACGCGGGAACAGATACGACCGCCATTCGCACGTCGGCAGTCCGGCAAGGCGACCGATACATTGTCAACGGACAAAAAATCTGGACCTCGCGTGCGGAGCATTCGGACCTGATGATCCTGCTCGTGCGAACCACGCCGCGCACGGACGCTTCAAAGAGAGCGGACGGAATTTCTGTCCTTCTCGTCGATCTGCGCGAGGCACGCGGACGTGGCCTTACCATTCGTCCGATCCGCACGATGCTCAATCATGCGACAACGGAGCTTTATTTCGACAATGTCGAAGTCCCCGCCGAGAATCTTATCGGACGCGAGGGAGATGGCTTCCGCTACATTCTCGACGGAATGAATGCGGAGCGCATTCTCATTGCTGCGGAATGTATCGGCGATGCGCACTGGTTTATATCCAGAGCGAGCGGCTATGCCCGGGAGCGTATTGTGTTCGGCCGGCCCATCGGAATGAATCAAGGCATCCAGTTTCCGATCGCGCGTGCATATGCCGCCACCGAAGCTGCCGCATTGATGGTCGAGAAAGCAATCTCTCTTTACGAATCCGGCGCTCCCTGCGGCGCCGAAGCCAATATGGCAAAACTTCTTGCCTCTGAAGCTTCGTGGGCGGCGGCCGAAGCCTGCTTGCAAACGCATGGCGGGTTTGGTTTTGCCGAAGAATTCGACGTCGAGCGCAAATTTCGCGAAGCGCGCCTTTATCAGGTCGCTCCCATCTCGACGAACCTGATCCTTGCCTATCTCGCCCAGCATGTCCTCGGGCTTCCAAGGTCTTACTGAGCATGAAAGCCCTTGATGGACTAGTCGTGGTGGCGCTGGAACAGGCCGTGGCCGCGCCTCTTTGTTCCTGCCGTCTGGCGGATGCTGGCGCGAGGGTCATTAAGATTGAACGTGCGGAGGGAGATTTCGCACGCGGGTATGACACGGCAGCGCAAGGGCAGAGCTCCTATTTTGTCTGGCTTAATCACGGCAAGGAGTCGATCGTTCTCGACTTCAAGCAACCGGACGACGCCCTCTTTCTTCACAGGCTCATCGACCGCGCCGACATCTTCATCGAGAATCTCGCACCCGGCGCAGCGGCGCGCGCTGGTTTCGGCGCCGCCGACCTTCGCCTGCGGAACCCGTCACTCATTACCTGTTCGATCAGCGGATTTGGCCAAAACGGACCAAGCCGTATGCGCAAGGCTTATGATCTCCTCATTCAGGCCGAGGCAGGGCTTGCCTCCGTCACCGGTCCTGCAGAAGCTGCCAGTCGCGTCGGCGTTTCCATCTCGGACATCACAGCGGGGTTGAACGCCTACTCCGCCATCCTTCTCGCCTTGCTGAAGAAAGACCGGACGGGCGAAGGATCGGAGATCGCCATTTCCCTTTTTGACTCTACCGCCGAGTTGATGACTGTTCCGCTCATTCACTTTGACTATGGTCCTGGCGCGCCCACCCGCGAGGGCATGCGTCATCCGTCCATCGCGCCTTATGGATTGTTCAAGGCGGCGGATGGAGGCGAAGTGCTGATCGCCATTCAGAACGAACGGGAATGGCAACGATTTTGTGTCGCCGTTCTTGAGGATGCTGGGCTCGCTACGGATGAACGATTTTCCCGAAACGACGACCGCGTCAGAAATCGTGAAATTCTGGAGCGCATAATCAGCGATGTGTTCGCTCGTCTCGACAAAGCGCATCTGGTCGAGACGTTGATGTCGGAGCAAATTGCCTTCGGCCTGCTCAATTCGCTGTCCGATCTCAGCGCGCATCCGCATCTGCGCCGCATATCCATATCGACGGAAACCGGTCAATTGGAAATTCCGGCGCCTCCGGCGATTTTTGCGGAGGAGTATTTTTCTCTCCGGCGCGTACCCGATATCGGCGAGCATACCGAGGCCATAAGGCGGGAATTCACTGATGACTGGCACAACGCCCAATCTTCAAGCCTGGATCGGCCGGTGCCGTGATGAGGTCGCGACGGCGGCTGTAGAGCCGTTGCGCGCGCTGAATGCGCTGCTCGATACCAATCGCGATCTCTCTCCGGGTGCGCCCCTGCCGCCCGCATGGCATTGGATGTATTTCGTGCCGTCGGTGCGGCAGAGTCGCCTCAACACAGACGGTCATCCGCTGGACGAAGAGTTCATGCCGCGGCTTGCGGGCACTCGCCGCATGTGGGCCGGAAGCCGCCTGCATTTTCGCGGGCATATCTCTATCGGCGAAAAGCTCAAGCGCCATTCCGAGATTGTTTCCATCGCGTCCAAGACGGGCCGGAGCGGCGCGTTCACGCTTGTTGCGCTCCGGCACCTGGTGACCGGCGACACAGGTGAAATCGATGAAAGACAGGACCTCGTCTTCAGATCACCGACGCATTCCGTCGCCAGCGAACCCGACGCCGCCGGTCTCACGGACGAAGAGAGAATTTGGGACGAGCGCCGCCTTCAGCCGGATCCGGCACTGCTGTTTCGCTTTTCGGCCGTGACCTTCAATGCTCACCGCATTCATTACGATTTGCCTTACGCGCGAAGCGAAGGATACCCTTCCCTTGTCGTTCAAGGCCCACTGATGGCGCTTCTCATGCTGGACCAGTTGTATCGTACAGATGCAGCTGCACCCATTGGCGGCTTCAACTTTCGTGCCAGGCAGCCGGCCTTCGTATCCGATGAGCTTCTCATTCAGAAATCACCTGCCGGAAGCGGCTTTCTCCTGCGCGTAACGACACCGCGGGGGGTGGCGAGCGAGATGGAGGTGGTCGTCTAGACAATTTTCGCAGCGAGACGAGATGCACGAAGGACATATCAAGGCTAGTATCCATCACGTTCCGATAGAACTGGTGGTGCGTAGTGCTTGAGTTGAAGAAGTTGAGATACTTCGTGGAGATAGCGGAAACGGGCAGTTTCAGTCAGGCAGCCCGGCGGCTGTCCATTGCGCAGCCCGCGCTCAGCCGGCATGTCCGCGAATTGGAGGAACAGCTGGGCGCGCTATTCCGGCGGAACGGGCGTGGCGTGGAGCTGACAGAAATCGGCGCTCTCGCCCTTCCGAGAGCCCAGGCCCTGCTTCGGGAGGCCGACAAGATTCTTGTCGATCTGCATTCGGTTAAAGGCAAGCCCGTCGGCGCTGTCATGATCGGCATGCCGCCCTCCGTCACCATGACGCTGGTGCCGCCGCTCGTACGCCGCATCAGGCGGGATTTTCCTGGCATTCATTTACGCATTAGCGAAGGATTCAGCGGCGACGTCACCGAATGGTTGACGGAGGGTCGGCTCGACATCGCCGTGCTCTACAAGGCCGGCCGTAGCGCTCATGCGATCGGCCAGCATCTGATGAACGAAGATCTGTTTCTCGTCGGTCGCGCCGACGCACCCATTCTCGCAAACCAGTCCGTGAGACTTGCCGACGTTCTCAAGCTTCCTCTGGTTCTGCCCGGGAAACCTCATGGCATCCGTCTGTTGGTCGAATCGGTTGCTGTCCATTATGGGCTCGACGTCAATGTTCATCTCGAACTCGACGCCATGGCGCTCATCAAGGAGCTTGTGCTGGATGAGGACGTCTACACGATCTTGCCCTTCGGCGGCGTCTATCATCAGGTAGAAGCGAAAGTCCTTGCCGCCTCCAGAATTGTTGATCCGTCGGTCACGCGTGAATTGATCCTGGCGGAAACACCGCACCACGTTCCGACCACCGCAATGAAGGAAGTTCTGCGCTGCACTCATCTCGAAGTCGAGGAACTGGTCCGGCAAGGTAAGTGGCTCCGGTCCAGATAGAGGCTTCGACGACGGGAAAGAAACCGGCCGGCCTCGTGAAAGGCCGGCCATCGAGTTTCGCAATGCCCTTCGACGTTCAGCGTCCCTCCTGCAGCGTTACCTTAATCGGCTTGCCGTCGGCACCGGGCGCTTCCCACGTATCGCCTACCTGGCGCTCTTCATTCTTCACGCAGATCGGCATGTCGGTCTCCGCGGGCGCGGGATCGGTCTGCGTGTAGCAAACCTCATCGCCCTGAACGGCCCAGCTGCCCTTCACGACCTTGCCATCCGGAAACGTGGTCGTATAGGAGTGGTCCTCGTTGACAAACGCCTTGCTTACGCCGGCCGCCGATGTGATGACGACCGTGTTGCTGTAAAGATTTGCCTGCGGATCGGCGAGTGCGACGCCCGCGAACGAAACTGACGCAATGAGTACACCAAAAATGAAACGCATGCTGTTTCTCCTTTTTACCGGCGCATTTGAAAGTCCGGCGCCGCTCGGTGTTTCGATATTCGCACGGCGTCGAGGCATCGAGAAGACGCGCTCTCGACCGGATCGATCCGTGTACGGGGACGTAACGTCATTTGGCGAGCAGTACCGAATTGTCGACGGCAATCCGGCGCCGGGACGCTAGAATCACCGTATCCAACAACGTGCCGCGATTGTTGTCGGCGAATTCATTCCCGTTCTCGACAATTCACGGAACAGGCACGATCAACGCATTCCCATTCACCCGAGCGTCCGAATTGGACCGAGTCATGACCTCCGGGAATGACCCGATCACGAATGGAGGCTTTCGAGCCGCGAACGACCTTGCCGACCACCTCGTGGCGGTGAAGCCTTTGGAGGTCTGGGTGATGATGGAGGCTGAGGGATCGTCCACGCCGTTCAATGCCGGGATATCCTTCTGGCCGAGTCGGAATTTTTCACAAGGGGCGAAAGCGAAATCCCCGCCGGGAAAACGGGCCGGGATTTCCGGAACAGGCACGCGGGGGAACTTGCCCCGCCCGGAAATCCCGTGCGCAGGGTCCAATCCGGCATCCTCCGCATGGGCCGCCGTCAGGCCGGTTGGCATAACAGATCTCAGCCGTGTTGCCGATCACGTCGTCGCCGCAACCCGTCATCTTCTTTTGCAAAGCGAAGGCATGAGGAATGCTCACTGAAGGTTCATCGCGCGAGCATTTTCGATTTTCGGATATTCTGCACCACGACAATGAAACCGAGAAAACCGAAGATCATAAAGACGAAGCCAAGGCCAACGCCGCGCATCAGATAAGACAGATAGATCAGCATGACCGCGATCACCAGGCCGAAAGCGCTGTGCGGCGAGAGACCATAGCCTTTGAGAGAGACGAGAACCGGGACGGTGACGTTCCGTGCACGCGTCTTGTCCTCAAACCAAATGAGCAGAATCGGGCCGCAGGCAAGAGCCATCCCCATGAGGAGGATCATCCAATGGTCGCTTGTCATGAGGCCGCTCTCCTGAACGCTTTGGTGAACTCACCTCACCATATATCAATGACCCACCCCGCCGCGTCTAGATTCTGCCTATCCGCTTCCAGCGAGGTGGCGGGTTTTCTTTCAATCCCTTGTGCCATCGGGCGGTCTTGGCCACTTCGGCAGCGGTCGCCTCGATACGGGGAAAGAGTGTCCGCACCTGGTCCACGGCGAATTCCGCCGACACATGGCCATAGGTCTTGATGATCTGCGTGCAGTCCGCGTGTCCCAGCTGATCCGCCACGACAAAGGGCGAAACCCCCGACATGATCAGCCGGCTTGCATAGGTATGGCGCAGCTCATGGAAAATGACAGGCGGTTCGATGTTCGCTTCAATGGAGATTTTTCGCATCAAATGACAGTATCCACGGTGTCCCCAGGGCTCACCATTGCTCCTGTGGAAAATGGGATGCTTCTCTCCGAGCGTATGCGTCAACCGCTCGAAATAGGAGATCGCTTCGTAGGGGAGAACAATGTTGCGGCTGCGGCAGGTCTTTGTCGCATGGACAAAAAGTGTCCCGGTCTCGTAGTTGAAGTTAGATGGCCGAAGCGCCATCAACTCACCGGACCGGCATCCCGTGAAGAGACCGCCGAGGATCAGTTTGCGAAGATCCGGTGGGGCCGCCTTCAGCAAGGCCTCAATCTCGTTGCTACTCAGAATGCGCCTTCTCGCCTTCCGCACGCTTCGATAAGGCAGCAGCCTGCGCCATTGGGTGTCCGTTTCGATCCGACCATCGCGCCATGCAAGGTTGAGAGCCGCCTTCAATGTAATAAGCACGCAGTTCGCTCTCACCTTCGCCTTCCGGTCCGCCTCACCATCGTTATAGACAATGGGTTGATTGTTCGAACGGCGAACGAAGTTCGACGCCTCCAACGGTCTTGTCCCGAGCGACCGGAACCACTCCTTGAGAAACTTGATGTCGAGGTCTGCACAGGGGATGGAGGAGAGATCCCCGACGATATAGGCGTTCGCGTCGGCGACGGCGGTCCTGTATCCTTGCGGACTGCCGTTGTTTCGCTTTTCTTCTAGGTAATCGCGCAATGCATGACCAACGGTGTAGACTTCTCCGATGGGACAGACACGAAGCGTGTGAGGAAGAAACTCCATCCGGCGCGGTGCGAAGAAACTCCTTTTGTCTCCCGACAGAATGCTTCGGCCCTTTTCCAGGGCCTGTGCATAGGAAAGCACGCTCTCACCATCTGCAGGTTCGAGATCGTCGGCTCTTGCAATGAGGCGCGCCAGATAGCGCCCGTCGACGCGCGCCTTGATGAACCAGACACCGCCTCTGAGGCGAGGCCGGTAAGCCAGAGCGTCACCTTCAATGAACTTGACCAGATGGAAATAAGTCGTGGGTCGCAGCTTGGCTCTCTCGGCACGCTGTGAGAGCAAGTCGGAAATTGCGACAGATTCGGCGGCGATCTGAAGCGCCTTATCAATCTTCTTTGTACGGGGCACAGTATCCTCCTCCACATCCGATGTTGGCTATGCTGCATCTCGACGCATCGGCACTCGACGGAGGCGTTCCGGTCTGGAAACTTATCCGTCCCTTTCGACTTGGCATTCCGTATCACTGAAAATATCCAGCGCCGGGTGGCCGCTGCGTTCCCACAATTCCCCGCGGACCCGTCTTGCCCTGTCTTGCCTGCCTGCCGGCAGACTCAAATCTGCGACTGCCTTGAACAGGAACATCGCGCCACGGCCGGCTTCGTTCGAGAGAGTGGACATCATATTGTCTTTCCGGGTCTCCGACGACGTGACCGTCAAGATGAGAAGGTTCGGAATCCCCAGCCTGGATTTGTGTACATCCCTCTCCGCTATATCGCGGTAGGCGCGGAGTTTCGCGCTGAAGGAAGACTGAAGGGCGTTCGAACGATGAATGGGCATGGTGCCGCGGTCAATTTCGAGCGCGAAGAATCGGTAGCTCCTCTCGCCCGTCATACGATATTCGAGTCCGAAAAGACCGTCCGGAACGACATACTCTCTGCTTAGGACAATGGTCTTGTCCAGGCGGGCGGACACGGGCAGCCGCATCGGATGGGCGTCGTTGCGCGTCGCCTTGGGCGCCTTGGCCAGGATTTCGGGCCAGGCAATAAAGCGCAAATTGGGATCGGACACTGTTGCAAGTTCGATCGCGGCGAGCACCTCGCATATCATCAGCGAATGCACGAATTGCCGTCCCGCGCCCGCCCCGTATGGCATATGCGGACAGGGTTCGGCGAGTTTCCCATGCGCGGCCAGCACTTCCCGGGCTCGATTGCTGTTCTCATAGATGGCCGGCAGGTAGCGGGAATGCGCCGTCTCCCACTGCTGCTCGGGCCGGTTCAGATATCCTCCCTCGTGATAGAGATCGCCGAGGCGCTCCTTGAAGCGCGTTTCCGACGCGCCGCCGACAAAGGCATGGATGAAAGTCGAACGCAGATAGCGATACCGCTCCAGCAGCTCGAAGATCGCGAGGTCGCGCGCTGTCAGCGCGAGGCGCTTATCCGTCTTCTGACGCTTCATGCGGGATCGACGCTTCCGGTGTTCCATGCCTGAAGCGATAGCATCGTGCCGGAGCGCAGAAAACGTGCGCCACATTCCGCGATATGCCGCAATGCTCGCCGCCGGAAGGCGCCGTTCAGCCCGCAAATTTTCAGGTGCCTTACCCTTTTTTGGCGACCTGGGGTCTCTTCGGCTGTCAGGGTCCAATTGATCGGGCGCCTTGAAATTCGTCATGACAATGTCCGACAGAAATGCTATATGAAGGACCTCTCTGTCAGGAGACCCCGTCATGGCCGCGACAACAGCTACCCGCTCCGAAAAGCTCGATCTCAGGCTCAGCCGCGAGGCGAAACGGACCCTCCATGCGGCCGCCGCCGCCCAGAACCGTTCGGTGAGCGAGTTCGTCCTTGAAAGCGCACTCGCCAAGGCAGCCGAGACGCTGCCCGATCGTCAGCGCTTCGTGCTCGATGCTGAGGACTGGAAGGCCTTTCAGGCGGCGCTTGATGCCCCGCCCCGTCCCCTGCCCCGATTGAAGCGCCTGCTCGCCACACCGGGAGCGGCGCCCTCCCGCCGCAAATGACCGACGCCTTCAACGTCGAAAAACTCCGCCGCGACCATGCGGTGGACGGCTTCGACTGCGGCAAGGAACCGCTCAACCGCTTCCTCATCCGCAACGCACTGCAGAACCAGCAGGCCAATGCGTCGCAGACCTATGTTCTTGTCATGCAAGACCGTGTCGCCGGCTACCACACGCTGGTCGTCGGCGAGGTCGCCTATGAGGATGCGCCGGAGCGCCTGAAGAAAGGCCTTGCCCGCCATCCTGTGCCGGTGATGCTGCTCGCGCGTCTCGCGGTCGCAAGCGATTGCCAGGGCCGGGGCATTGGCCCTGCGCTGCTCAGGGACGCTCTCCTTCGAACGCTACAGGCCGCCGACATTGCCGGCATCCGCGCCTTCATGGTGCATGCGAAGGATGACGAAGCACGCTCTTTCTATGAGCATTTCGATTTTGTCGCCTCGCCCTCCGACCCCATGCATCTCTACGTCCTCCTGAAAGACGTCAAGGCGCTTCTCGGCTAACGCCGGGATAGATGGCGCGTCACCAGTCGTCCGACGGCGCGGTGTCGATCGGAGCGGGTCGGATTGCGGGCATCACCGGTTCAGCACTCGTCTTAGAGGTTTCCTTCTCTTCCCTCTCCCGCTCGACCTCCTGCCAATGAACGGCATAGCGCGCCCGCATCTCGCCGCGGACGGCATCCGCCTCTTCCGCAGTCATGCGGGGCAGGGTTTCAAGATGGCCGAAGGGAAAGCCGAGCGAGATCGCGCCCTGGGTCATGTTGCGGATCGAGACCGCGAACTGCCCCTTGCCCTGCGCGCCGATGAACTCCGGTGTTGTCCGGAGCATGTGAGCGAGCGCACGGGCGTCCTTCTCCGAGACGCCGCCCGCGAATTTGATGCTGGTATTCGCGGCAAAGCTCTCCTGCAGTTTCGGCGACAACTGCCCGATATACTGGTGCGCCAAAACCATCCCGACATTGAACTTCCGTGCCTGTTCGAGGATCACCGAGACATTCTGGTCGAGATAGTCAGCGCATTCGTCGACATAGACGAAGGTGGGCAGCCGGCCGCCCCGGGCGAGCGTCGCGCGCTCCTGCGCGGCTTGCGCAATGAGCGCGATGAAGAAGCGGCCGAAGATTTCGGTGCCGTTCTGTTTCAGGAGATCCTTCGCCGTGTTGATCAGGATCACCTTGCCTTCATTCATCTCGCTGAAGAGATCGAGCTTGTTCCTTGGATGCGAGAACATGCGCTCGAAGGTGCG
The DNA here is from genome assembly GCF_019635935.1 of Parvibaculum sp. NCBI lineage: Bacteria > Pseudomonadati > Pseudomonadota > Alphaproteobacteria > Hyphomicrobiales > Parvibaculaceae > Parvibaculum > Parvibaculum sp. The sequence continues at coordinate 2,651,072 of NZ_JAHBYN010000001.1, read as the reverse complement.
GTTCTCGAGAATGCCCCAGAGCCGGCGGACCACCTGCCGTTTCGTCTCCTCGAACTGCTTGCTGTTGAATTCCGTCTCGAAAAAGGCACGCGCCGTGCCGTCGAGCTTTTCGATATGGCCCTGATACTTTTCGTAGCCGTTGGGTTCCATGAGTTCCCGGAAGGTGTGGATGGTCGCGTCCGGGATATGGAGCATCAGCCGCGTGATGTAGCGGAAGATGACGCTCTGCTTCTGGGTGAGTTCCGCCGAGAGTAGCGACCCCAGCACGAAATCATAGAGCTCCAGGATGCCGTTGATGAGGCGCTCCCGCTCAAGGGGCGGATAGGACCCGATCCGCTCCATGCCGGAATCGAAGAGGTTCAAGGCAAGCGGATATTCGATATCGGTCGGATCGATCAGGCAGAGCTTGCCGGCAAGCGGCCCGCCCGGTGCGAATATCTTCAAACCCGCAATGTTGCGGATGAGATCGCCTTGGGAATCGATCACGACGACACTCCCCTCCCCTCGCGCGACGCGGTCGAGATCGTGCGCGATCAGGTACTGGAGCGTCTGGCTCTTGCCGTGGCCCGACCCCGCCACGATCCAGTGATGCTCGAAACGGGCGCTGTCCGGAATCTCCAAGGGGATGCCGGCCGAGAAGAGCCCCTCGAAAGGTGTCTCCTTCAGATAGGCATGGACGATCTCGTGAGGGCTGCCCTCATGGTCCGAGGGGTTCACGAGCTTCGGGGAATCGTAGAACCGGGGCTCATAGGGAAGGCCGGAGGCGCCATGCTGGTTGCGCGACAGCCGCTCCCGGAGCCCGGCAAAGAGCCCGGCGTCGATTGCATCCCGCCGATAGAACGGAAACGCCAGCGCCTCGACCGCCTCGCCCGTTTTCGGCAGAGCCTCCATCAGCCGGATCGCGAAGGGACCGGTCATGCGGCCATCTTCGGCCGCTTCCAGAAGCTCGTCATGGCTCTGGAGCGCGTTCGGCGGCAACTGCCGGCAAAAATCCCAGAGCGCAAGCAGCAACGTCTCATAGGCCCGCTCGATCACCTCCGGCCGCCCGAACTTCGCGGTCAGCGCCCCGATCCGGTCGCGGTAGCGCGCAAGTTCGATCTCCCCCACCTCTTGGGGTGGCTTCGGAATCTCGCCGGTGAAGCCCTCCGCCCGATAGAGCGCCTCGATGAGCGTCACCATTTCCGCCGCGATACCAAGCGAGGGATAGCGCTCGTCGAGAAGCGCGTAGAGCTGGCCCCAGACGCGGGAGCGAAACGCCTCCGCCTCCGGGAAACCCTTCGCCTTCTGGAGCGCGAGCGCGGCCTCGTAAAGCCGCTCGGCGTCCGCGCGGCCCCGCGCCATGCGGGCTGCCGGCCGGTTATAGATCGCGGTTACGAGCCAGTAGCCAAGGCCTGCCACCGCAATCAGGATCGCGAAAGGCGCCAGAAAGATCAGCGCGAAAAGCCAGAATGCCGCGACGACGGCGCCGAGAACGACATTCTCCGGCTTCGTGAAATCGAGGCCGCTCACCCCTCAGATCTCGAAGACTTGCGGCTCGGCAAGGCTCGCGCAATTCGCGAGATAGGATTTGAGGGTCTTGAGACCCTCCACCAGCTGTTCCTGGTAGACCTTGGCGTCATGCGGGGTGTCGAAGAGGTAGCGGTCAGGCCCTTGGGTCAGTTGCCCGATCCGCAGATGCTCGTAAGGCGCCTGGGCGCTGTACTGATCGCCCTTGTACTTGGCGGCCCGCTGGCCATCCATCTGCCGCTCGACGACGGTCACGTCGCCGAGATTCCAGCTGTCGATGATCGCCCGCTCCTCTTCCGAGAACTGGACCACCGTCGTCACCTCGACCTGAAGCACTTTCTTGATGAGACCCGATACCGCTTCCTTATGCTCGATCGCCACGCGCATGGGCGCTCCCCACTGTTTGTCTGAAGAGATCACTCGACGTCGCACTGTCACGGATACGGAAGAGATCGAAGCGGAAGGAGCGGTGGGGAGTCAAGGAGATTGGGTGGCAGGGGTGGGTTATTAGGCTGGATACGGAGTAATAAGTCGGACTGCGGATAAAGGGCAGCAGCAGGCACAACGGATTGATTCTGTTTGGATATTTGGAAGAATTCCGTGGGCGGAAGGGCGATACGGTATCGCCCTCTGTATCCCCCAGCCTATCGCCCAGGGTGGCGGGGCTTCGGGCGCCCTAAAAAGATGGGGACCGGGAGCGACCCGGTCCCCAAGGACCCTTCAGAAGGAAGTGTCAGCGGTAGGTTCACGCGTCTCGCAAGGCGATCCGCGCGTCCAGCCATGCCTCGACTTCCGACAGCAACCACACAACACGATTCTGGCCGAGTCTGATCCGTTTGGGGAACGCCCCGGCCGCTTCGAGCCGCGCAATATGCTGGCCGGAATACGGGATGCCACAGACAGTCTTCAGCTCCTTTTTGGATACGACCTGCTTTTGGTACTGAGCCATCGAACAACTCCCTTTGGAAAGGGAGCGTCGACGCCCCAGGTTGGCGAAGCCGCACCAGTGGGCAGGAGGAGATTAGGGAGGGAGGGGTTGGGAGTCGAGGTAGTGAATGAGGTTCGACATCGGGCGTTCGTTCCGAAGTCGGAACAAATGTCCTCAATTCGGGAGAAGTGCTGGATTACTTGACGGCTTAACGATACACTTGAACAAATCATGAACGTCTCTCAACGTCCAATGGAGCGCAAAGTGGAATTCAATCCGGGTGATGTCGTCCGACTGAAGTCTGGCGGCCCAAATATGACGGTCGAAAGTGTGGGAGAACGCGCCATGATGGGCGGTGAGGCTGTTTTCTGCATTTGGTTTGAGAAGGTAGGCAACAAGCAGGTCGTGAAGCGTGACGCATTTCCGCCAGTGACGCTTCAGGTCGCGCCGAAGCCTGGCACCAGCACAGCGTACCTGTCGCGAGCCTAAACCATGATCCGAGCCGCATTCATTGGCATCGACCGCTATGCCGATCCCGCTGTAGGCGATCTCAATGGAGCGGTCCGTGACGCGAAGTCTCTCTGGGCCGTAATGTCGGACTCGATTGAGGGTCTGACCGCATCACTACTCGTTGATGCTGACGCCAACCTTGATGCAGTGACACGGGTTCTCGACGAGACACTCGGTGCCGCGGAAGCGGATGACGTCGTTGTATTGAGCTTTGCGGGCCACGGGACGCCTGACCATCATCTTGTTGTGGCCGATACGCGCGCGGAAGATATTCCCGCAACGACCATCAGCATGGCCGATCTTGCTGAGCGTTTTCGGCAAAGTCGGGCACGGGCAATTCTGCTGCTCCTCGATTGCTGTTTCAGCGGTGGAGCTCCAGCGCGTGTTTTGAATCTTGGAGTCGCGCCACGCGCAGTCGGCATGCCTCTTGCTGACGTTGTCGCCGGCCAAGGTCGCATTCTCTTTGCTGCATCAGCACCCGACGAGCCAGCTCTTGAAGACCCACAAACGCGGCATGGCCTCTTTACCAAGGCCGTTCTGGATTGCTTGCTGAATAGCGATGGGCCGGTAAGTGTTGTCGGGATGGTCGATGAAGTGGTGCGGATCGTCCGTGCAAATGCCGGGCGCTTTGGCTACGTGCAAACCCCGGTGATGTTTGGACATGTCGAAGGCGAGCTGTCTTTGCCGGCCGGTCAGCGTGGCGCGAATTATTTTGCGGCCTTCCCGGAACTTGTACCGATCCGAACCACGGGAGATTTCACAGAGCTGGAGGGCTATGGAATTCCGACCTCAGTTCTTCAAGCATGGCGTGAACGTTATCCCGACGGGCTCAACGCACTCCAGATCGCAGCGATAAACGATCACAACGTACTTGGCGGCAATTCGCTTTTGACCGTTGCGCCAACAAGCGCCGGCAAAACCTTCATCGGAGAAATGGCCGCCATCAAGGCAATCGTCGAAGGGCGAAAGGCGGTCTTTCTGTTGCCGTACAAGGCCCTGGTAAACGAGAAGTTTGAAGACTTCTCAGCAATCTATGGCAGGCAACTGAGTCTACGTGTCGCTCGGTGCAGTGGCGACTACCAGGATCAAGTCAGCGAGGTCTTGCGCGGCAAATATGACATTGCTTTCTTCACCTACGAGAAATTTCTCGGCATGGCGCTCGCTGCGCCTCACATTCTGAATCAAATTGGGCTTGTTGTTCTCGATGAAGCGCAGTTCATCACCGAGCCTGGGCGAGGAATGACGGTCGAGTTGTTGCTTACCAATCTTATCGCCGCACGTGGACGAGGAATTGCACCGCAATTGATTGCCCTGAGCGCCGTGATTGGTAACGTGAACGGCTTCGAGCGCTGGCTAGGCTGTCGACTCCTTCTCACGACAGAACGACCCGTCCCGCTCGTTGAGGGTGTGCTTGATCGCACCGGGGGCTGGCAATTCAAAAACCCTGATGCCACGATCCAAGAAGCGCAACTAATTGATCGCCGCACCGTTCAACAAAGAGGCGCGAAGCCCTCATCGCAAGATATGATCGTTCCGCTCGTTCGCCACCTTGTTGACCAAGGCGACAAGGTGATCATCTTTCGTAATATGCGAGGCTCAACGGCTGGGTGTGCAAACTACTTGGCCAACGAACTCGGCTTACCGGCTGCTGACCGCATCATCGCAGCGCTACCTGATGGCGACCAGTCCGTCATGTCGGAACGTTTGCGCGGGGCGCTCGCCGGCGGCGTTGCCTTTCATCATGGAGATTTGAACCGGGACGAACGTGTTGCGATTGAACAAGGTTTCCGCGATGCAGACGGCGGGATTCATGTCTTGGTCGCAACAAGTACGGTCGCCGCTGGCGTAAATACGCCAGCGTCGACAGTTATTATCGTAGAAACAGAATTCTTCGGACGCGACGGAGCGACGCCCTACACGGTTGCTCAGTTTAAGAATATGGCAGGTCGTGCCGGACGGCTTGGGTTCGAGAATGAGGGTAAAGCAATTTTGCTGGCGGACACGCCTATGGAACGCGCCCGCTTGTTTCGCGCTTATGTCGAAGGCTTCCCCGAAGCCATTACCTCTTCCTTCGATGCAAGAAATCCCGGAACATGGGTCATCCGGCTGCTCGCCCAAGCGAAGGAGATCGAGCGAGTGGCTGTGGTAGATCTCGTAGCTAACACCTATGGCGGCTATCTCGCCATGTTGCGTGACCCGCGTTGGCGTGAACGTATGAGCGCAGATCTTGAGCTGCTGCTTGATCGGATGGTAGGCGACGGACTAATAGAACAGGAAGGCGAACGGCTGCATCTGACAATGCTCGGCCAGGCGTGTGGGCAATCACCGCTTAGTTTGGAATCCGCTCTCCGTCTTGTCGAAATGGTTCGGCAGCTTACACCTGCGGACGCTACACCCGAGACACTTTTGGTTCTGTTGGAAGCCCTGCCCGAGCGCGACGACGATTTTACTCCTCAGAACCGAAGCGGTGAATCTCGTTGGCAGCAGAATGCCGGACACCGTTTCGGTTCAGATCTGATACGCCTCTTGAGGCGCGCCGCGACCAGCGATCGCGCCTATTACGCGCGGTGCAAGCGGGCGCTCATCGTTGCCGACTGGATCGATGGCATACCGGTGCGAGACATCGAAGACGAATACTCACTCAATCCCTTTAACCGCGTCGGTTTTGGCGACATTCGTGGTTTTGCCGACGGCAGCAGGTTCCTCTTAGAGTCCGCGATCCGTATCGCAAGCATCATCTTCGAGCAACCGATGGATGAGGAGCGTACGGAGGCCCTATTCCGGCGCCTTGATCTAGGCGTACCCGCTGAAATGCTTTCGATCGTTGATTTGAAGGCTGGCCTCGAACGCGGCGAACTATTGACCCTGTGGCGAGCGGGGGTTGATACACCGACGAAGATTGCGGCGATGTCGATTGAAGCCTTGGAACATCTTATTGGGCGTCGGGCGGCCCAGCTTCGTACCCTGGCAGTGAAATCCACTGAGATCATGGCAGCAAGTTAGGGGCAATTCCGTCTATCGAGAGCCACATCCACCTGATCCCCAGTGTCGATTCAAATCCGAACGCCTAATGACTTACCAAGCTAACGAGCAATCGTCGGAGTACCCCTATTGGATTCGATGCTCATTTTTTCTCTGCCCTAAGTATATGGGCGACCGTCGTCAAATACTGAAGTATCTCTCCCTTTGTATTATTGAGCAGATATCGTAGCGTGACGAAAGGGTGAGATTTCGCGGGGAGGGCCTGGGCAACTTAGATCGCCCTTAATATGAGTGATATGCTTACGTCGGCCGAAGGCGCACAAGGGGGTGCAATTTTTGCATCACAAATTGGGATATCGACAAGCCGTCGTCATCGAATCCGCGTTGTTGACATAAGCGAATATCCGCTAGTTGGACCGCCATTCTCCGAACCTCGTCAATGAAGAAGCGAATCTCCCACACCGAAATTCACTCTGACTAGGAGCATGCCTTGGCATTCAAACGTATAGCAAAGAATGACGCTCGAGGCACAACCCTCGCATGACCAAAACTTCAACTTCCAAGCGTCAAAACTTGACCGCCGCTGAAACTATCCGCGATGCCAAGGCGTTTCGAAGAGCTCTACACTCCAAAGGCAACTTGCTGAAGGGTCTCGGAGACGCAAGATTGCTGCTATCTCCTGCCGCTGTCCCCGAAATAGTAAACGTGATTGCACAAACCAGCCTGTATAGAAAAGTTATTGCCCGAGAACCTTTCCCTGCAGCATTCGAAAATTTGAAGCTGAAGCGACCTTTACCACCAGCGTCTGACAAGGTCGAGGCATTGTGGAACGCTGCAATACTTAATCTGTATACTGACCAACTTGCACAATACGTATCTGAGAGAAACGATTTTTTCCGAGCAATATGCGCGGGAGATTACGATTTAGCTACCCACAAACTCGACTCTATCGAGAATGCTTTCGGCATGTCACTTTGGCTCTTGTCCAACCGAATCACACTGTTACAGATCGCTCAAGGGACTTCCGCGCAAAAAGCATTCCTCCAATCAATCATTAATCGCAAGGGCATACATCCTCTCATCGCGTACCTCGCGTACCTTTTTAGCTACACAGCGGAGGAGAATGTCTCGCTTGCAGAGTTGTCGCGAGAGTGGAATAGACAGGAAACTGCGAAGCTGTCGGATGGATCCATTCAATTCATCCGGTACCACATAAATCCTTTTGATCTGTCCGGCATAACGGAACCCTGGCGATGCGTAGCACATGAAGAGAATTCTTCCGCCATAGATCGGTTTGAAACTTTTGTGGAGATGGCTCAACTTGCGCTGATTAGAGCGGATGATCTATCTGATCTAGGTTATCTGGGTACGGCCATTGAGGGACTGAGCGGTATCGGCGACATCAGAATAAGCAATTTGCTAACGCTGCTCCGCAGATCTGACAGCGCCTTTCAGGCGCCGGCGGCCTACCTCTCGTGCAGCGACATCCTTGTTACCCCAAATGACGCAGCTCTTGCGGCAGATCTTCAATCTAATTTGGATATGCACCCCGAAAAGGCGCCGCTGTATGAAATTGCAGCGCGAGCAAGCCTAAAGGCCGGTCACATATTTCGAATTTCAGGAGACGGCGCAGCGGCAAACGGAATTATTGAGAACTTGCAGGAAGTCTTCGGGCTAACTGAGAAGTATCATCAGAGTCGGTTCTCTTTGCAGAAGTCTGCCCTACTTCTGAGAAAGCAGCCAATCTCTAGGTTTATCCTGTCTTTCCTCGAAAAGTCCGATGACCGAGACATTTCCGAGAGAGCGCACGAAAGCGAAGCGGTTTGGGCCCTGTCTCACGAAATTCGGGATCCCGCTGAATTCCCAATTCTAAAGAGAATAGCCGGTGATGCAATTCTTCCGGCTGCTGACAGCATGGCCACTTGCTCCGCCTACGCTACTTTGACAAAAGCCGTCGCGTTTCCCAGCAACAATTCTGCACACGCCATTGAAACCTCAGCAGCTAGCGTTGAGTACAAGGAGCTCTATCTCGGCCATCTAGCTTACAACAATGAGAACTATCACGTCGCGTTAGCACACTACAAAGCTTTCCAGAGTCGATCTGGTGGCGCAGAAGCCGCCAGGACTGCGAGGGCTATTTATAAGGCCGCTCGTGCACTTGAGGAATTAGACCAGTTCTTGAACATATTTACAGAAGCCTATTTGCAGAACGAAGCCGTGCATCTCGCATTCCCTCTAGATGACATTGTGAGTTGGGCAACCGAGAATGCGGCAGCCGATTGTACGGCGTTGAATCGTTCTATTTTGCTGACTGCTTATTCTCTGCACATATCGACAAAATTTGATGGAGAACTCTCGGACGCGTTTGAGGACGTTCTAGATTTCTTTGGGGTGTTGCGGCCGGCGGAATTGCTCGAGTTACTTGGCAATGGTGGTGCTTTAGAGAGTCGAATCATCTTTTTTCTCCAGCATGTTTGCACGATCCGACGAATGGAGGATTGTACCCGATTTAATGCTTACGAGGAGATCGAGGCCGAACGGCTTAGCATTCTTACAAACCTCTGCGAGAAGTTTCCTGAACTCTCGTCGGCGTTGTCAGCGGAGATTGTCGAGGTTACCAAAGAGCGGGAAGTTGCTCAGCTAACGGAGCAATTTGACCGAAGCCGAATATACGTGAATGAAACCGGTGTGAAGCGATTCATTGACGTGGAACTTGCAGACGCGGTTGCGCGGTATCGGAGATTGCTAGATCTGCCTGATCTTGAATTTCAGGTCATAGGTTTGGAGGAATTGATCAGAAAGATTCTGAAGGCGGCGGGTGGAGACTATGGCGATATTTCTCCCCCGGCGACCGAAAGAAATGGACTACTTCTGGGCATCCACGATCTGGTCATGGACGCGTTTGTCTTGAATCCCGACCACGGGCTAGAGACGTATTTGCGTACCCGCATTCTTCACGGATCAATTGAAGGCGAACTGAGATCCAGCTTCACCAAACATCGAATATTATTTTCAACTGATGGGGACGACTTTGACGGAGCATGGCGTCAGAAACTAGCAATAAACGCGCACGATCTTGCTACCATCAAGGCCTTGCTCGCAAGGTTTTCGAAGAGAGTAAGCGACTCTATAACTGAGTTGAAAGACCAGAGGGTTCGAGTGAAGAGTTCACGAACACCCAAGGGCCTTCTCGATTTCGAGCCAACGCCGGAGGAATTGTGGAATCTCCAAGCGGAGGTTAACCAGCTCACGACATCAGACGAAGTGGCTGACGCCGTCATCAGACATCTCTGGCGCAAGGTAGAGCAATCTCTTGGAGCTATCCGTAAAGAAGTCGACCTGACCTTTCGCAAAAGAGTCACCAGCGCGATGGAATCCCTGAAGACTGGGTTAGTCCCGCTTAGCGCTAGAGGTGATTTGAATCTGTTGGGAGATGCCATAACACAGGCGTCAACCGAGTTTCAGCAGTCGCTGGAGAAGGTGGCATCCTGGTTTCAAAGAACCGGCTCAGCAGCAATTAAACCATTCTCGGTGGCAACGGCTGTTCAGGTTGCCGTCAAAATTACAAATAGCAGGTTTCCAACCAAACCGATTGCTCCTGAAGTGATGTCCGAACATTCAGGCAGTATCCGGGGTTCGGCATTTATGCCCTTGGTTGATATCCTAACAAACTGCTTTCAGAACGCGATCGAGCACGCAAGGTTCGATGGACGGGCACCAGCAACTAAGGTGACCTGTGGCAGCACGGACGGGTTCATAACCATCACGGTCGAGAACGAGTTGCGGGATGACTGCGACATTGCCAGCTTGAGAACGGCAGTGGAGAGGCATCTTGATCGCGGACATGCCGCCGCCAGTAAAATTACGGAGGGGCGCGGGACGGGACTCAAGGAAATCATTCGAATCTTATCTCGGGAAGCCAAAGGCGCGGGCATGTCGGCGGCTGTTTTAGAAGAAAGAAAATTTGTGGTGAAATTTTCTCTTCCCGAGGAGCAGCGGTAATGAAAATTCTGGTGATAGAGGATGATCGGGTCAAGAGCGGACGGTTGCGGTCGTTTTTGAAACAAATCTATCCAGAAATAATCCCGACGATCGAACGTTCCTATCAGACCGGTTTGGCTAGGGTGGAAACGGAGCCTTTCGACCTCGTTTTACTCGACATGACCTTGCCAACGTTCAATGCAACGCCGGCGCGAAGGATCGGTCGTCCGCGACCGTTGGGCGGTTACGAAATCCTCCGGAAAATGCGGAGAAAAAATATCGTCTCCAAAGTTATTGTCGTGAGCGCTTTGGGAGGATTCGGCACAGGTGACTCGAGCTTCACCTTTGAAGAATTGGCACAGAAATGCGAAGCGGAGTTTCCGGAAATCTTCGTTGGTGCAGTTTTCTTCAGCCAAACGAATTCCAAATGGGAGCGTCAATTGCACAGCCTTGTTCGGTCAGTTCTGGAGCCCAAGAATGATTAGCATTCTCCTTGTTGAAGATGACGCTCACAAGCGGACGGTATTGGCGGATGCAATTTATGGCGCAGGTGAAATCTCGGAGGAGTGCGTTGATATCGCGGTCGATGTAGCAGACGCAAAGCGAAAGCTGGAGTGCAAAGGCTATGATCTTCTGTTGTTGGATATTCACTTACCCAGGCGGGCCGACAAGGAACCTGATCCAGGCGGCGGACTTGAGGTTTTACGATGGCTGAAGACACGTGGGAAAATGCATAGACCCCCATACATCATTGGCACGACCGTCCATGGAGCGTCATTTGAACTCGCTCAGTCCGAGTTCGATAATCTGATTTGGACGGTAATAGCGTTTAGTTTTTCCGACAACGCGTGGAAGGTAAAGCTCCGCTCAACGCTAATGACGATCTGTGACCAGATAACTCCCCCGTATTCGAGCGATGGAGTCACACACAAGACCGACCTTGTGATAGTCACGGCGTTGGAGAGTCCTGAGTTGAGAGCCGTGCTCGCATTCCCGCTAGACTGGAAACCGGTCAAGGTAAGATTCGATGACGCCCGCTACTTTGGAGCTACGTTTTCCTCGGAACAGAAGAAGTATAGTATCGTGGCCGTTGCGGCCTCTGACAAAGGTCTCTCAGGCGCTGCCATCATAACGACCAAAGCTGTGCAGGCATTCAGACCAAAGTACGTTGCAATGGTTGGCATATGCGCGGGCGTTAAGGAACGCATCGAGATGGGAGACGTGATAGTCGCTGACCCTTCCTGGGATTGGGGGAGCGGTAAGACTAAGCTAGGAACAGACGGATCGGAGTTCTTCCACCCGGCTCAGTATCAGATGCGTTTGGATGAGACACTGCGCTCGAAGGCATCAGCGCTACGTGCAGATCCGTCGTCGCTCCATGCGGCCGTTAAAGATTTTGAAGGCGCAATGCCGCCCAACTTACCCCAGGTCCACATAGGTGCTGTGGCATCAGGCGCCGCGGTGCTTCAGAGCACGGAAGCGGTGAGGCGAATACTTGAACATCATAAAGACTTGGCCGCCGTGGATATGGAGATTTACTCCGTAATGTACGCTTGCCATGTTGCTGGCCTTCCAAGGCCGGACTGCATTGCCATCAAGGCGGTTAGTGATTTTGGTGACAGTGAAAAGGGGGATAGTTATCAATCTTATGCATCGTTTGTTGCTGTAGAAGCGCTGTTCGCACTGCTACCGTCAATGCTCGATTGAGCAACCCATCCGCGTTTGCGGATGCCTGCAGTCTGTCAGCCCGCGCCTATGTCTGAGCCGCTGTATTTAGCCAATGCCAGATCACGCATTGATAACACCTATTAAGAGACGCTCCTTTGTGAGGTCCGAACTTTATAGTGTTATTGTAATATAGATTGAACAGAATGAGCAATTCTGTTCACTTAATAGTAATCAGGTCAACCCCTTTCTTACGCTTTGTTGCGTACAGAAGATGACCCACAAAATATGATTTACGACAATAGGGGACGAAGGAAGTACCTCACAATTAAAGAACGTGAGGCATTCATTGGTGCTGTGTGTCGATTGCGGCCGGAAGCGGAGACGTTTTGCCTGGCACTCGCCTATACAGGTGCCCGCATATCAGAAATTCTCGCGCTGACGTCGGAACATGTCGATACGGAGGCTGGAGTTATAGTTATTGAAAGCTTGAAAAAGCGTCGGCGCGGCGTCTTTCGGGCGGTACCCGTGCCAACGCATTTCCTTGCGCGGCTTGAAGCGGTCCACAATCTTCGTGACGCTCAATTAGATCCCGGACAACGGGCCGCGCGCATATGGACTTGGGGACGAACAACTGCATGGACGCAGGTTAAGCTGGTCATGCAAGTGATTGGAGCTGGTCCAAGCCAGTCGATGCCCAAGGCACTCCGACACGCCTTCGGAGTGGGCGCCACTCAAAAAAATGTACCGCTTAACATCGTCCAAAAGTGGATGGGGCACTCCCGCATTGCCACTACTGCGATTTACGCCGACGCGGTTGGAGATGAAGAACGCACCTTAGCTTCGAAGATGTGGCTTTAGAAGTTTGGAAAAAGTACAAGCAAATCTGTATCAAGTGCCGATGCCAAGGCGGAGAAGGCAGCCATCACATAGATTTGGACCGGAATCTCCCTCTAAAGCATATGTGGAGCGAAGCTACAATGTGCTATGCATGGCTAAGATACTCCGTATACGACATTGATTCTTCAAATCACTTGACTGAAAAGTAGAAGTCCTGCTGAAGTTCTCAAAGGGTTCTCAACTAACACCAAAATCTGAGCCTTGCGGCCCAATCGACGGCATTCCGGACGCAAGGTTAGTGGTCACTTCTGTAAGCGTGTTTTCATGCCACCTATTCAACGAGCTAACCATCTAGAGCCGGAGAAATCCTTTGGCAAATATGATAGTAGCGTTGGTTGGAATGCCGGCTGCCGGCAAGAGTACGGTCGCGAGCCATTTGCAATCTAAGTTTGGATACAAGTGGGTGCGAACCCGTGACATTGTTCGGGATTTGGGTGCTAGTGGGAATATAGACAGCTTGCAATCGATGGGGGCGTATTTGTCCACGGGAGCAGGTGCCGCTGTCTTTTGCCAAGCGTTGTTCGATCAGATCGATCCGAATTGTGTCAATGTAATCGATGCAATTCGTCCAGTTGACCATTGGCAGAAACTTCAAAAGAAATACGGCGCGCGCGCAGTTTTGGTTGCGGTGACAGCCTCTCACGCTCTGCGTAACAAGCGGATGATTGATAGTGGTCGCGGGGAGTCACTGCAAATGCGAGACACACATCAGGTGGAAGCTGATATTCCAGCCCTGATTGACGAGTGCTCTTTCACCATAGTGAACTGCAATCATTTAGAATTTCGGGCTCGCCAACTTGTCAGCTTCTTAGATTACTTGGAAGCCAATTGAGTAATTCTCATAGAGAAACTTGAAACATTGATGGCTTTGCCGAGGAAATTAGAATGCCAATTACGGTTATTGTCGGCGGTCAATATGGAAGTGAAGGAAAAGGCAAGATAGCCGCGCATCTTGCACCGAAATTTCAACATTCAGTGCGAACCGGGGGCCCGAATGCCGGACACACGGTAAAAAGTGAAGATAAGATTATTGTACTTCGGCACCTGCCCTGCGCCGTAGTAGTGCCCGGCGTGAAATTGTATCTCGGCGCCGGCGCAATTATTGACCTAGGAATCCTTCTTGAGGAGATTGCTTCAAACGAAGTCTCAGCGGAACGACTGTTCATTGATCCGCAAGCGGTTGTGATATTGGACAAATATTTTGGTTCGGAGAAGAGCTTGGTGTCGCGGATAGGCTCTACCGGCAAAGGTGTAGGTGCGGCGGTTGCTTCAAAAGTTCTCCGCGAAGAGGATGTGCTGTTGGCGCGTGATGTTAAATCCCTAAACCCCTACATCGCCGATGTATCGACGTTGCTGCATTCCGCATTGGGGAAACGGGAAGAGATTTTGCTTGAAGGGACACAGGGCGTTGGGTTGAGCTTGCATCATGGGCAGTATCCTTATGTAACCAGCCGCGATGTCACCGCAGGCAGTTTATGTGGTGAAGCTGGGCTAGGGCCAATCCATGTTTCTAGCGTTGTAATGGTTGTTCGCAGCTATCCGATACGTGTGGCCGGTACATCTGGCCCATTGCGAGATGAGATTACTTGGCAAGCTGTTACCAAAGAGTCGGGCTACCCAGTTCCACTCGTTGAACTTACAACTGTCACCCAGAAAGTGAGGCGAGTAGGTCGGTTTGATTCCAATTCGGTTCGTAGGGCAGCCCAATTGACATCGGCCACTGAGTTGGCACTTACCTTCGTCGATTACATCGACGCCAGTGCCATTGATTGCAAAGACTTTGATGGGTTACCGCAGAAAGTTAAAGACTTCGTCGACTATGTGGAACAGGAGGTTCAAGTGCCGGTAAGACTGATTGGAACCGGTGCTAGCACTTCAAGTGTTATCGAGCGTTACGAAAACCCCTGAGATCGTCAACGTTCAAGAATTTACTGGAGTGGGGTGAAGTTGCTATGTCTCGGGTTGCTTTCGGAATCACCGCATTCCAAATAAGTCTGACGCCCACGTCCGTCACTTCGTGGCAAACAATGCAGGGGTTCTTTCGTGAATCCAAAAGGTAGGGCAACAACAGATCAAAATTTGGCACCAATTTAAGTGAGGAACCGTCAAGGAGTAAGTCTAAGTGAATCCATGCTGTGACACCCTCATCTAGCATCGCGAACTGGCGCGTTTCAGCATCTGTTGTCCTACACCTGTAGAGAAACAGATACATCCCCAGATAGTGAAATTGCATTCCTGCGATTGGCCATAGAGCAATGCCTCGAAACTGCACCCTTCTGCGAAGGGTTGTGGTTTGACCCGCCTCCTCATTTAGCTCCCGAATTGCGGCGGAGGAGGGAGATTCACCTGCTTCGATTTTCCCTCCGATAAAGTTCCAACATCCTGCGAACGGAGCTTTTGTCCGCTGAACCATCAGAAGTTCATCGTACTGATTGACGCATGCAATCAATGTGTACGGTATATTCGCGAGTTCCGGCGCAGAAGTCGGATTCTGCATAGCACGCTCATTGAATATTTTTCGCTGAATTCCGCCACTCATACGTCGATTACCCGAATTCGTTGCTCTTCTATCATCCTGTATCCAAGGGAGCGCTTCCAGCGCGGCTCGCCGACAAGTTGTGCGTTTCCGTTTGTAGCTTCTACAAACACTTGGTAGCCAGAGCGAACACACTTGTCGGCATAACCTCGTCCAATGCATGCATGCCGACCGTGACCAAAGGTCATCGGTAGACCGCTCGGAGAGTTAGTCGCCTGAATTTGGTTTGCCGCACCTATGCACGCCACTACACGTTGCCCTGCCTCAATCCGAACATCTTTCCAACTCGTCTGACAATTCGCTACCCGAGCTGCGAATTGAAAAGGCGCTTGTTGATGAAACGCTAGTTCGTTTGGAAGGATGTCGGCTTTAAAACCCGACAGCATCCTAATATAAATCTCCGATCCCAAGGCGGCGATTGTTGGGTGTATGCCATCTCCAATCACGTTTATCACGAGATTGAACAGCACCACCTCATCAGATACCTCGCCAATTTCTCGCTTTAAATTGGACAAAAGGAAACAGGGGGTTGATCTCAAATAGTTTTGTATTTCTAAAAGACTCGTCTCTGCAGCGTTCGCTTCCGCGGGTCCGGCGTTTTCCATACCAGGCAACGCAACGAGTATGGCAATGCGCGGTTGCCAAAATTCACTTTCTTCTCGACTGAGCCCCAAGATTCTCGGCAATACACGCCAAACGTACGGCTCACAAAAATCTTTGATCAACTCGAATTGTGACGTGGTCGCAAATTCTACTTTTTCAACTTCTGTTTCGGCATCGTCTCTTTTGAGTGCACGGACGACGGCGTTTCTAAAGTGGCGATGCTCGTCTCCGTCGGTATACATAAGCCACTGACGGAAAAACCGTCCAAGGGACGGAAAGCCCATCTGTTCAACGCGATCAGCTAAGCCTGTGCGACGCGAAGACAAAGCTTCAGACTCAAGCAATCCCCTGCAATCTGATGGTTCAAAGAACCATATCTCGTCTCTATCATCCCGCTTGGACCACGGTCTTTGTTGACTGTAAACGGCGAACCGATCTTCCAGTATCCTCTCCTCCGTGAACTCGTTCATAACGACAGCTCTTGCTGGGGAGAGATGAGTGCATTGGGTCGGGCAGACGCCGACTTGATTGTTCCATCTACCTGCACAGCACCTACATGAGGTGCCCAGTGCTCTACGATATTATCGATCGCCGGTTCAACGATATGAGAATGCTCGCTCTGAATGCATGCAAGAAAGGCGACGTGACTAGTTAAGAGTGCTGCTTCCCGCATATGCGGTAAAGCTGTTTTCAGTCGATTCAGTTGTTCCAGGACATAAGGAATTCGCTGCACACGCGGGTAGTGCTGATAAATGAGCAACGAATGGCCTGATGCCCAAAACATGGATAACTCGTCGAAGAAAACATACTTTGACGCGTTTCGGCTTTCTTTCCGCGCGGAACTAACTTCAAGACCATTGTCTGGGTCGAGAAACACAAGTGATCCCGTCGGCAGACGGTCTAGGAGGCTTTCAATGCTACGCATCCTCGCACTTGCGTTGCTCTCCCATTTGTCGAAGCAATGAATTGCATTTGGAATGAATTGCAGTTCATCGACCAGATGAAGTTTTCGTTCTCCGGCGTCGAGTCGCTCGACGAGAATGTCAAAGATCTCCGGATCATATTCGCGCCACTCTTTTGCTGATTTCAAATAGCGTGTTCGCGAACCGTCAGACGAACCGTCGTCGTCAGTTAACGTCCAGTGTATACCTAGCTTCGCTCCAAACTTGGAGAATGACCGGAGAATACCGTACTTGATGTAGTCGGTCTGATCTCCGAAATATTGATTCTTCATAGATTCTATTATCTCTGAGTTCTGATTCGACCTTATTGCTTTTTCGTCGGCTCTAGGCGATCCAGCCGTCTTGCCACGACACTTGCAACCGGGAAACTCGAAAACTCTCTATACTCACAGTAACGAGTAAGAACGGTGCCTCCGTCCACGAGTTTAACGCTCAACGCCTTTGGGAATCACAAAAATAGCTTATCACAATTCATATTATTTGCCCGTCACCGCGGTGTGACCAACCTCGCTGGTCCGGTCTGGCCAATATCGTGTATCGGGATCTCTAGCTGGGATTTCCCAACCAACCCAGTAGATGCCGACTGCAGTTGCGTCTTGCGTTTATGGGTGCTTGGACCTAGCGAGTCGGCATTCGGCGCTGAACAGAATTGCTCATTCTGTTCAGCGGGGGAATTTCGATGCGTGGATGGGTGGGCACCTGTGAGGATTCCGACACAGTTCGGGCCGATGGGACTGAAGAGTACCGGACAAGGGGAAGGCCGCTTCCCTCTCTTCTGATTGTGGTGGCGGCCTGCTTCCTTCTCAGCGGATGCGCCGCGGCTTTGATCCCGATGACAGTCGGCATGGCTGCCGTTAGCGGCTTCCAGGGATACAAAACCTTCCAGACAACCACCGGCGGCACAGCCCAAGTGGCGTTCGACACGGGCGGCTCCACAACGCCTCTCACGCCGGAGGTTCGACGGATCGCCGTCTGGCAGAATGGCGTTCGCGAGGTACGGCTGACCGAACGGCTACTCGGGACCGGGCGCTTCGATGTGCTCTCGCCGAACGCCACCGCTGAGGCTCTCAGCAAGACCGGACGGCAGCCGGTTGCCGGCCTCATGACCGCCCAGGAACAGGCAGCCTTCTACGGTTCGATCTGCAAGGCGACCAAAGCCGATCTCGTCCTCTTCGCCGCAGATCAGGGGATCAACTTCAACAAGAACATGTGGTCGCTGGAGCGCGCCAACAACACACGCGTCGTCGACCTCTCGGCCTTCTCCTGCAAGACGAACAGCATCACCTGGACGGATCGCATGAACGTCAAGGTAGAGGTCGCCGGCAGCGCGCCGCCCGAAGGCGAGATCGCGCGCATCGCGGGCGATGCCTGGGCGGACCGGCTACTCGGGAGCGTGCCTGCCGCAAGCAAGGCGTAGCGGAGCACCTGCTGGAAAAAGCCGCCGCCTTCTCTCTGAGACACCAACGGAGCGACTTGAACTGCCATGCCAGAACAACGACGATCGATCGCCAAAGCCCTTCGGATCGCCTTGCTGGTGGCGCTCAGCGGTATCGCGAGCGCTTGCGACAACCCGGTCGCCTCGGCAGCGGAGAACTGCCCGAAACGACCGGCCGATGAGAATGTCGCCCGTGCGCTCACCGAGATTGTGAGGAGAACCGTGACGGCGGACACCATATGGGGAGCTCACCGCGAGAGCTGCACTAAGTACATCGTCTATTTCAGCGACGATAAGCAGTACGATCTGCCGGCGCAGCTTTTTCTGGCTGATAACGGCCGCTGGATGGTCTATGCCTCACCCGGGGTGATGAGCGGTTTCTCCTCCAGATATGTCGAGACCTCGAATGCTTTGCCCGTCGCGCCCACCGGGAAAGACACGGTCTACGCACCCCGCAAGGAATCCAACTAGCAACAAAAGAACACCCCGCCGGTTGGCGGGGTGTTGGTTTCTCGCGGAGAATCAATATTCCTCGGCAAGCATGATCGTGAGGACACGGGTCGTGACGTCGGGGTCGCTCGGGTCGGGAGAGCCTGCCTCCATCGTCCGGTCGTAATAGTCGATCTTCCAGAAGACGAGCGTGCCGTCGACCTTCACCGATCCGAAATCGTGCTCGCCATGAGGGTCGTTGTCCGGCGTGAATGTATCGAACGCCTCGACCGCCGTGAGCACCTTCCGGATAAGGTCCTGGGGCAAGGAGAGGACCCCTTGCGTGATCAGGACTCGGCCGTCCCGGCACTTCTGTCTCAACTCGTCATTCAGCCGGCGAATGACCAGCACATCTTCCCGTGATGTCATGGGATGTTCCTTCTCTGTCGGCTGGGTCCCAGGATTGAGGCCCAGCCGCCAAAGGCGGAGTGCCGCCTAGTGGCTGCGGTTCTCATGGTGGCTCCTCCGCGCCGGCGAGCGTGTAATAGGTGATCGCGAGCGCTGCGGCCTGGAAGAGCCCCATGCGGGGATGCTCGGGGTCCCAGAGCCTGCGCCGTGCCGGCAACATGTGCCGGAGCGCATCGATATGGAGCGCGACCGCCTGCGCGATCTCATGGCGCGTCTTCGCGCCAACGGACCGGAAACAGGCGTTGACGGCCGCGCGCGGGTAGACGCGAACCTCTATCCCGCGATGTTCGGCGAGACGGAGCATGGCGCGACAGAGCCGCTTGATCCGGGCGCCTCGCCGCGCGGGCTTGTGCTCGAAGTCTTCGAGGATAAGGACGGAGGGGCTGTAGCGTTCGAGGAGCTTTCCGACACGCGCCAGCGCCCGCCGGTTCTTGTCTTCCTTGTAGTTCGAGACGTCGACGACGCCCCAGGTGGCGATAGCGCCGGGCGCTTCGAAGAGCACCCAGCCGAATCCTCGTGAGGTAGGATGAATAGCGATGACGAGTCCGCGAAGCGGACTGATGGCGGTTCTCATACATAATCGGTGTCGCCCTTTGCCCGCTCGATGATGAGCGAGAGCAGGACGAGTTTTTCACGTGACTTGGCGTCGGTCTTTCCCTCAAGCGCCTCGTAGAGCGCTTTCGCCTGCCGCATGACCGCGTCCTCGGCTTCTCGATAGAGGGCCGGAAAGAGGTCTTGCGGCGTCACGCCGAAGATCAGTTCGAGCTGAAGCGCGGTTGAAAGGTTCGGGGCGCGTTGCAGCGCTTCCCAGCGCGATACCGCGCTTGGCGAAGCCTGATCGAGCAGCGAGGCAAGCTCCGGCTGGGACAGTCCCCAGCGCCGGCGATGCGTTGCGAGGTAGCAATGAAGAAAAGGCGACATGGATAAAGATGCATCTCAGCGGCCAGAACAGTCGCTTTGCATCTTCACCCGGAGGGTCGGTCGTCAGTAGACGTGAAAATTTGTCATTCGGTCACAACTTGCAGCGCCGATGCTTTCGCATTGTAACGGAAATATGAAGAAATTCGGCTGTGTACTACGGCGTTGTCCCCAGCCTATCCACACCGAAGCGTTTCGCGAGCACATCGATCTTCGGCAGTTCGGATGCGGGGACGACATAGACGCCCCGGCTCTTCTGCGTCTGGAGCCGCAGCCGCTTCCTGAGTACCGTGCCGATAGCCTTGTTCGAGAGGAAGCGGTTGTAGTCGCTCGCATGACGCGCATTGAAGCCGTCAGCGATCTCGCGTAGCGGGATCGATACACCATCGCTCTTCTCAAGGGCCTCGATCGTCACCTGCAGCACCTGGGCGGCCAAGGTCTGGCTCCGTTCATTGATGAGGTCGGCTTGTTGCCGGATAAGGGCCTCGGTCATTTCCGCCCGGAGGGCCGGACTATCGACCAGGCTCAGAAGCGAGAGCGCCATCTGGTTGAGGCGCGGCTCGATTTCGGGTGTGACGACACTCGGATCGGTCGCGACCGCAAACCGGTTCACCAGCCGGAAATGCAGCAGCTTGTTGCGGAGCTCCAGCGCTTCCCTTTTGAGGCTATCCGGAAGATGGATCGGAATGCCGGCGCGGAGCGGCCGCTGACCGGTCTCCTCGGTCAGGAACCGGCTCTCAAGCGCCCGGTCCTCAAAGGATTCCCGCATGCCGATGATCTTCGGCCCATAGACATGGAAGGCATGCGGGTTGAACTCCTTGGCGCGGGTCACGACCGTGCGCAACACGGGCAGACCCCGGACATTGCCGTTGTTGAGGATCTTCACGATATCGGCCTTCGCATCCGAAAACCGCAAATCCGCCTCGTCGAAGACGAGCGTGCCGCCGAAGGTGTCGAGTGTGTGGAAGATCGGGGAGACCGTGGAGGCGCCGCTCGCGAAGAAGGGCTTGTAGCAGATCGAACCGATGGTCATGAGACCCCGGGTCTTGCCGGTTCCATAGTCGCCGCGGAAGCGGAGATAGGGCAGTTCGTTAAAGGCGTCATGGACCCAGGTGAGGAGCACATAGTAGGTCGCGAACTTCTCGAACTGAGGCGAGAGGTCCGCATAGCGATGGATGAAGGCGGCGATCTCCTCCAGAAGCCGTTCCTTGCTGCCGTGGTCGGTGACGGTCGAGGGCAGCAGAACGCATTCGTTCGCGATCAGGTTGTTCGACGGCGAGTATGGCACCAGCCGTTCGCCGGTCTCGGTACGAACTTCCTGCTCGACATTCCAGAGCCCGTTGTGGCGGGAGACAGCGAGGGCGGTCTTGCGCTCACCGGCGTCATAGACAAGTTCGATGATCGTCCCATCCTTGCAGGTACGGGAAATCGTCGGCACGCCACTTTTTGATCGTTGCTCAGACTTGGTAGCAGATGTTCGACGCTCGTTCATCGAACGATTGTATGCGCCGATGAGCGGTTTGAAACGGCGTGAGTTCGTGCTTCCCCGGCAAGACCGCATACCTTCGGCAAGAGCGTCGGAGGTATCAGAATGACGGCGTGACTATCGAGAAATCCACATCGCCGATTCGCGCGTTTCGCCCTCATGAGGTAGATTCGAGTCGACCGGACGACGTCATCCACTTTGAGCGCTACGCCTCAAGGAGATGTCGATACCTGCTTCGTCTCCAGCTACACCGCGGACATGGGGGACTTGGGGGACGTATCGGCGAGACGCACAAGGGCGCCACACTTTCCCGCATATGAAATATTTCGTCTATTGCCGCAAATCCTCTGAGGCCGAGGATCGCCAGGTGCTGTCCATCGACTCCCAGCGCGATGAATTGCTCGGGAAATTTCAGAGGCACGAAGGTGTCGAGATTGTCGATGTCCTTCTGGAGGCATTCAGTGCAAAGGCGCCCGGCCGGCCGGTGTTCGACGACATGCTCCGACGCATCGAGCGCGGCGAGGCGGAGGGCATCATCACCTGGCATCCGGATCGGCTCGCGCGCAACTCGATCGATGGCGGCCGCATCATCTATTTGCTCGACCGGCAAGCGCTCAAGGACCTCAAATTCGCAACCTTCACCTTCGAGAACAACTCGCAAGGGAAGTTCATGCTGTCGATCATCTTTGGATACTCGAAATACTATGTCGACAATCTGAGCGAGAACGTGAAGCGCGGAAATCGCGCCAAGGTCCAACGGGGTGGGCGGCCAAGCATGGCGCCGATCGGCTATCTGAATGACCGGACAACAAAGACGACGACCCCGGATCCTGACCGTTTCCCGTTGGTGCGACGCCTTTTTGAGTTGGCGCTCACGGGAAACTACTCGTTGCGGGCGCTAAGCGGCGAAACTCAGAAATGGGGTCTGCGAACGGTACAAAAGAAGCGTATCGGTGGCCGATACCTGACAGTCAGCGCCGTTCATCACATACTGCGAAACCCCTTTTACGCAGGCCTCATTGTCTGGGAGAGGCAAACCTATCCGGGCGCTCACACGCCGCTCGTAACCGTAGACGAGTTCCAACGGGTGCAGGATATCCTGAGCGGCAGAGCAAAACCCGTGATCCAAAAGCGCAGCTTCCCTTTTACCGGCCTCATTCGGTGTGGTGAGTGCGGCTTCATGGTCACCGCCGAGGAGCGAACCAACAGATATGGAAGCGCGTATTCCTACTATCACTGCACCAAGCGTCGACCGGACTACCGGTGCCGGCAACCCTTCGTGCCTGCGGACCATATCCAGACGATGATCGAAAATGAGATCGGTCGCTTGGCGCTGCCGGAGAAGTATGAGCGATGGGCAGATGCAGAACGCCAATCTGCCGTGGCTCGACGCGACCAGGAGAGGTCACTGCAGATAAAGGCAACGGAGGGAGAACTGGAAGAGGTCGAAAGGATGCTCTCAACGCTGCTCATGTTGCGCACGCGCGAGACAATCGATGACGCGGAGTTCATTACGGAGCGTCAACGGCTTCAGGTGCGAAAGTTGATCCTCAAGGAACGCTTGCATCATGCCGGTAGCGAAGGGGATCTGTTTGAACCCGACCGCTTGCTCATTTCGTTCAGCAACAGAGCTATTTTCTGGCTTCGAGAAGGTGACGACGAAATAAAACGGCGGATCGTCCGAGCGGTCGGTTTGAACCTTGTGCTAACAGACAGAAAACTGAGCTTTCGAGCCAGAAAACCGTTCTTCATCCTGTCGAATATCGTCTGTCGTTCAAGCCTGTGCGCGCGCTTGTACGAGGTTCGAACTTTATACGATGCACGAGACCCGGAAATGATTGAGACGATAGAGATCGTCAAAGAAGTTATTGAGATGGTGGAGCGGAAGAATCGGGAGAAGAAGGCGGCGTAGTCGTTCCCTCTCGTGCAGCACGTTCGCTCGGTAGTGGTTGTGCGAGAAGTGTAAAGAGTTCGACGAGGCGTGCGCCCATTTCGCTTGCTTCGTCTACCGTCAGCTCTTCGTCGTGTTCCTCTTTATGAATCTGAATCAGCTCTTGAATTCTCTCTGGTGAAAATTGCATGCCGGGCATCATAGCGCCGTTCTCAAAAGAAAGCTCGGAGGGGAACCTTTCCGTTCTGGCATAAGGAACGCAGAGATAGTCTCGGAGCGTGATATGTCGGCATGACTCTAAACAAAGTCCACTAAGTCCCCCACGTCCACCGATCACTAGAACGAGCGCGAATTTTCTTGAAAAAACTGTTGGAAATGATCAGACGCGATGAGTGAGGTGCTTTGAAACAAAGTCCACCAAGTCCCTCAAGTCCATCAATCTGCTCGAACGTTCATTTCTATGAGAATCCAAGTTCAGACGCCATCCCAAGCGTCATGCCAGTTCTCCTCGGGTACACCTACGAAGCCGGTACCAACCTGGTCGCCTCAACCACGTTGTTGATTGACTGAAGCAGACGCTCAATCCACTCCACGTCATCCACTACATCTTTATGTTTTATCTTATTGTATTTCGATTTGCGCGGCCGATGTGCGCGCACGAAGTCACCTTCATGAACCACTTGATTGCGTCGATGAACCAAGCGATTCAGACGTTCTCTGATTTCAGTCGCAGTGCTTCCCATTTCGGTAGCAGTTCGAGAAAGCCCTCTTTCAATTCCTGCAAGCGATAATGCATTCCCGATCTGTTCGTAGTTCTGGAAAGTTTCCTTAAGCAACTCTCTCTGAATCGCATTCTTAACTTGAACCCAAGGACGAATATTCCGGTCCGAGTGCCTTGCCGCAATAAGAGCGTCGGCAAGAGACGCAAGAGAGGAGAACGGTACATTGAGTTTGCTAAGGGACTTTGGAAGGTCACCCTCATAACGAACTTCGGACAACCTACGAAAAACTAGCCAGTGCATGTATGCGTCCACCGCCGTTACTGACATGACCAAGGCGGTGCGTCGAAGATCGTTTTTGATTTTCGTATCATCGAGCGCAGCATTCGCAAGAGAAAGGAAACGACGACTTCTTCTTATACAAGAGTTTGCTGCATCCATCGGCCCAAATGCCATGATTATACATCCTCGTCTTCTTGCTTCGGATTGAGCGGCGACATTATCTCATGCAACTTCTGTCAGGCAGATATTTCGTCAGCTAGTCATTCTCGCAAGAAAAGGACCGGGATTCCTCCCGGTCCTGAGTAGTTTTATTCCGCCGCCACATCAGCGACGGGCTCTGGTTTGATTTCCTCAAGCTCGCTCCGGAGCGGCACGGGCAGCCAGTGCTTGTCCTTCAGAAGCTCTTCCGCACGCGCCGCCATGTCAGCCTTCTTGAGCTCCGTGAGGTACTTCGCCGTTGAAGCCGAAGTCGCCTCACTAACCGCCTCGACAATCTGACCTTTTGTCAGGTGATCGAAGAAGTGGACACGTGTCGGTTGCCACCAATCGGTCATGTCGAGGGCAAGTGAGGTTGCGAGGTCTTTTGCCTCAATCATGCGCCAGCCCGGGTTCTCGTTCTTCCGATGCACGGCGTCGAGCGTGAGCGCGACGCTATAGGCGAGGAGATCGAGCAACATGTCCTGCTCGGCTTCGAGAAGCCAGGGCCAGAACTGGTCTGCCTCCGGAAGCCTCTCGCACCATTGCGTATGGCGCGCGAGCAGAGCGGCTGCCGCCGGACTCTCCCCCACCGTTTTCGAGAAGCTCCCGAGATCGATGAAGGCGGGCTGGAGATGGAGACAAGGCGAGGCATAGCGTTCGAAGAAGAGAGGTTTCGCCAGCCGGTAGACGAGGGCGGCCAGGGCCACCTTCGTGTTCCCTGCCAGCATCTCCCGAAGCGCCGCAGTGCGGTGCGCCGAGAGGTCTGTCAGCAGCGTGTCGGAATAGCGTTCGGGGCGTCCATTGCCCTTCTCCTTTCGCTCGGCGGAACGCGACGGCTCTTCGTCTTCTTCGTCCATCTCCTCGCGTTTCCGGTCTTCCGGCCGGATGAGACCCGCATTCACCTCGAGCTCGCCGTCAGGGGTGAGGCTCAGGATGACGCCGGCACCCTTCCGGTCCTCATCGGACCATTGGAGATGCTGCTCTTCGAGCGCGTCCATCTCCTCGACGATCCTGTCGAGTTCGGCGGACATGGCCTCGTCTTCCTGGTCTTCGAGCGCCGCGACGAGTTCGTCATAGCGCTCGGAGAGGGCGCGGAGCCGGGCCTCATCCTCGTCCGACAGGGCGACCTCGCCGGCCTTGACGCGGCCGAACTTTGCAAGCGCGCCATAATCGGTCTCGGGCATGACCTCGACCCAGGACCAGCCTTCGGCCCGGACCTTTCCGGCCTCGGCGTCGAGCTTCTCGGCCACAAGACGGTCGAGAAGCTGGCTATCCGCGAAGTAGCCCTCGGATTCCGGCTGGAAGAGATCCCGGATCACGGTGCCGCCGGCCGCTTCATAGGCATTGGCCCCGATGAAGAGCGCCCGACGGTCCCCACCCTCGACAAGGGCGATGGTGAGGTGACGCCGGATCGCCTGGGGCGAGCGGTGGCCATGGGGCGTGTCGAACCAGAAAGCTTCCTGGGCTGCATGGTCGTCGGTGATCGCGAAGGCCATGAGTTGGTCGAGCGTCAGCTCTTCCGCCCGGTAGGCCGCCATGAGGCGCGGCGAGACGGCACCGAGTTTCAGCCGCTGGGTAACGACTTTCGCCGGCAGTCCGAAGCGCGCCGCAATCTCCTCGGCCGTCAGGCCCTCCTTCTGCAGTTTCGCGAAGGCGTCGAACTGATCGGCCGGGTGCAGGGGCGACCGAACGATGTTCTCGGCAAGCGAGACTTCGACATAGGTCGCCACCTCTGTCTCGCCGAGTACCCGGCACGGGACCGGATAGTCCATCGCGATCTTGTGCTGCCTGGCGAGGAGCTTCAGCGCATCGTAGCGCCTGCCGCCCGCCACAACCTCATAGAGAGGTTCTGCTTCCTCGCTCCCGACCCGGACCAGCCGGACGACGAGATTTTCGAGGAGGCCGTGCGCTTCGATGCTCGCGGCCAGTTGCGCGATATCGGCCTTGCGGCCGGTCTTGCGCACATTGAGGGCTGCCCGCTTCAACTGACAAAGCGGGATCGTCATGAGGTTGTCGCTCATTGATATTCTCCGATGATGATGGAAATGAAGCGCGACGACGGCTCTCAGCCGCGCTATTCGCGCGAACCCGTCGAAAGAACAGGTCTCGCTCCATCGTCTCGAAGAGGGCGACGCTCACCTAGGCTTGCAAACTTGCCGATCCGGCAACGGCATGGGGATAACGCGGTCCATGCCAGAGTATGCTGTCACGTCATGCGGCACGTGCAAGATTGCACTCCTACTGGTGCCGCCGCCGATACCGGACAATGCGCTCATGAAGCGGTCGCCGGACATCTCGTATTTCGCGCAAACGAACTTCCGGAACGACCGGCGGGTTTTCGGCATCAAACAGGGCGACCGGCTTTCGCATGTCTATGCGATCGGCAAGACCGGGACCGGCAAGACGACCTTCCTGGAAACGCTGGCGCGCGGCGACATCGATGCCGGCCGCGGGTTCGCCCTGATCGATCCGCATGGAGACCTAGCCGAACGGGTTGCCGCCTATGCGGGCGAAGTCCGGCCCGGCGATCTCGTCTATCTCAATGTGCCCGATCCAGCGCAACCTTTCGGCTACAATCCACTGAAGCGTGTGCCGCTCGACCGGGTGCCGCTTGCGGTTTCAGGTCTCATGGAGGCGCTCAAGAAGCACTGGTCGGATGCCTGGGGCGTCCGCATGGAGCATGTGCTCCGCAATGTCCTCTTCGCGCTTCTGGAGCATGGGCACGCGAAGCTCGACGATGTCCTGCGCATGCTGAACGACAAAGACTACCGGCAGAGGATCGCAGACGCACTCGCCAATGAGCCGGTGCGTAATTTCTGGAAGAAGGAGTTCGAGCAGTATTCCTGGCGCTACCGGGCAGACGCCACCGCTCCGATCCAGAACAAGATCGGTGCGTTCCTGGCTGACCCGACGCTACGGCGTATCCTGACCGAGCCGAAAGAGATGCTCCGCTTCCGACGGCTTATGGATGAGGGCAAGATCGTCGTCGTCAATTTGGCGCGCGGCAAGATCGGCGACGACAGCGCCGCACTGCTCGGCAGCCTGCTCGTCACCACGATCGGGCTTGCTGCCTTCAGCCGCGCGGATATGCCGGAGGCGAAGCGGCTTCCCTTCTTCCTCTATATGGACGAGTTCCAGACTTTCACGACCCTGAGCATCGCCGGCATGATTTCGGAACTCAGGAAGTATCGGGTTGGGCTCGTGCTTGCGAACCAGCATCTCCACCAGCTCGATCCGGATGTCGCCCATGCGGTTCTCGGCAATGCCGGGACGCTGGTCTCGTTTCGGATCGGGCCGCACGACGCGGCTCTCCTCGCCCGCGAGTTCGCGCCGCGATTCGACATGCTCGACCTGATGAACCTCCCCAACCACCGCATCTATCTGAAGCTGATGATCGACGGCATGCCGTCGCAGCCGTTCAGCGCGACGACACTCTCACCGGGCGGCACGAAGGCAATCCGGAAACAAAGTTGGAATATCTAAGGAATGGGATGCGCTATAATTATTTGATGAGGCGCATGGCAACCAAATCCGGCAAACGTCCTACCAAGAGCTTCACCCTTGGGTGGCAGAATTTTGCGAAAATCAGCGAGGTCGAGGGCCAAAAAATGTCCCGGGCGATGGAGGCAGAGTTCCGGGAGTTCGACCGGAAAGACCTCACGCCTGAAGAGCGGCGCAAGGCCATCGCCGAAAAATTTGGCCGTTCCAACTGACTGCGTAACGACACATCACGTTGCAGGGAACAGACGGGGAAAGACTGTCTCAAGCGCGTCCGCAGGAAAGCAAAGAGAGACCGCACCTTTTTCGGTTTCGGATGCGAGCAACCCAGCTTTAACCACCTCACCGAGAACACGGCGCGCGGAACGTTCAGGAAGCCCGGTGATACGCGGCACATCGCCACGTTCAAAGCTTCCGCGGATCAATGCCTCTTCCAGAAGCCTGGTTGCCTCGGGTTTAAAATCTTTTTGTTCCGCGTATTTCTTCAGCCGCAACATCAATCCGTCGATCTCGATTAACCCTGACATAAACGTCACTTGATCAACACAGACCTTCAAGAACCACCGAATGAAATCGGTGAGTGCCCGAAGCGACAGATTCCCTCTTCCATCCAAATCGCCTTGGCGCGGCATATCCGCATGATCCATAAAACGCTTGTAGTCACCCCGACTCTCGAGTCCCCGTGCGAGACCGCGCGAGATCGACCACAGCCCATGCGCTCCGACTCCGGCCCGATGCGCCATCGCGTGGCTCATGAGGCGGCTGACGCGACCATTACCGTCCGGGAACGGATGAATATAGTTGAAACGGTGATGCGCGGCGGCAATGGCCATGATGCGACTTGAGGATCCCATCTGCTCAAACCGGTATCGCTTTTCGAAATAGGCCATGTAGTCCGCCACCCGCTCGCTTGATGGCGGCTCATGCCGGCCAACAGCGACATCATGCTCCGGCAGTCTTCTCCATTCCCCCGGTGCCATCAGAAACTCGCGCTCACGGCCCTTGATGCGAAGCATCTCATCAGGTGCGTCCTTATAGAACTCCCGATGAAGCCAGCGGACAAATTCCATCGAAGCAGGTTCAGGCGTCGTACCCGCCAAAATCATTTGATCAACTTTTCGCTGCACCCGAACATGGGCGGCGGCTTCAACTTGTAGATTCCTGCGCCCCTGATCCTTGTCAAATTTTCCCGCAAGCGCGCGCTCGATGTCGCGCGGGCGTGTGTCGTGACCTTCGATCAGATTGCTGTAGTAGGTGTTCATGATCCGCACGAGATCCGCGAGATTGGCCGCTGTGCGGGGATGAAGCGCACCGCCGAGCGCAGCCGAGGCTGACGACAAATTCGCGATCTCATCCGCTATGGCAGCAGGTATCTCCTCAAGATGTGCCGGTTCGATGCGCAGCACGCTCTCAAGAGGCAGGTCAGATTTGGCCGATTCTTTTTCTGTCATAAGCCATTATATAAACAAGAAAATTTCTTTCTTGGTATAAAAATTTGGCCGATCTTTTGGCCGATCTTTGGATCCCCACGCATTAGCACTTTGGCCGCAAAGGATGTCACTTAATCTATTGTTTTCAAACAGAAAATATCTCTTTCGCCAGAATTTTGGCCGATCTTTTGGCCGATCGGTTCTCGTTTCCCGGGCAACTACCGTCGGCGCTCCCTCAAGCGATCAAGCTCTTCGGCCCACCAAGCCATCATGCGAACGCGCTCGTCCCAGTGCTCGCCGCGCGCGTAGGCACGGCGGACATCGTTTCCTTCGACATGTCCCAATTGCCGCTCAATCGCATCGGGATTCCACTTCCCGCTCTCGTTGAGCAGTGTCGAAGCAGAGGCCCGGAAGCCATGTGCCGTCGCTTCGTCTTTCGAATATCCCATTCGGCGAAGAGCGGCATTGAGTGTGTTGTCCGAGATCGGACGCTCCGCCGACCGGACGCTCGGAAACAGCAACACTCCGCCACCCGTCATTTCCTTGAGCGCATTGAGATGAGAGAGCGCTTGCGATGAGAGCGGAACGCGATGGGCACGACGCATCTTTGTCTTCTCGGCCGGTATCGTCCAATGCGCTTCCTCGAAATCGAATTCTCGCCACCCGGCCGTACGAAGCTCGCCAGGGCGCGGGAAAAGCAGCGCCATGAGTTGCAGGGCGATCCGCGTCATCGGTTGTCCATCGAAGCCATCGATCGCGCGTAACAGGCCGCCGAACGCCTTGGCATCGGTGACCGCCGCACGCGGCGTCACCGTCGGTGTTGTCAGCGCGCCTTGCAAGCCGGCGGTGGGATCGGTCTCGGCGCGTGCCGTCGCGATTGCGTACCGGCAGACCGCTCCAATCGTCGATCGAAGCCGCCGAGCGGTCTCGTATCGCCCGCGCCGCTCGACGGCGCGCAGTACGGCGAGAACTTCAACCGGACGAATATCCCCTACCCGTTTTGGACCGAGAATGGGCTTGGCGAAATCGAGCAGCCATTCGGTTTTTTCCAGAGTGGCCTGAGCGCGCTTCTCGCGGCGCAGCTTCTCCAGGTATTCGTTCGCAACCGTCTCGAAACTGTCGTCTGGAAACTGGCTTTCCAGCTTCTCTACTTGTCTGACGTGCGAGGGATCCTCGCCGGCGGCGAGCAAGTCTTTCGCCCGTTCGCGCTCCGCCCTCGCCTGCACCAGAGTGACGTTCGGGTACTTGCCGATCGACAAACCTTTTTGCTTGCCACGATAGCGATAGGCAAAGCGCCAGAGACGCGACCCGTTTGGATAGACCCACAGTTGCAGGCCTCCCATGTCCGAGAGCTTGTAAAGCTTCTCGCGGGGCTTGGCCTTCCTGCATGCGAGGTCTGTCAGCGGCATTTTCAAAGAATAATGCCAAACGAATTCGATACCAACAGACCGAAGAATCTATACCAACAATTTGCCAACATTTTCGCTGCGTTGCGATGTTCAGCAATGTTTGGCTATGTTCATAAAATCAATTTATAATCAATGCCTTAGCACTGATTTTGTCGGTTCTGAGATTCGCTTGAAAAGGGGTAGTGGTGCCCAGGGGCGGAATCGAACCACCGACACTGCGATTTTCAGTCGCATGCTCTACCAACTGAGCTACCTGGGCGGAAGCTCCGAGGCAGGGCTGAAAGCGCCCGGCCGCGGCGAGGTTTGCGGGTTATAAGAGATCGAATCCGGACTGTCCAGCGGGACTGGAAAACAAATGGGGCCAATGGCTTAGCGGTCTTCGCCGTCGTCGCGCGCGGCCGCTTCGTCCCAGTCGTCCGGCGGCTCGACGGCCGGAATCGCATAGGCGCCTTTCAGCCAGCGGTTGAGATCGACGTCGGCGCAGTGCTTGGAGCAAAAGGGATGGAAGGCGGGCGCCGATTTTTTGGCGCAGACGGGGCATGGCCGCGGGCTGCGCAGCTTCACGACGTTGGACTTGTCCCCGGCCTCTGTCATCGATCTGTCAAAAATCTGTCACTGCACTGTCGCAACGTCGATCCGCTCGCGCGGAAAAGATCCCTCGCCGACCAGGCTGACCTCGACCGCAACCTTCCGGCGGAGCCGATCGATGAGGTAGGGATTGCCGCGCTCGAGCCAGTCGACGACTTCGGCGGCGGCGCGCGCGACAAGAGGACGGCCGGGCGTCACCTGCGCGACATGCGCGATGCGGCGGAGAAGATCGTTGGCGACCGTCGCGCAGGTCTTGCGGCGCGGGCGGCCGCAGGCATAGGCCGGCTCGGTCAATAATTTGTCGAGCGGTTCGCGGACGCGCTTGCGCGTCATTTCGACAAGGCCGAATTCCGACATGCCGGAAATCTGCGTCGGCACGCGATCCTTCGCGAAGCCCTCATTGAGCGCGTCGAGAACCTTCTGGATGTTTGCCGGGTCGTTCAGATGGATGAAGTCGATGACGACGATGCCGCCGGTGCCGCGCAGGCGGAGCTGGTAGACGATTTCATCGACCGCTTCGAGGTTGATCTTGACGCTGGTTTCCTCAAGGCCGGTCGCCGCCGTGTAGCGGCCCGAATTGACGTCAATGGCGGTGAGCGCCTCGGTCGTCTCAACGGTGATCCAGCCGCCCGACGGCAGCTCGGCGCGCGGCTCGAGCGCGGCCTCGATTTCTCCGTCCACGTCATATAACGAGAACAGAGAGCCCGGCCCATTGAACAGTTGCACGCGGTCGATCATTTCGGGCATGGCGCGGCGGCAATAGCGCTGCGCCTCGCCGAAGGCATCGGCATCGTCGATCAGCACGCGCGATGTGTCGGCGCTGACGCAATCGCGCAACGTCTTCGAGACGGGGTCGAGATCGTGGAAGACGACGCAGGGCGCCGTGGAACGCTTTTCGGTTTCGCGCACTTTGCGCCACTCCTCGGCGAGCTGGCGCGCATCGGCCGCGATGTCTTCCGTCGTCGCGCCGATGGCGGCGGTGCGGACGATGAAGCCCGCCGGTTCGCCGGTGACGCCCATCGGGTTGAAGCGCTCGACCATTTCCTCGACCAGCGCCGTCAGCCGCTCGCGTTCGGCCTCGTCCTCGATGCGGCGCGACAGCGCGACGCCGGACTGGTTGGGGACCAGCACCAGCAGGCGGCCCGGAATGGTGACGTTGGCCGAAAGCCGCGCGCCCTTGTCGCTGATCGGATCCTTGACGGCCTGAACGAGGATCGCCTGGCCTTCCTGCACGCAGGCGCTGATCGGCGGCAGCACGCCCTCGTCGAGCCCGGTCAGCTCGCAGAGGCAACGCGCCTCGCGGGCGCCGAGGAAGCCGGCGCGTTCGAGGCCGACATCGACGAAAGCCGCCTGCATGCCGGGCAGCACGCGCTGGACGCGGCCGAGAAAGATGTTGCCGATTAGCGAATGGCCGGCGCGGCCGGTCTTCGCCTTCAGGTCGTCTTCCATCGTGCGCTCCAGAAAGAGCTCGACGGGCCGACCGTCTTCGATGACCGCGACGCGCGTTTCGCCGGGGCCGACATTGATCAAGACTTCTTCGGACATCAAATTCCCGATTTGCACCGGCCGCACCCCCGCACGGCCGACGCCCCCAATTTCACCCTCGTTTCTGTGGAACCGATCCTAGCATTGTTGCGCGCAATGAGGCCAGACGGGGAAAGTGCCTGATTTTGTTGAAGTGTGGCCGATGTGGAGCTTCACTCCGCGCCCGCCCACAATAACGAGCGGCCGTCGCTCACGCCGCCTTCGCGTCGGCGCGCTGCGATTTCACCAGGGCGATTGCGTCGGGGGCGAGCCAGCGGGGGAGCGCGCGGCGGGCCCAGGCGGGGCCGTGGGCTTCGAGGCGCTTTTCGGCCAGCGCGCGGGCGAGCGGCAGATCGCCGCGATAGATGTAGATCATGTCGCGCAATGTCGAGGTCAGATAGAGATCGACATCGAAGCCCGGCTCCTCGAAGCACATTTCGGCGCGGCCGTCCTCGTTGACGAACCACCAGTCGCGGCGCGCACGCGGCATGTCGGTGAAGGTCAGTTGCACGACGCAGCGCCGGGCGCCGAAGGCGCTGGCCGTCACATGGGTTTCGAGGCCCCAGAGCAGCAGCGTCACGTCGGCTTCGTGTTTCGCCAGTTCGCGGCGCGTCCATTTCTGACCCCAGACGCCGAGCGCCTCGACGATGGGGGCGAATTCCTCGCCGGCCGGGGTCAGGTGATAGGTCCAGCTTCGTCCGGTTTCGGAACGGCGGCGCTCGACGATCCCTTCGGCTTCGAGCTGCTTCAGGCGGCGCGACAGAAGCGTGGGCGAGGCCAGCGGCACGCCGCGCCGCAACTGGGAAAAGCGCGTCGCGCCAAAGGTCAGATCGCGGATGATGAGCGCCGTCCAGCGCTCGCAAAAGAGCTCCGCCGCCTTGGCGACAGGACAGAACTGACCGTAGCTGCGCATGGTGCGTCCTCCTGAAATTTCCGGGAGCTTAGGAAATGCGGGCGCGCGCGAATAGTACATTCAATGGACTATTTCCGGCGGCCGGAACGCGCGAAAGATGCGCCCGCCGCGGCCAAGACTGGCGGCGCGACGGGCGGAAATGCGCCCAAAACCCTCACCGAAAGAGACCCTCCCATGAGCCTCAATACTCTCCTCAAGCGCCCGGACGCCGAAAAGCCCGACCTTGCGGCGCTGAAAGCGCGCCAGCAGGGCGCCTGGTCGTCCGGCGATTATTCCGTGGTCGGCACGACGCTGCAGATCGTCGGCGAAGACCTCTGCGAAGCGCTCGACATCCGCCCCGGCCAGAAGGTTCTCGACGTCGCTGCCGGCAACGGCAATGTGTCGCTCGCCGCGGCACGGCGCTGGTGCGATGTCGTTTCGACCGATTATGTGCCGGCGCTACTGGAACGCGGTCGCGAGCGCGCGGCGGCCGAGCGGCTGCCGATGAATTTTCAGGAGGCGGATGCGGAAGCGCTGCCCTTCGGCGATGCGAGCTTCGATTCGGTCGTTTCGACATTCGGCGTGATGTTCGCGCCCGATCACGACAAGTCAGCGGCCGAAATGATCCGCGTCTGCCGCTCAGGCGGCAAGATCGGCCTTGCCAACTGGACGCCGGAAGGCTTTATCGGCCAGCTTTTCAAGACCATCGGCAAGCACCTGCCGCCGCCCGCCGGCGCGAAATCGCCGGCGCTGTGGGGCACGCGGGCGCAGATCGAGGCGATGTTCGCATCGCAGGCTTCCGCCATCGACATCGAGGCGCGCCATTTCATCTTCCGTTATCGCTCGGCCGCGCATTGGCTCGACGTCTTCAAATCGTGGTACGGGCCGGTGCTGAAAGCCTTTGCGGCGCTCGAACCGGCGGCGCAGGCCGCACTTGCCGACGATCTGACGGCGCTTGCCGAAAAGTTCAACCGCTCCGGCGACGCGACGATGATCGTGCCGAGCGAATATCTCGAAATCGTCGTGACGCGGCGATAGGACAAGACAGTGCCCCGGCGATCAGCGCCGGGGCGACACTTCTTGTGCTGCGAGGTGTGCCGCCCGTCAGCGCTTCCAGAGCGGGTAGCCGGCGCCGGCGAGGAGGTTTGCGGTTTCGTGGAGCGGCAGACCGACGACGGCGGAGTGGGAACCGGTCAGGGTGCGGACGAAGATGGCGGCGCGGCCCTGGATCGCGTAGCCGCCGGCCTTGCCCTGCCATTCGCCGCAAGCGATGTAGCCGTCGATTTCAACTTGCGAGAGACGCTTGAAGGCGACGCGGGTTTCGACGGCGCGGGCGCTTTCGCCGTGCGGCCCCTTCAGATGGATTGCCGTCCAGACGCGGTGGGCGCGGCCCGAAAGCAGCGCCAGACAGGCGCGGGCTTCCGCTTCGGTTTCGGCTTTCGGGAGAATGCGGCGGCCGCAGGCGACCACCGTGTCGGCGGCGAGCACCAGGGCGCCCGGATGCAGGCGCGCAACGGCTTCGGCTTTTTCGCGCGCGAGGCGCTCGCCATGGGCGCGCGGCAACTCGCCCTTCAAGGGCGCTTCGTCGATTTCGGCGGGGACGATGAGGTCGGGTTCGATGCCGATGCGCGCCAGAAGATCGCGGCGGCGGGGCGAGGCGCTGGCCAGAACGAGGCGGGGCGCGGTCACTTGAACCGGTAGGTGATCCGGCCCTTGGTCAGATCGTAGGGCGTCATCTCGACGAGCACCTTGTCGCCCGCCAGCACGCGGATGCGGTTCTTGCGCATCTTGCCGGCCGTGTGGGCGATGATCTCGTGTTCGTTCTCGAGCTTGACCCGAAACGTCGCGTTGGGCAGCAGTTCCGTGACGGTGCCCGGAAACTCGAGCAGTTCTTCCTTCGACATTCAGCATCCTTTGGAGATTTGGCGGGAGAATGGTCAGAAAGCGCGCGGAAATCAAGTGGCGACGGCGCGGAATCGCGCCGCCGGGAGCCGCAAAGCGTTGATTCTTCGATATAATTTTTAAGAAATGAGCCAGCGACTGGATTTGGTCGTCAAAGGCCAAGCTGATCCGCCAATTCATAGGCGGCTTCGCGAGTTCGACGCTTGCGCAATTCCGTAGCCCTCCCTTGCGGGGTCAATACCCAGATGCCGCGGTGGGAATTGTCGATGTCACCTGAATCAACCAGTCGCCTTCGCGCAAATTGGACACGATTGTTCCACGCTGGTTCATCTCGATCCCGCCGACGCGCGGCACGTTGCACGGCGCTTAACCCAAATTGGTCCGCCAGCAATCCGTAGATCTCAGACGGTCTCATGGGCCGATCTGACATTCCCAAAGTATGCAAAAGGCGATCTTGAACCTCAGATTGACTGGGTAAGTCGACTGAGGCGAGCAACTTATTATTTCTCATCGTCCCTCCATCGCAACTTAAGGGCGGGAGCTCCAGTCGTATTGCGTCGATCAGTCGACCAGCAGGAAGTCGATGGTCGAGACGACGCGGACGGTCTTCATCACCTGCTCGGCTTCCTGGGCGCCGGGGGTGGCGTCGCGGGGCTGGATGTCGAACTGGCCCTGCCAGGCGCGGCGGATGCCGCCGAGGCGGGAGCCCGAATCGGCGGCGAAGGTTTCGGCCGCCTCGCGGGCGCGCTTCGTCGCCTCTTCCAGCATTTCAGGTTTCAGCGCGGCGATGCCGGTGAAGAGATAGGAGGGGCGGACGGGGCCGTATTCGTTGGAGAGGACGACGCCCGCATCGACCAGTACGCTGCTCTCGCTGTTGGCCGTCACCACGCGGTCGACATCGGTCGAGCGCAGCACGATCTGCTGGGCGATGATGAAGCGGCTTTCGATCTGGCCGCTGCCCCAGCTCTGCGCCAGCCGGTCCGTCACTTGCGGCGCCTGACGCTCGATGTCGCCTTCGTCGAAGCCGTGCGACTTCAGGAAGCGGGTCACGCTGTCGGCGTTGCGCCTGATCTCGGCCTGCGTTTCGCGGAGGTCGTTGCCGGTTGCGACGAAGCGCAGGCCCCACAGCGCGAGGTCCGCCTTCACTTCGCGTTCGGAAAGGCCCTTGACCGAAACCGAACGGTCGCCGAGGCGCGACTGGACGAGGCCCTGCCCGCCGAACCAGCCGCCCAGCGCAAGGCCAAGCGCAAGGATGACGGCGGAAACGATGGCGGCGACGGGATTCATGGGCGGCTCCCCCGGAAGGTGTTGTTGACCGGACTATAGCACAGGGATTGCGACGGAAAGAGGGCGACTTGTCCCCGGCGCGCGGCGGCGCGTACAGCTATCCCGCCGCTTTTTCGGCGCGGGGGAAGCGGGTTTCGATCAGGCGGCGAAGCTTGTTTCGCAACTCGCGATAGGCGGCGAGGCGGCGGTCGCGGTTGCCGCCGGTGGGGGATGCCAGCGGGTCGTCGATCGCCCAGAATTCGACATCGGTGGCGGAGGTGCGCGTCAGATCCTCGGCCTTGTCGCGGGCCTCGGGCGTCAAAGCGACGATGAGGTCGAAGCTCGTTTCCTCCAGATCGTCGAAACCTTTGGGGGCGCCGGCGGGCGGAACCATGCCGTCCTCGCGCAGCACTTCGGCGGTGAAGGGATCCGGCTCTTCGGCGGGGCGGACGCCGGCCGAATCCACGAAGATGCGGTTGCCGTGGAGCTTCTTCAGGATCGCCTCGGCCATGGTCGAGCGGATCGAATTCAGGTTGCAGGCGAAGAGCACCGAGGCGGGTAGCGATTTACGGTCGGCGGACAAGGCGCGCGTCATCCCTTGATGTGAAGAACACAGATCAATGTGAAGAGACGGCGCGCGGTGTCGAAATCCATGTCGATCTTGCCGGCGAGACGCTCTTTCAGAAGTTCCGAGCCTTCGTTGTGAAGACCGCGGCGGCCCATGTCGATCGCCTCGATCTGGGCGGGGGCGGCCGTCTTGATCGCGTCGTAGTAGCTTTCGCAGATCATGA
Source organism: Parvibaculum sp. (assembly GCF_019635935.1). NCBI lineage: Bacteria > Pseudomonadati > Pseudomonadota > Alphaproteobacteria > Hyphomicrobiales > Parvibaculaceae > Parvibaculum > Parvibaculum sp. Next base: position 2,613,373 of record NZ_JAHBYN010000001.1, on the reverse strand, counting down.
AGTAGTCCTTCACGATGCGGCGGAACGGCGTCAGCGAGAGCAGGACCTTGCCATGCGGATCGGGCTCGCCGCCGCTCAGGACCGGCGCGAGTCGGATGTCGAAGACGAGGCGATTATCCTCGATGGCGAGGTGGAGGATGTAGGGGCCGCCGTCGCTGCCGACGGGCGCGAAGCTGTTCTCCTCCAGCAGATCGAAGATCGCGACCTTGCGCTCATGCTCGACATCGGGGCTGCGGCGCACGACCGTGTGTTCGTCGAGGACGAGGTCGACAATGCGGAACGCCGCGCCCGATGGCGCGGCACCCGCTTCCCTTCCCCCGCTTTCACTCTGATCGGCCATGCGGCGTACTTTACGCCGATTTGGCGCGGGGAAGCGAGCGGCGAGCGCGGGGCGCGTCAGAGATTAAGGCGGATCGAGACCGAGCGGGCATGGGCGTCGAGGCCTTCGGCCTCGGCAAGTGCGACGGCGGCGGGGCCGATGGCGCGCAGCGCATCGGCGTCGCAGCGGACGATCGAGGTGCGCTTCATGAAGTCGAGCACATTGAGACCGGAGGAGAAGCGGGCCGAGCGCGCGGTGGGCAGCACGTGGTTCGACCCCGCCACATAGTCGCCGATGGCTTCCGGCGTGTGGCGGCCCAAAAAGATCGCGCCGGCATTGGAGACGGCGGCGGCGAGCGGCTCGGGATCGTCGACCGCGATTTCGAGATGTTCGGGTGCGAGACGGTCGATGAGCGGCGCGGCGTCGGCGAGGCGCGCGACCGTGATGACGGCGCCGAAATCGGCCCAGCTTTTCGTGGCGGTGGTTTCGCGCGGCAGCGCCTGCAACTGGCGGGCGACGGCTTCCTCGACGCTTGTGGCGAAGGCCGCATCGTCGGTGATCAGGATTGACTGGGCGCTTTCGTCGTGTTCGGCCTGCGACAGGAGATCGGCGGCGATCCATTCCGGGTCGTTCTGCCCATCGGCCAGCACGAGAATTTCCGAGGGGCCGGCGATCATGTCGATGCCGACGGTGCCGAAGACCTGGCGTTTGGCTTCGGCGACCCAGGCATTGCCGGGGCCGACGATCTTGTCGACGGGGGCGATGGTGGCGGTGCCGAAGGCGAGCGCGGCAACGGCCTGTGCGCCGCCGACACGGTAGACCTCATCGACGCCGGCGATCTTTGCCGCCGCCAGCACCAGCGGATTGACGATGCCGTCCGGCGTCGGCACGACCATGACGAGGCGCGCGACGCCCGCGACCTTCGCCGGGATCGCGTTCATCAGCACGGAGCTTGGATAGTTGGCGGTGCCGCCCGGCACGTAAAGGCCGACGGCGGCAACCGGCGTCCAGCGGTGGCCGAGCTCGACGCCTTGCGCATCGGTGAAGCGCTCGCCGGACGGCATCTGGCGCGCGTGATAGGCGCGGATGCGGGCGGCGGCGAGTTTCAAGGCGTTCAGCGTTTTTGCGTCGCAGATGTCGTGAGCGCGGTCGATTTCGGATTGCGGGATCGCCAGCGTCGCGGGCGTGAGATCGCTCAAGCGGTCGAAACGCTGCGTGTATTCGACAAGCGCCGCGTCGCCGCGCGTGCGGACATCGGCGAGAATTTTCGTCACCACATCGGCGACGTCGACCGACGCTTCGCGCTTGCCGGCGAGGAGCGCGGCGAAGGCGGTTTCGAAGTTTGCGTCGGCGGTGTCGAGGCGGATCGGCATGCGCTCAGTCCAGCTTGTGTTCGGGCACGTTGGGGGTTTCCCAGATCAGGCCGAGATCGGAGAGATGGACCTCCAGCGCGTCGACCTCAAGGCGCAATTCGGCGCCGCCGGAAAAAACCAGCGTCACGATGCCCGATGGCGGGTTCAGTTCCTCGAAGCGCACGGCCAGCAGGTTCAGCACGCCGCCCGGACGGTCCTGCGCGATGTTGCGGGCCTGCGCGGAGCGCACATGCTCGAAATGCAGGCCGGCGCGGGCGCGGGCGCCGCCTTCGCGGCGGTTCTTCGCGTCTTCCCAGCGGAAGCGGTTGACCACCATCGCGAAGCGGCGCGTGGAGGGAAGAAAGGCGAGGTCGGCGACCTTGGTCACCGCGTCCTGCAAGGCGGCGGAGACGACCGCGAGGTCGTCGGCATCCTCGGCCTGGAGACGCAGGTCGCTCATCGCCTCAAGCCTTCTCGCGCCAGATTTCGGCGCCGCAGGCGCCGAGCTTCGCCTCGATGCGCTCGAAGCCGCGATCGAGGTGATAGACGCGGTTGATAACGGTTTCGCCTTCGGCGGCGAGACCGGCAATGATCAGCGCGGCCGAGGCGCGCAGGTCCGACGCCATGACGGGGGCGCCTTTCAGCTTCGGCACGCCGCGCACCAGCGCCTTGTCGCCATGCAGCGAAATGTCGGCGCCGAAGCGGGCCAGCTCCTGCACATGCATGAAGCGGTTTTCGAAAATCGTTTCGGTGATTTCGGATTCGCCGTCGGCCGTCGTCATCAGCGCCATGAACTGCGCCTGCAGGTCGGTCGGGAAGCCGGGGAAGACCTGGGTCACGACATCGGTTGCCTGTAACCGCTCGCCATTGCGGAAGATGCGGACCGCGCCCTGCTCGGTGTCGACGCCGGCGCCGGCGGCGCGCAAAACGGAGAGCGCGGCATCGAAGGTTTCAGGGTCGACGCCTTCGAGCGTTACCTCGCCGCCGGTCATGGCGGCGGCGATCGCATAGGTGCCGGCCTCGATGCGGTCGGCGATGACGCTGTGGGTGGCGCCGTGCAGTTTCTCGACGCCTTCGATGCGCAAGGTCGAGGTGCCGATGCCGGAAATCTTCGCGCCCATCGCGACGAGGCAGCGCGCGACATCGCCGATCTCGGGTTCGCGGGCGGCGTTTTCGAGCACGGTCTCGCCTTCGGCAAGCGTCGCGGCCATCAGCAGCGTGTGCGTGGCGCCGACCGAGACGACCGGCGAGCGGACGATGGCACCCTTGAGACCGCCGGGCGCGGACGCGACGACGTAGCCTTCGACCAAATCGATCTCGGCGCCCATCTTTTGCAGGCCCTTGATGTAGAGATCGACGGGGCGCGCGCCGATGGCGCAGCCGCCGGGTAGCGAGACGCGCGCCTGATGGCAGCGGGCAAGCAGCGGCCCGAGCACCCAGAAGCTGGCGCGGATCTGCGAGACGATTTCGTAGGGCGCGGTGGTCGATTTGATGTCGGCGGCGCGGATGGTCGTCGTGTCGGCATGCTCGCCGGGCTCGACGGAAAGTTCCGCGCCGAGATGGGCGAGCAATTTGCCGAGTGTCTTCACATCGGTCAGGCGCGGCATGTTGGACAGGCGGAGCGGTTCGTCGGTCAGAAGCGCGGCCGTCATCAGCGGCAGGGCGGCGTTCTTGGCGCCGCTGACCGGGATCGCGCCCTTGAGGCGGCGGCCGCCGCGAATGTGAATAGTGTCCATGGGATAAGCGTCCGATCCGGGTTTGGCGCGTTATAGAGGAAAGGGGCCCCGAGTGTCACGCAAGGGGCGCCTCTGCCGCTTATGATGCGCCTTCGCGGCGCTTTTCGGACGATTTCACGGCTTATTTCGACTTTTTGGCCTTTGATTTGGCCTTGGGCGCGGGCTTGCCCTTGGGCTCTGGCTTGCTCTTTGCCGCGGGCTTGGCCTTGGCGGCGGATTTGGCGGCCGGTTTCGCCGCACTCTTGCCTTTGGCCGCGGGTTTTGACGCCGCCTTGGGCACGGGCTTTTTCGGCTCAGCTTTTTTCGGCTCGGGCTTTTTCGGTTCGGGCTTCTTCGGCTCCGCTTTGGCTACGGGCTTCGGCGCGGGTTTGGGCTCCGGTTTTGCGGCCGGCGCGGCGGCGGGGCTCGGGGCGGCGGGTTTCGGCGCTTCGGCCACCGCCGGCGCCTCGGCGGCGCCCGGCTTGCGGGCCTTGCTCTGCGCCTTGCGCTTCTTCAGGTTCTCCCGCAAGGCCTCGGCGAGACGGGCCTGACGGGCGCGGGCCTCAAGCGCCTGGGCGGCGCGGTCGGTGCCCTTGCCACCGGGCTGATGCGGATTGAAATGGCTGGTCGGGGGCTTTTTCATGGCGGACGCTCTCGCTTGGCTTGGGACGGGGCCGGGGCGGACAGGAAACCGCAACAGGGATTTAGGGGGCTTGAAGCGGCGCCGTCAACACGGGTTCGGTCCGCCACGCGCGCGGCTTGCATGAGGGGGGACCCTGTGGCACTTTCCGCGCGTTTTCGGGCGGCCCCTCATCCCTCTTTTACCATTCGGGGCGAGACTTCAGGCCGGTTCCCGCGCCCGCCCAGGCGCGGCGCGATCCGAACCCCGGACGCTGTGGTAGCTCAGTGGTAGAGCACTCCCTTGGTAAGGGAGAGGTCGAGAGTTCAATCCTCTCTCACAGCACCATTTTCCAATTCATCGAATTGAATCTATTCGCTTAAGCCCCGATTCAGGCCGGGCCGATAGCGTCGTCGAAGGTCAAGCCAGCGGGACCAACGACGATGTTGTCAGACAGATGGGCGGGCAGTGCGCGGGGGCCGGTGTGGCCTTTGCTATCCGCCTTTCGCAAGGTCCGCCGTCAATTGCTTTTCACGGTGCTGGCTTGCGGCGTCGCCTTCACGGCGGTTTCCATTCTTCAGACGCCTGCCGAAGTTCGCGCTCCGGCGGAAGTCAGCACGCCGGCCGATTTCAATGCGCCCGCCAGAGCTCCCCGCCCCGCTGCCCTGCCCATCAGTGTCCATGACGGCGATACAATCCGCATCGGCGACGAGCGCATTCGCCTTCTCGGCTTCGACACGCCGGAACTCGGACGCCATTCCCGATGCGCACGCGAAGCACGCGAGGCCGAACGGGCGCGCGATTTTCTGCGGCGGTCCATCGACCGGGCGCGGGACATTCGCATCGAACGCGACGGCACCGACCGCTATGGCCGGACACTGGCACGGCTTTATATCGACGGAACCGATGCAGCTTCGCTGATGATCGGATCGGGATATGCCCGCGCCTATTGGGGCGGTCAGCGCGACGGCTGGTGCTGAGCGGCGCTCGCCCCTACCCCACACTCTCATAGATCGCCGCGAGCAGCGCCTTGTTGCGCGGGTTTTGCCAGCGGGGGCCCATGTCGTTGGTGACATAGGCGAAGGCGACGCGGGCGGCGGGGTCGCAGAAGCCCAATGAGCCGCCGGCGCCGAAATGGCCGAAGGCGGCATCGTTGGGACCGAGACGGCGTTCGGCCTGGGGCAGCTGGAAGCCGAGGGCGAAGCGCGACTCGCGGTCGAGGATGCGGTCGGGGCCGAAGGATTGTTCGGTCGTCGCTTCGGCGAGCATGGCGGATGAGAGGATTTCGATGCCGTCGATCGCGCCGCCATTGGCGAGCGCCGCATAGATGCGGGCGACGCCGCGCGCCGTGCCGTGGCCATTGGTGGAGGGGATTTCGGCCATGCGCCATTCGGGACTGTTGACCCAGCCGGCGCCCGAAATGCCGGGCGGGTTCCAGTAGGTGTTCCATTTCATCAGCGCGTCGTCGGGCAGTTCGCCCGGCGGGCGCTCGGGCAGGATGGAGGGCCAGAGAAACTCGGCGCAGCGGGAATGCTCCGTCTGCGGAAGACCGATGTAAACATCGGCGCCGAGCGGGCCCGCCACTTCGTCGCGCAGGATATGGCCGAGCGTGCGGCCACTCGCGCGGCGCACCAGCTCGCCCGCGAGATAGCCGAAAGTGTTGACGTGATAGCCATGTGCGGCGCCGGGCTCCCACCAGGGCTTTTGGGCGGCGAGCGCCGCCGTCATGCGCGGCCAATCGAACATCGCGCCGTCGGGGAGGTCCTCGCGGATCGCCGGGAGGCCGGCCTGATGGGAAAGGATGTGGCGGAGCGTCACGCGCTCCTTGCCGGCCGCGGCGAATTCCGGCCAGCGTGTTGCGGCCGGGGCATCGAGATCGAGAAGTCCGCGCTCGACGAGGCGCAATGCGACAAGCGCCGTGAAGGCCTTGCCGACCGAAAAGAAATTGACCAGCGTTTCGCGCGCCCAGGGGCTTTCCCGCGCGGCATCGCGGAAGCCGCCCCAGAGGTCGCAAACGAGGCGGCCATCGACCATCAAGGCGACGGCGCCGCCCGGCTCGCCGCGTTCGCGGAAATTGCCGATGAAGGCCTCGCGGACGGGTGCGAAGCGCGGGTCGCAAATGCCGCCGATGGGGATTTCGTCCGTCAACGGATTACCGGAGCAGCGCCATGAGGCTCAGCGCCATCAAGGCCTGTCCGCCATAATATGTCGTCCAGACAATCGGCCCGCGAAAGGGAATGGGGCGGCCGAACTTGTCGGCGGCGATGACGCCGTCGGAAATCACGAAGAGCACCGCGCCGAGACCGAGCCAGGGCTGGGCGGCCGGAATGGCGAGCGCGGCCAGCGCCATGAACAGGATCGTGACCAGATAGACGCCGACGGGAAGCTGGTTCTTTCCGAGGTTCGGCCGCAACCAGAAATAGAGCGCCAGCGCACCGGCGCCAGTGACGAGCGAGGCGGCGTTGGCGACGAGACCTTCGGGCCGGCTTGCCAGCGGCACCATGATCGCCAGATAGAAAAGATGGGCGGCGAGGAAGGCGAGAAGGCCGCGGGTGAAATTGCGCGCGTCGCCCTTCAACGCCAGAAAGAAATCGCCGGCGCTCGAAAGGAAGAAGGCGAAAGCCAGAAGCGCCAGCGGCAGCGCCGCAGCATCGGGCAGCGCCAGAAGCGGCAACGGCACCCAAAGACCGATGGCGGCCGTCTTGAGGCCGGTGCGGAGAGACGATGGTGGGCGGCTTTCGACGGCGAGATAGCCGATAGAGGCCGCGAGCGACAACGCCACCAGAAGAACCCGCAGGCCGTCGAGCCCGTCGCCCCGCATCAATGCCGCTTCGAACATTTTTTGTCCCCCGCTTTTTATCCGCCTATGATCGGCGTTTCCCTCGTTCGCCCATGATCGGCGATGCTCGCGCTTCTTCACAAGGACCAAATATGACCGGCGGCGGCTCGCGCCTCATCGAAAGCCCGCAGAATGCGCGCGCCAAGCTGTGGATGGCGCTTGGCGAGACGCGCGGCATCAAGAAGCATGGCGCTTTTCTGCTGGCCGGTCGCAAGACGGTTCCCGAAGCGCTGAAGCGGCACGCCGCACCGTTCAGCGCCGTGCTGGCGCTGCACGACAAGGACATCGCGGCGCTGAAACCGCCGACGGCACTCGAGCGCTTCGTGCTGTCGCGGGCGCTGTTCGAGACGCTGGACGTCAACGGCACCGGATTTCCGCTGCTGGTGGGGCGGGTGCCGGCGATGGCGGCGGCCGATTTTTCAAAGCCGCCGAAGGGGCTCGAACTCGTCTGCGCGCTCGGGGACCCCGCCAATCTCGGCGCCGTGCTGCGCAGCGCCGCCGCCTTCGGCGCCAAACGGGTGGTGCTGATGGAGGCGGCCGCGCATCCGTTTCATCCGAAGGCATTGCGCGCCGCCGCCAATGCACAATTCGAGCTGCAGTTCCTCAAAGGCCCGGGCTGGAACGCGCTCAACGACGCAAAGGGGGCGCTGGCGGCGCTGGACGGCGGGGGCGAGGCCATCGAGGACTATAAATGGCCCCGCGACATCAGACTGGTGCTGGGCGAGGAAGGGCTTGGCCTGCCGGCGGGGCTGGAGGCGCGGCGGCTGTCGATCCCGACCACGGGGGCGGTCGAATCGCTCAATGCGACGGTGGCGGCGAGCCTGGCGATGCAGGCGCATTTCGCGGCGATGCGCAAAGCGTGATCCCAAGGGTGATCCGGGCAGGACCGAGGGCCGTAGCAAAGGGGTGAGAGCCGGAACGGAACCGGCGTGACACCCTCGAAAGGCCCCTCGGTTGTGACATTGCCTGTCCTGAAAGTTGCGGCTCTCACATTGTTGTTGCTTGCCCCCGGGCTCGGCGCGGGCGCGGCGTTGCCGGCATCTTCCCCCGATCCGGCACAGGCCCCCGCGCTGGCGTTCCGCGTCGAGCGCGGGGGATCGCCCATCGGCACGCACAGCCTTTCCTTTACGCAGGCGGACGATGCGCTGATCGTCGACATCGAGATCAAACTCGCCGTGACCTTCGGTCCGCTGACGCTGTTCCGCTACGAACACCGCAACCGCGAAGTGTGGCGGGACGGAAAGCTCGTGTCGCTCGATACGGAAACAAACGATGACGGGCGCAAATACACGGTGAGCGCGCGGGCGAGCGACGACGGGCTCGCCGTCACAAGTTCGGCCCATGGCAGCTTCACCGCGCCGGCCGGCATCATCCCCACCAGCTACTGGAACCCCGAGACATTGACGCAGACACAGCTTCTCGACACGCAACGCGGCCGGATCGTCGATGTGACGGTGACGCCGGTGGCGACGCGCGAGGTTGCGCTTGGCGGCACGGCGGTGACGGCGCGGGAATACGAGATGACGGGCGATTTGAAACTTCGCCTGCTCTATTCGCTTGAGAACGAATGGCTGAACGTCGCTTTCATGGCGCGGGGCGAGGAGGTCGACTACACGGTCGAGCGGCTCGACCGGGCGCTGGTGCAGAAGGTCGCGGCGCGATGAACGGAACGATCAAGGACGTGGTGTGGATCACCGGTGCGAGCTCCGGCATCGGCCGGGCGCTGGCGCTGAGAATGGCGAAGGCGGGCTATCGCGTGGCGGCGACGGCGCGGCGGGCCGGCGAACTCGAAGCGCTGGCGCGCGAGGCGGACGGTCTGGTCGTGCCGGTTGCCGCCGACACGACCGACGCGGCAAGCCTGAAAGCGGCGGTGACGCGGATCGAGGAAACGCTGGGTCCGATCGGCATCGCGGTGTTCTGCGCCGGGACCTACCAAGCGCTGATGGGCGCCGAGCTGACAGCGGCGAAGGCGCGGCCGCTTTTCGAACTCAACTTCATGGGCACGGTCAATTCGCTCGAAGCGGTGCTGCCCGGCATGATGCGGCGCGGGACAGGGCGGATTGCGATGGTCGCCTCGCTTGCCGGCTATTTCGGGCTGCCCACATCGGCGGTCTATGGCGCGAGCAAGGCGGCGCTGATCAACATGGCCGAAGCGCTGCGGCCCGACCTCGCGCGGCACGGCATCGCGGTGCAGATCGTCAATCCGGGTTTCGTCCGAACGCCGCTGACCGACAAGAACGAATTTCCGATGCCGTTTCTGATGGAAACGGCGGACGCGGCGGAGGCTTTTTATCGCGGGCTGCATTCCAGCCGCTTCGAGATTACATTTCCGCGGCGCTTCTCGCTGCTGCTGCGGCTGTTGCAGATGCTGCCCTACCGGCTGTCGCTGGCGCTGACGCGGCTGACCGTGCCGAAGGAAAAATCAAGGCAGGCGATCAACCGGACTGCCTGATTTCCGCGTAGGCGGCAAGCGCGCGGGCACGGGCCTTCGCGTGATCGACCATTGGATGCGGATAGTTGCTGCCAAGCGCAATACCTGCCTTCGCCAATGCTTCGGACGGCGCAGCCCAAGGCTTGTGGATGTAGCGCGCGTCGAGCGCCGCAAGTTCCGGCAGATGCGCGCGAACATAGGCGCCTTCGGGATCGAATTTCTCACCCTGCAGCACCGGATTGAAGATGCGGAAATAAGGCGCGGCATCGGCGCCCGATCCCGCGACCCATTGCCAGCTCGTGCGATTGACCGCGAGGTCGGCATCGACCAGCGTGTCCTCGAACCACGCCGCACCGCGCCGCCAGTCGACCAGCAGATGCTTGACGAGAAAGGAAGCGGCGATCATGCGGACGCGATTGTGCATGAAGCCGGTCGTCCAGAGCTCGCGCATGCCGGCATCGACGATCGGGTAGCCGGTTTCGCCGCGCGTCCAGCGGCGGAAGGCGGCTTCGTCACCGGCCCAGGGGAAGGCGTCGAATTCGCTCTTCCAGTTCTCGGTGGTGATCTCCGGCCAATGGAAAGTCAGATGATGGGCGAAGTCGCGCCAGCCGAGCTCGCGCAGGAAGGCGGCAACGCCGGACGCGGCCTCGGGATGTGCGATGGCGGCGGCTTCGGCGGATGACCCGATCTGGCGCGGCGAGATTTCGCCCCAATGGAGATGCGGCGAGAGGCGCGAGGTGGCGTCGATGGCGGGGATGTTGCGCGCCGCGCCGTAAGCGCGAACCGTACCGTCGAGAAATGCGGCCAGCCGCTTGGCCGCCGATTTTTCGCCGGGGGTCCATGCGGCGCGCAGGCCGCCTGCCCAATCGGGCCGCGCAGGGCGCAGGTTCCATGTGTCGAGATTTTCGGAGGCGATACCGGCGAGGCCCGTCAGCCGCTTCGGCGCGGGCAGCGGCGCAGGCAAGGGCGCGCGGGCCGACAATGCGCGCCAGAACGGCGTGAAGACCTTGAAGGGCGTACCGCCGCCGGTGCGGACTTCCCAGGGCTCAGCGAGCAGCGATGCGGCGAAGCTTTCGACCTCGAAATCATCGGCGGCGAGCGAGGCCTTCAACGCCTTGTCGCGGGCGATGATGGCGGGGTCGTAGAGGCGGTTCCAGAAGACGGCGCGGGCGCCCGCCTCGCGCGCGATGGCGGGGATCAGGCGCGCCGGGTCGCCGCGGCGCAGGACCAGCGGCGCACCGAGACGGGCGAGATCGGCCGCAAGCGCCGCCAGACTGCCGTGGAGCCACCAGGCCGAAGCGCCGCCCGGCATGTCCGCCGGGTCGAGGATGAAGACCGGCACGACCGCCCCGCTCCGCGCGGCAGCGGCCAGCGCCGGATTGTCGGCCAGCCGCAGATCGCGACGGAACCAGACGATGGCGGGCTTGGGGCCGGATTTCGGAGTGACCATGGACAAAAGCCAAAACAGAAGGGATTACATATAGATACGGCGGGCAGGCGGCGGCGGATCAGCGTCAGCCATGGTCCATCTGGATCATTCCCCTTTCGCGCCTATTTACGGTATTGTCTGTAACGAACCGGTCTTTCGGGAGGAAGCCGGCGGCACCTTGAGGAGGCCCGCGCCATGACGACACGCGTTTCGACCGACATCACCAAGGACAGCGCCTATAACGCCGTCGCGCCCGACGACTTTCCGGCGATGATGGAAGTCGAGCGCTACGGCCAGCGCTCCACCGCCTTCGACAAGATCATTTCGGCGACCCACGACCATTTCTGGGATCCGCTCGACACGAAATATATCGACTTCTCGGCACCCTTCGACATGAAGACGCAGACGGTCGTGCCGATGGAGTTCGTGCTCGAACTACAGACGCCGATCGCCGACCGGCTTTCAGACGAACAGAAGATCGCGCTGTCGAACGAAAGCGCGCGCTGGATGCTGTCGTCGATCCTGCATGGCGAGGCGGGCGCGCTGGCGCTGTCGGCGAGCCTCTGCCACATCCTGAAGGATCCCGGCGCGCAGGAATATGCCGCCAACCAGACGCGCGAAGAGGCGCGGCATGTGACCGGCTTTTCGAAATACATCCAGGCGCGCTGGGGCTCGCCGCTGCCGGTGGGACCGACGCTCGGCAATCTCCTGACCGAGATGGTCAACGCGCCGGAGGTCTACAAGAAGATCGTCGGCATGCAGATGCTGGTCGAGGGCCTCGCGATGGGCGCCTTCGCCTCGCTCTATTCCTATTCCAACGATCCGGTGCTCAGGCATCTTTGCCAGCTTGTGATGACGGACGAGGCTTTCCACCACAAGTTCGGCAAGATCTGGGCCGACCGCACCGTGCCGCACCTGACGGAAGCCGAGCGCAACACGATCGAGGACTGGGCGGCGGAATGTTTCCAGACGCTCCTGTTCAACCTCGCCAACCCGGAACAGAAGAAAGTGATCTATGCGCAGTTCAACCTCGACTGGGAGGAGGTGCTGCATGAGGTCGTGAAAAGCCGCACCGACGACAAGCGGCGCAAGGCGATGTCGAACCAGACGAACATTTTCCGGGTGCTGATCAAGACGCTTCTGAAAGCCGGCATCATCACCGACCGCACCAAGGCCTTTTATGCGACCTATGTCGACATGGACGAGCTTCGCCGCGAGGGCGACGAAATGGTGGGCGATGCGATTGCCGAGGACGGCATCGAATATCTGAAGCGGATCAATTTTTCCGGCGCCGGGCGCGCGGCGAGCGCGGCGGAGTGATCACTCGGTACGGGCGAGCGGCATCACGAAACGCTCACCCTCGCCGCCGATGATGGCACGGATGCGGTAAACCGCTTTGAGATTTTCGGGCGTCAGGACATCCTCCGGGCGCCCGTCGGCTTTCACCACACCTTCATCGAGCAGCACCAGCCGGTCGCAATAGCGCGCGGCGAGCGAGAGGTCGTGCAGCACGGCGATCACCGTGCGGCCGGCGCTCGCGTAAGTGCGCAGCACTTCCATGATGCCGAGCTGGTGATAGGGATCGAGCGAGGCGACAGGTTCGTCGACCAGCAGGAGCGGCGCCTCGACGGCCAGCGCGCGGGCGAGCAGCACGCGGGCGCGCTCGCCGCCCGACAGCGTCAGCACGTCGCGGCCGCGAAAATTCCCGACATCGGCGAGATCCATGGCGCGTGCGATGGCCGCTTCGTCTTCCGGCGCGGGTGCACGGAAGGGCGCCAGATGCGGCAGGCGGCCGAGCGCGACGAGGCGCGAGACTTCGAGCGGCCAGTGGCTGCCCGCTCCTTGCGCCAGATAGGCGATGGCGCGGGCGCGGGCGCGCGGCTCCATTGCGGCGACAACCTGCCCGTCGAGTTCGATCGTTCCCTCATGCGGGATCAGCGCCGCAATGGCGCGCACCAGCGTCGTCTTGCCGGCGCCGTTGGGACCGATGAGGCCGATGAAGGCGCTGTCGCGCGCCTCCAGCGAAACGTCGCGGATGACGCGCGTGCCGCCGAGCGAGGCATGAATGTGAGCAAGCGAAAGATGCATCACGGGTGCTCCCTTCGCGTTTTCAGGATCAGCCAGAGAAAGAACGGCGCGCCGATCAAGGCCGTGACGACGCCGAGCTTCGGCTCCGGGCCGCCGGTCGGCAGGCGCACCAGCAGGTCGGCGGCGAGAACCAGCGCCGCGCCGGCAAGCGCGCTCGGCAACAACAATGACGCCGGACGGGGACCGACCAGCGAACGCATCAGATGCGGCACGACGAGGCCAACGAAACCGATGACGCCGGTGACGGAGACGGCGGCGCCGACCGCAAGCCCGGTGCCGGCAATCGCGCGCAGCGTGACCGAGCGGCGCGCGAAGCCGAGCGTCGCGGCGGTATCTTCACCCAGCGACAGCGCGTCGAGCGCGCGGGCAGTGGAGAGGACGAGCAGCCAGCCGACGAGCATGAAGGGCAGCACGAACCAGACCTGCGCCATGCTGCGGTCTGTCAGCGAGCCCAGCATCCAGAAGACGATTTCGAGCGCCGCATAGGGGCTCGGCGACAGGTTGAGCGCCAGCGATGTCAGCGCGCCGCAAAAGGCGGAGATCGCGACGCCGGCGAGGATGATGGTGACGATGGAGGGGTTGCGGCCGGCCAGCAGATAAAGCGTCGCCAGCGCCGCCAGCGCCCCGGCGATGCCGCCGAGCGGCACCAGCATGGCGGAGCCCGCGGCGATGCCGAAATAGAAGACCAGCACCGCGCCGAGCGCCGCGCCGCTGGAGGCGCCGATCAATCCGGGTTCGGCCAGCGGATTGCGCAACAGGCCTTGCAGCCCGGCGCCCGTGAGGCCGAGCGTCGCGCCGACCAGCAGCCCAAGCAGCGCGCGCGGCAAGCGCACTTCGGTCAGCACAAGCCAGGCAAGTTCGCGGTCGATTGCCGCCATGGTGCGGAATTTTTCGGCCAGGAGTTCGCCGCCGCGGCCGGCATAGACGGAAGCCGCAAGCAGCGCGAGGGTGAGCGCGGCCAGCGAGATGTTGACGAGCCACGCGTTGAGGGAGCGGGTCATCGCACGGGTTCCCGCGTCAACATCCCGTCATAGGTCGCGGCGAGGCGGGCGGCGATGGCGGTGACGTAGCGGGTGCTGCAGTTCCAGTCGCGCGCCGGTAGATCGACCTCATGCGCGTAGCGGGTGCGGTAAAGACGGAGGGCGGGGTGCTGCAACAGCGCGCTTGCCTGCGAGGGCTGGCCGGGGCGGTAGATGCCGATGGCGACCAGTTCGGGCCGCATCGCGATCACATCCTCGATGCCCGGATAGACGAGGCCGAATGGATTTTCATTGCCGATCACATTGCGGAAACCGGTATGCGCGAGGATGCGGCCGAGAATGCTGCCGGGCGTCACTGCACCACCGAGATCCTGATAGAGAATGGCGGTGGGCGCGCGCGGGCCGTCGCGGCGCGCGGCGTCCATCTCGGCATCGAAGCGGGCGATCAGCGCCCTGCCCTCCGCCTCACGGCCAAGGGCGGAGGCCACCGTTTCGATGTTGTCGCGGATGTCGGCGAAGCTGCGGGCATCCTTCACCGTGACGACCGGTACGCCGATGCGGCGCAGCAGGTCGAGCGTGAAGGGCGAGGTGTAGCGATGCGCCAGCACCAGATCGGGCGCGAAATGCAGAATGTCCTCGATGCGGCCGTCGTTTGACGGCACATCCTGCAGCAGATGCGCGACGGCGGAATCATGCGGGTCGCGGCCGAGGCGGAAAACCGATTTCAGCGTGCCGGGCGCAGCGAGGTCTGCGGCGAGAATGTCGGAACAGAGATTGATCGAGACAACACGCTTGGGCGCCGGTCGCGGTTCCTCGGCGGCGCGCGCAACGGCGCCCGCCAGCAGACAGGACAGCACCAACGTCAGACCGAGAATTCTCCGCATCGCCGCGCTCCGTCACATCCCAAAGATGTCGCCGCGCGCGGAAACCCGCTCCCTCCCGGCACACCCCGGCCCGGAGACGGACGACAGCCGAGGCAGGTTTCCTGGCTTGCGGGTCCTTGCCCTCCCCTACCTTCCCGGACGGGTCCAGTGGCGCTTGAGAAGAGAGCTCGCCGCCTACAGTTGCGGGGGCAGCCGCCCTGACATTGCGAGAATGCGCGGACGTTCCCTTTTAACCCCGGCTTTGCGGCCGGGGCACCTTCGGCGGCGCGGAGTGTAGACGCTCAGGCGCCACGGGAAAAGAGCGGCGCGTGATCGATCCGCGGCAGCACATGACGCGCAAAGAGGTCACATTCCGCCGCATGGGGATAACCGGAAAAGATGAACGCATCGAGGCCGAGAGCGCGATAGGCCTCGATCTTCTTCAGGACCTGATCGGGATCGCCGACAATGGCCGCGCCGCAGCCCGAACGCGCACGGCCAATGCCCGTCCAGAGATTGTCTTCGACAAAGCCCTCATCGTCGGCCTCGTCGCGCATTTCGGCCTGCCGGCGAACGCCGAAAGATGTGGCGTCGAGCGACTTCTTCCGGATCGCCTCGCCTGCCGCATCGTCGAGCTTCGACATGAGGCGGCGGGCGGCGGCGCGGGCTTCGGCTTCCGTCTCCCGAACGATCACGTGAACGCGATAGCCGAAACGCAATGTCCGGCCATGAGCGGAGGCGCGCTGGCGCATGTCGTCGAGTACGGCGCGGATGTTCTCGATGCGATCCGGCCACATCAGGAAGACATCCGCCGCGCGGGCTGCGACGTCGCGCGCGTGATCCGAGAGGCCGCCGAAATAGAAGGGCGGCGGGCGATCATGCGGACCGGCGATGCGCGGCGGATCGAGCTCCAGATTGTAGAACTCTCCCTTGTGCGACAGATGACGACCGGAGAGAAGTGTGCGCAGGATTTCCATGACTTCGAGCGTGCGCGCGTAACGCGGCGCGCTGTCGAGCGCTTCGCCCGGGAGGTCCGAGGAGATGATATTGACGGTGAGGCGGCCATGCAGCATGTGGTCCAGCGTTGCGAGCTGACGCGCGAGCTGGGGTGGCCACATCTCGCCGCAGCGGACGGCGACCAGAAGCTGCATGCGCTTCAGGAGCGGCGCGACGGCGCCCGCAAAACCGATGCTGTCGATACCGAGCGCATAACCCGACGGCAAGAGGATGTTGTCGAAACCGCCCTCTTCCGCGCGCATGACAATGTCGCGGCAATGATCGAGCGAGCTTGCAAGCGCCGGGTCGTGCTCACCCATGAATTCATAATCGTCGTCGCAAAGCGCCGAGAACCATGAGACTTCCGCTGGGTGGCTCATGGCAGGCGCGCTCCCATCGAGGTCTGGAGGATGCCGTACCAGTCGGCGCGGGAGAGCTTCACCTTCAGCGCATCGGCGACGCGGGTAATGCGGGCGGGTTGCTGCGAGCCGATGATGGGCACGATTTTCGCCGGATGGGCGAGGACGAAGGCGACGGCGACGGCCTCGCGCGCGACCCCTTCGCGGGCGGCAATTTCATCGAGCTTCGCAATGAGGCCGGAAAGACGCGCACCGTCCGGCCCGCGCGATGCTTCCTCCGCCGGCATGCCGAGGCGGCCGCCCGCGAGCGGCGACCAGGCGAGGACGCCGAGACCCATCTCCATGCACTGGGCGAGCGTGCCGTCGAAGAGCGGCTGGACGGCCCAGCAGGAAAACTCCGGCTGTTGCGTCGCGATGGGAAAATCGAGATGGGCCTGAAGAGCGGCGACCTGGGCGGGCATGTGGTTTGAAACGCCGAGATGCGCGAATTTTCCCTCGGCGCGGAGCTTCGTCAGCGCGGCGGCGACATCCGCCGGATGGGCGAGCATGTCGGGGCGGTGTATCTGAAAGAGCTCGACACGCTCCACCTTCATGCGGGAAAGCGAGGCGTCGAGCGCCTTGCGCAGGTAGGCCCCGCTCGAATCGTAAGGCGTGCCCGGTTCGATGCCGCATTTTGTGGCGAGGACGAATTTGTCGCGAAGACCGGGCGCCTCCTTCAGGACATCGCCGAGCAGCGCCTCGGCCGCGCCGAAGGGGCGAGCATTGTCGAGGCCGTAGACATCCGCGGTGTCGAAGAGCGTGATTCCGGCTTCGAGGGCGGCGTCGATGCGGGCGCGCGCCGTCTTCAGATCGACGCCGGCAAAGCGCCACATGCCCCAGGCGACGGGAAAGACTTCGAGCCCGCTCTTGCCGAGAGGGCGCGGGTTGGGCGATATGGAGAGAGCGGTCATGGGAAAAGGCCGTTTCCTGTTGTTGCCGGGCAGTCTAGCGGCAAGGCGGGCGGCACACGAGGGCCGAAAGGCGATCCGGGAGGCAGAATTGAGCGACACGATCCGCTACGGGATCATCGGTTCCGGCATGATGGGCATCGAGCACATCATGAACATCAACATCATCCCCGGTGCGCGCGTCACGGCAATTGCCGACCCGCATCAAGGCTCGCGCGACTGGGGCCGCGCGACGGCCGAAGGCGAGATCGCGGTTCATGACGATTATCGCGACATGCTGGCGTCGGGCGCGGTCGATGCCGTGATCGTGGCGACACCGAACTACACGCATGCGGCGGTTCTGGACGACATATTCGAAACGTCGCTGCATGTGCTTTGCGAGAAGCCGCTTTGCACGACGATCGAGGACGCGCGGAAGGCCGCCGCGCGTGCGAAGACGCACAAGGGCGTCTTCTGGGTGGGCATGGAATATCGTTACATGCCGCCGGTGACGCGTTTTGTCGAGGAAGTGCATGGCGGGCGGACGGGCCGTCTCAAGATGTTCGCCATTCGCGAACACCGCTTTCCCTTCCTCAAGAAAATCGGCGACTGGAATCGATTCAGCCGCAACACGGGCGGCACGCTGGTCGAAAAGAGCTGTCACTATTTCGACATGATGCGCCATGTCGTGCAGTCGGAGCCGGTGCGCATCTATGCCAGCGGCGGCCAGGACGTCAATCATCTCGACGAACGCTATGACGGCGCCGTGCCCGACATCCTCGACAACGCCTTCGTGATTGTCGATTTCGCCAACGGGGTTCGCGCGATGCACGATCTGTGCATGTTTGCAGAGGGATCGCGCAACCAGGAGGAAATGTCGGCCGTCGGCGACAGCGGCAAGATCGAATGCCTGATACCGGAGAGCAATCTCGTGTTCGGGACGCGGCAGCCGAAAAAAGTGGAAGTGGAACATGTGGCCGTGCGGGACGATGTGCTGAAAGCGGGATATCATCACGGCGCATCCTACTATCAGCACCTGGCCTTCCAGCGGGCCATCCGCGAAAACGGCCCGGCGCAGGTGACTGCGGATGATGGATTGAGAGCCGTGGCGATGGGTCTTGCTGCGCACCGCTCCATTGATGAAGGGCGGCCCGTATCGATGAGCGAATTCGGGCTTTAGAAACCACAAGAAACGGGAACCGACATGCTGACGCTTTATCATTGCAACGGCGCACGCTCGATGCGCTCGCTCTGGCTGCTTTACGAAATGGGCATCGAATTCGAGCTGAAGGAGCTGCCTTTCAGCATGGAGGGCCTGAGGACGCCGGAATATCTGGCGATCTCGCCTTTGGGGCGCGTGCCCTGTCTTGTCGATGACGGCGTTTCGGTTTTCGAGTCGGGCGCCATCGCGCAATATCTCGGCGAGCATTACGACCCGCAAGGAAAGCTGCACCGCGCGCCTGGACATGCCGAACGCACCGAATGGCTGATCTGGCTGCATTATGCCGAGACGATGGCCGTGCATGGCGCGAGCCTTGTGCAGCAGAAGGTTTTCATCGCGAAGGAAGAGCGCTCGCCCGTCGTGCAGAAGCTCGAATCGCGGCGGCTCGAAAAGGCGCTTGAAGTGGTCGACAAGCACCTCGCCGACCGCGAGTACCTGCTCAAAAGCGGCTTCAGCGCGGTCGACACCAATGTCGGCTACAGCGTGCATCTGGCGAAGGGCTTCGTGCCGCTCGAACCGTTTGCGAATGTCGTGAAATATTACGAACGGATTTCGGCGCGGCCGGCCTTCATCAAGGCGGCGGCCAGCGTGCCGCTCAGCGAGCAGGCGCCGAAATCGGCATGAGTTCCTTCATCGCGCGCTTGGGCTTCCGGTCTTCGGTGAAGAGGCCCCAATGGGCTTCTTCCGGGTGGTGGCCCGGCACCGGATTGAAGTCGTAGATGCGCCACGGCGCATCGAATGCGGAGAAGAAGGCGAAGGCGCGTTCACGCGCGGGCGGCAGCGCCTTCGTCATTTCGGCGTAGAAGGCGGCCTGCTTCGCCTCGTCGAAATTCTTTTCGCGTGGTCCGGTCGGTACGCCGGTTTCCTTGACGAGGATGGGGCCGCAGAAGGCTTCGCCGCCGAGCCGCGCCACGACCCGCACGACAAAGTCGGCCCAGTTGGCCGGCGGCGCCTCGGCAAACCAGGGCTCGAAGACCGGGTGGATGTTGACGGCCAGAAAATCAAGTTCGGCGAGCAGCGGCGCGGCCTCGGGTTCGAGGAAGGTCGCGAAAGGTTCCGTCACCGTCAGCGGCAGCATCGGCGCGTGGGCGCGCAGCTTTTCGATCGCGCCTTTCAGCGCCGTCCAATCGCCGCGATTGCCGAAGACGATCTCGTTGCCGAGCGAGATGCCGACGACAATATCGGGATGGGCGCGGCGGGCGGCGAGCGCATTTTCGATCTCGACTTCGTCCTCGATGTCCCAGATGCCCATGACGACGGCGCGGTAGCCGAGCTCTTCGGCGATTTTCGGAACGAGCTCAGCGCCGCTATGGGCGCCATAGGTGATGAGGCCGTCGAACCAGGGGCGCAGCGTCTCGAGATCGGCGCGGATCGAAACCTCGCTCGCCTGCACGGGGTTGCCGTCCCAGATCTTCAGTTCGGTCGGCTGGTAGGCGACGAAGCGGCCCTCGGCCATCGCGTCCTGAAGGCGGGAGAGCGCCGGGGCGGGCTCGTCACGCGTCGCGCAGACGGGTGCGGCGGCGGCGGCCGTGGCGGCAAGGCAAAACGTGAGCGTGGCGAGGGCGAGGCGCATGAGAGAAGAGCTAGACCGGCAATGTGGCGATTTCCGGTTCACGGGGTGCGGGCAATCTGGGACACGCAAAAGCCCGGCTCCTCGCGGAGCCGGGCTTTCCGTGACTTTGGAAGTTTGCCGCAAGAAAGCCTTAGACGGCTTCCTTCAGGTCCTTCGCGACGCGGAAGGCGACCTTTTTCGACGCCTTGATCTTGATGGCTTCGCCGGTCGCCGGGTTGCGGCCCATGCGGGCGGCGCGCTTGCGGACCTGGAGAATGCCGAGGCCCGTGAGACGGACCTTGTTGCCCTTTTTCAGGTTCTTGACCGTCAGTTCAACGAAATCGCTGAACAGCTCAGTCGCGGCCTTCTTGGACATGCCGTGCTTTTCGGCCAGTTCGGCGATCAGCTTCGACATCGGGACGGTCGGCGCAGTCGGCGCCTTTTTGGCGGCGGCAGGAGCCTTCTTGGCAGCGGGTTTAGTGGCCATGATTTGAATTCCCTCGGATAAGTTCGGGACGATATTCACTGAGTCGCGCGATTCGTCCAAGCAATAAGTTCATATTTGACGGGCATCGGAGCGAAAAACTGTTGATAACAGTGGCTCGGATGCGCGGGCGCGCGAAAAAACCCTTATTCGAAGGCCTCATCCCATGTGCCGCGCGTCGAGGCCTTGGAATATTCGGTGGCGCGGTTCTCGAAGAAGTTGGTGTGTTCGATGCCGTTCAGCATCTCGTCCATCCAGGGCAACGGGTTCTTTTCGGTGCGGTAGATCGGCTGCAGGTTGAGCTGCACCAGGCGGCGGTCGGCGATGTAGCGGATGTAATCCTTCACTTCCTGCGCCGAGAGGCCCTCGACGCCGCCCATTTCGAAGGCGAGGTCGATGAAGGCGTCCTCGTGATGGATGATGGTTTCGCAGGCCTTGTAGATGTCGTTGCGGAGGTTCTCGGTCCAGATTTCCGGGTTCTCGTCGATGAAGGTGCGGAAAAGCTTCATGGCCGAGACGGTGTGGAGCGACTCGTCGCGGGCCGACCATGTCACGATCTGGCCCATGCCCTTCATCTTGTTGAAGCGCGGGAAGTTCATCAGGATCGCGAAGGAGGCGAATAGCTGCACGCCCTCGGTGAAGCCGCCGAAGACGGCCAGCGTCTTCGCGATGTCTTCCTTCGTCTCGACGCCCCATTCCTGCATGTAGTCGAACTTGGCCTTCATCTGGTCGTATTTCAGGAAGGCTTCGTATTCGGCTTCCGGCATGCCGATCGTGTCCAGCAGGTGGCTGTAGGCCGAGATATGAACCGTCTCGATGTTGGAGAAGGCGGCCAGCATCATCTGCACTTCGGTCGGTTTGAAGACGCGCGAATAATGCTTCATGTAGCAATTGTTCACTTCGACGTCGGCCTGCACGAAGAAGCGGAAAATCTGCGTCAGCAGGTTGCGTTCGGGCTCGGTCAGCTTTTTCGCCCAGTCCTTCACGTCGTCGGCCAGCGGCACTTCCTCCGGCAGCCAGTGGATGCGCTGCTGCGTCAGCCATGCGTCATAGGCCCAGGGGTAGCGGAAGGGCTTGTAGACGTGACGTTCTTCGAGGAGTGACATGGGCTGTTCTCGTTGCCGAATGGGTTAGAGACACGAATGGCCCGGTTTGACACCGGGCCATGCTGTTAACGTGTTACTGACAGGCGAGGCATTCTTCGTAGTCGTTGGACTGCGCTTCGGCCGCCACCTGATCGAGCGTCATCACGTTGAGCTTTTTCGCCGGCACCAGCGAAACCACTTCGGCCTTTTCGGCGCGCTGGATCGACAGCGAGCGGCAGTAATAGAGGCTCTTCACGCCCTGCTTCCAGGCCAGAATATGGAGCTTGTTGAGGTCGCGCTTGTGCACGTCGGCGGCGAGGAAGAGGTTGACCGACTGCGCCTGATCGATCAGCGGCGCGCGGTCGCCCGCATGTTCGACGACCCAGCGCTGGTCGAGTTCGAAGGCGGTCTTGAAGACGTCCTTCTCGTCGTCCGACAGGAAATCGAGATGCTGCACCGAGCCGCCGCTGGTGACGATGGAGGACCATGTTTCGTCGTCGTTGCGGCCCTTCTGTTCCAGCAGTTTCGTCAGGTGACGGTTGCGGACGTTGAAGGAGCCCGAGAGCGTTTTATGCGTGAAAGAGTTCGCCGCGATCGGCTCGATGCCCGGCGAGGTGCCGCCGGTGATGATCGAGATTGACGCGGTGGGCGCAATCGCCGTCTTGTTGGAGAAGCGCTCGTTGAAGCCGTAATCCGCCGCGTCGGGACAGGCGCCCCGCTCTTCCGCCAGCTTTTTCGAGGCGGCGTCGACGCCTTCCTTGATGCGGGTGAACATGCGCTTGTTCCAGACCTTGGCCATGACGCCCTCGAAGGGGATCATGTTGGCCTGCAGGTAGGAGTGGAAGCCCATGACGCCGAGGCCGACCGAACGCTCGCGCATGGCGGCGTATTTGGCGCGGGCCATTTCGCCGGGCGCGCGGTCGATGAAATCCTGCAGCACATTGTCGAGGAAGCGCATCACGTCCT
The DNA here is from genome assembly GCF_019635935.1 of Parvibaculum sp. Taxonomy (NCBI): domain Bacteria; kingdom Pseudomonadati; phylum Pseudomonadota; class Alphaproteobacteria; order Hyphomicrobiales; family Parvibaculaceae; genus Parvibaculum; species Parvibaculum sp. The sequence goes on along the minus strand of NZ_JAHBYN010000001.1, from coordinate 2,591,148 downwards.
CGATGATGGTCGGGTGGTCCTGCCACTCGTTGTAGGTTTCGAGATTGAGCGAGGAGAGGCAGCAGACGGCCGTGCGCTGCTCGCCATGCTGATCGATGCCGGTCGGGAGCGTGATCTCGGCGCACAGGTTGGACGTTTTCACTTCGAGGCCGGCGAGCTTGTGGTGCTCGGGGCGCGCGTTGTTCACAGTGTCCTTGTAGATGATGTAGGGCTCGCCGGTTTCGATGCGCGAGGTCAGCAGGCGGATCCAGAGCGAGCGGGCCGAGACGGTTTTCTGGACCGTCTTGTCCTTGGGGCTCAGCAGCGCCCATTCGGCATCCGCCTCGACGGCGCGCATGAAGGCATCCGACACCAGCACGCCGTGATGCAGGTTCAGCGCCTTGCGGTTCGGGTCGCCGCCGGTCGGGCGGCGCATTTCCATGAATTCCTCGATCTCGGGGTGGTCGATCGGCAGATAGACCGCCGCCGAGCCGCGGCGCAGCGAACCCTGGCTGATGGCGAGCGTCAGCGAATCCATCACGCGGATGAAGGGGATGATGCCGCTGGTCTTGCCGTTGCCGCCGACGGTTTCGCCGATCGAGCGCAGATTGCCCCAATAGGAGCCGATGCCGCCGCCCTTGGCGGCGAGCCAGACATTCTCGTTCCAGAGGCCGACAATGCCATCAAGGCTGTCACTGGCTTCGTTGAGGAAGCAGGAAATCGGCAGGCCGCGCTGGGTGCCGCCATTCGACAGCACCGGCGTCGCCGGCATGAACCAGAGGCGGGAAATATAGTCGTAGAGGCGCTGCGCATGGGCCGTATCGCCCTTGTCGGCGTAAAACGAGGCCACGCGGGCGAACATGTCCTGATAGGACTCGCCCGGCATCAGATAGCGGTCGCGCAGCGTCGCCTTGCCGAATTCGGTCAGCAGCGCGTCGCGCGCATGATCGACCTTCACCCGGGGGCGCCCATCCAACTGGACGGCCTGATACTGCTCGCCGAAAACCATTTCCGGTTCGGCCTGGACGCGCGAACCGGCGCGCACGCGGTTGACCCGCGCATCGCCCGTAATCATTGCCGACAGGCCGGCCTCGACCTCACTCATGTCCACCGCTTTCGACGTGTCGTTCAGCATTCTTGTCCCCCGATTTGCCCTTATCGGCCGCACCCGACAGGCACAAAGTCACCGCCCCGGCGGCTGGATAAACCATCGCCGTCTCCCTGCCCCATACAGCGGGCAGAACTCAAAAGGTTCATGATTGCGCCGCCGCCTCGGTTCGAACCCCCAATGGGCAGAGCGCGTCCAGATATAGTAGCTGGCCGTGCCCCGAGGTCAATCGGTAGTATGAGCTACGCAGCAAAAAAATGGTAAACGGCGCCGGGCCGGGGTGGCGGCCGGGGAAATTTCCGTTGCATATTCAATGAGTTGATTCCGCCCTTCGCCACCCGAGGACAAGACCCCATGCCCGACGCGACACCCGAAGCGATGAGCCGCCGGACGCTCTATCCCGAGATCGAGCCCTACCGGACGGGGACGCTGAAAGTGTCCGATTTGCACAGCATCTATTTCGAGGAGTGCGGCAATCCGAAGGGCAAACCCGTTGTCATCGTGCATGGGGGCCCCGGCGGCGGCACCAACCCGACAATGCGGCGCACGCATAATCCGGACGCCTATCGAATCATCCTGTTCGACCAGCGCGGCTGCGGGAAGTCGACGCCGCATGCCGAGCTTGCCGAGAACACGACATGGGATCTCGTCGCCGACATGGAACGGTTGCGCGAACATCTGGGTCTTGAGCGCTGGCAGCTTTGCGGCGGCTCCTGGGGCTCGACGCTGGCGCTCGCCTATGCCGAGACGCACCCTGCCCGCGTTGCTGAAATCATCCTGCGCGGCATTTTCACGCTCCGGCCGCGCGAATTGCACTGGTTTTACCAGGAAGGCACCGACGCGCTCTTCCCCGATGCCTGGGAGGAATTCGTTGCCCCGATCCCTGTGCCTGAACGCGGCGACCTGATGGCCGCCTATTACAAGCGGCTGACCGGCGACAACGAGGCCGAGAAGCTCGCCTGCGCGCGGGCCTGGAGCATCTGGGAGGGGACGACGCTGTCGCTCTATTCCGACCCCGAACGCGTCAAGCGCTTCGCCGACGGGCACTTCGCCCTCGCCTTCGCGCGGATCGAATGCCACTACTTCATGAACAAGGGCTTTTTCGAGCCGCAGGACCAGCTGATCCGCGATGCAGGGCGGCTTGCCGGCATTCCCGGCGTCATCGCGCAGGGGCGCTACGACGTCGTGACGCCGATGTTCACGGCCTGGGAACTTTCGAAGGCCTGGCCCGGCGTCGAGCTCAACATCGTGGCCGATGCGGGCCACACGGCGACCGAACCCGGCATTGTCGATGTGATGGTCCGGGCGAGCGACCGGTTCGCGAAGGCGTGAGGACTGAGCGGCGGGCCCATGCACATTCTCTATCTCGTCAACGCGCTCGATTCCGGGCCCGGCGTGCTGCTGGACGAAGCGGCCCGCGCCGGCGCGGCGGCAACGCTGATCCATACGACCGAGGCGACGGACCTTGCGACCGGCGCGAAACGCGACGTGCCGGAAACGGCCGAGGGGTTCGACGGGCTGGTGGTGATGGGCGGCGTGATGGGCGTCTACGAGGAGGCGCGCTATCCCTTCATCGAAAAGACGCGGGCGCTGATCCGCGATTTTCACGGCGCGGAAAAGCCGGTGATGGGCGTCTGCCTCGGTTCGCAGCTGGTGGCGAGCGCCTTCGGCGCGCCGGTCTACCGGATGCGCGACAAGCTCGATACGCATGAGGAATGGGGCTTCCTGCCGCAAACATGGCTCGACGGGGCGGCGGCCGACCCATTGCTGAAGGATGCGCCGCAGGGGCTTTCGATCATGCAATGGCACGGCGATACGTTCGATATGCCGGATGGCGCGGTGCCGCTTTCGACGCGCGCGACCTGCCCCAGCCAGGCCTTTCGCATCGGCGCCCGCACCTATGCGTTCCAGTTTCACCTCGAGATGACGCGCGAGGGGCTCGACGGCTGGAGTGTCTTCCGCGCAAAAGCCGAAAAGAAGCCCCTGCCGGAAATCGAGGCGCTGATCGAACCGCAGATCGCGGCGCATCTTGGGCCGCAGGACGCGTTTGCGCGGCGCGTCATGCGGCGCTGGATGGCGTTCGCCTGAGTTTCAGAAATTCACACGCCGGGAGATCGCGCCATCGACCACGAGGTTCGTTCCCGTGGTGAAAGAAGATGCAGGGCTGGCGAGAAAGACCGTCGCATTCGCTATGTCCTGCGGCGTCGCCATGCGGCCGGTCGGATTGCGTTCCATCGCCTGCTTGAACGTGTCGGGCATGTGTTGCTCGATCATGTCCCAGACGCCACCCTTGAAATAGACGGTACCGGGCGAGATTGTGTTGACCCGCACATGCGCACCCGCGTGCTGACGCGCGAGGCCCTTGGCGTGATGGATTTGCGCCGCCTTCAACGCGCCATAGGAATTGGCGCCATCGCTTTCGGCCGCCGAGATCGATGAGATGAAGGTGGCCGAAGCATCGCCCGACTTCTTCGCCGCCTCGGTGAGGAAGGGCAGCGCCGCCTCGAAGGCGTTGACGGCGCCGAGCACGTCGATTTCGAAGCAGGCGCGCCAGGACTTTTCGTCGTTGCCGTTTTGAAGCGCGCTTGCATTGGCAACCAGAATGTCGAGGCCGCCCAACGCTTTTGCCGTGTCCGCGATCCATTTTTTCAGGGCCGCGCCGTCGGCGATGTCGGCGGTGCCGCCCAGCGCCTTGACGCCTTTTTTGGAGAGCGCGGCCACGGCCTCGTTCACCTGATCGGCGTTGCGGGCGCAGATGGCGACATCCGCGCCTTCCGCCGCCAGCGTCTCGGCGATGGCGCGGCCGATGCCGCGTGTGCCGCCAGTGACGATCGCCTTCTTGCCCCTGAGACCGAGATCCATGATGCGTTCCTTGTTTTGCTGGTTCCGTTGGCGGCACCTTAGAGTCGATCATCGTTTCGTGGAAACGATGATCGACTCTAAGCCCTTGTTTTGTCGCGTTTCCGGACGGTGACCCGCCACCTTTATCCCAAAGGTGGCACTTCACCTGGAAACGCTCTGGCGGGCACAACGCATCGGACCAAGGGCTCAGGAACGGGCGTTGTCGGCCAGGAACTGCTCACGGAGGAAGCGCAACATTTCAACAAGGCGCGTGCGCAACGTCGTCAGGGTGGTTTCGCGCGGCGGCGGATCGAGGTCGAGGCCGACCTGATGCACCGAACCGTCGCTCACCTGCATCGCGATCAGTTCGACGCCGCCGACCCGGGTGCGGGCGCCTTCCTTGACATCCTTGCCGAGCCGGGAGCGCATGAATTCCTCCAGCGTCAGCGGCCGCTCCTCGGGCTCGAAGGCCAGACCGTAGATGTCGGCAATGGAGGCGGCGCCGGCGCTCGCGTCCAGCACGAAGTCGATCATGCCGGCATCCTTCGCCTTGGCGCGCGATTTGCGGACGCCGAACAGCCGATCGAGCGTCGCCACCGCGTCGGCCGTCGTCAGCATCATCACGACATCGCCGGGCATGACACCCTCGTTGAGCCCTTCGGTGCGGACGATGCCGTCGCGCATCACCGAAATGACGCTGGTGCCCGCCGGCAGGGGCAGCCGCGTCATATGGCGGAGCGCCAGAATGCTCATCGGATCGACGGTATAGGCAACGACGCTCTTGCCCTTGCCCGCCGGAAGATCAAGCTCGACGCGGCGGCGCGGCGCGGCGCGCGGCGGCAACTCGACCTCGGCAAGGCGCGCGGCCCAGGACACGGTCCAGCCCTGCAGGATCAGCGAGGCCAGCACGATCACATAGACCACGCTGAACATCGTGTGGGCGCCCTCGACACCGGAGAGAATCGGAATGGTGCCAAGGAAGATCGGCACGGCACCGCGCAGGCCGACCCAGGAAACAAAAGCCGTCTCGCGCGGCGCGAAGCGATAGGGCAGGAGGCACAGAACCACCGCGACCGGACGGGCAACGACAATCAGCACCAGCGCGACGCCAAGCGCCGGCAGGAGCACCGGCAAAAGCGCCGAGGGTGTGACCAGCAGGCCCATCATCAGGAACATGCCGATCTGGGCGAGCCAGGCCATGCCGTCGGAAAAGCGCGCGATCTCGCTGGTCGCCCGGTGCGGATTGTTGCCGAGCGTGAAGCCGACCAGGTAGACCGCCAGAAAGCCGCTTGCGCCCACGCTCTGCGTCAACGCGAAGACCAGAAGCGCCAAGGCGCCGGCAAGGATCGGGTAGAGGCCGGCCGAAAGTTCCAGCCGGTTGACCGCGCGCAGCACGAAGGCGCCGCCGAGCAGGCCAAATATGATGCCGCCCGCCATCTGCCAGAGAAAATCCCAGAAGAAGTCGAGCGCCGATTCCCAACTGGCGATGGCCTGACCGTGAATGATGATCGTGACCAGCGCCAGGGTGAGAAAAATCGCCATCGGGTCGTTGACGCCCGACTCGACCTCGAGCGTGGCGGCCACACGCGATTTCAGGCGCAAGCCCCGCAGATGCAGCAGGAAAAACACCGCCGCCGCGTCGGTCGAACCTACAATGGCGCCGAGCAGCATCGCTTCGGCCCAGCCGAGCCCGAACAGGAACTTCGCCGCAAGTCCGGTGATCGCCGCGGTGAGCACGACACCGACAGTCGCCAGCAACACGGCGGGGCCGAAAGCGCGGGTCAGCGCCTCGCGGCTCGTCCGCAATCCGCCGTCGAACAGGATCAGGGCCAGCGCAAAGGAGCCGACGAGATAGGCGACCGAGAAATCGTGAAAGACAATGCCCCCCGGTCCGTCCTCGCCGGCCAGCATGCCGAAGGCCAGAAAGACCAGCAGCAAGGGTGCGCCGATCCGCGAGGAAAGGACGCCCGCAAAGATCGAGAAGGTGATCAGGGCGGCGGAAACCAGAATGATCTGGTTGGCGAAATCCATCGGCGACTCACTCCGGCTCCGGCATTTTTGCCGCGGCGGGCCTGAGGCGCTTCGCTCAAGGTTCCCCTACGTCAGACAATGGCCCGGAAAAATGGCAAGACAGCTACATGCTCGGATATAGTGTAGGACAAATAACAACCGGACCGCCGACAAAAAAGGGCGCGGAACCGACAAAAACGGGAGGATGAGATGGATCTCGCCATGCGGGCCGAAGATGTCGCGTTTCGCGACGAGGTCAGGGCGTTTCTTGCCGAGAACCTGACGGATGATCTGAAGGCGCATGCGCGCCTTACGCCCGGCATTCTGGCCGATCAGGATTTGCGCGTCGAATGGCTGAAGCGGCTTCACAAGCGCGGCTGGGCCGCGCCTGCCTGGCCCAAACAATATGGCGGCGCGGGCTGGAACGTGATGCAGCGCTTCATCTGGTCGTCGGAATGCGCGGCGGCCGGCGCGCCCGTCAGTTCCAACATGGGCCTCTCGATGGTCGGGCCCACGCTGATGGGCCACGGCACGGACGAGCAGAAGGCTTACTACCTGCCGCGCATCCTCGCCGGCGAAGACTGGTGGTGCCAGGGCTATTCGGAGCCGGGCTCGGGATCGGACCTCGCCAGCCTGCAATGCCGCGCCACCTCCGACGGCGACGACTACATCATCAACGGCACCAAGCTCTGGACCACCGGCGCGCATCAGTCGAACAAGATGTTCTGCCTCGTCCGCACGGACCCCAACGCGGCGAAGAAGCAGGAAGGGATTTCCTTCATCCTGATCGACGATTTCCAGGCCAAGGGGATCAAGGTCGACCCGATCATCACGCTGGCGGGCGACCATGAAGTGAACCAGGTTTTCTTCGACGATGTGCGTGTGCCGAAGAAAAACCGCGTGGGCGCCGAGAACAATGGCTGGACGGTTGCCAAATACCTGCTCGAATTCGAACGCGGCGGCGCGGCGCATGGCGCCAATCTGCGCAATGCGCTCAACAAGCTTCGCGTGGTGGCGGGCACCGAACATGCGGGCGACGGCTCGAAGCTGATCGACGATCCGGCGTTTCGGCGCAAGCTCGATGAGACGGAAGTGGAAGTGACGGCGGTCGAATTCACCGAGCACCGCATCATGTCGCAGCTTTCCAACGGGCAGAATCCGGGCGCGGCGGCTTCCATCATCAAATTGCGCGGCGCCGACACCAACCAGAAGATCACCGAGCTCGGCGTCGAGGCGATCGCCTATTACGTCCAGCCGGACGTGATTGAGGCGCGTACATGGGGTTCGAACACCAAGCCCGTCGGGCCCGACCACACGCTGATGGTGATGCCGAAATATCTCAACACGCGGGCGCAGACGATTTTCGGCGGCTCGAACGAGGTTCAGCGCAACATCATGGCCAAGGCCGTGCTGGGGCTTTGATCTCCGGCACCCGCAGGTCGCAACGCAAAGAAGCAGAACGATGAATCTCGATCTCACGCCCGCCGATGCGGCCTTTCGCGACGAAGTGCGCGCTTTTCTCGACGAGAACCTGACGCCGGAACTCGCCGAGGCGGGGCGGCTGACGACATCGGTTTTCACCGACCGGGAATGGAACCTTGCCTGGCAGAAGGTGCTCTACAAGAAGGGCTGGGTGGCGCCGAGCTGGCCGGTCGAATATGGCGGCACCGGCTGGAGCGAGATGCAGAAATATATCTGGACCTCGGAATGCACGCGCGCCGGCACGCCCGGTCTCTCGCCGATGGGGCTTCGCATGTGCGGGCCGATGCTGATGAAGTTCGGCACGCCCGAGCAGAAGGCCTTTTACCTGCCGCGTATTCTTTCCGGCGAGGACTACTGGTGCCAGGGCTATTCGGAGCCGGGCTCGGGCTCCGACCTTGCCTCGCTGCAGCTGAAGGCGGTGAGCGACGGCGACGATTATGTGCTGAACGGCACCAAGATCTGGACCACGCATGCGCATTTCGCCAATCGCATGTTCTGCCTTGTGCGCACCGACGCAAGCGGCAAGCCGCAACAGGGCATCACTTTCCTGCTGCTCGACATGGACACGCCGGGCATCAAGGTCGAACCGATCATCACGCTGGCCGGCGAGCATGAGGTGAACCAGGTTTTCTTCGACGATGTGCGCGTGCCGAAGAAGAACATCGTCGGCGAGGAGAACCAGGGCTGGACGGTGGCGAAATATCTGCTCGAATTCGAACGCGGCGGCGCCTTCGCGGCGTCACTCGAAGTCGGCATCGAAAAAATCCGCGAAGTAGCGGCGAGCGAACGCGCCGGCGACGGTAAGCGGCTGATCGACGACGCAACATTCGCGCGCAAGATCGCCGAAGCGGAAATCGAGGTGAAGGCGATGGAGATGACCGAGCACCGCGTGATGGCGGAGCTCGCCGGCGGCAAAAACCCCGGCCCCGCCTCCTCGATGCTGAAAACGCGCGGCACCGAGATGCGCCAGCGCCTCGACGAAATCGCCGTCGAGACCATCGCCTATTATTCCGGCGTCGAGCAGCGCGACGCACGGGCGCCCGGATCGAATGTCGCGCCCGTGGGCCCGGCGGACGGCATGGTTTTCATGCCGACCTATCTCAACAATCGCGCGGCCTCCATCTATGGCGGCTCGAACGAGGTTCAGCGCGGCATCATGGCGAAGCTGGTGCTGGGACTTTAGCGGCGTTAGAGACCGCTGCGCCTAGGCGGCCTTGAACCTGGCCAGAACATGCGGCAATCGAAGCGCGATCCAGGCGGCAGTGATGACATTGCCGAGCAGGAGAATGGCGATGCCCCACAACACGCCGTTCCTCCGCTCCGGTTCAAGCAGGACGACAAGCCCTGCCACCAACACGAATCCTAGATACAGATCGGCCAGCGTCACCACGCCCCAGGGTTCCGCCAGCATCAGTGCCAGGACCGGCACCACGGAACCGCCCGCGACAAATCCCCAGATGATGGCCACCGCAAAAGCAAGGCCGAGAACCGCCGACAAGATGCGAAAGACGATCATCTAGTCGCCTCCCTTCAAGTCGCGCGCGATCAGCAGCGTTGTCGTCTGGGTGAAGATCGTCTCATCGTTCTGGTTCATCAGGATGTGGCAGTTCTTGACGACGCCGCGGTCGGGTTTTGACGATGAAGGCTTCGTCTCGATACATTCGATGACGAGACGGAGCGTGTCGCCCAGTTTCGCGGCTTTCAGGAACCGCACCTCGTCATAACCCAGCGCGCCAATGACGGCGGTTTCTTCGGGCAGGCGCGCGGCGAGGAAAAGCACCACGGCCTGGATATGCGTGCCGCAGGCGGTCAGCGTTCCGTAGATCGATTTCGCGGCGGCGGTCTCATCGACATGGAAGGGTTGCGGATCCCACTTCTTGGCGAAGGAGACGATCTCGTCCTTCGTCATTTCGTAAGTCGCCGGGATGTCGTGCCGCTCGCCCACAACAAAATCGTCGAAGTAACGCATCGCTCTCCTCCAAAGCAAAGGGCCCGCGCGTTTCCACGCGGGCCCGAAGCATAGACCGCGAAGTCGCTTATGCGAATTCGAAGAGACCGGCAGCACCCATGCCGCCACCGATGCACATGGTGACGACGCCGTATTTGACGTTCTGGCCGGCCTGCTTGCGGCGGCGGCCTTCGAGCAGGATGTGGCCGGTGCAGCGCGCGCCGGTCATGCCGAAGGGGTGGCCGATGGCGATGGAGCCGCCATTGACATTGTACTTCTCGGGGTCGATGCCGAGACGGTCGCGGCTGTAGAGGCACTGGCTCGCGAAGGCTTCGTTCAGTTCCCAGAGGTCGATGTCGTCGACCTTGAGGCCGTGGCGCTCGAGCAGGCGCGGCACGGCGAAGACCGGGCCGATGCCCATTTCGTCGGGCTCGCAACCGGCGACGGCGAAGCCGCGGAAGATGCCGAGAATGTCGGAGCCGTTCTTTTCGGCTTCCTTGCGCTCCATCAGCACGACGGCGGCAGCGCCGTCCGAAAGCTGCGAGGCATTGCCGGCGGTCACGTATTTGCCTTCCTTCACCTTCTGGCCGTTCTTGAAAACCGGCTTCAGCGAGGAGAGGCCTTCAAGCGTCGTCTCGGGACGGTTGCACTCGTCCTTGTCGACCGTGTAGTCGACCAGCGATTCCTCGCCCGTCTCCTTGTTGACGACCTTCATCTTGGTTTTCATCGGGACGATTTCGTCCTTGAAGATACCGCCCTGCTGCGCGGCGGCGATGCGCTGCTGGCTGCGGAACGAGTATTCGTCCTGATATTCGCGGCTGACATTGTAGCGCTCGGCAACGATTTCGGCGGTCTCGATCATCGCCATCCAGAGCTCGGGCTTTTCCTGCATCAGCTTTTCTTCGGTCAAGCGGTTGTAGTTCTGACCGCCCATCTGCACGAGCGAGATCGACTCGACGCCCGCGCCAACCATGACCGGCACGCCTTCGTTGACGATGCGGCCGGCGGCCATCGCGATGGTCTGCAGGCCCGAGGAGCAGAAACGGTTGACCGTGGTGCCCGACGTCGTGACCGGGCAGCCGGCCCAGATCGCCGCGAGGCGGCCGACATTCATTCCGGTCGCGCCTTCCGGGGCGCCGCAGCCCATGATGACGTCTTCGACCTTCGCCGGGTCGATCTTGGCGCGCTCGATGGCGTGCTTGATCGCGTGGCCGGCCATGGCCGCGCCATGGGTGTTGTTGAAACCGCCGCGGCCGGCCTTGGCAAGGCCGGTGCGGGCGGTGGACACGATGACTGCTTCTCTGGACATGGACGGTCTCCCGAGGGGGTTGATCAGGCTTTATTGGATGCCCGGTTGCGAATGGCGGCCGGCCCGGCGTTTTTGCCCGCCTTTTTGAGGGGGTCCGGCGCTTTGAGGCGCACCATAAACGCCTTGCCGACCCCTTCAAAGCGGAATCTCGGGCCGATTCCGTAGCGTTTGCGAGGCTTTCCTGTCGGATTTTGAACAGGCAGGCGGCACAGCGCCTGCCTCATTCCCGCCTTGAAAATTCCCCGTAAGCGCCGCTTGCGCTCCCGGCTCGGGCCACATTCGGGGGCCATGTTGGCCCCATCGAAACGGCCGCAGGATGCGGCGCATCGTGCAAAGGGGACAAGACCATGAAACGGCTGATGATCGTCACGGCTCTCGGTTTCACCACCGCCATCGGCGCGGCGCTGGCCGCGAAGACGGCGGTTGCTTCCGACCCCATGCCGCTGCCGCGCCCCGCAATCGAGAACACAGCGGCCGACGCCGCCACGGGGATCGAGACGCGCATGATCCTTGTCAGCGCCATTGACCCCGCCGCCTCGCGCGCATCCGGCTACGGCATCGACGATACAAAGCGCATCACCTTCCCCGTTTATTTCGCCGAAGGCCGCACCCAGCCGGGCGCGGATGCGCGGACGGTGCTGCGCGCTGTCGCCGAGGAAATCACCTATCGCGGCCTCACCGACATCACGGTCGCGCCCTCGCCCGCGATCATGCGCGCCGATTATGAAACGCAGGAAGCGGCCGAACGCCGCGCCGCCGCCGTCGCCGAAACGCTGATGGAAAACGGCGTGCCCGAGCGCTGGATCGCCATCCAGCCCGGCCTCGCATCCGACGTCTAAGAAGGTTCCTCCGCGGCGGTTTGTCCCTCACAAGCCGCCGCATTCCTCGAAAGGTCCGGCGTCGCCCCTCCCTCACCCCACCCCCACCGGGGGGCGGCGCCGGGCCCTTCACCCTTCCCCTAGAATATTTACGGCGGCATCCCGAACGGGCGAGCCGCCGTTCTTGTTTCCGCGCGCCTGAGCGTCTAGATAAAGCCCCATTGGTATCCCCTCACCTTCCGGTCGCTTACATGAGCCTGTCCCCCGTCGATACGAGCGGCTTCGGCGCCTATGCCGGGCCGGTGCTGCGCGCCGAAAGCGGCGGCGCTTTTGAATTCGAAATCGAAGATCGTCACCTCAACGGCGCCGACCGGCTGCATGGCGGGATGATGATGGCGCTTGCCTCCATCGTGCTCGGGCAGGTGGCGAAGGAAACCGCGGGCGCCAAGGCGCCGGACGCGCAGGCAAAGCCGCTGTCGCTCAATTGCGATTTCGTCAGCGCCGGCGAGCGCGGCGATAAGGTCGAGGGCCGTGCACACGTGACGCGGGCGACGCGGACGGTGCTCTTCATCTCGGGCGAGCTGCGCGTCGGGACGCGCATCCTGATGACGGCGACCGGCGTCTACGCGATCAGGGAACAGGACGCGGCGTGAGCGATCCTCTGCCCTCGCCCGCGAACGTGACGCCGCCCGAGGGCTGGCGCGTTTCGGCGCTGCACGATCCATTCGAGGCTTATGTCGGGCCGCTGTTCGAACGAACGGACAGCGACGGTGCGCGCCTGTTTTCCTTCATTGCCGATGCGCGGCATGTCGACGAAACGGGCGCCGTGCATGAAGGCATGTTGATGACCTTTGCCGATGCGTTTCTCGGCGGCGCGGCCAATCGCGCGGCGGGCGGCGACTGCGTGACGCTGAGCATGCAGGCGAGCTTTCTTGCCGAAGCGCGTGCGGGCGACCTTATCGAATGCCGGACGCAGGTCGACCGCGTCACGCGCGCCGTCGTGTTCGTTTCCGGGCGGTTCTCGGTCGGCGGCGCCGATGTCGCGACCGCGACGAGCCTGTGGAAAGTGCTCGGCGCGCGCTGACGGCCGGCGCCTTCTTTGCGGCTGGACAATGCCCGCGCGAGCGGCTTTGCTAGGGCCCAACAGACTTCAAAAAAGCCAAGGGAGGAGCCAGAAATGGCCATCAATTACGACGTGCTGATGGGGCTGAAAGCCTCGGGCCAGGAATTCAGCTATGGCGACCGCGAGACGATGCTCTATGCGCTCGGTGTCGGTTTCGGGCGCGACCCGATGGACGAAAAGGAATTGCCGTTCGTCTATGAGAAGAATCTGAAAACCGTGCCGACGCTGGCGACCGTGATTTCATGGGGCGCGGGCGCCATCGGCGACAGCGGTATCAATTATGCGATGGTCGTGCATGGCGAGCAGAAGCTGAAGCTCTACAAGCCTTTGCCGGTGGCCGCGCAGATCGTGACCGACAGCCGCGTCGTCGGCGCCTGGGACAAGGGCGAAGGCAAGGGCGCGATCATCGTTACCGAAACCAGCATCAACGAGAAGAAGAGCGGCGACAAACTCTGCACGCTGACATCGACGATCTTCGCGCGCGGCGACGGCGGCTTCGGCGGACCGCGCGAAGGCGCACCGCAACCGCATGCGTTGCCCGAACGCGAACCGGACATGAGCGTCGACGCCGAAACCCTTCCGGGACAGGCGCTTCTCTATCGACTTTCCGGCGACCGCAACCCGCTGCACTCCGATCCCGAATTCGCCAAGGCGGTCGGCTTCCCGAAGCCGATCCTGCACGGGCTTTGCACCTACGGCACCTGCTGCCGCGCGATCATTTCGAAGGCGCTCGACTACGATCCGACGCAGATCACCGGCTTCGATGTGCGCTTTTCGGCGCCGGTTTTTCCCGGCGACACGATCACCGTCGACCTCTGGAAGGACAAGGGCGTCATCTCGTTCCGGGCGCGGGTCAAGGCGCGCGACGCGGTCGTCATCAACAATGGCAAGTGTACGCTCAAGGGGTAAAACGGCGACTCTGTCATCGACCTGTCAAAAAACTGTCACGAATTCTCGCGCGCCACTTGCGAGGGGTGCGGGACGGGCGCATAAATCCGGACGCCGGGCGGGGATAACTCCGTCCGGCGTTTTCGTGGGCGCCTCGTAAAAATGATATCCCCGCTTCTGGATACCCCGGCCGACGGGGACAGTATTCCCGACGCCGCCCCGCCGCCCGCCGCGGAAGATATACCGTTGGCGGACGATCCTCTGGCGCGGATGGAAGCGCTGATGGCGGAAGGCGCGCGGGAGGCCGCGATCGCCCATGCCGAGGCCGAAGCGGCAAGCTGGACGGCGGGCCGCCGGACACCCGGTCTTGCCGCGGCGCTGGCGCGCTGCCTGATCGACATGGGCGAAGCTGAAAATGCCATCGAGCTGATCGCGCCGCTGGTCGAGGACGGCAGCGCCGGAACGGGCGCGCTGATCGCCATGGCCCGGGCGCTCGGGCTTTGCGGGCGGCATCAAGAGGCGCTGTCGCTGCTGACCGAGGCAAGCTTTCTCGACGGACGTTCGGCCGAGGTCTTGCTGGCGCTCGGCAATGCACGGCTTGCCGCCGACGACGTGCCGCGCGCGATCGGCGATTTCGAACGTGTGCTCCGGCTGGCGACCGGCGACACGGCAGCGGAGCGCGCGGCGCTGGCGGAGGCGCATTTCTGCCTCGGCGAGACCTGGAGCGCGATGGACGAGACGGCGCGGGCGGCGCGACATTTCCGCGCCTCGCTACAATGCGACCCCGCCGACCGGCGCGGCGCCACGATCCGCCTGGCCGAGATGGATGCGGCCGGACCTCCGAAACGCGCCAGCGCCGCCTATGTGCGGGCACTGTTCGACGGCTATGCACCGCGCTACGACGCGCATATGACGGGATCGCTTGCCTATATGGGGCCGGCGGCCTTGCGCGCCGCGGCCGAGGCGGCCGGACTGTCCGCCGACGGACGATATGCGGCGATCGATCTGGGTTGCGGCACGGGGTTGTCGGGCGCGGCGTTCCGGCCGTTCTGCCGGTCGCTTACGGGCGTCGATCTCAGCCCGCGCATGACGGCAGCGGCGCAGGCCGGCGGCCACTACGACGCGATCGTCACCGGCGACCTGCTGACGGCGCTGGCGGATGGCGCGGATGCGCGCTTCGACCTCGCCATTGCCTGCGATACGCTGATTTATCTTGGCGATCTCGCGCCGTTTTTTTCAAGCCTCGCCACCGCTCTCGCGCGCGGCGGCTGGTTCGTTTTCTCGACCGAGAAATCGGAAACCGCGGATGCCGGCTACGAGATCGGACCGGCGCGGCGCTTTCGTCACACCGAGGCTTACCTGCGCGAAATGGCTCAAGCGCATGGCTTCGAGGCCGTGTCGCTCAGTGTCGCGGCGCTTCGGACCGAAAAGCGGCAGCCGGTTGAAAGTTTCGTCGGCACGATGCGGCGGATGTGAAGCCCCGAAAAAGGGAGCCCTGCGGACTTCCGGCATGTGGAAAAGCTCGCTATTCTGCCGATATTCGCGGGGGAGATGCTTTTGATGACACGAATTTTCGCGCTCGCCGTCTGGGTGGCGTTCTGGGCCGCCGCCGGGGGAACGGCGCAGGCCGCCTGCGAGGCGGGTGGGCTGCTGGCAACATGCCCGGACGATTTCGCCTATGAGCGACCGGGCGGCACGGAAGAGGCGTATCAACGCCTTGACGGCGGCGGCTTCGGCGGACCGCCTGCCGGGGGCGCGCAACAATTCTCGATCGGCGATACGACGGTGACGCTCGGCCAATCGGAGACGAACGAGCAGCCCTGGAACGCCTTCAACCGGAAGACGGGCGATGCCACCGATTTCAAGCGCGAGGACGAGGCGCGCAGCGGCGACCTGAACCCGCTCAACAAGGTTTGCGGTGCGGATGGCTGCCGCTAGGCGGCTTGCCGCGCTGATGCTGGCGGCGGCGATGTGTGCCGCGGCGCCGGCGGCGGGTGTGCCGGTGTGGGAGCCGGGCGACCCGCTGCCCGACATGGCGCCCGACGCGACGGTTGAAGCGACCCTCGGGGCTCTACCGGCAATACCGATGGCGCGGCCGGACAGCGCCGGGCGCGCCGGGACGCGCCCCGCGCAAGCAGCGCAGGCTGAGCGCCGGCCGGAGACGACGCCGGATGTGGCGGATTTTCTGTGCGCCCGCGCGCCGGAGGGCACGACCGTCCCGGTGCCGCCGCCTTTCGACGGCTGGCTGGTGCGGGTTTGCGCGGAGCAAGGTCAGGCGCTTGTGCCGGTGAGCGGCGAGGCATGGGTGGCGCATGGTTCGGCCGACCCGATTTCGATTCTCGCGCTGGCGCCCGGCGCGACGCCGCCCGGCGACGCGGGGCTCGATCCGCGCTACGACATCCGCTTTACGGCGTTTGCCGGCGAGGAGGCAACGGAAGCACGGCGCGCGCGGGCCGATGCGCTGCTCGCCGCCGCAACCTCCAACGGCGCGCGGCTACCGGCCTACGACGCGGTCTGGCAGCTCGACGCGCAGAGCAATATCGCGCTGCCGGGCGAGACGGAGGGCGCGCGCTACAATCTGTTTTTCTATGTGGCGGGGACGCGGCCACGCCACATCATCGCCTGTCTCGACGCGTGCCGGCAGGCGCTCTATCTGGACGTGCTGAACGGCGTGGAGGCGGCGGAGGTGCTCAAGCGGTGAGGCGCGGGTAAATTGACATGAAATGTGCCGATAGTTAGAAGCGTCGGCAGATGCCGCTCCCCCTCACCCTTCCCACCTGCGCGGCTTCGCCGCTTCGGTGGCCCCCTTCCCTCTCCCCGGAGGGGAGAGGGATAAAGAGGAACATCGAATGACGCAGGGTTATGAACTTTACGGCGCCGAGGCGAGCTATTTCACCGGCAAGGTGCGCGCCTATCTGCGCTACAAGCGCATTCCGTTTTCGGAAGTGCTGGCG
Organism: Parvibaculum sp.; assembly: GCF_019635935.1. Lineage (NCBI taxonomy): Bacteria > Pseudomonadati > Pseudomonadota > Alphaproteobacteria > Hyphomicrobiales > Parvibaculaceae > Parvibaculum > Parvibaculum sp. The sequence continues at coordinate 2,574,688 of NZ_JAHBYN010000001.1, read as the reverse complement.
ACGCGCGAGGTCTACAAGGACATCATATTGCCGCGTGTCGGCTGGCCGGTGATCCCGGTCGTCGCGACGCCGGACGGCGAGACTTGGCAGGATTCCTCCGAGATCATCGACAATTTCGAGGCGCGGTTTGCCGAAGCGCCGGTCTATCCGCAAGGACCGCGGCAGAAACTTGCCGCGCTTATCATCGAAGCCTGGGCCGACGAATGGCTGAAGCTGCCGGCGATGCATTATCGCTGGACCAAGAATCGCGACTGGATCGTGCTCGAATTCGGCAAGCTGTCGCGGCCCGACCTCGACGAAGCCGGGCAACGCGAGGCCGGAGAGCAGACGGCGCGGCCTTTCGCGGGCGCGCTGCCGGCGCTCGGCGTGACGCCCGAAACGGGGCCGGCGGTCGAGACATCCTATGAGGGCCTGCTTGCCGAACTCGATGCGCATTTCGCCGCGCATGATTTTCTGTTTGGGTCGCGGCCGTCGATCGGCGATTTCGGTCTTTACGGGCCGCTCTACGCGCATCAATACCGCGACCCCGTGTCGGGGGCGCTGATGAAGCGCATCGCGCCGAATGTCGCGCGCTGGGTGGAGCGAATGAGCAAACCGCCGCTGCCGAAGGGCGGCGAATTTCTGGCAAACGACGAAATTCCGGCGACGCTGATGCCGGTGCTCACGCGCATCATGCGCGAATATCTGCCGGTGCTGCTCGCCACCGCCGAAGCCTTCAACGCGCATGTGGCGGCGCTGCCCGAAGCCGACCGCGCCAAACCGCTGGCGCGGGGGATCGGCATGCACGACTTCACGCTGGAAGGCGTGACCGGCAAGCGCGTGATCTTTCCGTTCGACCTGTGGATGCTGCAACGGGCGCTCGATTTTCTGCGCGGGCTCGACGAGGGGGCGCGCGAAAAGGCGGTGCATATGCTAAAAGAGGCGGGCGGGGAGCGGCTTGCCGGTTTCCCGGCGTTCCCGCGCCTCGCCCGGCGCAATTTTCAACTGGTACTTGAATGAGCGATGGCGGATTCTTCTCGCGGATTTTCGGCCGGCAGCGCGCCAAAGCCACAACACCGGAAACCCCGCAGGACGCGCCGCCCGAATTTCCGAAGCCCAAAGGAGCCCCAATGTCCAGCGAAGGTCTGCACGAAGACAATCTGTCGGCGGAAGCCTTGAACCTGCACCGCGCCATCGTTTCGCTGATGGAGGAACTCGAGGCCGTCGACTGGTACAACCAGCGCGCCGAGGCCTGCACCGATGCCGACCTGACGAAAATCCTCGAGCATAATCGCGACGAGGAAATCGAGCACGCGATCATGGTGCTCGAATGGCTGCGCCGCAACAATCCGGTCTTCGACAAGGAAATGCGCAAGCGGCTCTTCAAGGACGACACGATCGGCAGGGATTGAGGGCGGCTACCTGACCTGACCGCCATCGACGACCAGCACTTCGCCGGTGACGAAGGACGCGCGGGGGCTGGCGAGATAAAGCGCGGCGTCGGCGATTTCCTCCACCGCACCGAAGCGGCGCAGCGCCACTTCGCGTTTGATCCAGCGGTCCCAGGCCTCGGGACGCGCCTTGGTGTTCCGGTCCCAGACACCGCCTTCAAAGAGAATGTTGCCGGGGGCGATGGCGTTGACGCGGATGCCTTCCTTGCCGACGAAGCGGGCGAGCTGGCGCGTCTGATGATTGATACCGGCTTTCGAGGCCGCATAGGTGAGCGCGGTTCCCATCGCGTCGACACCGGCGATGGACGATATGAAAATCAGGTTGGCGCCTTCGCGCTCGGCGGGGCCGCGCGTCAGGATGCGGCGCAGGGCCTCGCGGCCGAGATAGACCGAACCGAAAAGGTTCTGCTTCATGTCGGCTTCCCAGTCTTCGTCGGAAACATCGAAGCCGAGAGGTGCGCGCGACAGGCCGACATTGGCGATGGCGCAATGAAGGGGGCCGAGCTTTGCTTCCGCCGCGTCGAGCGCGACCGCGATGTCGGCCGAGGCCGTCATGTCGCCGGCGACGGTGAAGAGGCTGTCGGCCTTCGCGCCTTCGGCGATCAACGCATCGCGGGCGGCATCCAGCGCCTCGACGCCGCGCGCCGCCATGGCGACCTTCGCGCCTTCGGCCGCAAAGGCGCGGGCCATGCCGAGCCCGATGCCGCGGCTCGCGCCGGCGATGAAAACATGCTTGCCCTTGAGTTCGAGATCCATCGGTGTCCTCCCCTTTTCGGCGCAGCCTAGCGGCGCGCGGGTTCCGGGTCTATGCTCCGGGGCCGGATGATGACGTCCGGGTGCGCGGGGAGGCGCATAGCGGGGCATGGCGGGGGCGGCATTCCAGGGACGCGACGGACGGCTTGTGCCCGCCAGGCGGGTTGCGCCGGTCCATGACAGCGTGGTCATCAACAGCCGGGGCATCGGCGCCATCACGCTGGCGACAAGGCTTGCGCGGGAACCCGCCTTCGAGGGCCGCGTCATCGTGGCGGGCAAACCGGTTTCCGAAACCCGGCAACTGATCGACGGCTGCACGCTGCGGGCGCGCTCCATCGACTATTACGCGGCGGCTTCGGACACAAGCCGCGACGACATACTGACCGGCATCTATGGGCCCGAATGGCGGCAGGCCGAGACCGACCGGCAGATGGCGAGCGTCGCACGGATGGAGAACGGGCGGGCGCGGCTCGTGCGCGTCGAGGCGTGGATGACCAACAAGGGCGTCAAACGCGACCGCAGCGAAGGCGCGCCGCTGTCCTATGGCGTGCGCAATTCGCGGCTGATGGCGGCGCTGAACGAAAAGGCCGCGAGTTGCGGCGTGCGCTTCGACGACAGCGGCGCATCGACCTGGGACGAACTGCGCGCGCTGTCGAACGGGAAAAATCCACTGATCGTCAACGGCACGCCGAAGCCTGTCGCCGGTGCGGCGTGGCAGCACCAGCCGGCGGCGCCGAAACATTTCGTTGCCGCCGCGCAGATGGCCTTCACCGCGCCGCGGCTCGAAGCGGCGGGCGCGATCGCACGGCAGGACTCGTTCATTGGCATCATCAACCGCGACGGCGCCATCGACATGAGCGTCTTCTATCCGTTCAAGGATCCGCTTTCGCCGCGCGCCGCCTATTACGGCATCTTCTACCGGATCGTGCGCAATGGCAGCGAGGCTATGCGCGAGGGACATCAAAGCGCCTTGCGGGCGGAGGTCGAGGCGGTGGGCGCGGCGCTCGGCCTTGCGCCCGACGATGCGGACCAGACATCGGCCGTCGCCTGGGTGCCGGTGAGCCCGTGGCGCTTCACGCCGAGCCGGCAGACGGGCGTGCTCGACCTCAGCCGCATCAGCGGCGCAGGCGCGCCGATCATCACCGGCGACGGCATGACAAGGGCCGGGCTCGGCGCGCTGGCGGCCGCCGAAGCGCTGATCGAGGGGACGCCGCCCGAGCCCGCGATGAACCGCGCCCTGTCGCTTTATCGCCGCCTCAACATGGTGCAGGCGGGCGCCATGGCATGGATGCCGGGCGTCACCGAATGGATGCTTTCGCGCAAGCCGAAATTCGCGCTGATGGGCCCCGGCAAGTCGCGCGACTGGGACATGTGGGCCGGCGCATGGTGACACAGATCATTTCACGAAGGGGAAATCGATGACGAAGAACATGCAGATGACGCTGGTGGCGCATGGGGCGCTGGTGTTTCTTGCCGGGATGCTGGCGGGCTTTCCGTTTGCCTCGGTGCTTGTCGCATCGCTCGATCCGGCGGCGACGACGATGTGGCCGGGCGATGTGCGGGCCTGGAAGATGGCGCATATGGAAGGCGCGCTGAACGGCATGCTGATGATCGCGGTTGCCGCCGCGATGGCGCATGCGGCGATGAGCGCGCGGATGCAAGGCATCATCGTGTGGGGGCTGATCGTGACGGGCTGGGGCAACATCGTCGCCTCGGTCGTCTCGGCGATGACCGGCGGGCGCGGCCTCGGCTTCACCGGGCTCGACTGGAACTCGCTGACCTTCACGCTGTTCATGCTGGCGATCGTGGGCGTCGTCGCGGCGATGATCGCGGTGGCGGTGGCGGCGTTCAGGAACCGCGGCTGATCAGAAACGATCCGACCGCAACACCGCGACGTCGGACACGGTGACGATGCCGATGTGGCGCTTGACCAGGGCGAAAACCGGCTCAAGCACCGCGTCGAGATTTTCCTCCGCCGCGATCACCGTGACCGAAACCATCGCGCCGGCCGAAGAGGGCAGGCCCTCGCGGCTCCAGACGCCGTGATGGCCCTTGCCGCCCAGCACCGGCAGCACCGTGTAGCCGGTGACGTCGAGACGGTCGAGCAGGTCGGTCAGGCGCTTCAGCACCGGCGCCTCCAGCACGATGTCGATGCGTTTTTTCGGATGCATCTCCATGTCGGACCTCATCCGGCAATGCGCTGGGCAAGTGCCGCATAAAGCGGAATGCCGAGCGTCAGGTTGAAGGGGAAGGTAACGCCGAGCGAGAGCGTCAGATAGATGGCGGGGTTGGCCTCGGGCAGCGCCAGACGCATGGCGGCGGGCACCGCGATATAGGAGGCCGACGCCGCCAGCGTGATCAGCAGCGCCGTGCCGCCGACCGAAAGTCCGAGGCCGAGCGCCATGAGGCCCGTCAGCGCCGCCGAGAGCAGCGGGAAATAGATGCCGAAACCGATCAGCGCCGGCGACAGGCTGCGGCCGCCCTGGCGCAATCCGCGCCCGGCGACCAGTCCCATGTCGAGCAGGAAGAGGCAGAGGATGCCGCGGAAGGGATCGACGATGAAGGGGGCGATCATGGCCATGCCCTCTGCGCCCGTAGCCCAGCCGATCAGGAACGAGCCGACCAGCACCACGACCGAGCCGTTGGTTGCGACCTCGCGCAGCAGGGCGCTCGTGCTTTCGCCGCCCGCCTCCGCCGGGGCGCCGCGGCGGGCGAGCAACAGCGCGGCGATGATGGCCGGCGTTTCCATGACGGCGGCGACCGCGATCAGATAGCCTTCATAGGCAAGGCCAAGGCTTTTCAGCGCCTCGGTGGCGGCAACGAAAGTGACGATCGAGATCGAACCGTAGTGACCGGCGACGGCGGCGGCATCGACGGACGTCAGGCGCGTCGTCAGGCGCAGCAGCGCATAGCCGATGACCGGGATCGCGAAGGAGAGAAGGATGCCGGCGCCGATGGTCAGCGCCATGGCGGCATCGACACCGGATTTCGCCACCTCCGCGCCGCCCTTGAAACCGATGGCCAGCATCAGATAGAGCGCCAGCAGCTTGGCCGCGGCCTCCGGCACCGAGAGGTCGGAGCGGATCAGCGCCGCCGCGACGCCCAGCGCAAAGAACAGGACCATCGGCGAGACGATGTTCTGAAGCGCAAGATCGAGAATCGACAAGGGAAACTCCACCCGGATGACCGTGCTTCCTTTTACACGAAACAGGCAGAGCTGGCAGCGCCCGGCGGACGCAGCGTCAGGCTGGCCGGGCGGGCGCTCCCTTGTGGCCCCGCCGGGGGCTGCCTAGACTTTGACCAAGAAGAAACGCCGGGAGGACGGTCAGATGGACTACCAGCAAATCACGGTCGAGAAGCGCGGGGCGATCTGCCTGATCACGCTCAACCGGCCCGACAAGCTCAATGCCTGGACGCCGCGCATGGCGGAAGAACAGGCGCATGCGATCATGGCGGCGAATGACGATGCGGATATCGGCGCCATCGTGATGACGGGCGCGGGGCGCGGCTTCTGCGCCGGCGCCGACATGGACGCGACCTTCAAGACAAGGCTCGACGGCAAGGACCCCGGCAACGACACGGCCGGCGGTTCGGGCGGGATGCCGGCGGGAGTCGACTGGATCGAGCTGGTGCGTTCGTCGAAGCCGATGGTCGCGGCCGTGAACGGACCGGCGGTCGGGATCGGCGTCACGATGATCCTGCCCTTCGACACGATCGTCGCGGCGGAGGAAGCGAAATTCGGCATGGTCTTCGTCAAGGTCGGGATCGTGCCCGAACTCGCCTCGTCGCATTTCCTCGTGGCGCGGATGGGGTGGGGGCACGCCAATGAGATGATGCTGACGGCGCGGCTTTATCCGGCGGCGGAGGCACGCGAGAAAGGCTTGTGCGAATATGTGGTGCCGCAGGCGGCCCTTCTCGACAAGGCGATCGAGATTGCCGGCCAGATGGCCGAGAACCCGTCGCGGCAATTGCGCATGACGAAACAGCTCATCACGCAAAACGCCAGCGAGACCGACCTGAAGCTCGCCCAGAAGCGCGAAACGGATGCGCTCAAAATCTGCTGGACGACACCGGAGCATCACGAGGCGGTGGACGCCTTTCTCAACAAGCGCAAACCCGACTTCAAGAAAGCCGCGGCGAGGGCTGCCGAATGAGCGGCCCTCACGAAGTCGAACGCATCCCGTTTTTCCTGCACTGGCAGGAGAAGGCGGCGTTCAAGGAAACTTATGCCGGCGCGATGGACACCGTCGTCGTCGAGGGACAGCACCTGAAGCCGAAGGGCGTCTCGTCAAAAACGGTTCTGGTGTTCATGCATCCGACGGGAACGATGAACCTGCTGCCGATGCCGAATGCGCTGGCGGCCGCCGGCATTCCCTGTCTCACCTGCGGCAGCCGCTATCCGCACAACGACTCGGCACTGATCATGGAGAAGGTGCTGCTCGATCTCGGGCATTACATTCGCTATGCGAAAGAGAAGCTCGGCTACGAGAAGGTGATCCTGGCCGGGTGGTCGGGCGGCGGCTCGCTGTCGATGTTCTATCAAAGCCAGGCCGAGAAACCCTGGATCACCGCGACGCCGGCGGGCGACGCGGTGGACGTTGCGGGCGCGAAACTGATACCGGCCGATGCGGTGTTGCAGCTTGCCGCGCATGTCAGCCGCGCCATCACGCTGACCGAGTGGCTCGACCCGTCGATCCGCAACGAGCTGGACCCGGACGACCGCGAGGTCGAGCTCGATCTTTACGATCCGCAAAATCCCAACCAGCCGCCTTATACGGACGCGTTCATTGCGCGGTTTCGGGCCGCGCAGATCGCGCGTTCGGAGCGCATCGACAATTGGGTGAAGGACAAGCTTGCCGCCATGAAGCGGGCCGGACGCACCAACGAGGAATTCGGCTTCGTCGTACATGGCACGATGGCCGATCCGCGCTGGATGGATCTGTCGATCGACGCCAATGACCGCAAGGGGCCCAACTGGTGTTTCATGGGCGAACCGAAAATCGTCAACATGATGCCCGCGGGGCTGGCGCGTTATTGCTCGCTGCGCGCATGGCTCTCGCAATGGTCCTACCGCGAAAGCCGGGCCGACGGGCCGAAATGCGCCGGCGACATTTCGGTGCCGGTGCTGGTGGTCGAGAACAGCGCCGACGATGCCTGCACACCGAGCCATGCGGCGCGGATCTTCGCGGGCGTCGCGCATGACGACAAGGAGTTTCATGTGGTCAAGGGCGCGACGCATTATTATATAGGGCAGCCCGACAAGATGGCCGAAGCGGTGGCGCTGGTCGCGGGCTGGCTGCGCAAGAAGAAACTTCTGGATTGAGTTCAATGAATGTCGCCGTGAATGCAGCGCCCGCGCGCCGCGAACTTCCGCGCCCGGACGGCGCGATCTCCTTTCTCGAATGGGACGACGGCACCGGCAAACCACCGCTGCATTTCGCCCATGCCAACGGTTTCAGCGGCGGCACCTACCGGCGCCTGCTGGGGCCGCTCGCCAACGAATTCCATATCCGCGCCTGGGACGCGCGCGGGCACGGGGCGACGACGCTGACTGCCGACCCGGCGACGCATCGCAACTGGTATGTCTATCGCGACGACCTGATCGCGATGGCCGAGGATTTCCACGCGGCGACCGGCCAGAAAATCATTCTGATGGGACATTCGATGGGCGGTGCCGCCAGCGTTATGGCGGCGTCGGAGCGGCCGGACCTTGTGCGCGGGCTGGTACTGGTCGACCCGGTGATGACGCCGCCGATGTTCCGCTACATGATGACGCTCTATCGCTGGCTCGGCCGCAAGGGCGGGCCGATGTCGCTGGCCGACGGCGCGGAACGCCGCCGCGCGATTTTCGAAAGCCGCGAAGTCGCGGTCGAGCGCTATTTCGGCCGCGGCGCCTTCCGCACCTGGCCGCGCGAATTCCTGGAAGATTATATCGAGAGCGGTACGAGCCTGCGCGACAATGGCGAGGCCGAACTTCTCTGCGCGCCGGAATGGGAGGCCGCGAATTTCCGGGCCCATGGTCACAACATGAACCGCGCGGTGGCGAAACTCTATGTACCGCTGGCGCTTCTCTATGCCGAGCACGGCTCGACCTGCCGGGCGCCTTTTCCGACGCTCCTGCGCGCCCGCGACCGCAAGGCGCATATCGCGATGGTGCCGGGCGCGACGCATTTCCTGCCGATGGAATTTCCGCAAATCGTCATCGACGAAGTGCGCGCGTTCGCGGCGCGGCTTGAAGCGGAAGGGCGCTAGCCCGTCAGCCCATAGGTCTTGATGAGTCCCGCGCCGATGCGCTCGTTCATCATTTCGGTGCTGCCATCGGTATAGGCGGCGATCTTCGCGCAAGCGAGGTGGCGGCCGAGGCCGTGCTCCTCGCGCAGGCCTGCGGCGCCCATCGCCTGGATGCAGTCGGCGATGCGGGCGAGCGTGACGCGGCCGGCAAATTTCTTGGCATGCGCCGCCGCCATTACGGCATCCTCGCCCCGGTCGATCAGGCGGCCGGCGGCGAGCGTCAACCCGCGCAGCGCTTCGAGATCGTTGGCGACGTCGCCGAGCGACCAGTTGAGCCCCTGATGGTCGAGAAGCTTCCGGCCGAATGTCTCGCGCGCCGTGCCATAGCCAAGCGCCTTTTCCAGCGCGTCGGCCAGCAACCCGGCGCACATCGCGGCGACATAGACGCGGGCGCCGTTGACGCCTTTCATCGCCAGCTTGAAGGCTTCGCCGGGCGGGGCGATCAGGTCTTCCTCCGGCGCCAGATAGTTTTCGAGCGCGAAGCCGCCCGCGCCGATCGCGTGGCCGCCGATGAGATCGTAAGCAGGGCGGCGCGTGAAGCCTTCGCGGCGGGCATCGACCAGGATGCAGGCGATGCCGCGCCATCCGGCCGCCGGGTCGGTCTGCACATAGGTGATGAAGAGATCGGCGATCGCGCCGTTGGTGATCCAGGCTTTTTCGCCGTTGAGGCGCCAGCCGCCATCGACCTTTTCCGCGCGCGTGCGGATGGACGAGAAGTCGCTGCCCGCGCCGGGCTCGCTCAGGGCCGTGGCGCCGAAGATGTCGCCGGACATCAAGGCGGGAACATGGACGTCGCGATGCCGCGCCGTCGGCGAGAGGGCCAACCGCGCGGCGACGTTCTGCGTGTTCACCAGGGAGAACGTGAAGGCCATGTCGGCGCGGGACATTTCATCGCAAAGCGCCAGCTTGACGAGATAGCGGTGGCCGAGGCCGCCCTGCTCCTTCGGCGTTTCAAGGCGGAGGAGACCGAGAGCGGCCGCCTCGCGGAGCGCCTCGACCGGCTGGCGGCGGGCGCGTTCCCATTCATTCGCTTGCGGTGCGACGGTCTTCGCCGTGAAGGCGGCGGCGCGGTCGAGAAATGCGGTTTCCTCTGCCTTCAGTTCATCGCGCAGAAATCCGGCCATGATTGCCCCCCCTCAGACGCCCATCTCTTCAGACACCAAGTCCCTCGATCACCAGTGTCTCCAGATTGGCGCGCATTTCGTCCGGAATGGCAATCGCCTTGCGCGTCGTCAGGTCGAGCGCGATGGCGACGGCCTCGGCGGTGGCGATGGCCTCGCCGGTTTCGAGATCGAACAGCCAGTGGCACCAGGTATAGATTTTCGGGCCGACATTCTTGAGGCCGCTGCGGAGCGTCAGCACGTCGCCCGCGCGCGGATGACGGCGATAGACAAAGCGGTATTCGAGCGCCGCGCCGCCGACGGACGGCGTCTTCGAGCGGTCTGCGCCGCTGGTCTGCGCCAGCAGGTTCGGAATACCGTCGGACACGATGCCCATGAAATGACGAATGGTCAGGAAGCCCTGACCGTCGCATTGCGCGGCGTCGATTTCGCCCTGCCAGGTGCGCACCATGCCCATGCCGTCGGCATCGGCAAGCTTCGGCGACGGGCGCGGCGCATAGATTTCGAGGCCGCGCGGGCTCCCATGCACCGGCAGTTCGACGACAAGCGCTTTTGCCGCTGTCTTCACCTTTGCCGGCAGCGGCTTCATCTCGCGGCTTTCCTCGTCGAGCAGTTCGACCTCGGCGATGAAGGATGCCGCCACCTCGCCCGACACCGTGTTGACCATCTCCTCGTAGACGCGCAGGCCGAAATCGTGCACATCGAGAATGCCGGCGCGGATGAAGAAGGGCGCGCCGGGTCGCTGCTCGCGCAGGAAACGCACATGATGGTCGCGCACGAAGAACCGCGCGCCCTCGGCGCGGGCAAAGCGCGGCCCGACGCCGAGGCGCAGCGCCAGCGCCGCAAGCCCCTGCCCCGCCTTGTCGACATAGAACTGCACATTCATGTGACCCATCTGGTCGCTTTCCCAGGTCTGGACGCTCGACCGGGCAACCTCGATCATCTCGCTCATGTTTCTTTCTCTTGCTTTCGATGGTGATGACGAATGGGTTCAGCCGCGCCGGCGCAGCGCGTCGGGCAGCGGCACGGCCTTGCGGGTCGACTTGTCGAACAGGAGGCCTGCGCCTTCGGCGATGCAGGCCGGCTCGCCGGTGTCGCCCGAAAAGAGCCAGTGACGATAGCGGATGGTCTTGCCGTCGGTGGCGTCGATGCCGGTGCGCACGAACAGCGTTTCGCCGGCGCGCAACTCGCGCAGATAGGCAAGCCTTATCTCGACGGTGGCGGTGGCGAGGCCGCGGGCCGCCTGCTCGTGACGGCCGAGGCCTGCATGCGCCCACATGTGGCCTTGGGCGTCGGAGAAGCGCGCCATGAAGAAGCGCGCATTCATGTGATTGTTGGTGTCGCATTCCCAGGTGTTGACGACCGAGCGGTTGGTCTCGACCATGCCGTCGGCATCGGCGCGGGCCAACGACACGTCGCGCTCCAGCGCCTCCTTCGGCAGCGAACGCGGCAGCGCTTCGGGCGGCAATTCGGCCGCCATCGCGGCGGCGCGGGCCCGCGTCTCTTCGGGCCAGGCGGTCAGCCGCCGCGTCGCGAGATCGAGGCAGCCGGTGTCGATCACATAGGTGGCGGCCAGGCGGTCGTCCAGCACCTCGCGCATCTCCTGATAGATGCGCATCGTCTTCTCGCGCATCTCGACGATGCCGGAGCGAATGACGACGAGATCGCTGGCGCGAAGCTCGCGGTGGAAGCGGATGTGATGTTCGAGCGCGACATAGCCGAGGCCGGTCTGCGCCTGATCGAGCGCGCCGAGGTCCAGCGCCACGCGCAGATTGTAGGAACTGTCCGAGCTTTTCGAAATGTAATGCTGGATGTTCATGTGGCCCATCTCGTCGCATTCCTGCAGCGAGACATAGCCGCGATAGGTGTCGATCATGCCGGTCATATTCAGGGGACACAGTTCGTCGATGGCGGGTGCCGCAGCATAGGGGCGGGCCCGCCTGTTGTCATGCACCCGGGAGCGCGGAGAGGCGGTGCGCCAGCAAGGTTTCCGCAGCGAAACCCAATGCTTCCAGACGGCCCGAGCCTTCGAGCACGCGCAGGCCGATCAGGAAGGCGGCGAGGCAGAGGATTTCGCGGTGGGCGGCCGCACCTTCAAGGCCGGTCGCGGCGCGCAAGGGCCCGCCCAGCGTTTCGAGCACCGCGATGACGCGGCCGGTGACGGCGCGGTTGAGATCGGGATCGAGCGCGCCGGCCGACATCAACCGCCCGGCGAGGCGCACATGCGGCGCGTTGCCGGCGGTGGCGGCCAGCGCCTCGCGCGCCGCGGCGGCGAGCGCATCGGCGGGCGACTTCGCCTTTTCGGCCGCCTCGCGCATGCGCCTTGCGAGATGCCCGAGTTCCTCGGCGGTGAGCGCGATGGCAAGCTCGTCGATACCGGCGAAATAGGAATAGACCGCGCCCGGCACATAGCCCGCTTCGGCGGCGACGGCGCGGATGGTCAGCGCCTCCGGCCCGCCCGCATCGCAGACGCGGCGCGCGGCGGCGAGGATCGCCTTGCGCTTGTGATCGCGCAGGGCCGTGCGGCGCTTGCCGGATGCGGTAGCCGCCTGCATCAGAATTTCCAGGTCGGGCGCGAAACGCCGTCGGCGATGGGCGCGTCGCCGTCGCGTTCCTTCACCGCCTGCTGGAAGCCGACCTGTTCGGCGCGCTGCTTGAACCAGACGCCCTCGGGCGAATGGCGGGTGATGCCGTCGAACAGCGTCGCGAACATCTGCGTCGTCTGCAGCCCCATGTTTTCATAGGCCTGATTGACCAGCAGCTTCTGCATCATCAACTGGTTGCGCGGCACACCGGCCATGCGGGCCGCGAGCGCCTCCACCCGCGCATCGAGATCGTCGTCCGGCACCGCTTCGAGGACGAGGCCCATTTCGGCGGCCTCGGCGCCCGTCACGAGATCGCCGGTGAAGAGCATGCGCTTGGCGCGTTCGGGCCCGAGGCGGTAGACCCACATGGCGGTGGTGGGGCAGCCCCAGACGCGCGCCGGCGGATAGCCGATCTTCGCATCCTCCGCCATCACCACCATGTCGCAACAAAGCGCGATGTCGGAGCCGCCCGCCACCGCGAAGCCGCGCACCTTGGCAATCGTCGGCTTGTGGCAGCGCCAGAGCGACATGAAGTCCCGCGTGTTGGCATGCATCATGTTGAAGTCGACCATCGGGTCCCAGGGACGCGGATCGCCCGCCGGTGTGCCCGCGCCCTGATTGCGCGCCGGGGTTTCCGCGAAGTCCTTGAGGTCGTAGCCGGCGCAGAAGGCGCGGCCGGCGCCGGTCAGCACGATCACGTGCACGTCGTCATCGTCGTTCGCCTGCTCGACGGCACGGGCGAGCTCGCGCGGCATGCCGGCGGCTATGGCGTTGAGGCGGTCGGGGCGGTTCAGCGTGATGGTGGCGATGCGGCCCTGCCGCTCATAGAGAATGTGCTCGAAGGGCATGGCTTCCTCCCGGGCTTTCATGATTTATTGAATTAATATCAAATTTATGAACATTGTTCAAATTATAGAGGCTGGACCGATAAGGCTAGCCAAAACTAAGGCATAGCGGTTCCAGGGTGCTAGCGCGGCCCCATGCAAACGCCGCAGTTCTTTGCGTCGTCGTATCCGGTGGATGCAAGAAACGCTTTGGCGTCCCGTTCACTCGCGAACGGCCTCCATTCGTCGTTGTACCTGCTACCAACCCTGTGCATTCCGGCACCATCGTTGCAATAGGTACAGGCGGCGCGATGCAGTCGCGCGCGTCGAACGACTGAGTTGCGGTAAACCCAGAATGGTGCGGAATTCTTCTGGTTGTCGATCACCCGAGCCGGCGCTCGACGCCCGAATTCTTGTGGGTTGGAGGCAGTACGTATGCTCCGGGCCGCTCCCTCCGTCGCCTGCACATAAAGATTGATCGTGCGGAGCGTGTCGTCAGTGAAATAGCTCCTCGCGTCTCGAATTTCGGACGCGATGTCGCGAATTATTTCTCTGAAATCCCAAAGTTCAATTCCTGCGATTTTGGCAGCCGTCTTGGCATCTTCTGTCCAGCCCCACGTCACGATGATCTTGTGGTTGTCGCTCTCACTAAAACCATACTTCGCGAGCTTATCCTTGACTGCCTTTGTGCCAAACTTGTGATCGACGAAAAAGCCTAAGGTACGGCGCATCGACGCTTGGTGAACGCGCTGCTTCCTCAGCTCAGGATCGAACGTCTTCGCCGTGAGCTTAGAAAAGCCCTGCGACACAGAAACGCTAGTTTCGATGTGATAGTGCTTTCCGGAAGTTGGATCGACAGCGATGAGGTCAATCTCTTGCTGCCCGTCGCACCGGACATTCGGAATGGTTGCCCAGTGCCGTACATAGCGTACATAGGCTTCAACGATTTTCTCCGTTGTCTCCATCGCTCACTCCTCTCGACCTAGCTGAGTACGGGACACCGAATCGACAGCAAATCAACTACCCCACCACGCGCTTCAGGAAGGCGTCGGCCTGAGCGTTGGCGGCGCGGGCCAGTTCGCCGGGGAAGGCGACGAAGCCGTGGGCGCCGCCCGGATAGATGCCGAGTTCGGCTTCGTTGCCGGCGGCGATCCAGCGCGTGTACATGAACAGGCTGTCGTCCAGCAGGGCGTCGCGCGTGCCGACGGTGAAGAGCGCCGGACAGAGGCCCTTGAGGTCGGCATAAAGGGGGGAGACATCGGGGTCGCGCCGGTCGACATGGGGCGGCATGAAGGCGTCGCCGAATTTCTGGATGTCGAGCGTGCGGAGGATCAGGCGTTCGTTGCCGAAGGCGCGCTGGCTCGGCGTCATCGACATGTCGAAGGCGCCGAAGACGAGATTGGCGCCCTTGAAGCCGGTGTAGCCATGACGGTCGCGCATGCGCAGGACCGTGACGGCCGACAGGTGCCCGCCGGCGCTTTCGCCGCCGATGGTCAGCTTGTCGGTGCCGAATTCCTTCTTCGCGTTTTTCACCAGCCAGACCGCCGCCGCTTCGCAATCGTCCGGGCCCGCCGGATAGGGATGTTCCGGTGCCAGGCGGTATTCGACGCTGACACAGGCAAGACCGACATTGTCCGCGATGCGCTCGAGCAGCGGGTCCTGCTGGTCGGCGGCGCCGAGCGTCCAGCCGCCGCCGTGAATATGCAGATAGACGCCTTTCGGATTGTCGGGCGCGATAACGCGCAGCGCGATCTTGCCGCCCTTGCCATCTATCTCAATTGTGCGGGCGCGGGGCGATTTCGGCGCCAGCGGGAAGGGACCGTCGCCGCGGGCGCGCGCGTCGCGCACTTCCTGTGCGCCGATGTCCCACCAGTCGGGCGCGCCGTCCATTGCCTTGATAATGGCGTCGTTGATGGCCTTCGTTTCGGCCGAAATGGCATCGGCGGTGTAGAGCTTCGGGTCGAACGGATTGCTGCCTGACATGATTTCTCGGGGCTCCCCTCAGTGTTCGCGTTTCTTTTGCGGGAGTAGAGCGGATTTCCGGCGGATCGTCTATCGGACGCGCCAAGCCCAGCGATCCGCGCCCTCGTCCATGCGGGCGGTCACTTCGAGTTTCATGTGCCGGTTGTGAACCGCGAGCGCGCCTTCCCAAAGCGCGTTCCAGGCATCGAAGCAGGCGGGCGTGACACCTTCCCTGCCCTCCATCATGCGCCATGTCGAAATCGACACTTCGGCGCCTTTCACATCCGGCTTGTCGCCGCCGGCATCGAGCATGGCGCCGAGATAGCGCGCGAAGGCGTCGGCGTCGTTTCGTTCGACGCCGATCAGGGCCGCGGTCGCGTCGTAGCATTGCATGCCGATCAGGCGGCCGGCTTCCCAGCCGAGCTTGCGCGCCTCGTCCTCACCGAAGAGCGAGACGGCGGCGGGCAGGATCGAGCGGATATATTGCACGGCGTAGTTGCGCTTCGCCTTGATCATGCGCTCTTCGGACCATTCGACATGGGGGAGTTTCGAAGAATCGACATCCGGGCCGTTTTCGTCGAAGCGGAAGCGGAGGCGCTCATCCGCCGCCAGCGGCTGCTCCTCCTCGATGAAATAACCTTCGAGGCAGGGGTCGATGCGGGTGGTGATGTTGGTGCAGACGAAGCCGAGATTGGGATTGCCGAGCGTCACGCCGACCTGCGAATGGAAGGCGCGCATGAAGGCGATGCTCACATCGTTGGGCACCGCACAGATCGCCGCGCCGTCCCAGATCCAGCGCGGCGGCAGGTAACGCACCCAGGCCTTGCGATCGCTTTCGGGAATGAACTCGCACTTCACGCCGCCGACATGGTTGGCGAGATAAATGTATTGTGCGCAGGCGACGGCGGGCGGCAGCTTGTCGAGGCCGAGATTTTTGTAGCCCCCCAGAAACTTCTCGCGGTGCTGCGCCTGGAAGGTACGAAAATTCAGTTCGGTCCCCGCCGCCTCGCCCTTGAAGACGACGGCGCGCAGGATCAGTCCCGTCAGGTAACGCTGATGCAGCTCGGCGCTTGCCAGCCAGCCGTTGAGTTCGGTTCTCGTCGCCGCCGCCATTTTTCTCTCCCCGGTGTTTCGGGGGAGGATAGCGCAATCAGACGGCGGCGCTATAGGGCGGCGCGGGGTCGTATTCCATCAGGCGCTGCGTCAGGCGCGCATGGGCTTCACCGTGCATCTGGCCGGTGAGCCAGAGCGCCATGTCGATGCCAGCCGAAACGCCGGCGGCGGTCACGACATTGCCGTCGCGAACATAGCGGATGTTTTCAAGCACTTCCGATGCTTCGCCGCGCTTGCGGAGCTGCTCGATGAAAGCCCAATGGGTGGTGACACGCTTGCCCTTCGCCGCACCGGCCGCGCAAAGGATCAACGCGCCGGTGCAGACGCTTGTTACCCATTCGGCAGTGTCCTGGCGCGCGATCCATGCCAGCAGCTTTTCGTTCTCGACTTCGCGGCGCGTGCCCTGCCCGCCCGGCACCAGCAGCAGATCGAGCTTCGGTGCATCGGCGATCGACACATGCGCTTCGACGCGCATGCCCTTGGCGCCGGTGACGGAACCGCCCGTTTCCGAGATCAGCAATACGGTGTCGGGACGCTCGCGGCCCTCGAACCCATGCGCCTCGTTCGACATGGTGAAGACTTCATAGGGGCCGACGAAATCAAGCTCCTCGACGTCGTCGAAAATCAGGATGCCGATGGTGCGGTTTCTTGCGGGTGCGGCGGTCATGCATGCGCGTCCTGTGCGGAGGGTGAATGATGTTGGACCCCGGATGTTTCCGGCGAGGGGAGAAGATCGCGCCGGGCGGTGCGGAATCTTTCGCGGTAGCGGCCGGGCGTGACGCCGAGGTGGCGGATGAAGGCGCGGCGCATGCGCTCGGCGGCGCCGAAACCGGCATCGGCCGAGACGGCATCGAGCGGCATGTCGCTGTCGGCGAGGCGGCGGCAGGCTTCGTCGAGGCGGGCGCGCTCGACGAATTGCGCCGGGGTGATGCCGGTTTCCTCGGCGAAGCGGCGGGCGAAACTGCGTTCGCTCATGGCGGCGCGCGACGCCAGCGCCGGCACGGAAAGATCGGCACACGGATTTTCAATGACGAAAGCGCAGACGCGGGCAAGGCGCGTGTCGGCGATGCGCTGGGCGGCGAGCTGCGCCGAAAATTGCGACTGGCCGCCGGGGCGCATCAGATACATCACATGATGACGCGCAAGCGTGAGCGCCATGTCGCGGCCGAGATCCTCCTCGACCAGCGCCAGCGCGAGGTCCATGCCGGCGGTGACGCCCGCGCTTGTCCAGAACTTGCCGTCGCGCACATAGATCGCATCTTCTTCCACCGTGACGGCGGGGAAGCGCTTGCGCATGATCGGCGCATAGGCCCAATGGGTCGTGGCGCGGCGGCCATCCAGCAGGCCGGCGGCGGCGAGGATGACGGCGCCGGTGCAAATCGAGACGACGCGGCCGGCGGGCGCGGCGGCCTTGCGGACGAAAGCCAGCAGGCGCTCGTCTTCCATCGCGTCGCGCGAGCCGAGGCCGCCCGTCACCATCAAGACATCGAGCGCCGCCAGATCGCGCGGCGGCACATCGGCCATGGCGCGGCTGGCGTGCAGTACAAGGCCGCTTGTCGTCATGACCGGGCCGGGATCGGCGGATACGAGTTCGATCGCATAGGCCGGGCGGCCATCGGGCAGCAGCGCTGTGCTCAAGATTTGCAAGGGGCCGGCGATGTCGAGAATCTGGGCGTCGGCATAGGCGAGCATCATCACCCGGCGGGGGGCCGGGGCGGATCTGCGGGGCTTTGGCTTGGCGGCAGCGGTCATGGGGCCAGACTAGGCCCGGGGGCGGCTGGCGGAAATGACAAACGACACGCAATTTCTGCCAAAGCGGCCAAAAGAAAGCCCCGTCCCTTTCGGGGCGGGGCTTCCGTTTTTGTTGGGCCGTGCGGCGGATCAGGCCGCCGCCTTCTCCTTGTTGGGGGCGAAGCGGCCATAGAAGGTTTCGCCCTTCGAGGCCATGTCGCGCAGCAGCTTCGACGGCGTGAAGCGGGGCCCGTATTTCTGGGCGAGCTTGTCGCAGGCTTCGACAAAGGCTGCCGTGCCCACCATGTCGATCAGCGACAGCGGGCCGCCGGCCCAGGGCGCGAAGCCCCAGCCGAGGATCGCACCGACATCGGCGTCGCGCACGTCCGTTACCACGCCTTCCTCGAAGCAGCGCGCCGCTTCCAGCGCCTGAATGTAGAGGAAGCGGTTTTTCAGCTCCTGCACATCGAGGTCGTCGGGGTTTTGGGCTTTGCCGACGAGATCGGCGAGGCCCGGCCAGAGCTTCTTCTTGCCGTCAGCGGGATAGTCGTAGAAACCCTTGCCGGCCTTCTTGCCGACGCGGCCGAGGTCCACCACCATCTTCTTGACGAGATCGTCGGCAGGCGAGCCGACATATTTGTCGCCGAGGTCCTTCTTCGTCTGCTCGCGCACCTTGTAGGCGAGGTCGAGCGAGACTTCGTCGTTCAAGGCGAGCGGCGCCATCGGCATGCTGGTCATGCGGCCGACATTCTCGATCATCGCGGGGGGCACGCCTTCGCCCAGCATCGCGAGACCTTCGCCGACATAGGTGCCGAAGCAACGCGAGGTGTAGAAGCCTCTGGAGTCGTTGACGACGATCGGCGTCTTGCGGATCTGCTTCACGTAATCCATCGCCTTGGCGAGCGTCTCGTCGCTCGTCTTCTTGCCCATGATGATTTCGACAAGCTGCATCTTGTCGACGGGCGAGAAGAAATGGATGCCGATGAAGTTGTCCGGCTTGGCGGCGGCTTCGGCAAGGCCGGTGATCGGCAGCGTCGAGGTGTTGGAGCCGTAGATGCCGCCGGCGGCGAGCATCGGTTCGGCCTTCTTCGTCACTTCGGCCTTGATGTCGCGGCTTTCGAAGACCGCTTCGATGACGAGATCGGCGCCTTTGAGGTCGTCGTAATTCGTCGTCGGCTTGATGAGGCCGAGCAGCTTGTCGGCCTTCTCCTGCGTGGTCTTGCCGCGTTCGAGCGCCTTCGCCAGCAGCTTCTCCGAATAGGCCTTGCCCTTTTCGGCATTCGCCTGATCGGTATCGAGAAGCACCACTTCCATTCCGGCCTGCGCCGAGACGTAAGCGATGCCGGCGCCCATCATGCCGGCGCCGAGTATGCCGAGCTTCTTCACCTGGAAGGGCGCGATGCCCGCCGGGCGGCGCGCGCCTTTCGCCAGTTCCTGCATCGAGAGGAAGAGCGAACGGATCATCGCCTTCGAACGCGGGTCCATCAGCAGCTTGGTGAAGTAGCGCGTCTCGATGCGCAAGCCCGCCTCGATCGGCACCTGCAGGCCTTCATAGACGCAGGACATGATGAATTTCTGCGCCGGGAAATTGCCATGCGTCTGCTTGTGCAACGTCGCGTTGCCGATGGTGAAGACCTGACCACCGCCCTTCGAATGCGGATCGCCGCCCGGCACCTTGTAGCCTTCGCGGTCCCAGGGCTGGATGGCGATGGCATAAACTTCCGGGCCTTTCTTGCCGAGTTTCACTTTCGGCTGGGCGAGGCCTTCCTTCAGCCACGCCTTGGCGGCCGCGATCAGTTCGGCGGCGGGCACGACCTTGTGGACGATGCCGGCCTTCAATGCCTTTTGCGGATCGAGCGAGGTGCCTTGCAGGATCAGCGGCAGTGCGGCCTGCGCGCCGATGAGACGCGGCAGGCGCTGCGTGCCGCCGCCGCCGGGCAGGAGACCGACCTTCGCTTCGGGGAGGCCGATCTGCGTTTTCGGATTGTCCGACGCGACGCGGTAGTGGCAGGCGAGCGTGACTTCGAGGCCGCCGCCCAGCGCCGTGCCGTTGATTGCGGCGACCACGGGCTTGCCGCAGGTTTCGAGCGAGCGCAGCAGCATGTTGAATTTGAGGTTGCCCTCATACATCGCCTTGACGCGCTCTTCCTGCGAACCGCCGCCGGAACCGCCGCCGGCCTGACCGCCCATCATCGAAAGATCGGCGCCGGCGCAGAAGGCGTCCTTGCCGGAGGTCAGCACGGCGCCCTTGATGGCGTCGTCGGACATGATCTTTTCGATGATCGCGGCCATGTCGGCCATCGAGCTTTGCGAAAGCACGTTCATCGAACGGCCGGGCATGTCCCAGGTGACGAGGGCGATGCCGTCGGCGTCGACGTCGAATTTGAAGTTTTCATACGTGGTCATTGTCGCCTCACACGCGTTCGATGATGGTGGCGGTGCCCATGCCCGCGCCGACGCAGAGCGTGATGAGGGCGGTGTTGAGATCGCGGCGTTCGAGCTCGTCGAGCACGGTGCCGAGGATCATGCCGCCGGTGGCGCCGAGCGGATGGCCCATCGCGATGGCGCCGCCATTGACGTTCATCTTTTCGTGCGGAATGTCGAGCGCCTGCATCATGCGCAACACGACGGAGGCGAAGGCTTCGTTCAGCTCATAGAGGTCGATGTCCTCGGGCTTCATGCCGGCCTTGGCCAGCACCTTGCGCGACACATCGGCCGGGCCCGTCAACATGATGCAGGGCTCCGAACCGATCGAGGCCATGGCGCGGATGCGGGCGCGCGGCTTCAGGCCCATGCCCTTGCCGGTGGCCGCATTGCCGACGAGAACGGCGGACGCGCCATCGACGATGCCGGACGAATTGCCGGCGTGATGGACATGGACGATCTCTTCGACTTCCGGGTAGCGGTCGAGCGCGATGCCATCGAAGGCAAACTCGCCAAGCGAGGCGAAGGAAGGCTGCAGCGCGGCCAGCGACTGCATGGTCGCCTCGGGGCGCATGTGCTCGTCGTGATCGAGAATGGTGAGGCCGTTGATGTCCTTCACCGGGATGACGGACTTCGCAAAATAGCCCTTGTCCCAGGCATTCTTCGCGCGTTTCTGGCTTTCGACCGCATAAGCGTCGACATCGGTGCGGGTGAAGCCGTATTTGGTGCAGACGAGATCGGCGCCGATCCCCTGCGGCGTGAAATAGGACTTGAAGGCGATGTTGGGATCGGACGACCAGGCGCCGCCCGACGCGCCCATGCCGACGCGCGACATCGACTCGACGCCGCCACCGATCGCCATATCGGCTTCGCCGGACATGACCTTGGCGGCCGCCATGTTGGTCGCTTCGAGGCCGGAGGCGCAGAAGCGGTTGATCTGCACGCCGGCGGTCGTCTGCGCGTAGTCGGCATTCAGCACGGCGATGCGGGCAATGTCGCCGCCCTGCTCGCCGACGGGGTCGACGCAGCCGAGCACGACGTCGTCGACCTTCGAGGTGTCGAGGCCGTTGCGGTCGCGGATCGCTTTCAAGGTCTGGGTCGAGAGTTCGAGCGCGGTCACTTCGTGCAGCGCGCCGTCCTTCTTGCCCTTGCCGCGCGGCGTGCGCACGGTGTCGTAGACAAAACATTCGGTCATTGGATGTCTCCCTGGGGGAAATTGTTTTCGTATTTCCGGCGCCGCGTCAGAGCGTGCGGGCGACCAGCATTTTCATGATTTCGTTGGTGCCGCCGTAGATCTTCTGGATGCGGGCATTCGTGTAGAGCTTGGCGATCGGATATTCCATCATGTAGCCATAGCCGCCGAAGAACTGCAGACAGGTGTCGATGATTTCGTTTTCCTTCTGCGTCGTCCACCACTTGGCCATGGCGGCTGTCGTGGCGTCGAGCTTGCCGTCGAGAAGCTTCACCGCGCAGTCGTCGACAAAGACGCGGGCGATGGTCGCTTCGGTCTTGCATTCGGCGAGCTTGAACTGCGTGTTCTGGAAATCGAGGATGCGCTGGCCGAAGGCGGTGCGCTCCTTCACATAGTCGGTCGTGTATTTCAGCGCCATTTCCATCGCGACGCAGGCCTGCACCGAAATAATGAGGCGTTCCTGCGGCAACTGCTGCATCAACTGGAAGAAGCCCTTGCCTTCCTCGGTGCCGAGCAGGTTCGAGGTCGGCACTTTCACTTCGTCGAAGAAAAGCTCGGACGTGTCCTGCGCCTTCTGGCCCATCTTCTTCAGGTTGCGGCCGCGGCGGAAGCCTTCGGCCTCGTCGGTTTCGACCATGATCAGCGAGGTGCCCTTAGCGCCGCCGGCCGGATCGGTCTTGGCGACGACGCAAATGAGGTTTGCCTGCTGGCCGTTGGTGATGAAGGTCTTCTGGCCGTTGACCACATACTGGTTGCCGGACTTCTTCGCCGTCGTCTTGACGCCCTGCAGATCGGAGCCGGTGCCGGGTTCGGTCATCGCGATGGCGCCGACGATTTCGCCCGACGCCATTTTCGGCAGCCACTTCTTCTTCTGATCCTCGGTGCCGTAGGACTGGATGTAGTGGGCGACGATGCCCGAATGCACGGAGTTGCCGAAGCCGGAAATGCCGGCGCGGCCCTGCTCTTCGGCGATCACCATTTCATGGGCGAAATTGCCGCCGCCGCCGCCGTATTCCTCCTTGATCGACGCGCAGAGAATACCGGCTTCGCCCGCCTTCAGCCAGGCGTCGCGATCGACGCAGCCCTGGTCCTCCCAGCGCTCGACATGCGGCTGGAATTCCCTTTCATAGAACTTGGCGACCGCGCCCTGGAGGATTTCAAGTTCCTCGTTCAGCCAAGGCGATTTGTAACCGGCATTCAGACTCATTCGTCGTGCTCCCTGTCTTCGACATTCAGAATTCGTTGGCGGCCATCGCCATCATGGGATCGGCGCCGTGGCGGATGCGCGCGAGATGCGTCGCCGTTTCGGGCACCACATGTTCCATGTAGAAGCGGCCGGTCTTGATTTTCGTTTCGTACCAGGCCCTGTCGCCCTCACTTTGGGCGGCGAGCTTTTCGAGCGAAACCTTCGCCATCATCGCCCACATGAAGGCAAGGCCGGTGATGCCGAAGAGATGCATGTAGGGCGTCGAGCCGGCGCCGGCGTGATCGGGATTTACAAGCGCGTTTTCCATGAACCACATGGTCGCCGTTTCGAGGTCCTTGCGCGCGGCGGCGAGCGGATCGAGGAAAGGCTTCAGATCGGCGTTCGCCTTGTTGGCGGCGATGAAATCGTCGATGGTCTTGAAGAAGGCGAAGACGCCGCGGCCGCCATTCTGCGCCAGCTTGCGGCCGACGAGATCGAGCGCCTGCACGCCGTTGGCGCCTTCATAGATCATGGCGATGCGGGCATCGCGCACGAACTGGCCCATGCCCCATTCGTCGATATAGCCGTGGCCGCCATAGACCTGCTGCGCATCGACCGCATGGGCGAAACCGCGATCGGTGAAGTAGCCTTTCAACACCGGCGTCAGCAGCGACATCATGTCGTCGCCGAATTCGCGGGTCTTTTCGTCGTTGGAACGGTGCGAAAGATCGCCATGCAGCGCCGTCCAGACCAGAAGCGCGCGGGCGCCTTCGTTGAAGGATTTGGCGTTGAGCAGCATGCGGCGGATGTCGGGATGGACGATCAGCGGATCGGCGGGCTTGTCTTCGGCTTTCGGGCCCGTGAGCGAACGACCCTGCAGGCGTTCCAGCGCATAGGTGACCGCATTCTGGTATGCGACTTCGGATTGCGAGAGGCCCTGCAGGCCGACGCCGAGGCGCGCTTCGTTCATCATCGTGAACATGGCGCGCAGGCCCTTGTGCTCCTCGCCGACCAGCCAGCCGATCGCCTCGTCGTAGTTCAGCACGCAGGTCGCGTTGCCGTGGATGCCCATTTTCTCTTCGAGCGAGCCGACCGAGACGCCGTTGCGGTTTCCGAGCGAGCCGTCGTCATTGACCAGGAATTTCGGCACCAGGAAGAGCGAGATGCCCTTGACGCCGGCGGGCGCGCCTTCGATGCGCGCCAACACCAGATGCAGAATGTTGTCGGCAAGGTCGTGGTCGCCGGCCGAGATGAAAATCTTCTGGCCGCTGATCTTGTAGGAACCGTCGCCGACCGGCACGGCCTTCGAACGCAACAGGCCGAGATCGGTGCCGCAATGCGGTTCGGTCAGGTTCATCGTGCCGGTCCATTCGCCGGTCACGAGCTTGGGCAGATATTTCTTTTTCTGTTCGTCGGTGCCGTGCTGCGAAAGCGCGGAGTATGCGCCGTGGCTGAGGCCCGGATACATGCCGAAGGCCATATTGGCCGACGAGACCATTTCGTTGAAGATGACGCCGAGCGCGTTCGGGAGCCCCTGCCCGCCATATTCCGTGTCGGCCACAAGCGCCGGCCAGCCGCCATCGACCAGCAGCTTGTAAGCTTCCTTGAAGCCCGTGGGCGTCGTCACCACGCCGTTTTCGAGCTTGCAGCCTTCGCGGTCGCCGATCTGGTTCAGCGGCTGCAGAACTTCCTCGGTGAGCTTGCCGGCTTCCTCGAGAATGGCGTCGACGAGATCGGCCGGCGCATCGGCAAAGCCCGGCAGGTCGCCATATTGCGAGAAGTTCAGCAACTCGTTCAGCAGAAAGCGGTATTCGCGCAGCGGCGCTTTGTAGGTCGGCATGGGTTTCCTCCGGCGGGTTTGCGGGGCCGGTTCTTGCCGGCCGCGCCAAGCCTCAGACGATAGCCTTTTCCGGCTTTTTCGTCTTCGCCGCTTCGGAGGCGACGAGCTTCTTTTCGGCCCGGTCGCGCTTTTCGCTGGCGGCGATCTGCGCCTCAAGGCGGGCACAGCTCTCTTCCAGCGTCTTGATCTGGAGGTCGATCTCGCGGCGCTGCTCCTTGAGGCTTTCGATGCGGCGGCGGAACTTGCCGATGGCGACGCGGTTTTGCGTCACGCAACCGTCTTCCTGGTCGTAGTGGCTCAGGATTTCCTTGATCTCGGCCAGCGCCAGCCCGACGTTCTTGCCGCGCACGATCAGCGTCAGGCGCGCGCGGTCGCGCGGGTGATAGACGCGGGTCTGGCCGCGGCGCTCGGGCGACAGCAGTCCCTTGTCTTCATAGAAGCGGATGGCGCGGGTCGTCAGGCCGAATTCCTCGGCGAGCTGGGTGATCGAGAAGGTCTCGCCGGCGGCATCGCGGCTGTTGCGGCGGGGCGCCTCGATGGCGCTGTGAAGCTGCTGGTCCATGAGATGATCGCTCCCTGAATGCGGAATTTTTGGCTGTTTTCAGCCGTTTTTCTGAATTGGACCGGACTCTAGTTTACGTTGACGTAAGCGTCAAGAAGAGTCGGCGGCGGGACGATCTGATATGGTCGCGGCGAACGGCACGGAGGCATGACATGCGACCGACAAGGCTCCCGATTGCAGCCCTCGCGGCGATTTCGATGCTGGCGGCCTGTGCGCCCGGTCCGATGCGGGAACAGCCGCCGGTCAATGTCAGCACCGCAAGCTTGCCGGCCGCCGCCAGCGCCGCGGCCGAGGCCGACACACCGCTCGGCCGCGCCGTGACGATGGCCGTCAACGACTGGCGCAAGACGCGCGGTGCGGGCCCGCTTGCGACCGATGCGACGCTGCAGCGCGCCGCCGCCGTCCATGCCGCCGACATGGCGCTGCGCGGCTATTTCGGCCATCACAACCCGGAAGGTCAGGGCCCGCGCGAACGGGTGCTGGCGGTCGACAAGAACTTCAACGCCCGCATCTCGGAAAACGTCCAGGTGGTGGATGGGCCCAGCTACGCCGCGATGAGCGATGCGGCGCTGGCGAAGCTCATGGTCGAGAAATGGGCGCAGAGCCCGCAGCACCGGCAGAACATGCAGGCGGCAGAGGCGACGCGCAGCGGCGTCGGCATCGGGCGGGCGGGAACGCGGATCATCGCCGTGCAGGTGTTCGCCGGGAACTGACGGCCCATTGCGGGGCGGGCCTTCGAGGTGAGATGCTCGCGCGAGCGAATTTCGGGGAAGCAGCATCATGAAACGCAGAGAATTTATCGGCGGCGCAGCCGCCGGCGCGCTGGCCATGCCGGCACTGGCACGGGCCGACGGCGCCATCGAATGGAAGATGGCGACGGCCTGGCCGAAGGGCGCGCCGGGCGTCGGCGTCAACGCGCAACGGCTCGCCGACCGGATCGGCGCGATGTCGGGCGGGCGGCTGACGGTGAAGCTTTTCGGCGCGGGCGAGCTTGTGCCGCCCTTCGAGGTCTTCGACGCCGTGTCGCAAGGCACCTGCGAAATGGGGCACGGCACGCCCTATTACTGGCAGGGCAAGAACCCGGTCTTCCACTATTTCACCGGCGTGCCATTCGGCATGATGGCGCCGGAAATGGCCGGCTGGCTGCAATTCGGCGGCGGACAGGCCCTTTGGGAAGAAGCCTATGCGCCCTTCGGCGTGGTGCCTTTTTACGCCGGGTCGAGCGGCGTGCAGGCAGGCGGGTGGTTCCGCAAGGAAGTCAATTCGCTCGACGATCTCAAGGGGTTGAAGTTCCGCATCGCCGGGCTCGGCGGCGAGGTGATGCGCAGGCTCGGCGCCAGCGTCGTGCTGACGCCGCCCGGCGAAATTTTCACCGCGATGAAGAACAACACGATAGACGCGGCCGAATGGGTCGGCCCGTGGAACGACATCGCCTTCGGGCTCAACAAGGCCGCGCGCTACTATTATCTGCCGGCCTTCCACGAAGCGGGGCCGGCGCTGGAGCTCGCGGTCAACAGGGCGAAGTTCGAGAGCCTCGCGCCGGACCTCAAGGACATCGTGCGCGGCGCGGCGATGGCGAGCGCCGCCGAAACGCTGGCCGACTTCACCTTCCACAACGCCGAAGCCTTTGCCGGACTGGTTGCGGCCGGCGGCACGGAGCTCAGGACCTGGCCGGAGCCGGTCGCGGAAGCGATGGCCGAGGCGGCGCGCGCCGTGCTCGCCGAACTTGCCGCGAGCAGCGACCTTGCGGGCCGGGTCGCGGCCTCTTACGGCCGGGCGCTTGACCATGCCCGCGCCTGGTCGAAATGGAGCGACGTGGCGATGCTCGGGCTTCGCAACGATCATTCCGTGGGCTGAGGCCGACGCCCCGGAAATGGCCCCCGTTAACCCCGTCTTTACCTAGGTTGGCGCTTTATGAGGGAAGTTGCCGGCCTGCATTCACACGCCGTCCGGCGATGGTGCAACCGCTACAAGGTTTTGGGGCAGCGCGCGTTCGTAATACCAGATAGCGCGGTTTATACTGCCTCAGAGGGTTAACGGGCATAGTGATTCGGATGAGACCGGGGGTTCCATGGAGCGTCAAGGGCATTGAGCCCGAGGCGCGCGAGGCGGCCAAGCAGGCCGCCCGGCGGGCGGGCGTGACGCTCGGCGCGTGGCTGAACCAGGTCATCATGGATACGGGCACGGACGAAGTGGGCGCCGATGGCGCCGCGTCCGCTGCCTACCGAAATGCCTATGCGCCGCCGCCCGAGGCCATGCCGCAACCGGCGCCGGCCGAACCGAAGCCTGCCGCCGGGGTCGATCTCGCTCCCGTGGCGGAGGCGGTGCGCGAGGTGGTGCAGCGGGTCGAGAATAGCGAACGCCGCACCGCGGAAATGACGCGCAGGCTCGAAGCGACGGTGGGACAACTCGCCCAGCGCATCGACCAGTCGGAGTACGACATGGACGACAGATATTCCGAGGCCCGGGTTTCCGATGCGCGATCGCTGGATCCGCTCGACCGGAAATTGCAGCAGCTTCACGAACGCATGGAACGCGCCGAACGCGCGCGCGGCGGCGGGTTGCGTCCCGAGGATGCGCGCACGATCCAGACACTCGAAAAAGCCGTCAATGCGGTCGTCGATCATCTCGACGCGACCGAGCGGCGCACCGACGAAACGCTGAGCGAAATCCGCCAGTCGCTGGCTTCGCTTTCCGACCGCGTCGAAACGGCGGAAGAAGAAACCGAGCGCGAGGAAGCCAAGAAGCGGGCGCGCGCGCTCGAAGACGCGTTGATGCAGCTTGCGACGCGCATGGAAAAGATGGAGCACGGCGTCACCGGCATCGGCCCGCAAGCCGTGGAAGCCGCGCTGAAGGCCATCGAGGAAAAATCCCACGCCGACAGCCAGCGCGCCACCATCGACCGGCTCCAGACGAGCCTTGAGCAAATGGCGCGGCGGCTGGAGCAGACCGAACATCGCACCGAGGAAACGGTCAAGACTTTCGAGACGAGCGTCAGCAGCATCGCGCGCAAGCTCGAAGAGCTCGACAATGTGCAGCGCCACGAAATTCCGCAGGCGCTGGCGCAACGTCTCGAGCAGATGGCGCAGCGCCTCGAACACAACGAACAACTGACGATGCAGGCGGCGCAGACCGTCGAGCAGGCGATTGCCGGCATCAACGAAAATCTGAGCGCGACCGACAGCCGCGACCGCGAGGCGCTGACGACGCTGCAGTCGATGATCGAGAAGATGACGAACCGTCTCGGATATCTCGAACGCGAAACCAAGGCCGTGAAGCAGGCGACGCTTTCGCCGCAGCTCAATGCGGGCGTTGCCGCCGGTTTCGCACCGTCAGGCCCCGGCTTCCCGCTACCGCAATTCGATGCGCCGCCGATGCTCAACCCGGCAATGGGCGGCAATCTCGGTCCGGCGCTCAACGCAACCGATTGGGGCCGCACGGCCGCGCCGGCCGTTTCGGCGCCGCCGCCCGCCGATGCGCCCTACGAGAATGACGCGCCGCCGCCCTATCCCGCCGACGACGAGAGCTTTGACGACGCACAGATGCGCGCGCCTGTCGATGACGGCATCATTCCGCCCGATCCCGCGCCGCCGCCGGTGGAGAACGCCGGACAGCGCGCCGCCAATGATTTTCTCGCCGCCGCACGCCGCGCCGCGCAGGCCGCCGCGCAAGGCGGGCAGTCGCCGCGGCAGGAGCCCTACTACGCCACGCCGCCGGCGCCCGGCTATCCGGAATCGCCGGCGCGTTTTTCGGCCGAGGACCACGGCGCGGGCCGGCGCAAACTGATCACCGGTCTTGCGGCGAGCTTTGTGTTGCTGGCGCTGATGGCCGGCGCCTATGTGATGCTGAAAGAAGGCCCGGCGCCGCGCATTGCGCAACCCGAACGCCCGATCGTCGAACAGAGCGCGCCGCAACCTTCGGTGCTTGCACCGGGCGGCGCCAGCCAGAACGAAAATCCGGAGGCCAGTCCGGAGGACGCCGGCGCGGCGGCAAGCGAAGCCACGACGCCGGCGTCCACCACGCCACCGGCAGCGAAAGCGCCGGACGAAGCGCTGGTGCCCGAACCGAAACCCGCAACGCCGAAACCCGCGACCGCGCAGCCGGCCGGCCAGGCGACGCTGACACCGGCGGCGCCCGCAACGGCGGCGCCGGCCAAGCCCGTCGAGACCGCGCCCGTCGAACCGGCACGGCTGACGCTGATGGATGCGGCGACGCGCGGCGACGCGGCGGCGCAATACGAACTCGGGCAGCGCTTTGCCAATGGCGAGGGCGTGTCGCAGGACATGGCGCGCGCCGCCGAATGGTTCGAGCGCGCGGCCAATCAGGATCTCGCCATCGCGCAATACCGCCTCGCCACGCAATACGAGAAAGGGCGCGGCGTTCCGCAGGACGACGCCAGGGCGCGGACGCTTTACGAGAAGGCGGCGGAGAGCGGCAATGTGAAGGCGATGCACAATCTCGCCGTCATTCACGCGGAAGGCCGCGGCACCGCGCAGGACTTCACGACCGCCGCCAAATGGTTCGATGCCGCCGCCAATTACGGCCTCGGCGACAGCCAGTACAATCTCGCGGTGCTCAACGAGCGCGGGCTCGGCATCGAGAAGAACCCCATCGAGGCCTATAAATGGCTCGCGATCGCCGCCAAGGGTGGCGACAAAGGCGCGGCCGCCAAGCGCGATGCGCTGGCCGCGACGATGGATGCCGCCGACCTCGCCAAGGCGAAGGTGGCTGCCGAAACATGGCGCGCCCGGACGCCGGAACCGCTTGCCAATGGCGACATCAGCACGCTGAAGAGCTGGGACGTCTCGGCGGTGGGCAATATCGGCGGCGATGCGGCGCCGACACGCGACGCCATCGCGCGCACGCAGGCGCTGCTCAACCGGCTCGGCTACGATGCCGGATCGCCCGACGGGCTGATGGGCCCGCGCACACGCGACGCCATTCTCAGCTACCAGATGACCGAGGGGCTGGAGGCGACGGGCACGGTGACGTCCGAGACGCTGGCGACGCTCGAGGCGCGCTTCGGCTGATCCCGTTTCCGGCGCGGGATGCCTAGGAATTCCCGCGCGGACGTGTTACCCAAATCCGCATCCGTTTTTCCGTCCCTTTTCGCTCCGGGACGGCTTTCGGCCGCCGGAGCCGCGCGTCATGCAGATTTATCTTCCGATCGCCGAGATGCCGGTCAGCGTGTTGACCATTCTGGCCATGGGCGTTGCGATCGGTTTCCTTTCGGGCATGTTCGGCGTCGGCGGCGGCTTCCTGATGACGCCGCTGCTGATCTTTCTCGGCATCCCGCCCGCCGTCGCCGTCGGCACGCAGACGACGCAGGTCGTCGCTTCGTCGGTGACGGGGGCGCTCGCGCATTTCACGCGAAAATCCATCGACTTCAAAATGGGGGCGGTGCTGCTGGCGGGCGGCGTCGCCGGTTCGATCAGCGGCATCTTCCTCTTCAAGGCGCTGAGCCGCATGGGCCAGATCGACCTCGTCATCTCGCTCGTCTATGTGGTTTTCCTGAGCGTCATCGGCGCGATGATGATGGTGGAGAGTGTGCGCGCGATACGTGCGGCGCGGGGCGGCGCCCTGCCGGCGCGGCGCGGCGGCCACCACAACTGGATCCACGGCCTGCCCTTCAAGATGCGGTTTCGCCGCTCGAAACTTTACATCAGCGTCATTCCGCCGATCCTTGTCGGCTATTTCGTCGGCACATTGTCGGCGATCATGGGCGTCGGCGGCGGCTTCATCATGATCCCGGCGATGATCTATCTCCTGCGGATGCCGACCAATGTCGTGATCGGCACGTCGTTTTTCCAGATCGTGTTCGTAACGGCGCTGACCGGCGTCATGCATGCCTACACAAATTTCGCCGTCGATATCGTGCTCGGATTCCTGCTGGTGATCGGCGGCGTCGTCGGCGCGCAATATGGCGTGCGGGCGGCGGAAAGACTTCCGGCCGAACAATTGCGTGCGCTGCTCGCCGCGATCCTGTTGCTGATCAGCCTCCGGCTCGGCTACGAACTGGTGACGACGCCGGCCGATCTCTATTCCGTTGTCGACGTGGTGCCGCACAGATGAACGCCGTTTCGACATATCGCCTCGCGCTTGCGCTCGCCGTCGCCGTTCTGGCGGCGACGCCCCTGCGCGCGGACCAGCTGGTGACCGATCTTTCCGAACACCAGATCGCCATTCGCTCGAACTTCACGGGTACCCAGATCCTGCTCTTCGGCGCGGTCGAGGCGCGCACGCCCGGCACACGCGCGCTCAACCGCGACATCGTCGTCGTGGTGCAGGGGCCGAACGCACCGGCGATGGTGAGACGCAAGGAGCGCGTGGCCGGCATCTGGGTCAACCACGATTCCGTCACCTATCCCGACGTGCCGGGCTACTACGCGGTTGCCAGCACGCGGCCGCTCGAAGTGACGACCACACCGGATATTCTGAAAGCACTGCGCATCGGCATCGAAAGCATCGATCCCGGCGTTGCGGAGGCGCGCGCCATCGACGGGACGGTGCAGATTCTGCTGCCGGAGCAGGAGACCGCTTTCTGGAAGGCACTGATCCGCAACAGGCAGCGCGACCGGCTCTATGTCAGCGTGCCGGGCGGCGTGACATTTCTCGGGCAGACGCTTTTTCGCGCGCGTGTCGACATTCCCGCCAATGTGCCGGTTGGCCTTTATACCGCCAAGGTCTATCTGTTTCAGGATGGCGATGTGATCGACACGATTTCGTCGCCGCTCTATATCGACAAGCGCGGCATCGAACGTTTCATCTATCGGATGGCGCATAGCGACCCGTTGCTATACGGATTGCTCGCCGTTCTCGGTGCGGCATTTGCGGGCTGGCTGGCTTCGGCCGTGATGAGGCGACCCTAATGGAGATCGGATATTTCGCCGCCGCCGCCGGCGGGCTGATCAGTTTTCTGTCGCCTTGCGTGTTGCCGCTGGTGCCGGCCTATCTCTGCTTCATCGCCGGCACGTCGCTCGAAGAGTTGACGCGCGAGGATGCGGAGGGAAAGCCGCTGGCATCCGAAGGGCTGACACAGCGCGTCGCGCTGGGCGCGGCCGGTTTCGTGCTCGGCTTCACGACGATCTTCGTCGCGCTTGGCGCCAGCGCCTCGGCGATCAATCCGTTCATCATGTCGAACAAGATCGTACTGTCGCAAATTGCAGGGGCGGTGATTGTGATTTTCGGCCTGCATTACATGGGTCTCTTTCGCATTGCGCTGCTCGATCGCGACATGCGTTTTCGCATCGCGGGCAATGGCGATGTCGCGCGCAGCCCGGCGATGCAGTTTTTCAGCCCTTATGTTCTCGGGCTTGCCTTCGCCTTCGGATGGACGCCCTGCATCGGTCCGATCCTCGCGACGATCCTGACGATCGCGGCGGCGCAGGAAAGTTTGCAGGCGGGTGCGGCGCTGCTCACCGTCTATTCGCTGGGGCTCGGCATTCCATTTATCGCGGCGGCATTTGCCGTACGCGGATTTTTGTCTTTTGCGTCGAGCTTCCGCCGTCACATGCGCAAGGTCGAAATGGCGGCGGGGCTGCTGCTGGCGGCGACCGGGACGCTGATGATCCTCGGTTCGTTCGAGCGGATCGCGATCTTCCTGCTGGAGACTTTTCCGGTGCTGGCGACGTTCGGCTAGAACGGGGATAACCCAGGGGATTACTTTTTTTATCCCCGCTGCGAAGGCCATTTGTGACAGTTTTTTGACAGATGGATGACAGAGAGAGGGTTTATCCTCGAAACAGGGGCAAATTCCGCTATTCGATCCCTATACGGATCAATCCGCTTCGAGGCGGCGGGCGGCGACGGGGACGACGGTGCGGCCGCCCATCATCCAGGCATGGAAATCGAGGCCGGGGAGCAGATCGTCGAAGGCGCGGTCGAGGACGTTGAGACCGCCGGCATAGGCGCCGAAGGCGGGGAGAACCATGCGCGTGCCGTCCGACGTGTAGCAGCGGCGGCGCAGGCGGCGGCCGCGCACGCGAACCGCCGCACACGGATGAAGATGGCCGGCTATCTCGCCGGTGGCGGGTGCCGCCTGCGGCTCGTGACGGAAGGTCAGCGGGCCGAGACGAAATTGTTCCATGATTTCGCCGCCGAATTGCGGCGGCGGCGCCGGATCGTGATTGCCGGAAATCCAGATCCAGTCGCAGCTCCGCGTGAGCCTGGCAAGATGCGCGGCGTCTTTCGGCGCCATGCGGCTGTCGGCGCGGGCGTCGTGGAAACTGTCGCCGAGCGCAACGACGACGCGCGGGCGGAAACGGGCGATCAGGTTTTCGAGGCGGACGAGCGTCGCGCGGGTGTCGTAGGGCGGGAGCGCGATGCCCCGCGCGGCATAGGACGAACCTTTTTCGAGATGGAGGTCGGCGGCGACGAGCAGACGCTCGGCGGCGAGGAAGGCCGCGCCTTCGGGCGTCAGGTCGAAAGCCTGTCCGCAAACGGTGAGCGCGGGGTGCATTTCGAGATGGAGGTCCTGTTTCAATTCGTACATTTGTCAGGTGTCAGTTCGAGATGCCCATGGAGCCCGGCTTGCGCCGGGGTGACACTTTTGTTTTTCGAAAGGTCGCCGCTCACACCAGCCGCGTCGCTTCCTCGATCAGCTTGTCGGCCGCTTCGGAGAGTAGCGCTTCGCTGGCCTCGCCGTCGACCTGGACCTTGCCGATGTCGAGGAGGACCGGGACGGCGAGCGGGGAGACGCGGTCGAGGCGTTTCAGGACGATGCGGCCACGGATGCGTTTCAGCATGGCAGCGACGCGGGCGATGTCGAGCAGGCCGGTGGCGGCGTCGTTGAAGGTGGCGCGCAGCAGGATGTGGTCGGGCTCGTGCTCGCGCAGCACATTATATATGAGGTCGGAGGAGAAGGTGACCTGACGGCCCGACTTCTCATGGCCCGGATAGCGGCGCTCGATCAGGCCGGCAATAATGGCGCAATCGCGGAAGGTGCGTTTCAAGAGGCTCGATTCGGCGAGCCATGCGTCGAGATCGTCGCCCAGCATGTCTTCGGCGAACAACTCGCCGAGCGGCAGCTCGTGACGCTCATGCATCAGGCCCGGATCGCGCAGGCACCAGATCGCCAGCGAATATTCAGAGGCGACGAAGCCCATCGGCCGCGCGCCGGCGCGGTCGAGGCGGCGGGTCAGCAGCATGCCGAGCGTCTGATGCGCGAGGCGACCCTCGAAGGGGTAGCAGACGAGATAGTACTTGTCGCCGCGCGGGAAGCACTCGACCAGCAGATTGTCTTCGCCGGGCAGCACCGAGCGCCAGCTCTGCATTTCGAGCCATTCGCGGACCTGCGGCGGCAGATGCCGCCATTCGGGTTTGTGCGCCAGCATGCGGCGGACACGGGCGGCCAGATAGGTCGAGAGCGGAAACTTGCCGCCGTAGTAGGACGGGATCATCGGTTCGCCGGATGGCGACTTCGTGACGAGCGCCTCGGTTTCGGCGAGACCTTCGAAACGCAGGATGTGGCCGGCGAAGAGGAAAGTGTCGCCGGGGGAGAGCTGGTCGATGAAATATTCCTCGATCTCGCCGAGGTAACGCCCGCCCATGCCTCCGACGGGGCGGCGCCCGCCGCGCCTTATCATCCGCACCTTCAGCATCGGCGCCTCGACGATGGTGCCGACATTCATGCGGTATTGCTGGACGACGGAAGGCGAGGACGCGCGCAGGCGCATGTCGCCTTCGAGCTTCGCGTTGGGGCGGAGCCGCGCGAAGCGGTCATAGGTCTTCAGGGCATAGCCGCCGGTGGCGACGAAATCGACCAGTTTGCCGAAATCGTCGCGCGTCAGCGCGCGGTAGGGCGCGGCGGAGCGAACCTCCGTATAGAGATCGTCGGGGTCGAATGGCTGCGAACAGGCACAACCGAGAATGTGCTGCGCCAGCACGTCGAGCGCGCCTTGCCGCGCGACCATGCCGTCCTGCGCACCTTCAAGGGCGGCGGCGCGGGCCGCCTCGCATTCGAGCACCTCGAAACGGTTGGCCGGCACCAGCAGCGCGCGCGAGGGTTCGTCGAGGCGGTGATTGGCGCGGCCGATGCGCTGCAGCAGGCGGCTCGCGCCTTTCGGGGCGCCCATGTTGACGACGAGATCGACCTCGCCCCAGTCGATGCCGAGATCGAGGGTCGAGGTGCAGACGACGGCGCGAAGCGTGCCCGCCGACATGGCGGCCTCGACCTTGCGGCGGGCTTCGGCGGCGAGCGAGCCGTGATGCAGCGCGATCGGGAGCGCGTCGTCGTTGAGGCGCCAGAGTTCCTGAAAGACGAATTCGGCCTGAGAGCGCGTGTTGACGAAGACCAGCACGATGCGGTTTTGCCGGATCGCCTCGTAGACGGCGGGGAGCGCGTGACGCGCCGAATGACCCGACCAGGGGATGCGCGCCTCGCCGCCCTCTTCGTCGGGCAGGCCCGTGGCGACAATGTTGATTTCGGGCGCGGCACCGGGCGGCGCGACGACGATTTCGGCGAGGCTTTCGCCGCCTGTTTCATCACTTGGCGACTGCGGCATCAGATAACGCCTGAGCGCATCGGGCTCGGCGACGGTAGCGGACAGGCCGACGCGGCGCGCGGCGGGCGCAAGACGCGAGAGACGTGCGAGGCCGAGCGACAAGAGATCGCCGCGTTTCGAATTGGCCAATGCGTGCAGCTCGTCGAGGACGATGCAGGAGAGCGCGGCGAAGAATTTGGGCGCATCGCTGTAGGAAAGCAGCAGCGCCAGTTGCTCCGGCGTCGTCATCAGGATTGAGGGCGGCGTGTGGCGCTGGCGCAGGCGGCGGTTCTGCGGCGTGTCGCCGGTGCGGGTTTCGATGGCGATGTCGAGACCCATTTCGGCAATCGGGATTTCGAGGTTGCGCTTTACGTCGACGGCGAGCGCCTTCAGCGGCGAGATGTAGAGCGTGTGCAGCGCGGGCTTCGATGGCGGATTTTCTGCGAGATCGACCAGCGAGGGGAGGAAGCCCGCCAGCGTCTTGCCGGCGCCGGTGGGGGCGATCAGCAGCGCGGAATTTCCGGTGCAGGCGAGATCGAGCAGCGCCAGTTGATGCGCGCGCGGGCGCCAGCCGCGGGCGGCGAACCAGCGGGCGAAGGCCGGCGGCAGCGCGGCGGGCGCTTGCGGTGTTCGGGGCGCGGGGAGCGGGGCTGTCATGGGCGGAAGGTTAGCAGGTTGCGGCCAATTGTCAGCGATGCGCTCGATCCCCGTTTTCAGCCTATCTCCCGAAATACGCTCGAATGAAGCCACCGACGAAACCGCCGGGCCGTGGCGGGGCTTCAATTCAGAGGATCATCATGGGAGACTGGCGATACCTTCCATGGCCCTTTCACGACACGGAGTGCCCCGCCCCCATGTTCGATCAGTTGCCGCCCGAACTCCGCGAACATCTCGATGCGCTGCTGCCGACCTTCATCGAGCACGGGCTGTCGATGCTGTCGGCCATCCTGATCCTGATTGCCGGCTTCTGGTTCGCCGGAAAAGCGAGGACGTGGACGATTGCCGGCATTGCGCGCATTCCCGGCATCGACGAGATGCTGCAGAATTTCTTCGGCACGATGGTGCGCTATCTGGTGCTGATCTTCACGCTGCTGGCCGTGCTGGCGAAATTCGGCGTGCAAACGGCAAGCCTGATCGCGCTGCTGGGCGCCGCCGGTCTTGCGGTCGGCCTTGCCTTGCAGGGCACGCTGTCGAATGTGGCCGCCGGTGTGATGCTGCTGATCTTCCGGCCGTTCCGCGCCGGGCACTATGTCGAAGTCGGCGGGATTGCCGGGACGGTGAAGCTGCTGTCGCTGTTCACCACCGAACTGACGACGCCGGACAATGTGCAGATTTTCGTGCCCAACAGCCAGATCTGGGGACAGGCGCTGCGCAACTTTTCGTTTCATCCTACGCGGCGTGTCGATTTTTCCTTCGGCATTTCCTATGGCGACGATATCGGCAAGGCGATGGACGCGATCCGGGACGTATTCGAGGCCGATCCGCGTTGCCTCAAGGAGCCGGAGCTTTTCATGGGCGTCGGCAATCTGGGCGACAGCTCGGTCGACATCACGGTCCGGGTCTGGAGCCTGACCACCGATTACTGGCCGCTGAAATTCGAGCTGACGCGGCGGGTGAAAGAGCGGTTCGACCGCGAGGGAATTACCATCCCCTTCCCGGCCCGGACGGTCTATGCTGGCAAGGACTGAGAGCGGCGTCACAGGAGCGGATTTCAAAATGGACCGGATATTCGGCGGGCCCGTGCTCGCCACAATTTTCAAGCTGGCGGTGGCGTCGGTCGCGGTCGGCATCGTGCTCGCCATTCTCGGCATCAAGCCCATCGACCTCTGGCGCGACTTCCTCGACACGGCAATCCGGGTCTGGGAGATGGGCTTCGAGGCCATCGACTGGTCGTTCCAATATCTGGTGCTCGGCGCCATCGTCGTGGTGCCGATTTTCATTGTCGTCCGGCTGTGGACGATGATGACGGAGCGCGGGAAGTGAGCGTGAGGGGACGACGGCTTCCCTTGCGTCATCATGCGACGCGAGACGGCGTCCGCGCCGCGCGCTAATCTCCTCCCCAACAAACATGCGGGAGGACAAGATGGTTTCGATGTTTCGCGACGGGCTCTTGAAGGGCAAGCGCATTCTGGTGACGGGCGGCGGCACCGGGCTCGGCAAGGAAATGGCCGAGGATTATCTTCGGCTCGGGGCCGAAGTTTACATCTGCGGGCGGCGCAAAAACGTTCTCGACGAGACGGCGAAAGAGCTGATGGGCCGCCACGGCGGCTCCGTCAAGACGCATAGCGTCGACATCCGCGTTGCGCAGGCGGTCGACGACATGGTCGGCGAAATCTGGGCCGATGGCGGACCGCTGACCGGGCTCGTCAACAATGCGGCCGGCAATTTCATCTCGCCGACGAAAGACCTTTCGCCGCGCGGTTTCGACGCGATCGCCAATATCGTCTTTCACGGCAGTTTCTACGTGACGCATGCGGTGGGCACGCGCTGGATCGCCGACAAGGTGAAGGGCAGCGTGATTTCTATTCTGACAACATGGATATGGAATGGCGGGCCTTTCACGGTGCCGAGCGCGATGTCGAAGGCAGGCGTCAACATCATGACCAAATCGCTCGCCGCCGAATGGGGCCCTTACGGCATCCGCCTCAACGCGATTGCGCCGGGGCCGTTTCCGACCGAAGGCGCCTGGGCGCGGCTTTCGCCCGGCCAGTCGACCGACGGCGAAGGCTCACGCGACGGCATTCCGATGGGGCGCGTCGGCGAGATGGACGAATTGAAAAACCTCGCGACGTTTCTGATGGGCGACGGCTGCGAATATCTGACCGGGCAGACCATCGCCATCGACGGCGCGGGCTATTCGGCCGGCGGCGGAAATTTCTCGCGGCTGTCGAAGCTCACCGACGACGACTGGGGGAAGATGCGCGAAATGATCCGCAGCGCCAACGACAAGGACAAGGCACAACGGAGCGTTTGAGGGAAGAAAGGTTTTGCACGCGGAGACGCGGAGGCGCGGAGCGCCAGTAATCTCTTCTCCGTGTCTCCGTGTCTCCGCGTGCAAACCTCTTTCTTGCGCGGCCGCGCTTCACATCTCGATGACGACCTTGCCTACAGCTTCGCGGTTTTGCAGCATGCGCATGGCGTCGACGGCGCGGTCGAGGGGGAAGCGGGCGCAGATGTGGGGTTTTATTTTTCCTTCCACCGCGAGGCGGTACACCGCTTCGATGTTGGCGCGGCCGGCTTCGGGGTCGCGGCGGCCATATTCGCCGGCGCGGACGCCGATGACCGAGAAGCCCTTGATCAGCGGCATGTTGACCGACACCGTCGGGATGCGGCCGCTGGTGAAGCCGATGATCAGCAGACGGCCGTTCCAGGCGATGCAACGGGTGCTTTCGTCAAATACATCGCCGCCGACCGGATCGTAGATCACGTCGGCGCCCCGGCCTTCCGTCAGTTCCTTCACCTGTTCGCGGAAGCCGCGCGTGACATTCAGCACATGATCGGCGCCGCGCGCTTTCACCACTTTCAGTTTTTCATCGGACGCCGAGGTGGCGATGACGGTGGCGCCGAGAAGCTTGCCCATTTCGACAGCGGCAAGGCCGACGCCGCCGGTCGAGCCGTGGACCAGAAGCGTTTCGCCCTTCTGCAGATGACCGCGGCAGACCAGCGCGACGTACGCGGTGAGATAGGCGGCCGGATAGGCGGCGGCCTCGGCGAAATCCATGGCGCCGGGAATGGCGCGGCAGGCGGCTTCGGCGACATTGGCTTCCTCGGCAAAGCCGCCGGTGCGGAGCCCCGCGACGACGCGGTCGCCCGGCTTGAACTTCGTCACGCCCGCGCCGATGCTTTCGACAATGCCCGCGCCTTCCATGCCGGGCGCGAAGGGCAGCTCGGGCTTGAACTGGTATTTGCCCTGCACCATCAGGATGTCGGGAAAATTGACCGAACAGGCCTTGAGCCGCAGGCGCAGCTCGCCTGCGCCCGGCGGCGGCAACTCGACCTCGTCCATACGCAGGACGTCAATGTCGTCGGACAATTCATGCACACGCATGGTTCGCATTTTGAGACTCCCCGGAATTTTCGCTTTTGGCAAATTGCTGTGTGCGCCAAGCATAGAGAGGCGGTCCCAACTTCGCCACGGTGCGGGTGGAGAATAGGCACGGGCGGGCCGCCGGAGGAAATACGCAAAATGATAAACGGTATGGAAGAAGCACGGTTCGGCGTGGCGCATCTCGACCGGATCTCGCTGCACTATGCCGAAATGGGTCCGGCGGACGGGCCACTCGTGATCCTGCTGCACGGCTTTCCCGACACCTGCCTCGGCTGGTCGCACCAGATGCCGGCGCTGGCGAAGGCGGGGTTTCGCGTCGTCGCGCCGGACCAGCGCGGTTACGGGCTGAGTGGCAAGCCGCGCGGCGTCCGGGCCTACGATCTCGACGAGCTGGCCGACGACATTGTGGCGTTCGGGGCGCATTTCGGCGAGACGCGGCTGCGCGTCGTCGGTCACGACTGGGGCGCGAGCGTTGCGTGGTGGCTCGCATCGACGCGGGGCGCGCACCTGGAAAAGGCGGCGGCGATCAACGCGCCGCATCCGGCGGTCTGGAAACGGTCGATGTATGGCGACAAAGCGCAGCGCAAGAAAAGCCGCTATGTGAAGGCGATGCGGCTGCGCTGGCTGCCGGAAATGGCGATCCGGCGAAAGAATTTCGAGCCATTCGTCGAGACGTTGAAAGCGGCGGCGCGCGCGGGCGTGTTCGACGGCGAGGTCGAGGCCTACAAGAAAGCGTGGCGCGAGCCGAAGGCGCTGACCTCGATGCTCCATTGGTACCGGGCGCTGCTGAAAAAGGAGATGCCCGAGGCGCCGGGCCGCATCGAAACGCCGCTGCTGCTGATCTGGGGCGAGAAGGACCAGTTCGCCGAGACGGCGCTGGCGCGCGAAAGTATCGCGCTTTGCGAGCGCGGGGGAACGCTCTTCTTCGCCGAGGGCTCGCATTGGGTGCATCGCGAGGAGGTGCAGCCGATCAACGAGATG
The DNA here is from genome assembly GCF_019635935.1 of Parvibaculum sp. Lineage (NCBI taxonomy): Bacteria > Pseudomonadati > Pseudomonadota > Alphaproteobacteria > Hyphomicrobiales > Parvibaculaceae > Parvibaculum > Parvibaculum sp. The sequence continues at coordinate 2,534,164 of NZ_JAHBYN010000001.1, read as the reverse complement.
CTGATTACATTCCTGCAATCGGATCAGGACGCATAGCCATAGGCGCCGGCGGCGGCGACAAGACCGAGGACGATGAAGATGGCGGCGGTTGCGGCGCGGACAATGTGCAGGGGCACGCGCTTCGCCGCGACGTCGCCCAGCAGCACCGCCGGCACATTGGCCGCCATCATGCCGAGCGTGGTGCCGAAAGCGACGAGGACGAGCGACTGGTAATGCGCGGCGAGCGCGGCGGTCGCGATCTGAGTCTTGTCGCCCATTTCGACCAGGAAGAAGGCGATGGCGGTGGCGGCGAAGGGGCCGAAGCGCGGCTTCACTTCGTCGTCGCCGGGCGGCGCATCGGGGATCAGCGCCCATACACCCATGGCCAGAAACGAAACCGCGAGTATCCATGCGAGAATTTCGCCGGTCAGCCAGTCGGCGAGCAGGACGCCGACAAAGGCGGCGCCTGCATGGTTGAGGACCGTCGCGACAAATATACCGGCGATGACCGGCACCGGCGCGCGAAAGCGGGCGGCCAGCAGCAGCGCCAGAAGCTGTGTCTTGTCGCCGATTTCGGCAATGGCGACGACGCCAAGCGAAACGAGGAAAGCTTCCAATTCAGTTCAGCGCCTTGTCGACATCCGTGGCAATTTTTTCGCAGGCGGCTTTTGCCGCGGGGACGACGCCGGTCATGGCGGTGAAGGCGTGGGCGAGACTGTCTTCGCAGCGATAGGTAACGGGGACGCCGGCGGCTTTCAGCTTTTCGGCATAGGCCGCGCCCTGATCGCGCAAGGGGTCGAAGCCCGCCGTCACGACGATGGCGGGTGCGAGGCCGGACAAGTCCGGCTCCTTCATCGGCGAGACGCGGACGTCTTTTGCCTCGGCCGCGTTGTTGAGGTAGAGACCGGCGAACCAGGACATGATGTCGGCGGTCAGCGGATAGACATTGGCGCAACTGTCCATCGAGCCGCCCTTCCATTCCCAGTCGGTGACCGGATAGATCAGCAATTGCAACGCGGGACCGGCGCGGCCGGCGCGCTTTTCCTCCTGCGCGACAACGGCCGAGAGATAGCCGCCGGCGCTGTCGCCGCCGACGCCGATGCGGCCGGCGATCATGCCGAGATCGGCGGCGTGCGCTTCGGCCCAGCGATATGCGGTCAGCGCGTCGTCGACGGCCGCCGGAAACTTGTGTTCAGGCGCCAGGCGATAGGCGACGTTGAGCACCGCGCATTGCGCGACGTCGGCGATCATCGCGCAAAAGGTGTGGCAGGTGTCGAGGTCGCCGATGACGCAACCGCCGAAGTGAAAGAAGACGAGGCCGGGCAGCGGGCCGGAAGCGTCCTTCGGCGTGTAGAGGCGCGCCGCGAGCGGACCGCCGGGACCCAGCACCGAGAGCTCGCGGACGGCGACGCTTTCGCGCGGCGCATCGTCGAGCAGGCTCAGGCCCGCCGCCGTGCCAGCGCGGGCGGCAGCGGGGTCGAGCGTCGTGATCGAGGGCTGCTTGGCGCCCTGCACGGCCAGAAACTGCGTGCGGGCGTCGAGAATGCGGCCGTCGATCGCCAGCGGCTTGCCGCCCGACATTTTTATCAGGATGCCGTCGGGGAGTTTCAGCAGGGTACGGACGATAAATTTCTGGACGCTCATCGGCGGGTTTCCTTGGCGGTGCCTGGATTTCGCGGGTTCAGGATTTTTTGGCCGGCAGGGCACGGAAGCCGCTGAGGACCAGCTGTGTGCCGAAAGCGGCGGCGGCCTCGGCATCCATTTCCGGGCGGCGCAACATGCGATCGCCAATTTCCATGGCGATGCCGACGAGAGCGGCCATCAGATATTCGGAATCGACGTCCGGCAGTGTGCCATTGCGGATGTCTTCTTCGAGATATTCGCGGATCTCCTCGAAGCCGGCGAGAATTTCGGGCGAGTCCATGCGCACACGCATCGTGTTGGGATTGCGGCGCATCACCTGGAAGGTATCGCTGTCGGTCGCCAGATATTCGAAATAGGCGCGGTAGGCGTTGCGGATGAAATCCTCGAAGGTGCGCGAGCGGATGCGCTCGGCGCGCAGGCGCGGGCGGATGCGCCGCATGCCTTCGTCCATCAACGCTTCGAAGACTTCTTCCTTGCTCTTGAAATAATTGTAGAAGGTGCCGGACGCGAGGCCGGTCTTGCGGATGATGTCGCGGACGGATGTGGCGCCGTAGCCGAGATCGGCGAAGACGATGCGCGCCGCGTCAAGGATCGCCTCGCGGTTGTTGTGTTTGGTCTGTTCACGCTTGCCGCGCGGCCTTGCGGCGGCCGAGGTGCTACCCTCCACCACCGGCCTTTCCTTGACGTCGGCCATCTTTCCTCCTGGGTCCGGGGCTGCCCCGCCCCGGAATCGTCTGCTCCGCCCCACTCTACTCAAATGACGACAACCGTCAATTTCGGGGGCCCGAAGCGGTCTCTGGAATCGTTTTATTTTCAGATAGTTAGGGGATCGGCGGCGGCACTCACGGAAAGGCGTAGGCCGCCACAAGGCGCGTCACCCTTTCGCCGTCGGCGGAGAGCGGCAGATGCACGCATTCGAACTTACGGTAGCTGCGGCCGAGCCAGTCGAGCCGGCCGCCCAGCGCGGCGGGACCGGGCGATGCCAGCATGCGCTGCAGGGCCGCCAGACGCTCCTCCAGACGCTCGCCGCTGTGACCTTCGCGAATGGAGGTGCCGGTGCGATCGACGCCGCCCATCTCGACGAGGCGGGTGCCCATCAGGCGGTAGCGCATGTCGAGCGGTTCGTAGGTGATGTCGGCAATGGCCATGTAGGGCAGCAGACGGGGGATCTCGGTGGGGTCGATGTCGGCGGGCGCGGGCATCGTCCGGCCTGCCCGCTTACTCTCCCAATAGGCGATCAGCATGGGCAATGGCGGCGTCAACGCATCGAGATCGGTGAGAGGCGTCAAGCCTCCTTCGACAAGCAGCATCAGCTTGCGCTCCATTTCCGGCGCAGATATTGCCTCCGACGTCCCCACGGACATTGTTGACCCGCATGGCGCGCGATGCAACCGGCGTATGATCCAAATGCCAATTGACTTGGCAAACGATCATGGCGCTACTAGAACGCAAAATCGCTACTTCATGCAATTTTCTGGAATGTCATGGCCTCGGGTTTCAAGATCACGCCGGAACATATCGCGCTGATGAAGGACGTGCTGATCGAGCATGTGCCGCATGCGAAGGCGCTCGGCATGAACGTGGTCAACGCGGCGCCGAACGAAGCCTGGCTTGCGGTGCCCTATGACGAAAAGCTGGTGGGCAACCCCGAAACCGGCGTCATTCACGGCGGCGTCATCACCTCGCTGCTCGACAATGCATGCGGGATCGCCGTGCAACTGGCGCTGCCCGAGCGCATGTCGATCGCGACGCTCGATTTGCGCATCGACTACATGAAGCCGGCGACGCCGAAGCTCGACCTCGTGGCGCATACGCATTGCTACAAGGTGACGACCAACATCGCCTTTGTACGCGGCACCGCCTATCACACCGACGAGAACGATCCGATCGCCACCTGTGTCGGCACCTTCATGCTGGCGGCCAACCGCACCATGCCGATGCCGATGACGCCCGAAGCAGCCGCCGAGGCGCTGGCGATGCTGGCGCAGAAGAAGGACGGCGGCCAATGAGCGAGGATACAAAGGCGCCCGACATCGACGCCTTGATGCAGGCGATCCCATATGCGCGATTTCTCGGCATCCGCATCGACCAGCGCGGCAACGAGATCACGACGGTGCTGCAATTCTCGCAGAAGCTGATCGGCAATCCCGTGCTGCCGGCGCTGCATGGCGGCGTGATCGGCGCGTTTCTGGAGACGACGGCCATCGCGCAGCTTGCCTTCGAGGCGGGCGCGGGCGCGTTGCCAAAGCCCATTGGCCTCACCATCGACTATCTGCGCTCCGGGCGGCCCGTCGACACTTATGGCCGCGCCGAGATCACCAAGCAGGGACGGCGCGTCGCCACGGTGCGCGCCGAGGCGTGGCAGGACGACCGGGCGCGGCCCATCGCCGCCGCGCACGGACACTTCCTGCTGAAGCCGGCGGACGAACCTGCCGACAAATGAGCGCCGTGACGCCGGCATCGCGGGTGACGCACCGCACGGTGCTGGCGATTGCCGCGCCGATCGTTTTGTCCAACCTCTCAACGCCGCTGCTCGGCATTGCCGATACCGCCGTGATGGGACGGCTCGGCGATCCGAAATATATCGGCGCGGTCGCCATCGGCGCGCTGATCTTCACGATGGTCTTCTGGACTTTCGGGTTCCTGCGCATGGGAACGACCGGGCTCACCGCGCAGGCACTGGGCGCGAAGGACGGCGAAGAAATCCGCGCCGCGCTCGGTCGCGCGATGCTGATTGCCGGCGCGGTGGGTCTCGCGCTGATTGCCCTGCAATGGCCGATCCGCGAAATTGCCTTCTTCCTTCTCGACGGCGGGCCGGACGTGGAGCCGCTGGCGCGCAACTATTTCGACATTCGCGTCTGGAGCGCGCCGGCGGCGCTTGCCAATTACGCATTGGTCGGCTGGTTCATCGGGCTCGGGCACGCGCAGGTGGCACTGGTGCTGCAGGTGTTTCTCAACCTGGTCAACATCTTCTTCAACATTCTGCTGGCGCTGGGGCTCGGCTGGGGCGTTGCCGGGATCGCGGCGGGTACGCTGATTGCCGAATTTTCCGCAGCGCTGCTCGGGCTCGGCATCGCGGCGCATTATCTGCGCTTCTATCCCGGCCAATGGACGCGGGCGCGGCTACTGGATGCGGCGCAGCTTGCGCGCACCATCGCGGTCAATCGCGACATCATGCTGCGCACCGTGGTGCTGATGCTTTCCTTTGCCTGGTTCACCGCAAAAAGCGCCGAGGCCGGAACGGTGACGCTGGCGGTCAATTCGATCCTGCTGCAATTCGTGACGGTGAGCGCCTTTTTCCTCGACGGCTTTGCGCTTGCCGCCGAGGCGCTGGTCGGGCGCGCGGTCGGCGCGCGCAGCCGCGACGATTTCGACCGTTCGGTGCGGCTTTCGACGCTGTGGGCGGCGGGGATCGCGTGTGTGCTGTCGCTCGGCATTTTCGCGGGCGGCGGCGCCGTTATCGATTTTCTCAGTGTCGATGCGGAAGTGCGCGCGGTGGCGCGGGTCTATCTCTTCTGGGCGGCGATGCTGCCGGTGCTGTCGGTCTGGTGCTACCAGCTCGACGGTATTTTCATCGGCGCGACGCGGGGACCAGAAATGCGCAATGCGGCGCTCACATCGAGCCTGATATTTCTGGCACTGTGGTGGCTGTTGCTGCCTTACGGCAATCACGGGCTCTGGGCGGCGTTGACAGGCTTCAACCTGATGCGGGCCGCCTCGCTCGGATTTTATTTTCCGCGATTGAGACGCGCGATCTAGAGTCGTTCATCGTTTCCATGAAACGATGAACGACTCTAGGTCTTTGTTTTGTCGCGTTTCCGGACGGTGAACCGGCCTCCACTTCACCTGGAAACGCTCTAGAAAAGATCAAGCACGCTTTCCGGCGGGCGGCCGATTTTCGCCTTTGCGCCGCCGACGACGATGGGGCGTTCGATCAGGATCGGGTTTTCGACCATCGCCTTGACCAGCTTGTCGTCGGAGAGTTTTTCGTTGTCGAGGCCGAGCGACTTGTAGACGTCCTCGCCCTTGCGCATGAGATCGCGCGGCTTCATTTTCAGTTTCTTCAGGATCGCCTGAAGCTCGGCGGCGGTGGGCGGCTCTTTCAGATACTCGATCACCTTCGGCGCGTGACCGTTTTCTTCCAGCAAGGCCAGCGTCTGGCGCGACTTCGAGCAGCGCGGATTGTGATAGATGACGGGCTTTGGCATGCGTCCGGTCTCCTAGAGTTTGACATCGGCGCCGACGGCGTCCTTCAGATGCGCGAAGCCGTCTTCGGCGAGATGGGCGGCCAGCTCGCGCTTGATGCGCGCGATGAGGCCGGGGCCTTCATAGGTGAGGGCCGAGTAAAGCTGCAACAGCGAGGCGCCGGCGCGGATTTTCAGATAGGCGTCGCGACCGTTCGAAATGCCGCCGACGCCGACAAGCGGCAGGCGGCCTTTCGTCAGCCGGTAGATGCCGGCAAGGACGGCGGTCGACATTTCAAATAGCGGTGTGCCGGAAAGGCCGCCCGTCTCCTGCGCGTGAACGCCGGAAACCAGATCGCCGCGGGCGATGGTGGTGTTCGACACGATCAAACCGTCGAGCCCTTGCGCCAGCGCGACTTCCGCGATGTCGGCAAGTTCGTCTTCCCCGAGATCGGGGGCGATTTTCAGCAGCACCGGCGTCCGGGTCTTGCGTGCGGCGAGCACGCGCGCGATCAGCGTTTCGAGTTCGGCGCGGTTTTGCAGACCGCGCAGGCCCGGCGTGTTGGGCGAGGAAATGTTGACCGTGAAATAGCTCGCCAGCCCTTCGAAGACGCGGATGCCGGCTTCGTAGTCGGCGATGCGGTCGGCCGCGTCCTTGTTGGCGCCGATATTGACGCCGACGATGCCGGGCTTCTTGCGGCGCGCCTCAAGCCGCTTCTTCAGCGCCGCATGACCTTCGTTGTTGAAACCGAGACGGTTGATGACCGCGCGATGAACCGGCAGGCGGAAAATGCGCGGCCGCGGGTTTCCCGCTTGCGGGCGCGGCGTCACCGTGCCGACTTCGGCAAAGCCCATGCCCATCGCCAGCATCGCGTCCGGCACTTCGCCGTTCTTGTCGAAGCCGGCGGCGATGCCGAGCGGATTTTCGAAATGAAAGCCGAGGACGTCGATCGCGAGCGAGACGGGATCGGCTTCGCGGGCGCGGGGGCCGAGGCCCATGCGGAGCGCGCGCAACGTCAATCGGTGCGCCGCTTCGGGGTCGAGCAGGCTCATCACGGGGCGCGCCAGCGGAAAGAGGTCGATGCGCGTCATACATCGAGCTCCGGAAAGAGATGCGCACCGTCTTCGCCGACGGGCAGCGGCACGACGCGGCGCACGGCCTTGAGGTCCAGCACGTCGTAGAGATGGGGAAAGAGCGCGCCGCCGCGCGAGGGCTCCCATTTCAGCGCCGCGCCGAGGGCGGCCGCCTCGACCGCAACCAGCACCAGCCCCTTGCGGCCGGCGAAATGGCGGGCCGCCGTTTCGGCGACCTGTCCGGCGGTCGAGAAATGGATGAAGCCGTCATCGAGATCGACCGCCGAACCGATGAAGCGGCCTTCGGCGGCGGCGGCGAGCCACTCATGCTCGCCGACGATTTTGTAGAGGATGGAAGGCAATGCGGTTTCTCCGGCTGCGCGGGCGCACTCTAACCAGCGGGTGGAGGCAGAACAAGGCGGGGCATAGGAATCAAAGCCGCAAATCCGGGATGCGGACGCCCGGGCGATGTGGCACTATTCCCAGCGATCCGCGAAACGAGGAATTCATTCGGGCCATGGCGCGCAAGCTCTCCCATAGCCGGCTGTGGGCCGCCATCGACGCGCTGGCGGCACGGCACGGGCTGACCGCTTCGGGGCTTGCCAAGGCGGCCGGGCTCGACCCGACGACATTCAACAAGTCGAAGCGGATTACCGCCAAGGGGCGGCCGCGCTGGCCCAATACCGAGAGCCTGGCGCGCATTCTGGACGCGACGGGGGCGGGGTTCGACGAATTCCTGATGCTGGTGGGCGGCGATACGCAGAAAGCCGCGCGCGCCCGGAACGTGCCGCTGATCGGGCTGGCGCAAGCCGGCGGCGGCGGCTTTTTCGACGATGCCGGGTTTCCGGTCGGCGGAAGCTGGGAGGAAGTCGCCTTCCCCGATTTCGACGACGAACACGCCTATGCGCTGGAAGTCAGCGGCGACAGCATGGCACCCGTTTATCGCGACGGCGACATCATCATCGTGTCGCCGGCGGCGGGTATCCGGCGCGGCGACCGCGTGGTGGTGAAGACGGTCGATGGCGAGGTGATGGCCAAGGTGCTGGCGCGGCGGACCGCGAAAAGCGTCGAGCTGCATTCGCTCAATCCGGCACATGACGACCGGGTGCTGAAAGCGGAAGAGATTTTATGGATGGCGCGGATCATCTGGGCGAGCCAGTGAGGCTCAGCCTTTCGACATGTCCTCGCCGGCCAGCGCGCGGCGGATCAGCGCCACGGTTTCCTTGACGCCATAAAGCTTGACGAAGGTGCCGAAGCGCGGACCCTGCTCCTCGCCCAGCAGCACTTCGTAAAGCGCCCGGAACCAGTCGCGCAGGTTCGCGAACTCATGGGTCTTGCCGATTTCGTAGACGATGTTCTGCAGTTCCTCGGCGCTCGCCTCGGCGGGCGCGGCGTCGAGGCGGGCGGCGAGATCGTCCAGCGCCGCGCGCTCGATGTCGCTCGGCGCGCGGTACTTCTTGGCGGGCTTCACGAAATCGTGGAAGTAGTTGATCGCGTAGCCGACGAGATGGTCGAGGCGCGGATGATTTTCGGGCGTCGCGTCGGGCGCATAGTTGCGGATGAAGCCCCAGAGCACGTTGCGGTCTTCGGAATGGCTGGCGCTCGCCAGATTGAGCAGCAGCGAAAACGAGATCGGCAGGTCTTCCGTGGGCGGATTTCCACCGTGAATGTGGAAGGCCGCGTTGTTGAGGCGCTCGCGCGCATCCTGCTTCGGATAGGCCGTCAGCGCGCCCAGATATTCGTCGACATTGCGCGGGATGACGTCGAAATAAAGGCGCTTGCCGGCGCGCGGGCTCTGGAACATGAAATATTGCAGGCTTTCCGGGCTCGCATAGCGCAGCCAGTCCTCGATCGAGAGGCCGTTGCCCTTCGACTTCGAAATCTTCTTGCCTTCCTCGTCGAGAAACAATTCGTAGTTGAAGCCTTCCGGCGGGCGCTTGTTGCTCAGCACACGGTAGATGCGCGAGGCGAGCTTGACGGAATCGATCAGGTCCTTGCCGGCCATCTCGTAGTCGACGCCGAGCGCGACCCAGCGCATCGCCCAGTCGGCCTTCCATTGCAGCTTGCAGTTGCCGCCGGTGACGGGGACTTCGACCACCTCGCCGGTGTCGGGTTCAGCATAGCTCACGGTGCCTCTCTTCGCGTCGCGCGCGACGAGCGGCACCAGCAGCACATGGCCGGTGCGCGGGCTGACGGGCAGGATCGGGCTGTAGCTCTGCTGGCGCTCCTCGCGCAGGCTCGGCAGCATGATCTCCATGATCTCGTCGAACTTTTCGAGCACCTTCAGGAGCGTCGCGTCGAAGCGGCCGGCCTTGTAGTACTCGGTCGAGCTCGCGAATTCGTACTCGAAGCCGTAAGAGTCGAGGAAGGCCCGCAGGCGGGCGTTGTTGTGCGCGCCGAAGCTCGAATGGGTGCCGAAGGGATCGGGCACTTTCGTCAGCGGCATGTTGATGTAGCCGGCCAGCATCTCCTGATTGGGCACATTGGTCGGCACCTTGCGCAGGCCGTCCATGTCGTCGGAGAAACAGATCAGGCGCGTCGGCACGCCGGGTGCCAAAATCTCGAAGGCGCGGCGGACCATGGTGGTGCGCGCCACTTCGCCGAATGTGCCTATATGCGGGAGGCCGGATGGGCCGTACCCTGTCTCGAACAGGACCGTGCGGCCGGTTTCGCCTTCCTTCTCCAGACGGTCGACGATCTTGCGCGCTTCCTCGAACGGCCAGGCCTTGCTGACGCGGGCGGCCTCAAGGAGCGCGGATGGTGCTATCGTTGTTGAGTCGGCTGGCATTTCTGGTCTCGAAAGGATCACTTAAGGCTTTGTCAAGCGCGCGGACCCTATGCTTAGCACACCCCTCCGTCAACGCGACAATCGGGGCCGGATTGCCGTCGGCCATCGCCCGGAGACCTGACCTTTGAGAGACGCCGAACCGGAGCAGGGATCGACAACAACCGGCGCCGACGGCGCGGGCGCCGCCGCGCCGGTTGGCCCCGTTCGCCGCAGCCACCCCATCGACGCACGGATCGACGCCGAGCAGGTGCGCCTGTTGCTGGAGCTCGGCGAAGCAAGCCGGCTGACCGTTTTCGGCGCCATCGTGGTGGTGGGGCTTGCGTTCTGGCCCTATGCGCCACTCTGGACCATCGGCATCGTCGCGGCGATCCAGCTTGTGGCGCAGTTTCTGTTCGACCGGGTGCGGGCAGGGTTTCGCGCCGATCCCGACGCCGTGGGCAATGCAGCGCTGTGGGCCAACCGCTATGCGCTGGTCACGCTTGTCAGCGGCTCGACATGGGGCGTCGGGTCGTTGCTGTGGCTGCCGGGCGCCTCGTTCACGCATGAGATATTCTACCTGCTGGTCCTCGCCTGTCTTGCCATGGCGACAGCCATCACACGCGCCAACCATCCTCCTGCCGTCATCTATTACATCGCCGCCTCATGCTTGCCGACCGTGGCGATGTTGCTGTGGCGCGCCGAGCCCCTGGCGATCGCCACCGTCATGCTGGCGGCCATGTTTTTCGCCACCGTCGCCGGCTGGACGCGGCGCGTGAATGCCAGCTATCGCGAGGCGTTCCGGCTGCGTTTCGAAAATGCCGATCTCGCCGAGCGGATGGCGCGCGCCCATGCAGTGGCCGAGCAAAAGCATCGCGACGCCGTGGACGCGGAAGCGCGCGCGACTGCCGCCATGCAGGCCAAGCAGGCGTTTCTCGACATCATGAACCATGAGGTGCGAGCGCCGCTGGAAGGCCTGAGCAACATGGCGATGCATCTCGCCGACGAACCGTTGAGCGACGCGCAGCGGAAAATCGCACAGTCGATGGAGGAGACAAGCCAGCTGCTGCGTCGCCTCTTCGACGACATGATCGACCTGTCGCAGATGGAAGCGCTGTCGCTGGAACTGAAGCACCGCCGCTTCGACCCGACGGAGCTTGCCGGGAGCGTCGTGCGGATGATGCGTCACCAGGCGAACGAACGCGGACTTTCGCTGGAACTCGATGTCGCGCAGGGTGCGGATGTCGACATGCTGGCCGATGCCGACCGCGTCCGCCAGGTGCTGACCAACCTGATCGGCAACAGCATAAAATTCACCGACAAGGGCGGCATTGTCGTTCGCATTGCGCCGATCCAGACACCGGACGGCGACACCGTCATCCGCTTTTCGGTTACCGATACAGGGCCCGGCCTTTCGGACGAATCCCGCGCGCAGCTATTTGAAACCTTCTGGCAGGGCGGCGATGCGCGCGACTTCCGCTTCGCCGGCAAGGCGGGCGGCATGGGCCTCGGCCTGCCGATCTGCGACCGGCTGGTGCGGCTGATGGACGGCCGGATCGGCGTCGATAGCGCGCCGGGACAGGGGAGCACCTTCTGGTTCCTGCTGCCGATGGAACCGGGCGGCGCGGCCAGTTACTTCGCATCGCTCGCGGCCGATGCAACGATGCCAAGGCGCAAGGAGCCGGAACAGCTGATCGATCTCGGGCATCTTTACGACATCGAGCGCGAAGTCGGACCGCAACGCATTACGGATCATTTGCTGTCGGGACTCGAGCGCGTATTGACGCTGCATCGCGCCGTCGAGCGGGCGCGCACCGAACGCAACGAGGCAGCGCTGGCCGAAGGGGCGCATGCCTTGCGGGCCGCCGCCGGCAATATCGGCCTTGCGGCGATTTCGCATGTGGCCGGCGACATCGAAACCGCACTTAACTACGGCGAGATCGATGCCGCGATGCGCGACGTGCAGCGGCTGCAGCAGAAAATCACCGCCACATGGCGCGAACTCGCCAAGGCCTATCCGAGCCTCGGCAACTGATTTCATTCAGGCCCCGCGCGGCTATACTCGCCGCCCATGTCCTCACACGCACCTTCCGATTCGACGCACGGCCCGACCGGTGGCGCATTCCTGCCCGAAGCGCCGGCCATCGTGCCGAGCCGTGCGGCGGGCGGTGCTGTCGTCGTCAGCGCCGAGGGTGAGGTCGAGGAACTCGGCGCCGAGGCGGCGCTGGCGCTGATCGAGCGCGAGCCGGTGATGCTGGTGCATGCGGGCTTCACGGCACGGCGCATTGCGCGCGGACGGCCGTTCGGCGCGCCGGGACCGCATGTGTTCGACCTGATGGAACTCTTCGCCTTCGTGCATCCGGCGGCGCCCTGCCTGCCGACACCGGACGGGCTGGCAGCCGCGCTCGGCCTCGATGCCGGCGACACGCCGGAGACACAAGCCCTCATGCTGCATGCGGCGGCCGCGCAAATGCTGGCGCGGCTGCAGGACCGTGCGCTGCCCGACCGGCCGTCGGCGGCGCGCACCGCCTTTCGCATGGCGGAGGGCGGATGGGCCTGGGGTCCGGGCGTGGTCGCGGCGCTGGCCGACGCGCTCGGACGGGACGGACGGCCGCCGGCAAGCCGCGGCTTCGACATCTGGAACGAATTGCCGGAATGGGAGGAGCAGGCGCCGCGCCCGCCCGCCGGGTCGCAGCCGGTCAGCGAGGCGGAAGCGCGGGAGCGGCTGGCCGAGCTCGCGGGCGCCGACGCCGAACGGCGCGAGGGGCAGGCCGATTTCGCCGCCGCCGCCGCCTTCGCCTTCGGTCCACGCGAGGCGGCGGGGGCGCCCAACGTCGTCATCGCCGAAGCGGGCACCGGCATCGGCAAGACCATCGGCTATATCGCGCCGGCGAGCCTGTGGGCGACGCGCAACAAGGGGACGGTGTGGATTTCGACCTACACCAAGAACCTGCAACGCCAGCTCGACCAGGAACTTTCGCGGCTCTATCCCGACCCGGCCGAGAAGGCCGAGAAAACCGTCATCCGCAAGGGACGCGAGAACTATCTCTGTTTGCTCAATTTCGCCGAACTTGCGGACCGGGCTGCACTTTCGGGAAGCGCAACCGCCATTGGCCTCGTGGCGCGCTGGGCGAAAGCCAGCCGCGACGGCGACATGGTGGGCGGCGACTTTCCCGCATGGCTCGGCGCCCGGCTCGGCGGCGCGACGGGGCGCACCGGGCTCACGGACCGGCGCGGCGAATGCGTCTACACCGCCTGCCCGCATTACCGGAAATGCTTCATCGAACGCGCAATCCGCAAGGCGCGACGCGCCGACATCGTGGTCGCCAATCATGCGCTGGTGATGCGGCAGGCCGCGCTCGACCGCGTGATGGGACAGACCGTGACCGCCAAACCCGCCGACACGGCGGGCGGCGCGGAGGACGAGGCGCCGAGCGGCCGCGAAGCAAGGTCGCGCTTCGTCTTCGACGAGGGGCATCACATTTTCGATGCCGCCGACAGCGCCTTCTCGGCTTCGATTTCGGGCATCGAAACGGCCGAGCTCCGGCGCTGGGTGCGCGGCGCGGAAGGCCAGCGCGGAAGGCGCGGGCGCGGGCTCGACGAGCGCATCGGCGATCTTGTCGGCGGCGACGAACTGGCCGAAGAAGCGCTTGCCGCGGCGCTTTCGGCCGCCGCCGCGCTGCCGGGGCCGGGCTGGACAGCGCGGCTCAACGACGGAAGCCCTCGCGGCGCGGCCGAAAAATTCCTGGCGCTGGTGCGCCAGCAGGTCCACGCGCGGGCCGAAGACAATGACAGTCCCTTCTCGCTCGAAGCCGACACCGATCCGCCGGTCGAAGGCCTTGCCTCAGCGGCAAGCGAACTCGACGCCGCTCTCGCCCGGCTGGTCGCGCCCTTGCGGCTGGTCGCCGAACGCCTGCGGGCGCGGCTCGACGACGAGGCCGAAGACCTCGACAGCGCGACGCGCATCCGCATGGACGCGGCCGCGCGCGGGCTCGACCGGCGGGCACGCATTCTCGTTCCGTCATGGCGCGCGATGCTGGCGAGCCTAAGCGCCGCGACGCCGGCGGAATTCGTCGACTGGTTTTCGATCGAACGGATTTTCGGCCGCGAGGGCGATGTCGGCATGCACCGGCACTGGCGCGATCCGACGATACCGTTCGCCAATGCCGTGATCGAGCCGGCGCATGGCGTGCTCATTACCTCGGCGACGCTGCGCGACCGGCTGATCGACGAAACGGAAGACAATGACGGCTGGGAGACGGCGGAGATCCGAACCGGCGCGGCGCATCTGGCGCTGCCCGCACGGCGGGCCTTCATGGCATCGCCCTTCGATTACGACAAGCAGGTGCGCATTTTTGTGGTGCGCGACGTGGCGCGCGACGACCTTGCACAGGTCGCGGCGGCCTACCGCGAACTCTTTCGCGCGTCGGGCGGCGGCGCGCTCGGACTATTCACCGCCATTCACCGCTTGCGGGCTGTGCATGAACGGATCGTCGTGCCGCTGGAGGAAGCCGGGCTGACGCTTTATGCGCAGCATGTGGACGCGCTCGACACGGGCACGCTGGTCGATGTTTTTCGCGCCGAGAAACATTCCTGCCTGCTTGGCACAGATGCGGTGCGCGACGGTGTCGACGTGCCCGGCGATGCGCTGCGGATGATCGTGTTCGACCGTGTGCCCTGGCCCCGGCCCGACATTCTGCACAAGGCGCGGCGCGAGGTTTTCGGCAAGGCGCGCTATGACGACATGCTGACGCGGCTGCGGCTGAAGCAGGCGTTCGGACGGCTGATCCGGCGCGCCAGCGACCGGGGCGTCTTTGTGGCGCTCGATTCAAGACTGCCGACACGGCTGACCTCGGCCTTTCCGCCCGGCGTCACAATTCACCGGGTGGGGCTTGCCGAGGCGATATCCGAGACGCGGGCCTTTCTCGGCGACGCGCTTGCCCCCAACCGGACCAAACTCTAAGCTCGCCCGCAAATTCGAGCCAAGGAAGCCTCATGTCGACGATTTCTCCCGAAAATGCCCTGATCTACATCATGGTGACGATGAGCGCCGTCGATCGCGCGATGAGCGACAACGAGTTGCGCGACATCGGCACCATCGTCCAGACGCTGCCGGCCTTCCGCAATTTCAATGCCGAGCGGCTGATCCCGGTGGCGAAGGAATGCGCCGCGATCCTGCAGGAAGATGGCGGACTCGACGCAGTGTTCGGGCTGGTGAAGGACGCGCTGCCGCCGCATCTGCGCGAGACGGGCTATGCGCTGGCGGTCGAAATCGCGACATCCGATCTCGCGGTGGGCGCGGAGGAAATCCGGCTGCTGCAATTGCTGCGCGACGCGCTCGACATCGACAAGCTGACCGCCGCCGCCATCGAACGCGGCGCGCGGGCGCGGCACATGCCGCTCTGAGGGTTGCCGGCGCAAATTCTCAGGAACAGGCGCCCGATCCGGTTTCGCGCATTTCATCGTCAATGCGGTCGAAAAACGTGCGGGTGCAGCGCGCGGGGCCGTCGAAACGGTCGACCTCGCGATGGATCATGACCGGCACGCCATCGTCCCAAGTATAAACGTCGACGCCGCCCTCCGCTGCGCTTGAGCGCCAGCGGCTGACGATCTCCCGCGTCTCCGGATCGAATTCGGGCGTGACGATTTCGTCGAGCATGGCGCTTTCGACAAAGCGGCCGCTGTCGGCGACCCAGAGCCAGTTGCGGTAGAGCATGTTCGGCCCGGCCGTTCCCCCGGCAATGAGACGCATGTCGAGATAGCCGTCGAAATCCATGTCAATGATCTCGAAGCCGCCATCGGCGATTTCCGGCGCGGTGCGCGCCTCAAGGCCGGCAATCACCTGAAACGGTTCGGCCCGGCCTTCGCGGCGGATCGAAATGCCGGTGACGACGCGTTCGCCGGTCTCAGGATCGAGATACCAGCGCAAGCTGAACAGGAAATCCGGCAGGACCGGATTGATCCGGCTCTGGCAAACGATCGGCCCGGACCCCGCGGCGCTTGCGGGCGCCCGGCAGTTGAAGCCGCCTTGAAAGGTCTCGTCTCCGGCGACGGAAGGTTCCGCCGGCGCCCGGCCCCATGGCGCTTCGAACGCCCGGCCGCCCGCGCCATCCCGTTCCGCGGTCATGCCCGGACCGCCGTCCGGCGCCGGTTCGGCCCCGGCGGGCGCCGCGGCGAGCATCAAAATCAAGCAAGCAGACCACACACCGCCACGCATCGCCGCCGTCCCTTCCGAACCCCGTATATCCCGGTCCCGTGCCGCCATTTTATCTCAATGCCGGGCAACGCGCCCTTTTTCTTGATGACAAAGCGCCACTATAGTTGCCATCCGCACGGGACCCATTGTGCGGGGCCTTTTCGCGGTCCGAAAGCCCGCGCAGGACCAAACCGAGGCGTATGACCGAATTTCTGTCGACCCACGAACCCCAAGTCCGGCTTGCCGCCTTTGCGGCGGTGCTGGCGGCGATGGCGCTTTGGGAGCTGGCCGCGCCGCGCCGGCCGCAAGCCTTGACGCGGTGGCGGCGCTGGCCGACCAACATCGCCCTGTCGGCGCTCGGCGCCGTGCTGGTGCGCATTGCGCTGCCGGTCGTTGCGGCGGCGACGGCCGTGGAAGCGGAACGGCGCGGCTTCGGGCTCTTCAACTGGACGCAGACGCCGGCCATCATCGCCGTCCCCCTTTCGATGCTCGCGCTCGACGCGCTCATCTATGGCCAGCATGTCGTTTTCCACCATGTCGGTTTCCTGTGGCGGCTGCACCGGGTGCACCATGCCGACCCCGAACTCGACGTGACGACCGGCATCCGCTTTCACCCGGTCGAAATCCTGATCAGCATGGGCGTGAAGATCGCGGCGGTCGCGCTGATCGGTGCGCCTGTCGTTGCGGTGATCCTGTTCGAGGTGCTGCTCAACGCGGCGGCGATGTTCAATCATTCGAATGTGCGGCTGCCTGTCGCAGCCGACCGGATTTTGAGGCGCGCCGTCGTGACACCCGATATGCACAGGGTGCATCATTCGATCCATCGGGACGAACAAGACATGAATTTCGGCTTCAGCCTTTCGCTCTGGGATCGGGTGTTCGGCACCTATCGCGCACAACCGCGCGACGGTCACGACGCCATGCGGATCGGGCTTGCGGATTTTCCGGCGCCCGCGCCGGCCGGTCTCGGCTGGAGCCTCGTCAATCCGTTTTCAGGCAGCGCGCGGCGCGGGGAGGAACAACGGACATGAAACAGTTGTGCCTGCTGCGCCACGCAAAGTCGGATTGGGGCGATCCGGCGAAGGACGATTTCGACCGGCCGCTTAATGCGCGCGGTGCAAAGGCCGCTGAATTCATGGCCGGCTATATTGCCTCCTGCCCCTACCGGCCGGACACCGTTCTGTGCTCGACGGCGGCACGGGCACGAGAAACCTGCGCGCCGCTCAGCCTACGGCTCGGCAAGGATGTGCCGGTCATCTATCGCGACGAGCTCTATCATGCGATGCCCGACGCGATGCTCGACGAAATCCGCCAGGCGCCCGATACGGCGCAGACACTGCTGGTCGTCGCTCACAATCCGGGTCTGGTGCTGCTGGCGATGGCGCTGGCCGAAGATCCCGACGAAGAGACGGCGCTGCGCATCGCGCATGGCGTGCCGACCGGCGGCTTCATCGTGCTGGAATTCGATGTCGAGCACTGGGCCAACATCGCCGAGGGCAAAGGCCGCAGCGTCTTCTTCGGACGGCCGCGCGACCTGATGGCCGAGGAAAAGAACTGAGCGGATTTCAGTAGATATTGTTGGCGAAATAGCGGGTGCTGATGCGGGCATAGGTGCCGTCGGCCACCAGTTCCTCGAGCGCGGCGTTGAGCCTGTCGCGCAGCGCCTCGTCGCCGGCGCGCAGGGCAATGCCCGCGCCCTCGCCGAACCATGCCGGATCCCCATAGCCCGAGCCGGCGAGACGGCAGCAGGCACCCTCGCCCGCCGCCGTCCAGCGCAGGAGGGCGTTCCGGTCCGCGAAAAGGAGATCGGCGTCGCCGCCAGCGAGTGCGGCCTGCGCCTCAGCGAGCGTCGGCAGCGCGAGCGGCCGGGCTTCCGGGAACCGATGCCGGACATAGGCGTGATGCACCGAGCCGGCCTGCACCGCGATGCGCTTGCCGGCAAGCGCGGCCGGCGTCGCCGCGACGGGCGCGCCGGTGCGTCGCGCCGCGAAATGGCCCGGTGTCGAATAGTAGCGTTCGGTAAAAACGACGCCGTCGACGGCGGCGGGCGCTTCGCGACCGGGCACGGGGATCAGCATCGAAGCGACCACGGCATCGCCCTCGCCGCGCTTCAGCGCCGGGACGAGCTCGATCCAGGGCCGAAGCTCGAAGCTGCACTCCGCCCGCAGGCGTGCGCATAGCGCATTCGCGATTTCGATGTCGAAACCGGTCAGATCGCCCTGGGCGCCGCGAAAGTTGAAAGGCGGATAATCGCCTTCGGTCAACAGGCGCAGCTTCTCGGGACCGGCATCGGGCGCGACGGCCGGCGTGCGCGCCGGGTGCGGCAAGGGCAATTGCAGGGCCGCATATTGTTCGGCCGTCAGTGGCGGCGACGGGGCGGGCGCAGACGGCGCAGGATCGGCCGCCAGCGCGACCGGCGGCGCGGCCCACGGCAAGGGTGCGTCCTCGTAAAGCCGCACCAGCGCGCCCGCCAGCAGGATGATCGCAATCGTGTTGAGATAGAGCAGAAACCGCATAAACGCCCCAACCGTTCCCCTGCCGTCAGTTCAGCGACTGCGACCGTCTCAGTATGACACATCGAGACGCCCGTTCCCGTGCCGCCACCGGAATTGCGCCGCGTCCGCCTGTCTTTAAGCAAAGAACGTACCCTGTTCTTTTGGTCTATTATGGTAAACGAAAATCTTTAATAGGCTGCATTAGAGGTCAGTTCCGAGGTGCAGGACCCTGTTGTCGTGCGTTCCGTCGCAAACCGATTTCGGGGAACCCCCGCTTGAAAGAAAAGAAAACCGCCGAGGGAGCTGCGGCCGCGCCCAAGCGTGCCGGCCGCCGGCGACGCCCGGTGCGACAGCGGACGCCAGGCGGCGCGAAGCCGCTGATCGGCGAATTGGCGGTGGCCTCCGGCCTGACGCTGCCCGAGGTCATTGCAACGGCGCTCGACCGGCAGCGCCACTGGGGAACATCGCTTGGCCGCGTGATGGTGAGCACCGGCGCGGCGCGGCTGGTCGACATGGCGCGCCTTTACGCGGCACAGCACGGCATCCCGTTCGTCAACCTGCTGGCCGATCCGCGGGACCGGGCGCTGCGGCGGGCGGAGGAAATCGACTTCTACCTGCGCACACAGTGCCTGCCCTGGCGGCGGCACGGCGCCGAGACGATTTATGTGGCGGCTGATCCGCCGACGGCGCGCGCGGCGATCGCGCAGCACGAAGGACGGCCGCAACCGGTCTTCGTTACTTCGCCACGCGACATCGACCGCACGATCATGAACGAGTTCGGCGACGCGCTGAACGAGCGGGCAATCTTCGATCTTGCACGGCAGATGCCGGAAAGCTCGGCTGCAACCCCCGTCACGCGCCGGCAGGCGATCGTTCTGGCCGGACTTGCAATCCTTGCTCTCGCCGCCTTTGTCGCCGCGCCCACGGCCGCGCTGGTGGCGCTCAACGTCGTGCTCGGTCTGTGTTTTTTCGCCGTCGCCGCATTGCGTTACACCTCGATTTTCGTCGGCATGATGGCGCAACCGACCGCGGAGGAACGCGCCTATCAAAGCCGCGGCGCGCCGCCGGACGACGCGCTGCCGGTCTATACGGTGATGGTGCCGCTATACGACGAGGCGCGCGTGCTGCCGATCATCGCGCGGGCATTGCAGGACCTCGATTATCCGGCGTCGAAGCTCGACATCAAGCTCGTGTTCGAGGCGAGCGACGTCACGACATGGGAGGCCGCCAAGGCGCTGAAACTTCCCGACCATTTCGATTTCATCCGTGTGCCAACGAGCCTGCCGCGGACCAAGCCGAAGGCCTGCAATTTCGCGCTCCCCTTTGCACGGGGCGAGCTGCTCGTCATTTACGATGCGGAAGACCTGCCCGAGCCGCTGCAGCTCAAAAAGGCGGTCGCCGCGTTTGCGCTGGGCGACGAAAGGCTGGCTTGTGTGCAGGCACAGCTCAACTACTACAACTGGAACGAAAACTGGCTGACGCGGCAATTCGCCATCGAATATGCCGCTTTCTTCGACTTGCTGCTGCCGACGCTGGTGCGGCTCGGGTTGCCGATTCCGCTTGGCGGCACTTCGACGCATTTCCGCATCGATGCATTGCGCGCGGTGGGGGCATGGGATCCGAACAATGTGACGGAAGATGCCGACCTTGGACAGCGCTTCGCACTGATGGGCTATCGCTGCGGGATCATTCGCTCGACGACGCAGGAAGAAGCCAATTGCCGCCTCAACAACTGGGTCCGCCAGCGCTCGCGCTGGGTAAAAGGCTGGATGCAGACCTATCTGGTGCGGATGCGCCACCCCGTGCGGCTCTACCGGGCCTTGGGCTTCCGGGGATTTGTCGGTTTCCAGATCGTGATGGGCGGGTTTTCGTTGTCGAACCTGCTCCACCCGATGTTCTACGCCAGCATGGCGCTGGCGCTCATCCTTGCCGGCGGACCGGGCGGATTTCAGCACGGTACGGCGCTGGCCTTTTTCAATGCCGCCGTCCTGGTGTCCGGCTATTCCTTTTCCATCGCCGCCGGGATGGCGGCCGTCGCCTCCCGCGGCCTGGCGCCGCTCTTCGTGCAGACGCTGATGATGCCGGCCTATTGGCTGCTGATTTCGGTCGCGGCCTACAAGGCGATCTGGCAGCTCGCCACCAGGCCCTTCCACTGGGAAAAGACCGACCACGGCCTCAGCCGCATGATGGCGGTACAGCTCGCGCGGCTGCAAACTTCCCCGAATCCGGTCGAAATCCCGCACGGAAACAGCTCTTCGGGCGGGCCGCACTAACGAATCGATAAAGAGTTTCGGCCATAGTCGGGACAGGCGCCGGGCAGCGGCGGGCGAGCGAACGAGAGACAAATATGGCACAGGACAACACGGCGCCGGATACCAAGACCATCAGCCCCGAGCGATACGCACAGCTGGGCGTGCTCATCGTCGAAGACACGCAGTACATGGCCAACCTGCTGCGCGGCATCCTGTCGGGCCTCGGCGTTCGCAACATAACAAGCGTTCGCTCCGGCGAAGAAGCGCTGGGCGCGCTGATGCGCGGCAAGGTCGATCTGGCGATCATGGACGATCTCGAACCGCCGCTTGACGGGCTCTCCGTCGTGCGCGCCATTCGGACCGCCGACGAAAGCGAACTCAGCACCATTCCGGTCATCTATGTGACCGAGCAGCGCGAGCGCGGCGCGATCATCGCGGCGCGGGACGCGGGCGTAACCGAAATTCTTTCCAAGCCCTTCTCGGCGCAGCAGCTGACAACCCGCATCGAGACGGTTCTGACCCGGCCCCGCGCAATCGTGCGCTCGGCGGAATTCACCGGGCCCGACCGCCGCCGCCGCGACGGCAAGGCGCCGGTCAAGCGCCGCGAAGCCGATCGCAAGAGCTGACGTTCAGGCGCAGGCCGTCTTGTAGTCCTCGCGCAGCAGGTTTTTCTGAACCTTGCCCATGGTGTTGCGCGGCAGGCTTTCGACGAAGAAGGCCCGCTTCGGCACCTTGTAATTGGCGATCTTTTCCCTCAACCGCGCAATGAGCGCCGCCTCATCGAGCGCCGCGCCTTCGCGCAGCACGACCACCGCGACACTTGCCTCGCCAAAATCGGAATGAGGTACGCCGACGATGGCCGATTCCAGAACTTCGGCCATGTCGTCGACCAGCTCCTCGATCTCCTTCGGGTAGACGTTGAAGCCGCCGGAGATGATGAGGTCCTTGGCGCGGCCGACCAGATGCACATAGCCGTCGGCGTCGATCATTGCGATGTCGCCGGTTCGAAACCAGCCGCCCTCCGCAAACTCGGCCGCCGATTTTTCGGGCATCCGCCAATAGCCGGAAAAGACATTGGGGCCGCGCACCTCAAGGCCGCCGATCTCGCCGGAGGCGCGCGGCAGGCCTTCCTCGTCCGTCACGCGCAGCTCGACATCCGGCAGCGGAAAGCCAACCGTGCCGGCGCGACGTTCGCCGTCATAGGGGTTCGATGTGTTCATGCCGGTCTCGGTCATGCCGTAGCGCTCAAGGATCGCATGACCGGTGCGCGCCCGGAACGCCTCGAAGGTCTCGGCGAGCAAGGGGGCGGAACCGGAGGTGAACAGACGCATATGGCCGACCAGCGAGGCATTGAAGTCGTCCCCGGCGAGCAGGCGCGTATAGAAGGTCGGCACGCCCATGAAAGTGGTGGCGCGCGGCAACAGGGCAATCACGTCGGCGCGGTCGAATTTCTGCCGCCAGATCATTTTCGCGCCCGACAGAAGCGCGCAATGGCAGGCGACGAATAACCCGTGCGCATGGAAAATCGGCAGGGCGTGCAGCAGCACGTCGGCGTCGGTGAAACGCCAGGCGTCGCGCAACGCCAATCCATTGGCCGCGAGATTGCCATGCGTCAGCATGGCGCCTTTCGGCTTTCCGGTGGTTCCCGACGTATAGAGAATGACCGCCAGATCCTCCGCGCCGCAGGTGGCAGGCCGCACAGCATCCGCAACCGTCGCGACCGCGTCAATGAAACTGCCATGCGCGTCGGCGTCGAGCGTCAGCAGATGCGGCACGCCGCGCCGCGCGGCGATGTCGGCGATGGCGGTTTCCACCGCGGGGTCGCAAACGATCAGAGCGGGCTCGGCATCGCCGACGAGATAGTCGACCTCCTCGACGCGATAGGCGGTGTTCATGGGCAGGAACACGAAGCCGCCACGCAAACAGGCCAGATAGATCACCAGCGCCTCGGGCGACTTTTCGACCTGCAGGGCAATGCGGTCGCCGGGCTTCAGGCCAAGCTGCGCAAAGAGCGCTGCATAGCGCGCGGCATAGGCGGACAGGCGATCGAAGGACCAGTCGCGCGGCCCATGGGTGCGGCCCGGCACCTCAAGGGCAAGGCGCGTGCGGTCGTCGGGGAAGGACGATTCGATCAGCGTATAGAGGGAGAGGCTCATTCGGACCTCGGGCGGAACAGCGGATGCCCGACTTATACAAGAAGCTGGGGCGAACCGCATTACCCCGCGCGCTGCATGTGGAGAATATGCAGGTGGCGCTCGTACTGGCCCAGAAGGTCGGCGATGATCTGATCCTTGGTGTAGCCCAGAATGTCGTAGCCTTGCCCGCCGTCGCGCAACGACACCTCGGCGCGCCATGTCCGTTCCGGCCCTTCGCGCTCGCCTTCGAGCATCGACATGGCAAATGCCGGCAAGACGACGCCGCGCAGCGAAACATCGTAGCGAAATTCGTCCTCGCCGCCATGACCGACGGTGAGCGAGACCTTGCTGTCGGCGACCGTGAGCTCGGTTTCCATGCCGCGCCCGCGTATTTCGGTTGCGACGTCTTCCAGTGCGGGGGCGACCGTCGCGCGCATGAAGGCGACGGCCCGCTCGCGCGTCGGCTGAAGGAGAAGCGCGCTCAGGCGCTGGCGCCAGGGAACCGGCGGATGACCGCCGCCAAGCGCGACAGGCATCGTGTCCTGCAGGGCTCTTTGCCGTGCCGTCTCCTGCCGGAGCGCCGTGAACAGTCCGTAGCAGATCAGCAGCATGATCGCCGCGAGCGGAAAGCCGCCGGCGATGGCACCCGTTTGCAGCGCGGCGAGACCGCCCGCCAGCAAAAGAATTGCCGCAACCAGTCCTTGCGTCAGCGCCCAGAAAACGCGCTGCCAGACGCGCGGCTCGACATTGCCGCCCGCCGTGATGATGTCGATGACGAGGCTGCCGCTATCCGAGGATGTGACAAAGAAGGTGACGATCAGGACCGTGGCCATGGTCATGGTGACGGTGGCGAGCGGCAAATGCTCGAGGAACTGAAAGAGCGCCACCGCGACATCGGCCTCGACCGCCGCAACCATCGACGCCGCGCCCGACAGTTCCATCGAGAGCGCCGTGTTGCCGAAGGCGGTGAACCACAGAAAGGTAAAGCCCGACGGAACCAGCAGAACGCCGACCACGAATTCGCGGATCGTGCGCCCGCGCGATATGCGGGCGATGAACATGCCGACAAAGGGCGACCAGGAAATCCACCAGCCCCAATAGAAAAGCGTCCAGCCGCCGATCCAGTCATTGGGCCGATAGGCATAAAGCGTGAAGGTGCGGCCGACAATGTCGCTGAGATAGGCGCCGGTATTCTGCATCGCGGCCTGCAACAGGAAAACGGTTGGGCCGGCGGCGAAGACGAAGACGACCAGCAGCACCGCCAGCGTCAGATTGAGTTCCGAAAGCCGCCGGATGCCCCGGTTGAGTCCGGAGGCGACCGAAATCGTGGCGAGCAATGCAATGCCGGCGACCAGCGCCACCTGGACGCCGATGCCGATCGGGATGCCGAGCAGATAGTTGAGGCCGGCATTCACCTGCATCACGCCGAGACCGAGCGAGGTGGCGACGCCGAACATCGTGCCGAGCACGGCGAAGATGTCGACCAGATGGCCAGGCCAGCCATGGATGCGCTCGCCGATCAACGGATAGAGCGCCGAGCGTGGCGACAAGGGCAATCCCTGTCGAAACGAAAAATAGGCAAGCGCCAGCCCCATCACCGCATAGATCGCCCAGGCGTGCAGTCCCCAGTGAAAGAACGAGAGCTGCATGGCGTTTCGCGCCGCCTCGACCGTGCCGCCCTCGCCGACGGGCGGCGACGCGAAATGCAGCACGGGTTCGGCCACGCCGTAGAACATGATGCCGATGCCCATGCCGGCACTGAAAAGCATCGCAAACCACGAGCGGGTCGAAAAATCGGGTTCGGAGTCGTCGGGCCCGAGCCTGATGTGGCCCATCGAACTCAATGCGACGCCGACAGCAAATATCAGGAATGTGGCGACGGCCGCGACATAGAACCAGCCGAATTCCCGGACGATGAAAGACTGAACGTCGGCAAAGACCGTGGCCGCATAGGATGGCGCGGAGGCGGCGAAGGCGATCGCGGCGAAGATCAGCGCGGCGGAACCGAGAAATACCGGGACATTCGCCTGAAAAATCGGAGGCTTTTCCCGACTTTGTTCCCTGCCTGCCATGGCCAGCGTCCTCCCGGGCAATCTTGAAATGCGCAAATGGTATGTGGAGCAGCGAAGGGGCGCGCTGCGGTGCATCGGCTGGTTATGTGATTTCGAGGCAAGCATTGCACAGCTCGCCCGCCGGGCCAACCCGCAAACTCCCCCGGAATCGCTGGCATTTCGCCAGGCACCAAAACGAGCTAGCCTCGACGGCGCTCATTTGCGAACCGGAAATCAGAGAGGACTTGCCGTGCGTTTGATCCTGTTCACCGCACTCTTCGTCGCCGTGGTTTCGATCCAGCCCGCATCCGCCGCAACGCTCACGCCGCCGGACACGGCATATAGCGCCGTGCGCACGGTCGAGGCGCAGGGCATGACGATGAACAGCAAGGTCTATTACGACCGCGGCACCGAACGCTGGGAAACGACGATGCAAGGTGTGCGGCAGGTAACGATCCTGCTTCCGGACGAAAAAAAGATGCTGATGTATATGCCGGACATGAACATGGCGATGGAAATGAACATGGATGATGTCGCCGACTACGGGATCGGCGAGATATACGATGAGGGCATCGAGGCCGAAAAGCTCGGCGAGGAAGCCGTGGAAGGCGAGCAGACAACCAAATACCGCATCGACCGCGCGGAAGATGCAGCGACCGTTTTCGTCTGGCTGACGCGCGACGGCATTCCTGTGAAGGCCGAGGGCGCAAGCCCCGCCGGGAAATTCGCGATGACGCTGAGCGAACTTCAGCGTGGGGCGCAGGACGCGGCGCTGTTCCGCCTGCCCGACGGTGTGACGGCAACGAAAATGCCGGCGGGCATGCCACCGTCCACGATCCCGCGCTAGACCAGAACCGATGCGGTCGTGATCGCCACAAAAAACACCAGTCCGAGCAGAAGGCCCAGCGCGCCGGCAGCGAGATGTCGAGCGATCGGCATGTTTTCCATCCTGGAAGTCCGCGTTCGAGACTTTCAGGGTGGCGCGGCGCCCGGGCCGGCGCATGACCCAAATGGGCCATTGGCGGGTGGCAAGCAATTGGACTGGTGCGGGCGAAGGGAATCGAACTCCCGCGCCGCCAGGCGGCGCAGAACAAGAAACCGAGGGTTCGGGTGCGATTGGACTGGAGCGGGTGAAGGGAATCGAACCCTCGTCGTAAGCTTGGGAAGCTTCTGCTCTACCATTGAGCTACACCCGCGCGAGGGCGGTTCTAGCATGGGCGCATGCTTGCGAAAAGGCCCGGAAAGTTCCCGAAAATCGCGGGATCGTGAGCGGAAGTGAGGCGCGCCCTCGTGCTAGGCTCCCGCCATGACCGACGCCACACCGATCAAATTCAGCCATCCCGACATCACCGCGAAGGGCGAGACCCGCGCGCAGGTGCAATTTCGCACGTTGAAGACGCTGTGGATCAACACCGGCACGCTCTGCAATATCGAATGCGCCAATTGCTACATAAGGTCGAGCCCGACCGACGACCGGCTGGTCTACATCACGGCGGCGGAGGCGGCGCATGTCTTCGATATGGCCGGGCACGAACCCATCGAGATCGGGTTCACGGGCGGCGAGCCCTTCATGAACCCCGACATGCTGGCGATGGCGGCGGACGCGCTCGAACGCGGCCACCGGGTGCTGATCCTCACCAACGCCATGCAGCCGATGATGCGGCCCGGGATCAGACGTGGATTGCTCGACCTCAAGGCGCATCACGGCGCGCGATTGACGCTGCGGGTCAGCCTCGACCATCACACGGCGGCGCTGCACGACGCCGAGCGCGGATCGGGAGCTTTCGCAAAGACGATGGATGGTCTTCGCTGGATCGCCAATGAAGGATTTTCAATCGCGGTCGCCGGGCGCGCGGTGCCGGACGAAGCGGAAGCGGATGCCCGCGCGGGCTATGCGGCGCTCTTCACGCGCGAGGGAATTCGCCTCGACACGGAAGACCGCTCGGCACTCGTCATCTTCCCCGAGATGGACGAGCGCGCCGACGTGCCCGAAATCACCACCGCCTGCTGGGACATATTGCATGTGAACCCGGCCGACATGATGTGCGCGACGAGCCGCATTGTGGTGAAGCGCAAGGGCGCGGCGCGGCCGGTCTTCGTCGCCTGCACGCTGCTGCCCGACGACCCGCAATTCGAGATGGGCGAAACGCTCGCCGAAAGTTTGCGGCCGGTGAAGCTCAACCACCCGCATTGCGCGAAGTTCTGCGTGCTGGGCGGCGCGAGCTGTTCGGCCGGCTAGGTCCGGGGGCTAGCGAAAACGCAGATTGCCGCGGTTGAGATCGCCGACGCTGCGGGCACCCATCAACTTCATGTCGCGCTCGATTTCATCGCGCATCAGGCCGAGCGCGCGCTCGACGCCGGGCTGGCCGGCCGCCGCCAGCGCATAGAGATAGAGCCGGCCGCCCGAGCACGCCTTGGCGCCGAGCGAGAGCGCTTTGAGCACATGGGAGCCGCGCTGAATGCCGCCCTCGCAGATCACATCGATCTTGTCGCCCACCGCATCGACAATCTCGGCCAGCTGGTCGAACGGGCTGCGCGAGCCGTCGAGCTGGCGCCCGCCATGGTTCGACACCATGATGCCGGTGCAGCCGATATCCACCGCGCGCCTGGCATCGGCAACGCTCATCACGCCTTTCAGCGCGAAATGCCCGCCCCATTTGGCGCGGATCGCTTCGGCGTCCTTCCAGCTCATCGACTGGTCCAGCATGGTGGAGAAATAACTGCCGATCGAAGTGGCGAGATTGGTGCCCTCCTGCACATGCTCCTGAAGGTGCGGCAGTTCCATTTTCGGATGGATCAGATAATTGACCGCCCAGCGCGGCCGCGCGGCGAAGCTGAACAGGCTCTTGAAGGTGAGCCTCGGCGGCGACGTGAAGCCCGTGTGAAGGTCCCGCTCGCGGTTGCCGCCGGTGATCGTGTCGACGGTGAGCGCCATCACGTCGAATTGCGCGGCCTTTGCGCGCTCGATCATGCTGTCGTTCAGACCGCGGTCTTTATGAAAATAGAACTGGAACATTTTCGGCGTGTCGATCATCGCGCCGATTTCTTCCACACTCACCGTGCCGAGCGAGGAGACGCCGAACATGGTGCCGTATTTCTGCGCCGCGCGCGCCACGGCGCGTTCGCCGTCCGGGTGGAACAGCCGCTGCAGCGCGGTCGGCGCGCAATAGAGCGGCATTGCGAGCTTCTTGCCGAAGATGGTGGTCGACATATCGACCGTCTCGACGCCGGCGAGCACACTAGGGACGAGATCGCAGGTCTCGTAGGCTTCGGTATTGCGCCGGTAGGTCACCTCGTCGTCGGCCGCGCCGTCGATGTAATGAAAGATGGGGGACGGCAAACGGCGGCGGGCAAGCGCGCGGAAGTCCTTGAAATTACGACAGCTGGCAAGACTCATCGAAACTCGCTTCGGCGCTCAGGGCGCCTTGAAATGTTTTGAAAGCTTCAGCCCCTGGCGCTGGTAGCTCGAGCCGAGGCCGGCGCCGTAGAGCCGCGCCGGGCGGTCGGTCAGGCGTTCGAGCACGAAGCGGCCGACGATCTGGCCGTGTTCGAGGATGAAGGGCACCTCGTGCGAGCGCACTTCGAGGACGATGCGGCTCCCGGCCCCGCCCGCCTCGCGAGCGCCGAAGCCCGGATCGAAGAAACCCGCATAATGCACGCGAAACTCGCCGACCAGCGGATCGTAGGGCACCATCTCGGCGGCATGCGTCGCGGGGATATGCAGCGCTTCGCGCGAAGCCAAAATGTAGAATTCGTCCGGGTCCAGAATAAGATTGTTGCGGCCGGGGCGCGCGGTCAACGGGTCCCAGAAATCGAGCACGTCATAGGCGCCGATGCTGTCGATGTCGACGACGCCCGAGTGACGCCGGGCCCGGTACCCGACAATGTCGCCCTCGCGCGCCGGCGCGAGATCGACGGTCAGCGCGATGCCGCCGTCGATATCCGCCTCGCCGTCGACCAGCTTCAGCTCGTCATGCAGGCGCTTCATCTCGGCATCGGTGCATGAATGCGTGCCGCGGCGGAACCGGATCTGCGCCAGCCGCGAGCCGGGGCGCACCAGAATCGGGAAGGTGCGCGGGCTGATCTCGAGATAGAGATGACCCTTGTAGCCCGCCGTCAGGCGGTCGAACTCGGTCGCGAAATCGGCGATCAACCGCGTGAAGACGTCGAGGCGGCCGGTCGAACTTTTCGGATTGGCGGATGCGGATGTGCGTTCCGACAAGGCCAGCGCCTCGACCAGCGGCACCAGATAGACGCAACCCGTTTCGAGCACCGCGCCTTCGCGCAGGTCGATCTTGTGGAGCATCAGCTCCTCGACGCGCTCCATCACGCCCCGGTCGGGACCCGGCAGAAAGCTCGCGCGCAGCCGATAGGCGACCTGCCCGAGCCGCAGGTCGAGGCTCGCAGGCTGGATCTGCGACGGTTCGATTTCAGCCGCGCCCCAGATTTCCTTTTCGCGGATCAGCGCCTCGATGCCGTGTGCGGGCAGGATGCCGGTCGCGTGCATCTGCCCGGCGCCGAGGCGGCGCGGCTCGTCGTCGCGATGCGGGAAAAGATCGTCGGCCGGTTTGGTCATGGTCCCTTGCATATTGGGGCGGTTCCGGGCGTCCGTTATAGGTCGCCCGTCCGCCGCCGGGAAGCCCCGGCTTGACGCGGGGGCCCCGCATCCCTTAAATGCCTGCCGATACCGTGGTGATTTGAGCCGACCGGCTTGCGGCCACGTTAAACAATCCGCTAAAGAGGTCGGGCGCCCCTTGCCCCCGATCTTTCAGGTCGGGGTTTTTTATTGGGGGCAACCCGGATGAGCAAGACGACACGCGACGGCCGCAAGCTGAAGGCCCGCACCGAAGCCGTGCATGGCGGCACCGTCCGCACGCCATTCGGCGAGACAAGCGAGGCGATGTTCCTGACCTCGGGCTATGTCTACGAGACGATGGAGGCGGCCGAGCGGCGCTTCAAGAACGAGGAACCGGGCTTCATCTACAGCCGCTTCTCCAATCCCACCGTGCGGATGTTCGAGGAGCGGATGATCGCGCTCGAAGGCGCGGGCGACGCGCGCGCCACGGCGACCGGCATGGCCGCCGTCACCGCCGCCATGCTCTGCTATCTCAAGGCCGGCGATCATGTGCTGTCGTCGCGGGCGCTGTTCGGCTCCTGCCGCTACATCGTCGAGGAATTGCTGCCGCGCTTCGGCGTCACCTCGACGCTGGTCGACGGGCGCGACATCGACGCCTGGAAAAAGGCCGTGCGTCCCAACACGCGGATGTTCTTTCTCGAAACGCCGTCGAACCCGACGCTCGAAATCATCGACATCAAGGCGGTGGCCGAAATCGCCCATCAGGCGGGCGCCAAGCTTGTCGTCGACAATGTGTTCGCGACGCCGACGCTGCAACGCCCAATGGAGCTCGGCGCCGATGTCGTCGTCTATTCGGCGACCAAGCATATCGACGGCCAGGGGCGCTGCCTCGGCGGCATCGTGCTCGCCGATCAGGCCTTCATCGCCGATCACCTCGCCAACTTCCTGCGCCAGACCGGACCGAGCCTCAGCCCGTTCAATGCCTGGGTGATGCTGAAAAGCCTCGAGACGCTCGATTTGCGCGTGCGCGAGCATGCGCGGGGCGCGGACGCCGTGGCGCGTTTCCTCGAAACCCACAAGGGGATCGGCCGCGTCTTCTATCCGGGGCTGGCGAGCCACCCGCAGCACAATCTGGCGATGAGCCAGATGGACGCCGGCGGCAACATCGTCGCTTTCGAGGTCGCGGGCGGCAAGGAAGGCGCGTTCCGCTTTGCCAATGCGTTGCAGGTGATCAAGATTTCCAACAATCTGGGCGACGCCAAGAGCCTGATCACCCACCCCGCCACGACCACGCATCAGCGCCTGACGCCCGAGGCGCGGGCCGAGCTCGGCATCGGCGAGGGGCTGTTGCGGCTGTCGGTGGGGCTTGAGGATGCGGGCGATCTGATCGAGGACATCGAGCGGGCGCTGGCGTGAGCCGGTGCGGCAACCGGACGCACCGGAAAATGCCGCCAAACCGTCATAAAAACGCCGCCGTTAAGAGGAATTTATAGGGTGACCGGTAGTCTGGTAAGCCTGTGGAAAGAATTGAGGCAGGATGCCTTGAGCCGCAGGCCGACAGACGCCCTCGTGCAAGGACCGCCCGATGTACAGCGCCATGACCCGCTCCATTAATATTCTGGTCGAGCCGACCTATCTCGAGGATCAGTCCGAGCCCGAGCAGGGATATTATGTCTGGGCCTATCATGTGACGATCGAGAACAAGGGCCGCGAAACGGTGCGCCTGCGCGCGCGCTACTGGAAGATCACCGACGCCAGCGGTCATGTGCATGAGGTGCGCGGTCCCGGCGTCGTCGGCGAGCAGCCGCTGCTGAAGCCCGGCGAGAAATTCGAATATACGAGCGGCACGCCGCTCGGCGCGCCGTCGGGCATCATGTTCGGCAATTACGAAATGGAAAACGAGGACGGCGAGAAATTCGAAGTCGACATTCCCGCCTTCTCGCTCGACAGCCCGCACAGCCCCCGCCTGCTTCACTAGGGACGCCTCGCTTCCCGCTTCCGCCCGCGCTAGGATACCGGCCCGCCCTTGAGCCCAGGCCCCGCATCCATGCCCGCACCCATGCGCCTCAGCCCCCGCGAGATGATCGAGACGCTCGTCTCGTTCGACACGACGAGCCATCTGTCCAATCTGGCGCTGGTCGAATTCGTCGAGAACTATCTTGCGAGCCACGGCGTCGCCGCGCAGCGCGTGACCAATGAGGACGGTACGAAAGCCAATCTTTTCGCGACGCTCGGACCGGCGGATGCGGCCGGCGGCGTCGTGCTCTCCGGTCACACCGATGTCGTGCCGGTCGAGGGACAGGACTGGTCGAGCGATCCGTTCACCGTCGTCCAGCGCGAGGGCAGGCTTTTCGGGCGCGGCACCAGCGACATGAAGAGCTTCATCGCGGTGGCGCTCGCCTTCGTGCCGGAATTCCTGAAAGACGGTCCGCAAATTCCGGTTCACCTCGCGCTTTCCTATGACGAAGAGGTCGGTTGTCT
The DNA here is from genome assembly GCF_019635935.1 of Parvibaculum sp. Lineage (NCBI taxonomy): Bacteria > Pseudomonadati > Pseudomonadota > Alphaproteobacteria > Hyphomicrobiales > Parvibaculaceae > Parvibaculum > Parvibaculum sp. Next base: position 2,502,333 of record NZ_JAHBYN010000001.1, on the reverse strand, counting down.
CGGCGTCCGTCCGATGATCGACGGCATTATCCGCACCATGCCGCGTCCGCAGGTCGTCATTGTCGGCGAGCCTTCCTCGATGAAGGTCGTCAACGCACACAAGTCGATCCAGTCCTGGTCGACAACGGTCACCGGCCTCGAAAGCCATTCGAGCGCCACCGACAAGGGCGTCAACGCGGTGATGTACGCGGCCGAGCTGATCGGATTTCTTTCGCAGATGGCCGAGGAAATGCGCCGGCGCGGCGATGCGTCGGGCCGCTTCCGGCCGCCCTACACGACCGTCAATGTCGGTCCGATCCGCGGCGGCACGGCGCTCAACATCATTCCGAAGACCTGTTCATTCCTCTGGGAGTATCGCGCCCTCCCCGACCTCGATCCCGACGAGATCATCAACCGCTTCAACGCGCATGTAGACGAAAACGTGCTGCCGCGGATGCGCGATGTACACCCGGGCGCCCGGATCGAAACGAAAGTTCGCGCCCAGGCGCCGGGCCTTGCGCCCGAAGAGGGGTCCGCGGGCGAAACGCTGGTGCTGAAACTCGCGCAATGCAATGCCGCGGAAGCCGTTTCCTACGGCACCGAGGCCGGACTGTTCCAGCTTGCCGATATTCCGACGGTCGTTTGCGGGCCGGGCGACATCGCGCAGGCGCACAAGCCGGACGAATTCGTGGAGCTTTCGCAGATCGCCGAATGCGAGCGTTTCATGCGCCGGCTGGCCGATTACGTCTCAGGCCGTCCGATCTAGCACCGGCGCGCCGCGCATGTCGCGGCCGCGATAGAGAGCGCGCATGAAGGAAATCAACTCCGGCGCCTTGCCGGCCAGCGCCGACACGGACGGATTGCGGGTAATGTCTGCGATGTCGAAGGGCGCGGCATCCGGCGTCGGAACGCCGGCTTCGCGATAGACGAATTTTTCAAACCCCATCGACCAGTCCGGGAAATGAGGTTCCGGCCGTTCGGCCGCCAGCACATGAATGATGCCGCTGTGACGCGGATCGCGCGCGATGCGGGCGAGCGTCGCCTCGACGGCCGCCTTGTCGCCCTCCAGCACCTGAAAGAAAACCTGGTCGATCAAAAGCAGCATGCCGGAAATTCCGGCCGGCGCGTTGTTGCGTTTCGACGCCAGCAGAATGTCCCGCACGTCCGTATCGGAGAGGTGGGAATGCGCCGCACTGAGATATGCCGCTTGAAAGACCATCGCTGCCTTCACTCCCTGTCGCGAGGCGCGTCAGGCGAACGCAGATCGTGGCCGCAAAAGATTGGCGAAACCTTAATGCGGGCTATCGCAGCACCGGCCCCATCGAACGCTTGATCTCGGCGGTCATTTCCTCGTCGAAACGGGTCGCGAGGTCCTGCATCAGCGCCGCATAGGCCGCGTCGCGGTCGTTGAGGCTGGCGCTTTCGAGGATGGTGCGGCTGGCATTGACCTCGACTTCGGCGCTCCAGCTTCCGTGCTCGCCCGACCGGCCGGGACGCTCCACCGTCAGGCGGGTCTTCAGCCGCGCCGTCAGTTTCGTGTCCTGCTGGTCGCCGAAAAGGCCGGTCAGCCCGCCCTTCTTTTCGAGTTCTTCCGATATGACGCGCCCGTCGAGGATCGAGAGCGTCGCGGTGCCGGCCGATCCGGCGGCGACAAGGCGCGCGCGCGACCAGGCGCTGGCGATGCCGGCCGGCGAGAAACGATGCAGATGCTCCACACTCGGGGCACGCGCCGGTGAACTGTATTGCTCATCGAGCACAATCGACGCGACGTCGAGCTGCAGCGGCGCGCGCGCGACCAGCGCAACGTCGCCGGGCGAAGATGCGGGCGGGGTCGAGCAAGCGGCGAGAAGCAGCACAAGAAGAACACCGAAGCGGCGGGCGGCAAAAACAGTCATTCCTTCAATTCCTCAGGCGTGAAGACATAGACCGCGCTGCAGAATTCACAGGTGGCCGTGACCACACCTTCCTGCACCATTTCGTCTATTTCATGGCTGCCGAAGGACCGCAGGACGGTTTCCATGCGGCCGCGCGAGCAATGGCAGGAAAATTCGACCTCGGAGGGCTCGAAGGCGCGCACGCCGTCCTCGTGGAAGAGCCGGAACAGCAGGCGCGTCGGCGCCAGCTCCGGGTCGAGAAGCTCGTGATCCTCCACCGTGTCGAGCAGGATCGCCGCGCGGTTCCAGTTTTCCTCTTCTTCGGTGTAGGGGCTTTGATCCTCGCCCTCGCGGAAGCCGGTCAGCCCGCCATCGCGTGCGATGTGCTGGATCATGATGGCGCCGGCGCGCCAGTTCTTTTCCGGGCCCGTCGCCTCACGGTGATAGAACGGGCCGGCGGCGAGCCTGATGCGCGTCGCCACCTGCTCCGAACTCGCAAAATATTCATGCGCCGAATGACTGAGGCCCCGCGCGTCGAGCGCGACGATGCCCTGATAGCGCTCCATGTCGGCGCCCTGGTCGATGGTCAGAGCCAGAAAACCCTCACCCAACAGGTCCGCCGGCGCGGCGCGGCCCGCCGCCAGCGCTTCGGCGAGGCGCACCTCGTCGACCTGTGCATAGCCGCGCAGCTTGCCCGGCGTCTCATAGTCGGCAACCACCATGCCGACCGGACCGTCGCCCTTGGTCTGCAGGATGAACCGGCCCTCGAACTTCAGCGCCGAGCCGATCATCGCGGCCAGCGCCAGCGCCTCGCCGAGGAGCCGCGACACGGGCTCGGCATAGGCATGTGCCGACAGCACGCGGTCGACCAGCGGGCCCAGCCGGACGACGCGGCCGCGAATGCCGAGATCCTCGATCTGGAACGGCTGGACGAGATCGTCGATGCCGGTGGCGGCATCGCTCATTGAAAACACCACGCCAGCACACCCTTTTGTGCATGCAGCCGGTTTTCGGCTTCGTCGAAGACGACCGAGGCGGGCCCGTCGATTACCTCGGCGGTCATCTCCTCGTCGCGATGCGCGGGCAGGCAATGCATGAAGATCGCGCCTTCGCCCGCCGCCGCCATCAGCCTTGCATCGACGCGGTAGGGCGCCAGAAGATTGTGCCGGCGCGCCGCCGTTTCGGCGTCGTCGCTCATCGACACCCATGTGTCGGTGTTGATGCAGTCGACGCCGGCGACCGCTTCGCGCGGATCGGCGGTGACATGCACCTTCGCGCCGCGCTTCTTCGCCCAGGCGAGCGCCTCGGGCGACGGTGCAAGTTCCGGCGGACAGGCGATGCGCAGTTCGAAATCGAGCTGGCCGGCCGCGTGAATCCAGGACGTCGCCATGTTGTTGCCGTCGCCCACCCAGGCGATGCGGCGCCCGGAAATCGGACCCTTGTGTTCCTCGAACGTCATCACATCGGCCATCAACTGGCAGGGATGCGAAAGGTTGGTCAGTCCGTTGACGACGGGCACGGTGGCGTGTTCGGCCAGCTCCATCAGGTTATCGTGATCGGCGGTGCGGATCATGATGGCGTCGACATAGCGCGAGAGAACGCGCGCCGTGTCGGCCACGGTTTCGCCGCGGCCGAGCTGCATGTCGCCGCCGTTCAGCAGCAGCGTCTCGCCGCCGAGCTGGCGCATCGCCACGTCGAAGGAGACGCGGGTGCGGGTCGAGGGCTTTTCGAAAATCATCGCCAGCAGCTTGCCTTTCAGCGGCTTGTCGGCGTCGGGCTCGGCATGGCCTTTCCCATTCCGCGCAAGCTTGCGGGCGCGCGAATCGTCGAGGATTGCACGCAAGGCATTGGGCGAAACTTCATGGAGATCGAGAAAATGCCGCGGGCTCATTGTGCCGCTCCCGTCTTTTTCGTCTCCGCATCGAGCGACGTCTCAAGCGCCGCGCAGGCGCGGGAGAGCTTTTCCATCGCTTCGTCGAGATGGCTTTCCTCGATTATCAGCGGCGGCAGCAGCCGCACCACATTGTCGCCGGCGCCGACGGTCAGCATGTGTTCGGCGCGCAGCGCCTGCACCAGATCGGTGTTGGTCACCCGGCATTTCAGTCCGAGCATCAGCCCTTCGCCGCGCACGCTTTCGATAATGCGCGGATGCTGGTCGGCCAGCATCGCCAGCTTCTGTTTGAACTTCAGACCGAGAGAAGCCACATGCGGCAGGAAGTTCCGGTCGAGCGCAAGATCGAGCACCGCATTGGCGACCGCCATCGCCAGCGGATTGCCGCCGAAGGTCGAGCCATGCGTGCCCGCCGTCATGCCGCGCGCCGCCGTTTCGGTCGCAAGGCAGGCGCCGACCGGAAAGCCGCCGCCGAGCGCCTTTGCGATCGCCATGATGTCGGGCGTCACGCCGGCAAGTTCATGCGCGAAGAGTTTGCCGGTGCGGCCCATGCCGGTCTGCACTTCGTCAAGCACCAGCAGAATGCCGGCCTCGTCGCAGATATCGCGGATGCGGCGCAGATCCTCCGTCGGGATGACACGGATGCCGCCCTCGCCCTGGATCGGCTCGATCAGCACACCGGCCGTCGCCGGACCGATTGCCGCCTTCAATGCCTTCAGGTCGCCGAAGGGCACTTGCGGGAAGCCCGGTGTCGCCGGGCCGAAGCCTTCGAGATATTTCTGCTGACCGCCGGCGGCAATCGTCGCCAGCGTCCGCCCGTGAAAGGCGCCTTCCATCGTGATCAGTTCGTAGCGCTCCGGCGCGCCCGCCACCGCATGATATTTGCGCGCCATCTTGATCGCGCATTCGAGCGCCTCGGCGCCGGAATTGGTGAAGAAGACCGTGTCGGCGAACGTTGCCTCGACGAGACGCTGCGCCAGGCGCTCCTGACCGGGAATGCGGTAGATGTTCGAGGTATGCCAGACTTTCGCGGCCTGCTCGGCAAGGGCGGCGACGAGATGGGGATGGGCATGGCCGAAAGCGTTGACGGCGATGCCGGCGCCGAAATCGAGATAGCGCGCGCCATCGACCGTTATCAGCCAGGGGCCTTCGCCCCGTTCGAATTCGAGGTCGGCCCGCGCATAAGTCGGCAGAACGGGAGTAATCACGGGAATCTTGTCCTTCTCACAGCTTTTCCGTCAAAACCGTCATCGCGGAAAGAGGGAGTGGACATCGCGGTCAATGCGCGACGAACGGGCTCCGGACCTTCCATGCGAGACGGCAGTTTCCTGCGGCCGCGGCCCTCATGGTCGCGGCGTCCTCGCTGTCAGCGTCGTCGTTTCCCGTTCAGGATCATCTCGATCACCTTGGTGCCCCTCCGGCCGGGCTTTCGCCCAATAGAAAAAGCCGCCTGAAAAGGGCGGCAGTCCGGGAAGCAGCGGAGTATTGCGGAGGGGCCGGGGGCTGTCAATCGGGGTTTTTTGGCGGATTCCGGCGCTTTGCAGGGCTCCGCTCAGGCCTTCAGGCGGTAGCCGGTGCGGAAGAGCATGTGGCAGGCGACCCAGAGCACGAGGTTGACACCGATGACCAGCGCGACGCCGATCTCGATGGCGCCGTCGGCATGGCCGGTGACGCCGTAGCGGAAGCCGTCGATCAGATAGAAGACCGGGTTCCACAAGGTGATCTTGTGCGCGAAGTCGGGAAGCTGCGTCACCGAATAGAAGGTGCCGGACAGAAAAGTCAGCGGCAGGATGACGAAGTTGGTCACCGCCTGCAGATGGTCGAATTTCTCCGACCAGATGCCGCCCAGAATACCGAACAGCGACAGCATCAGCGAGGCGCCGGCGGCAAAGAAAAGCAGCGCCCACAGATGCGCCAGTCCCAGATTTACGAAGGGCAACATCGCAAGCGCCGTGACCGTCCCGCAGACAAGGCCGCGGGTGACGCCGGCCAGCGCGATGCCGATATTCAGTTCCATCGGCGACAGCGGCGGCATCAGCACATCGACGATGTTGCCCTGGATTTTCGAGATCAGCAGCGAGGACGAGGTGTTGGCGAAGGCGTTCTGGATCATCGTCATCATGATGAGGCCGGGCGCCAGGAATTCGACGAAAGGCACGCCATGCACGTCGGGTCGGAACTTGCCGATGGCGAGCGCGAAGATCGCCAGATAGAGCAGCGTCGTGATGACCGGCGCGGCGACCGTCTGCGTCATCACCTTCCAGAAGCGGCGGACCTCCTTCAGATAGAGCGTCCACATGCCAAGCCAGTTGACGGCGCCGAAGCGGCGGGCGCCTTCCGCGGGCCAGGGTGTATGGGTCATGGGGGCGCTCCTGTGGCGGGCTTGTGCACCGGCGAGACTTAAGCGACGGGGCGCCCCCAGGCAATGGGCGCCGGCGGTTCTTTTCTGTGGATAAGGCCCCGCGCCGACACGCCACCGGTTGCGGGAATTGCCCTTCATATTGTATGTTTCGCCTTAACGCCTACGAAATCTAGTGGGGACGGAGACGGGTCACAGGCGTTCAACAGGGCCAGCGAGGGGGCCCAAGGGGAAAACATCATGTGGACCGACGAACGCGTGGAACTGCTGAAGAAGCTCTGGGCCGACGGCCTGAGCGCCAGCCAGGTCGCCAAGCAGCTTGGCGGCGTCACCCGCAATGCCGTGATCGGCAAGGTGCATCGCCTCGGCCTGTCCGGCCGCGCGACGCCGAGCCGCCCGGCGCGGACCCGGGCGCCCGGCCCGCGGACGCTGGTTCGCGGCCGGCCCGACCCGCTGACCGGCGAGGCGCGCCCGGAAGACCGTGCCGTGCGCGAGACGGCGGAGGCAAGCGAACCCGCCGCCCATGAGGAGCGGATGCTCGAGCCGAGCCAGCGCGCCACGGTGCTGACGCTGACCGAGCACACCTGCAAATGGCCGATCGGCGATCCGGGGCGGCCGGGATTTCATTTCTGCGGGCGCGGCGCCGACAATGGCTCGCCTTATTGCACCGAACATGCGCGGATGGCCTATCAGCCGGCGCAGGCGCGGCGCAATCGCGAACGGCCACGCACCAAGGATCACCGCCTGGTCAGCTAGGCGGCCGCCTTTCGGGGCGTCTTGAGGGGAAAGGGAAACCGGCACCGCGAGGATCGCGTGTGCCGGTTTTTCTTTGCCGCGATGCGCCAGGCCGTCAGGACAGGAACTGATCGTCCAGCGAATAGCCGGCCGAGCGCACGGTGCGGATCGGGTCCTTCTCGCCCTTGTCGTTGAGCGCCCGGCGCAGGCGGCCGACATGCACGTCCACCGTGCGCGCCTCGACATAGACATCCGAGCCCCAGACCGCATCCAGCAATTGCTCGCGGCTGAAGACGCGGCCGGGATGCTGGATCAGATGGTCGAGCAGGCGGTACTCGGTGGGGCCGAGCCGTACCTCCCGCTCGCCGCGGCGCACGCGGTGCGCGGCGCGGTCGACGACGATGTCGCCGAAAGTCACAAGGTCTTCCGAGAGCGCGGGGCGGATGCGGCGCATCACGGCGCGGACGCGCGCCAGCAGCTCCGTCATCGAGAAGGGCTTGGTCAGATAATCGTCGGCGCCGGTGTCGAGGCCGCGGATACGGTCGCCCTCCTCGCCGCGCGCCGTGATCATGATGATCGGCAGGTTGCGCGTCTCGTTGCGGGCGCGCAGTTGCCGGCAGACCTCGATGCCCGACATGCTCGGCAGCATCCAGTCCAGCAGCACCAGATCGGGCGGCGTCTCCTTGATCATCAGCACCGCCTCCTCGCCATCGGCGACGGTCACGACCTTGTAGCCTTCCTTGTCGAGATTGTACTGGAGGAGCGTCAGCAGCGCCTCCTCGTCCTCGACGATCATTACGGTCGGTTTCATGCGCCTCTCGAACTGGTTCCGTTCGTTTCCGACGGAATCCTGATCCTCTTCGCCGCTATGGGCAAGCACCATGGACATGATTCCTCCTGTTTTGCTCAGTTCCCGGCGCCGACGGCGGTCGTGCTCGTCGTGTCGCCCTTGGGTCGTTCGTCATGCACCCACTCGCCGGTGACGAGATAACCGACTGTTTCGGCAATGTTGGTGGCGTGGTCGCCGATGCGCTCGACATTCTTGGCGATGAACAGCAGATGGGTCGAAACGCCAATGGTGCGGGGGTCTTCCATCATGTAGGTCAGCAGTTCGCGGAAGACCGAGTTGTACATCGCGTCGATTTCCTCGTCCTCGCGCCAGACTTCCATGGCGGCGGCGGCCTCGCGGTTGGAATAGGCGTCGAGCACCTGCTTCAACTGCCGCTGGGCGAGACGGCCCATCCGGGCGATGCCCTGGATCAGCTTGTTGGCGCCTTCGAAATCGTTCTGCAGCACCAGCGCGCGCTTGGCGATGTTCTTGGCGAGATCGCCGATGCGTTCGAGATCGATCGAAATCTTGATCGCGGCAATCGCCTCGCGCAGGTCGGCGGCCATGGGCTGGCGCAGCGCAATCAGGCGAATCGCCTGCGACTCGATTTCGGCTTCCAGCGCGTCGATGCGCTGGTCCTCGCGAATCGTGCGTTCGGCGAGTTGTGCGTCGCGCCTGACGATCGCCTCGATCGATGCCGTAAGCTGCGCCTCCGTCAGCCCGCCCATCTGGGCGATCTGCGCCGAGAGACTGTCGAGCTCTTCCTGAAAGGACTTCACGATATGTTGGGTCACGCCCTGATCTCCTGTTGGCCTCGTAGTGCCCACCCGCCGTCCACTCAACCGAAGCGGCCGGTGATGTAGTCCTGCGTACGCTGGTCGCTCGGATTGGTGAACATACGCTCCGTCTCGTCCACTTCGATCAGAATGCCGAGGTGGAAGAAAGCTGCCTTCTGCGAGACGCGCGCGGCCTGCTGCATCGAATGCGTCACGATGACGATGGTGTAGCGTTCGCGTAGTTCGTCGATCAGTTCCTCGACCTTTGCAGTCGCAATCGGATCGAGCGCCGAGCAAGGCTCGTCCATCAGGATCACTTCCGGATTCACGGCGATTGCGCGCGCGATGCAGAGGCGCTGCTGCTGGCCGCCCGAAAGGCTGGTGCCCGGCTCGCGCAGGCGGTCCTTGACCTCGTTCCAGAGGCCTGCGCGCTTCAGGCTCGTCTCCACAATCTCGTCCATCTGCGAGCCCGCCTTGGCAACGCCGTGGATGCGTGGGCCATAGGCGATATTGTCGTAGATCGACTTCGGAAAGGGATTCGGCTTCTGGAACACCATGCCGACACGGGCGCGCAGGAGCACCGGATCGATCTTCGGGTCGTAAATGTCAACGCCGTCGATCTCGATCTTGCCGTTCACACGGCAGATGTCGATCGTATCGTTCATACGGTTGATACAGCGCAGGAATGTCGACTTGCCGCAACCCGACGGACCAATGAAAGCCATGACCTGACGGGCAGGAATGTCGATCGACACGTCGAAAAGCGCCTGCTTCTCGCCATAGAAGACCGAGACCTTCGTCGCCGAGATCTTGGTCTCGTGGGCGCCGGTCGAAACCGCCGTCGCACTCGCCGCCGCGACGGCCTCTTTCACCGTTTCATTCATGATTGTACCGGATGCTGCAGTGGTTCCGACAGACACCATATCACCACCTTTTTTCAAATCGCTTGCGCATGTAAATCGCTATTGCGTTCATGCAGATAAGGAAGCCGAGCAGGACGACGATGGCCGCCGAGGTTCGCGAGGTAAAGCCGCGCTCCGGGCTGTCTGCCCAGATGTAGATCTGGGTCGGAAGCGCCGTCGACGGATTGAACATCGAGTCGGGCGCGGCGGTAATAAAGGCGTTCATGCCAATGAGAAGGAGCGGCGCCGTTTCGCCGAGCGCCTGGGCGAGGCCGATAATCGTGCCGGTGAGAATGCCCGGCATCGCCAGCGGCAGGACGTGGTGGCCGACCGTCTGCATCTTGGAAGCGCCGACGCCGATGGCCGCTTCGCGGATCGAGGGCGGCACGGCCTTCAGCGCTGCACGCGTCGCGATGATGATGGTCGGCAGCGTCATCAGCGAGAGCACAAGGCCGCCGACGATGGGCGCCGACCGAGGCATGCCGAAGAAGTTGAGGAAGACCGCAAGACCCAGAAGACCAAAGACGATCGAGGGAACGGCCGCCAGATTGTTGATGTTGACCTCGATGATATCGGTCCAGCGATTCTTCGGCGCGAATTCCTCAAGATAGACGGCAGCGGCGATGCCAACCGGGAAGCTCACAAGAAAGCAGATGAGCAACGCGAAGAACGAGCCCACCAGCGCGCCCCAGAGACCTGCAAGTTCCGGGAACCGGCTGTCAGCGTTAAAGATCAGACCCGAATTGAGCGGCGTCGAAACGCGTCCCTGTTCGACCAGCCTGTCGAACCATTCAATCTGCTGATTGGTGACACGGCGCCGGTCCTCCGGCGTCTCACGGTCGATCAGGCCCTTGTGAAGCTGATCGGCGATATCGGCCATCGGAAAAGTGAATGCGAAGGACGTACCGATCAGAGATGGATCGGCAACGACCCGGTCGCGAAGCTGATATTGGCCGCCATTGCTGAAGATCTGGCGGAGTTCTCGCTGTTCACGGGGCGTATCGACTTCGGGAAAGATCCGGTAGATCGTTTCGTTCAGGATGAGCTGATAGCTGCCCCCGCGCGGATCGGACGTGTCGACGCTGCCCGCCGGGACCTCGATATCGAGCGTGATCATGGTCTGAGTCGCAGCGGGCAGCGCCGTGCCGATGATCGTCGTCAGCAACACGCCTAACATGCCAAGCGCGAAGAATATGGCGATCAACCCATAGGCACGCAGACGCCGGTCGGCAGCGTGACGTCGCCGCAGCCTCTTGTCGGTTTCATGCCAAGCACGCGGTTTCGCGGCATTGGTTTGGCCGGCGACATCACTCATAGCGTTCCCGATAGCGCTTGACGACCTGTAGCGCGACGACATTTAGCGCGAGGGTCGAGATGAAAAGAACAAGACCGAGGCCGAAGGCGGCGAGCGTCTTGGGGCTGTCGAATTCCGTGTCGCCGATGAGCAGCGTGACGATCTGCACGGTAACGGTCGTTACCCCTTCGAGCGGATTGGCGGTGAGGCGCGCTGTCAGGCCGGCCGCCATGACAACGATCATGGTTTCACCGATGGCCCGGCTGACGGCGAGGAGCACGCCACCGACGATGCCGGGCAGCGCCGCGGGAAGGAGAACCTGTCGGATCGTTTCCGCTTTCGTCGCACCGAGCGCATAGGCGCCGTCGCGCATCGACTGCGGCACGGCCGAAATCGCGTCGTCGGCGAAGGAGGATATGAAAGGGATGAGCATGATGCCCATAACGCTGCCCGCCGCCAGCGCGCTGTTCGAGGCGACCGACAGACCCATCGACATACCAAAATCTCGGATAAAGGGTGCAACCGTGAGGATCGCGAAGAAGCCGTAAACGATGGTGGGGATGCCGGCGAGGATTTCGAGCAGCGGCTTCACGATCGCGCGGATGCGCTTGTCTGAATACTCGACAAGATATACCGCGGAAAGAAGTCCGACAGGCACAGCTACGAAGAGGGCAATGGCACTGATGAAGATCGTGCCCCAGAAGACCGGCACCGCGCCGAACGCCCCCGAGGACCCGACCTGATCCGCTCGCATCGCAGTTTGCGGGCTCCAATCCGTACCGAACAGGAACTCGAACACCGGCACGCGGGCAAAGAAGGCGGCACTTTCGATCACGAGCGAGAGAACGATGCCGACGGTCGTCAGAATGGCGATGGTGGAGCAGACGATCAGCATCCAGCGCAGAATTCCGTCGACGTTGTTTCGCGCGCGGAAGTCTGCCGAGAGGCGTGCGCGCGCAAAGGCAATCCCGAGGATGGCGACGGACAGTGCAGAAACGGTCATGGCGAGCGAGGCCGTACCGCGAAGAGCGTTGTAGCGTTCGGCTGCCGCAATGATTGCGGGATCGGGCGTACCGAATATGCGGCCGACGGCGACGCTCTTGATTTCGCTGATAATGAGCGACATGCGCGAGGAGCTGACGCCGTCCGTGATGTAGGCGGGGAGGCCCGACACAACGAGCGACTCGACAACCGCGTTCTCGGCGGCAAGCCAGATCAAAACAAGGAGAATTGAGGGGATGCCGCAGCAGAGCGCGACAAAGTAGCCGTGGTAGGTGGGGATCGAGTGTAGCTGACCTCCGGCGGCTTTCACGCTAGCGGACTTCATTCGGCCCAGCAGATATCCCAGAAAGCAGAACGCCAGAACGATCGTAACAAGCGTGGAAGCAGACATAGAACGATCCTGTCAGGCGTCTTTTCGTGCCGGAGGCACACGATCTGAATTCGGTTGTGGAACCGGCGCTCCCGTTCAGGAAGCGCCGGAACCGGTATCGACTTACTTCGGGGCCGCCATGGCAACGCCATCAACGGCGTTCTTGCGGGTTTTTTCGCGGACATCGTCGGCGAGCGGAATCAGACCGCGCTCGGAGAGATAGCCGCCCGACGCGAGCGCGTCCTCGCTGACATATTCAGCGACGAACTCGTTGAGGCCGGAGATCACGCCGCGATGCGCGTTCTTCACATAGAAGAAGATCGGGCGCGACACCTTGTAGGAGCCGTCGGCGATCGTCTCGATGCTCGGTCCGACGCCAGCAACCGTCACCGCCTGAAGCTTGTCGGTGTTTTCATAGAGGAATGAGAAGCCGAAGATGCCATAGGCGTTCGGATCGGATTCGAGGCGCTGCACGATCAGGTTGTCGTTTTCGCCGGCTTCGATGAACGGGCCGTCGGTGCGCATGCGCTGGCAGGTTTCCTTCTTGGCATCCTTGTCGAGCGCCTTGATGGCCGGGAATTCTTCACAGCCCGATTCCATCACGAGTTCGACCCAGGCGTCGCGCGTGCCGGATGTCGGGGGCGGGCCCATGACGGCGATCTCAACGTTCGGGAGCGACTTGTCGATGTCCGACCACTTCTTGTAGGGGTTGTCGACGATCTTGCCGTCGACTTCGACCTTTGCAGCGAGTGCCTGGAAGAGCTGTGCCTTGGTCAGGTCAATCGCCTTGCCCTTGCGCGACACGGCCATCGCAATGCCGTCATAACCGATCAGAACTTCGGTGATGCTCGTCACGCCATTCGCCTGGCAATCGTCATATTCGGACTTCTTCATCGCGCGCGAGGCGCCCGTGATGTCGGCATGGGAAACACCAACGCCGCCGCAGAAGATCTTCATGCCGCCGCCGGTGCCGGTCGATTCGACGACCGGAGCGGGGCTGCCCGTCTCGTTCGCGAACTGCTCGGCGGCGGCTTGCGAGAAGGGGAACACGGTCGAGGAGCCGACAACTTGGATCTGGTTGCGGGCATGCGCCACGCCGGCAACCGAAAGAGCGGCGACGGCAACGGTCGCGGCCATCGTCAGGGATTTGAGTTTCACAGTAATTCTCCAGTCTTGTGTGTGCCGGGCGCCAAGCGGCCACTGAAGACCCCCTGGCGCGCCCAAGCCGTTCCGGTTTTTTGAAGTGGCTTAACCTTCAGGCCGGCGGACGCTAGCGGGGTGTCACGAAAGCTTTACGACAGTTACATGACAGTTTGATGACAGAGGGCCGCGCGACGCCCTGTCACAATCACCCGGCGACCGGGAAAAGCACTGTAAAAACAGAGCCTTGGCCGATCTCGCTCTCGATCTGCAAAGTGCCCTGATGGCGGTTGACGATGTGCTTCACAATGGCCAGTCCCAATCCCGTTCCACCCTTGGCGCGGGAGGCTGCGGCATCGACCCGATAGAAGCGTTCGGTGAGGCGCGGCAGGTGTTCCTTTGCGATTCCGGGGCCGAAATCGCGCACCGAGAGCCGCACCATCGGGCGGCCCGCTTTTTCGTCCGGGGCCAGAGCAATTTCGACGCGCTTGCCCGAGCGGCCGTAGCGCAGCGCGTTGTCGGCGAGGTTCTGCACGACCTGCGCCAGCTCCTCGCGGTCGCCGCGGATGCGCGGCAGGTTCGCCGGCGCGGTGACGGCGATTTCGACACCGTATTGTTGCGCCACCGGCGTCAGCCCGTCGGTCACGTCGCTGACGACGCCGAGCAGATCGATCGTGTCGGAGGGGCGGACATGCTCGCGCAATTCGATGCGCGACAGCGATAGCAGATCCTCGATCAGACGACGCATGCGGCCCGCCTGATCGGCCATGATTCCGAGGAATTTTTCCCGCGCCTCCGGGTCGTCCTTCGCATGGCCGCGCAGTGTGTCGACAAAGCCCGAAAGCGAGGCCAGCGGCGTTTTCAATTCATGGCTGGCGAAGGCGACGAAGTCGACCCGCATCGTCTCGACGCGCTTGGCATCCGTCAGGTCGTGCAGCAGCACGAGATAGAGCGACGGTTCGCCGACGCCCTCGGCCGCGATCGGCGCGACAAAGGCATTGAAGTAGCGCTCGACCGGCACGGGTACCGCGTACTCGACGGAACGCGCGGTGCCGTCCTGCATCACACTTTCGATCGCCGCGATGAGCGGCGCGACGCGCAGGACCGTCGCCACATGCCTGCCGACCGCCGACTTGCCGATCAGCGGCTCGGCGGCCTCATTGCCGAGCATGACACGCCCGGTCCCGTCGAGAACGAACAACGGGTCCGGCAACCGGTTCAGGATCGCGAGCGTCGGCGCCGTGCCGAAAGCAGAGCGCGTGCTCTCGTCGTGGCGCGACTGAATGCGGATCGGCGCCGTTTCGCCAACCGCGATGGCGCGCGCAACCGCGATGCCCGCCAGAAGCAGGAATGAGACGAAGGCGGCGGACGGATGAAGAGCGCCGGTGACGGACAGCATCAAGAAAATGAACGCGGCGGTGACGACAAAGGTGCGCGTGCCGGTCCAGCGCGACCAGAAGTCGCGCAGCCACACCCTGCCCTGCCGCAGTCTCGATCCGCCTTCCGCCGCCGCCATTCGTTTTCCGTCAGGCTCCGAAATCCCAGCTCATGCCCTCGTGGTAGCACTTGAGTACACTTTTCGCGATGACAATGCGATGAACCTCGTCGGGACCGTCGGCGAGGCGGAGCGTGCGCGCGCCCTGATACATGCCGGCAAGCGGCGTGTCGCCCGAGACGCCGAGCGCGCCGTGAACCTGGATCGCGCGATCGACGACGCGCTCGAAGGCGGCCGGCACGAAGACCTTGATCGCCGAAATGTCGACGCGGGCGGCCGCGCCTTCCTCCATGCGGTGCGCGCAGTGAATGGTCATCAGGCGCGCGGCCTGGATGTCCATATAGCTGTCGGCGATGAAACCCTGCACGAACTGTTTGGTCGCGAGTTTGCCGCCATGCACCTCGCGGGTGACGGCGCGTTTGCACATCAGATCGAAGGCGCGCCACATCTGGCCGATCGAATTCATGCAGTGGAAGACGCGGCCTTCGCCGAGCCGATCCTGCGCCGCCTGATGGCCGGTGCCGGTGCGGCCCAACTGGTTTTCAACCGGCACGCGCACATTCTCGTATTTGATTTCGCAATGATCGCCGCCGGTGTGCCCCCAGACCGGCACCGAACGGATGATGTTCACGCCGGGCGTTTTCATCGGCACGATGATCTGGGTCATCTTGTCTTTCACACCGCCCTTGCCGTCCTTCTCCTCGGTGCGGCACATGACGATGGCGATGTCGGCGCGGCGGCCGTTGGAGGTGAACCATTTATGGCCGTTGATGACCCAGTGATCGCCGTCCCTCACGGCGCGGGTCTGGATGGCGTAAGGGTCGGAGCCCGGCTGATCGGGCTCGGTCATCGAGAAGCAGCTTTCGATGTCGCCGGCGACGAGCGGCTCCAACCACTTCTTCTTCTGCTCGGGCGTTCCGTATTTCAGCAGGATTTTCTGGTTACCGGAATTGGGCGCGACGACGCCGAAGAGCCGCGCCGAGAAAGGCGACCAGGCCATGATCTCGTTCATGTAGGCGTGCTTCAGAAATCCGATGCCCATGCCGCCATAGTCTTCCGGAAGGTGCGGCGCCCACAGACCTTCGTCCTTGACCTTCGTTTTGATCTTCGTGCGGACGGCTTCCGCTTCGGCGCCGCCCTTGTAGAGGAGAGGTTCGGCCGGGATAATGTCGCCGGTGACGATCCTGGCCGTGCGAAGCCTGATCTCGTTGATGCCGTCGTCGAGACCTGAAATGGGCTGCACCTGCATCACGTTCCTCCTCATATTCTTGAAGGCGTTTTGCAAAGCATAGAGGGGATGGCCGGGCAAGGTCCAACGGGCCATCGAAAAGACGCTCGAAGCCCGTGACATTTCCATGAATTGTCATAGTTTAGAGCCCGTTTCGACATTCCGGACGTTTCAGTATTTCAACGAGGCAGCAGGACAGATGACCGAGATTGACGGCAAACTGGCAGTGGTGACGGGCGCGGCAAGCGGCATCGGAAGGGGCACGGCGATTGCGCTGGCCAAGCGCGGCGCGCGGCTTGCGATCACCGATCTCGACCGGGCGGGGCTTGCGGAAACCGCCGCGCGGATCGAGGCGCTGGGGGCCAAGGTCACGACCTATCTGGTGGATGTCGCCGACCGCGATGCCGTCTACGCTTTCGCGCAGGAGATCGAGACGTCGCATGGCGGCGCCGACATCGTGGTCAACAATGCCGGCGTCGCACAGATCGCGCGGGTCGACGAACTCACCTATGACGATTTCGAATGGGTGATGAATATCGACTTCTGGGGCATGGTTTATGGGTCCAAGGCGTTCCTGCCGCAGTTGCAGGCGAAGGGCGGTGGACACATCGTCAATGTGTCGAGCATTTTCGGATTGATCGCGGTGCCGACGCAGGCCGCGTATAATTCCGCGAAGTTCGCCATACGCGGTTTCACCGAAGCGCTGCGGCACGAAATGAAGGGTACGGACATTCAGATTTCCTGCGTGCATCCCGGAGGCATCAAGACCAACATCGTGCGCAATGCGCGTTTCCTGCAAAGCACGCAGGCGACCGTGCGCGAGGACGCGGCATCGGGCTTCGACAAGATCGCGCGGACGACACCGGAGCGTGCGGGCGAAACGATCGCCGACGGGATCGCACGGAACAAGCCGCGCATCCTGATCGGCTTCGACGCCAAACTGGTCGACTGGCTGCAACGGCTGATGCCGGTTTCCTATGGCAAGATCATGTTCCGGCGCGAGAGCAGCGTGCTGACGGGGCAGCCGGAGAGCAAACAGCAAGGCGCATGATCGCCGCGAACGCGCGGCGACCGGCGAAGCGGGGGAGGCATCGTTGAGCGAGACGGCAACCGGTGACGGCGCGGGGCGCATGACGGTGCGGCGCATGGGCTTTGCCTATCCGGCCGCGATGAGCGGACACTGGAACCGGCGGCGGCCCGAATTCTCGCAGATCGTCAATGCGGCTTCGCTGGCGATGCCTTATCTCGAACCCTACCTCATCAAGACGATGCGCGAAGCGCGACCAAGGATCCGCGATGCGGCGCTGCAGGCGACGCTTGACGAATATGTCGCGCAGGAGGCGATGCATTTCCGCCAGCACCGCAAGTTCAACGACGAATTGAAGGCGCGCGGCTACAAGTCGATCGGCGCTATCGAAGATCAGCTTGCGGAAGATTACCGGCGGCTCGGCGCAACGCGATCGCTTGAATTCAATCTGGCCTATGCGGAGGGTTTTGAATCGATGGCGCTGGCGATCGGGCAGATGCTGATTGCCGACCGGCGGTTCCTGTTCGGCGACAGCGAGAGCGGCGTCGCGTCGCTTGTCCTGTGGCACTTTGTCGAAGAGATCGAACACAAGAATGTGGCTTACGATGTGTTCGAGCATCTGGCCGGAAATTATTTCAGGCGCATCTACGGGTTGCTTTACGCGACGGCGCATATCATGTGGCGCACACGCGGGGGCTATCAGGCGCTGCTGAAGGAAGACGGGTTGTGGCGCGACTGGCGCTCTCGCGTCGCGCTGGGATTGCTCCTTCTACGGATTTTCGCGCAACTGACACCGAAGATGCTGCGTATCATGGTGCCGTTCTACAATCCACGCCAGGTGAAGGATCCCGCATGGGCGCTTTCCTGGGCGCGGCTTTTCAAAACCGACAATGCCGGCGCCGGACGGCTCGACACCGCCCGCCTCGATGCGCCGGAACCCGTGGCCCTTTCTGCCGGAGAAACAAAATGAGTCAAGAAACATCGGCATCCGCCGGCGCGAGCGGCATGGCGGCGCGGATGCGTGCGCTGCTTTTTTTCAACGGCGTTGGCCTGTTCGTGCTGGCAATCGTCATCGGCTGGATATGGTTTTTCGCGCTGCTCGGCCGCGTTGTGTTGTGGCCGCTGCCGATCGACATTCCGGTTTCGATTCCCGACGATGGACGCGCCTGGCGCATGGCGCATATGGAGGGGATCACGCAAGGGCTGATGCTGATGGCGCTGGGTCTCGGCGGACAGTTCATGCGGCTGACGCGCAAGCAGTTCACCTGGTTCTTCTGGTCGGCGCTGGTGACGGCGTGGCTTTTCACGATCCCGCCGATCTTCAATGCGTTGTTCGGCACACGCGGACTGGCCTTTGGCGGCGGGCCGTTCAAGGGCGGGTTGGCCAATGACACGATCTATCTCTTCGGCTGGCCGCCGGTGATCGCGGTGCATATCATGCTGGCGCTGGCGGTGCTCGGCGTGTGGCGACACCTGAAGGCCGAAAAATAATAATCCCTGTACGGAGGAATGACGAAGTTATCCCCGGGTTTTTCGGCCTTCTGTCATCGATCTGTCAAAAAACTGTCACGTACGGGCTTGTCCCCGGGTATAAGTCCGACTTATCCCCGGGGACAGAGACGACTTATCCCCGCTTTGGCAGCGGGCGATAGAATCGGGGATTTTTGTTTTCGCGCGCCGGACGGCGCGACCGGATTTGAGTACGGCAAGGAAGGACATCATGAGCGATCGTTCAGAAACCTCGCAGCTGATCGGGCCCGCTTCGCGGGTCTATTTTTCGCAGCGCCTCAGGCTTCACTATGTCGATTGGGGCAATGAAGACGCGCCGCCGCTCCTGATGATTCATGGCGGACGCGACCATTGCCGTAACTGGGACTGGACGGCGCAGGCGCTTCGCGACCGCTTTCACATCATTGCGCCCGATCTCAGGGGACATGGCGACAGCCAGTGGATGGTCGGCAGCGGCTACGAGATGAACGACTATGTCTACGACATCGCGCAGCTGATCCATCAGAAGGGGCTGGCGCCGCTCACCATCATCGCGCATTCGATGGGGGGCGCGATTGCGCTGCGCTATACCGGGCTTTACCCGGAGAACGTCAAGAAGCTCGTCGTCATCGAGGGGCTCGGACCCTCGCCGAAAATGCTCAGCGAGCGGAAGGCCATTTCCGGCGACCAGCGCATCCGCAACTGGATCGACGAAGTCCGCAAGCTTTCCTCGCGGCAGCCGCGCCGCTACGACAGCATCGAGGAAGCCTACAAGCGGATGCAGGGCGAGAACCCGCATCTGTCGCCCGAGCGGGCGCGGCACCTGACGGTGCATGGCGTCAACCAGAACGAGGACGGCACCTACAGCTGGAAGTTCGACAATTATGTGCGCGCCTTTTCGCCGGCGGGCTTCGACGAGGAAACCTCGCAAAAGCTCTGGGCGCGGATCGCCTGCCCGACGCTGCTGATCCGCGGCACCGAAAGCTGGGCGAGCGACCCGGTGGCCGACGGGCGCGCGAAACACTTCAAGAATGCCGAGATCGTCGCCGTCGAGGGCGCCGGGCACTGGGTGCAGCACGACAAGCTGGATGAGTTTCTGAAGCTGACGGAAGATTTTCTCGGCGTGTGACCGGGCGCCGCGTCAGCCTTTGGAGGCTTCCCTCAGCGCGGCCAGCGTTTCGGCCGAGACGGGCGCGGTCAGCGCGGCGGCCATCGCGTCGAAGAGGGAGGCGGTGAAGAAGGTGCGGGCGGCGGTGTTTGTCGTTGCGTCGCCGCGGCGCGTCCAGATGGCGAGCGAGGTCAGCGCCATTTCGACCATCAGGCGCTGGCGCTGCACCGCGATTTCGGGCGGGAGGTCGGCGAGCACGGAACCGATGAGTGCGTTGGCGCGCGAAATGCCCTCAAAGCCGCTGCGGAGCGCGACGGTCGGCAGGTCGAAATCGGGATCGTTGAGCACCTGTGCGGCGAAACGCACAAAGCGCACACCCTCTTCGGTGTCGAGAAGGCTTGTCAGGGGCTCGAAGGTGGCGCGCAGGATCGCCGGGAGGTCGCCTGCCCCGCCGGCCGCGACCAGCGCCTCGATGCGCTCGACCCGGCGCTTGTCGATGGCGCCGACACGGGCGTCGAGAATGGCCTCGACCAGACGCTTCTTGGAGCCGAAATGATAATGCAGCGCGGACTCGTTGCGCTGGCCGGCCGCCGCGTTGATCTCCTTCAAGGTGACGCCATGCAGGCCGCGCGCGCCGAACAGGCGCTCGGCGGCCGCCATCAGGCGCGCCCGCGTGTCGCCACGCCGGGAAGTCCTCTCCGGGGATTCAAGTTCGCTCATACCGGTAGCGTAATGAAGGACATTATGGAGGGCAAGGGGCGGCGCGCATTGCCCTGCCCCATATTGCTCAATCGCCGAAAGGCCACCAGCCGCGCCTTCTTTCGGGGAGGCCCAGCCATTCGCGCACCGTATCCTCGGCGGGCCGCGTTTGCTCCCAGACCGGCAGCGCCTCCTCGATCGCCTCGCGGGCATCGACCGAGAAGACCGAGGCGATGAAGGCGAGGCCCGCGACTGTCACCAGGATCGTCAGCAGCGGCCGAAGGACGCGCGTGATCATTTCGAACAGTCTCCCATGTGATCCCCCCTCGCGCCGCCGCACTTTGCCGGCGGGCGCGGGAACAGTGTCGCCTATCGCGGGCCTCTTCGCCAGTGCGACGCCGGCGCTGCTTCCACCGGCATCCATGCCCCCCTTGCCGCCATTTTCTGCCATTATGGCGCCTTGGGGCGCATGGGAATGATGGCGGGCGGCGGCGCGGGCTTGCAGGAAGTGGAGTTTTGCGATGAGAGCGGGCGGGCGCGGCGCCGCGGCGGAGCGAGAATGCGGGTGATGGGCGCGCCGGGACGATGGCGCGCGGCCGCGCTTGTGGTGCTGGCGGCGCTTCTTGTGCCGGCAGCGCCGGAGCATGCGCGCGCGGCCGAGGCGCCGGCGGAGAGCGCGACGACGCCTTCAACCCCGCGCTCCTGGGACCGGCCGCAGACGGCGCTCGACTTCACGACGCGGGTGACGGGGCGGCGCATCCCGGACGAGATGCGGGAGATGCTCGAAGACGCAAGGCAGCTCGGCGTCGACCTGCCCGATGCGCCGCCGCCGCCGACAACGATGGCGCAGCTCAGGCGGCGCGCGCAGGACGACAGCCGGCGGCTTGTCGAGGTGCTGCGTTCGGAAGCCTACTACAACGGCCGCGTCGAGGTTTCGGTGCGCGAGGCGGCGGGCGGCGGCTTCGAGGTCATCTATCATGTCGTCACCGGACAGCGCGCGATGATCCGCAGCTTTGCGATCGTCTATCCCGATCTGCCGGACGGCGCGGACGGGCTGCCGCAGGACGGGGCGGCGCTCGGCCTGCAACCGGAACGCGCGGCGCGCGCCCAGCGCATCATCGACCTGACGAATGCCGCCGTGCGACACCTCACCGATCACGGCTATCCGGAAGCAAAGCTCGCCAACCGGCGCGTCGTCGTGGACCTGTCGTCGCATCAGGCGGATGTGACACTCGACATCGAGGCCGGGCCGAAGATGATTTTCGGACCGGTGCTGGTGCGCAATGAAGGCGGGCGGACGAAGGCGGATTATGTGCGCGCGCTGTCGAAGATCGAGCCCGGCGCGGTCTACGATCGCAGCGCCGTCGATGCGACGATGGAAGCGCTGCGGGGCACGGGGCTTTTCGAGAGCGTGGCGGTGGCGGCGGGTGAGCGCGCGGCGGACGGCACGGCGCCGCAGGAGATCGAACTGACCGAACGCCCGGCGCGCACGGTGCGCCTCGGTGCGAGCTGGGCGTCGAGCGAGGGCGCCGGCGTTCGCGGCAGCTGGGAACACCGCAATCTCTTCGGCGCGGCCGAGAAGCTGACGCTCGGCCTTGCCATTGCGCAGATCGAGCAGAAGGCGACGGCGGAGTTTCGCAAGCCGCATTTCCTGCGCGACGACCAGAGCCTGCTCATCAGCGCCGAAATCGCCAATGCGACCACGGATGCCTATGACGAATACCGGCTGCGAACCGCCGCATCGCTGGAACGGCGGCTGGGCGAACGGCTGACGGGAAGTGCGGGCGTGTCGTTCGAGCTGACCGAGACGGAAGACACGACGGGGCGGACCGACTATCAGCTTTTCGGTCTGCCCGTGGTGTTGCGCTACGACAGCGCGGACGACCTGCTGGATCCGCGCAAGGGCGTGCGCGCGACGGCGGCCGCGACGCCCTTTTTCGGCGGCGCCGACCGGAGCGCCACCACATTCCTGCGCTTCGAGACCACCGGCGCCACCTATTTCGGACTTGCCGAGGCATTGACGCTGGCGGTGCGCGGACGCTACGGCTCCCTCGTCGCCGATGCGACAACCGATGTGCCGGGTTCGACGCGCTTCTATGCGGGCGGCGGCGGTTCGGTGCGCGGCTATAGTTACCAAATGGCGGGGCCTGTCGACGCGGCAGGCAACCCGCTCGGCGGGTTGTCGGTCATCGAGGCCGGCGTCGAGGCGCGCTTCCGCGCGACGGAGACGATCGGCGTCGTCGCCTTTGTCGATGGCGGCAAGGCTTATGACGACACCTTGCCGGGCTTCGACGGCAGCCTGTTGTGGGGCGCGGGGGCGGGCTTGCGCTACTACACGCCCATCGGGCCGGTGCGCCTCGACGTCGCGGTGCCGCTGGACCGGCGGCGCGGCATCGACGACGCTTTCCAGATCTATGTATCGCTGGGGCAGGCTTTCTGATGGCGCCGGAAAAAACACATATCGGCATCGTGCTGCTGCGCCGCGTCTTCGCCGCCTTGCTGCTGGCAGCGGGGCTTATGCTTGCCGGCGTTGCCGCCGTCGTCGGTCTCATCAACATCGCGCCGGTGCGCGAGGCGGTGCTGGAGGCGGCGCTCGCGGCGGCGCGGACCGGCGACACCGAGATCGAGATCGGCGGCATCGACGGCGTGTGGCCGGGAACGCTGCGGCTCAGCGATCTCTCCATCGGCGATGCGGCGGGCACATGGGCGACGCTCGCCTCGGCCGAAATTGACTGGCGGCCGCTGGCGCTGTGGCGCGGCACGCTGCATGTGACGCGGCTCGACATCGAGGGGTTGCGCCTGTTGCGGGTGCCGGAAGGCGACGCGGAAGACGACGCCGATATCGATATTTTCGTGCTGCCGGAGATGCCGGTCCTGCCGCTGGCGCTCGACCTCGAAGCTTTCACGCTGCGCGACATGCTGCTGGGCGAAGCGCTGACCGGCGAGGAGATCGCCTTCGATGCGGCGGGCCATGCGCTCTACACATTCGGCCGGACGGACATTGCCATCGAGGCGGTGCGGCGGGGCGAGGTGCAGGGGCGGATCGAGGCGGCGCTGCGCTACCACGCCGGGCCGGAGCGCGGCACGTTCAACCTCAGCCTTACGGATGGCGCAGCCGGACAACGGGGCATCGTGGCGCGGCTGGCGGGGCTCGACGGGGCCGACGCCGTGACGGCGGAGGTGGAGGGGCAGAGTCTTGCGGGGCTGATGACCGGGGCGCTGAAAATCGACGCGGGGCGCGCGCTGCGGCTCGACGGCGACATGCATGGCGCATTCGGCGAGCGGGTCAATCTCAACCTTCGGCTGGCGGCGCAAGGAACGACGATGGCGCGCGAGCTGTCGTTTCTCGGCGCGCCGGAGCAAGCGCGCGTCAGCGGAAGGCTGACGCAGAGCGGACGCGACGTCTATCGCATCGAGGATGCGGCGCTCGAAGCCGGCACGATCAAGGTCAGTGGTACGGCGACGGCGACACGGGGCGCCGCCGACTACGCGGTCGAGGCGGCGGGGACGGCGGCCGGGCTCGAACCGTTGCTCGAAATTTCCGGCACGGAAACCCTCGGCACCGCCGGCTGGCGTTTAAGCGGTCGGATCGGCAAGGCGGGCGACGCCGCCATCATCGACGAAGCGGCGCTGACCGCGCTTGGCGGCGAGGCGAAATTCACCGGCACGGCGCGGATCGACATGGGGAGCGGCGCGACGCATATCGCCGGCGATGTCGAGGCGGCGATTTCCGACCTTGCGCCGTTCGGCCGTGCGATCGGGCAGCCGATGCGCGGCACGGCCGAAGCGACGCTGACATCGCTCCAATTCGGCGACGGCGCGGGCAGCGGCGAGATCGCACTGCGGACGGGGCCCATCGAGACCGGCGATGCGGGCCTCGACCGGCTTCTCGCCGGGGGTGTGACGGCGACGGCGGGTGCTGGTTTCAACGAAGCGGGTGCGCTGTCGATCGCCGATCTCGATGCGGCGGCGGGCGGGCTCAAACTCGACGGCCGGTTTTCCATGACGGCGGGCGGCGAGATCGACGGGGCGGCGTCGTTGACGGTTGCCGAGATCGCCGACCTCGCGGGCGAGGATCTTCGCGGCGCGCTGGCCGCATCGGCGACACTGGGCGGGCGGCGCGACGCGGCAAGCCTGACATTGACGGCCGAACTCAACGACGGCGCGGCGGGCGGCATCGACATCGCGCGTGGGGTGCTCGACGCCACACTGGTGCAGGGCGGAACGGGGACGGCGGCGCTCCGGCTCGACGGTGCGGACGGACGCGCCACGATCGCAACACCGGTGACGCTGCCGGCCGAGGGCGGCGCGCGTTTCGAGAAAATCGAGGCCAGCATTTTCGGCGCGACGCTGACCGGCGCTGTGGCGCTGTCGCCGGACTGGATCGCCGACGGTCAAATCTCGGGGCGGCGCATCGCACTGGAACCGCTGGGCAGGCTCGCCGGGATTGCGCTTGCCGGGCGCGGCGACATCGCGCTGACGCTCGGCGATGTGCGGGGACGGCAGGACGCGCGGGCGACACTCTCGGCGCGGCGCGTCGCCATCGAACTCGACGAGGTGCTGACGCTGGACGGGGTTGCGGTCGAAGCGGCGCTCAGCGACATCGGCGGTGCGGCAACACTGGATGCGCGGCTCGTCGCGGAAGGCGGGGCGGCCGGCAACACGCAGTTCAACGAAATTTCCGCAAGCGCGCGCGGACCGCTCGACAATGTCGCGCTTGCCGTGTCGCTCACCGGCGAAAGGCTGTCGCTGCGCAGCGAGCCGGTGGCGCTTTCCTTTGACGGGGCGTGGCGCGGCGAGAGGCTGGCGCTCGACCGGCTGAGCGCATCGATCGGCGAGACCGGCCTGACGCTTGCCGAGCCGACGGCGATTGCGTTGCCGGAAGGCGGCATCGTCATCGAGCGGCTGGCGCTTGCCTTCACGAGCCCCGCGGGACCCGGCGCGCTGACGATGGCGCTGACGCAAGGCCCGCGCGCCGCGCGCGTTTCATTCGAGGCCGATGCCTTTCCGCTGGCGCTGCTGACGCCGCTGCTGCCGCTCGACGCGGCCGGGGGATCGATGTCCGGCACGGCGACGCTCGACACCGCGCGCGAACAAGGCGAGGTGGCGCTTCGCTTCACGGATGTGCGGCTGTCGGACGCCGATCTCGACATGCAGCCCGCTTTCGGCGCGACGCTGGACGGGCGCTGGGCGCAGAAGCGCCTGACGGTGAAGGCGCTGGCGCATGGCGTGTCGGAAGAACCGTTCGTGCTCAATGCGTCGCTGCCGCTGGTGCGCGATCCGGGCGGCGCCTGGCCGGTGCTGCCGGCGCGCGGCGCGGTGGAGGGCGATCTCAACTGGCGCGGGCCGATGGCGTCGCTGATGGCGCTGGCCGATCTGCCCGGGCAAAGGCTCGCGGGCGACGCCACGGTTGCACTTGCCGCGAGCGGTGATATTTCGGCGCCGGTGTTTTCGGGCACGGCGCGGCTGACGAACGGCGTATTCGAGAATTTCGCGACCGGGACCCTGTTTCGCGATCTCGACATGCGCATCGAGGGCGAGCGTAGCGAGGTGTTGCGGTTCACGCTCGATGCGCGGGATGGCGGCGGCGGGCGGCTGACATCGGAGGGTACGCTGACGCTGGCGGCAACGGCGGCGCAGGCCGTGGCGGTGCGCGCGCGGCTCAGCGACATGCAGATCGTGCGGCGGCAGGACCTGACGCTGTCGGCGACCGGCGATCTCGTGCTTGCCGGCGCGGCCCTGCCACCGAGGGAAGACGCGCCGCTGAAACTTTCGGGCGCGCTCACCGCAACCGATGCGTTGTTCGTCATTCCCGAGCGGCTGCCCGGCAGCGTCCCGCATATTGCGGTCATCGAGGTGAACGAACCGGACGGCGCGGCGGCCGCGCGGCCGGTCGAGGATGCCGCGCCATTTCCGGCCGAACTCGACCTCGCCTTCGCCATCGTCAATCCGCCCGCGCAAGTGACCGGGCGCGGCGTCGATGCGCTGTGGACGGGCGAGCTGAAGGTGACGGGTCCGGCCGAGAACCCGCGCGTGACGGGGACGCTGCGCAGCCTGCGCGGCACGCTGGAATTCGCCGGAAAAACGTTCACGCTGTCGCGCGGGCTGGTGACTTTCCGGGGCGAGACGCCGCCCGACCCGGACATCGACATCGCGCTCGACTATACGCGGGGCGACTTCAAGGCGACCGTCGCTGTGGGCGGGCGCGGCTCGTCGCCGGCGGTGACGTTGCGGTCGCAACCGCCGATGCCGCAAGACGAAATCATCTCGCGCATATTGTTCGAGAAGCGTGTCGGCGAGCTGAGCGCGCTCGAGGCGGCGCAGCTTGCCAACACGGCGGCCGAGCTTTCCGGCGCCGGCGGCATTGGCGGCTTCGGCCTGCTCGGTCAGATGCAACGCTCGCTCGGGCTCGATGTGTTGCGCGTTGACCAGGGCGCCTCGGGAGGCACGACGGTGGCGGCGGGGAAATATTTGCGGGAGGGATTTTACGTCGGCGTCGAGCAGGGCGCGCTGGCCAGCGATTCATCGGTGAAGATCGAGATCGACCTCACCGACAATATCAGCGTCGACACGAAAGTCGGTCAGGACGCAACGGGCGATGTGGGCATCAACTGGAAATGGGACTACTGAGGCGGCCGTTCAGTAACCGGGGCCGCCGGTGATGCCCTTGCTGGTCGTGGCGCCGCTGGTGAAGTTGTTGATCTTGTCGATCTGCTCGCGGTTGCGGATTTTCTCTTCGCGCTGCCGGCGCTCATATTCCTCGGCATACATTTCCGCGTCGTGCATTTCCTGCGTGTTGTATGCGTCGTCATAGTCGGAACGGAAATTGACCGGCGGCGAATCGATCGGGTCGGAGGTTTCATAAAGGATGGAACCGCCGGACGGCGGCGCTTCGTCGTCGGCCTGCACGGCAAGCGGCGCGAATACGATCAACAAGGCCGCCATCCACCCGGCCCCGGCACAGGCCCATTTGTTTCCGATCATCCGACACCACACTTTCTGCAACGCCACAAACCCGCAGCGAACCGTCCGCCCGAGACTATACAGGAAAGCCCGGCGCTCCGACACAGCCGGTTTCGAGCCTGAAATGGCTGAGGGTTAACGGGTTTTCCGGCCCGGCGCCCGCCGCGCCGCCGCCGTTCTCCTCCGTTCACGGATGTTCGGGCGGAGCGCATTTCTTCGCGCCCGCACAAGATTTTTCCGCGCAGATGCAGCAATGCAGGCCGGACGATCTGCCGCACCCGGCGGGGCCGGAACGGACACCTTGTCGCGGCGTCAGGCGGCTCAAAATAGGTACATTTTTTCTAGGGTTATTACCCCAATACGGACCCCGGCGGGGCCCGGCGGGAAACGGTCGGCAGCGGCGAAGGACATGACGAAGGTCACCTATATCGAGTTCAACGGCACGGAACACAGCGTCGATGTCGCCGACGGGTTGTCGGTGATGGAAGGCGCGGTGCGTTACACCATTCCCGGCATCGAGGGCGATTGCGGCGGCGCCGGCGCCTGCGCGACCTGTCATGTCTATGTCGAGGAGGGCTGGCTCGAAAAGCTCGATCCGATGGATGAGCTCGAGCGCGACATGCTGGATTTCGCCTTCGACGTGCAGCCGAACAGCCGGCTTTCCTGCCAGATCAAGGTCGAACCATCGCTCGACGGGCTCGTCGTCAAGACGCCCGCGCGCCAGTACTAGCGAAAACGGAGCACTAACGAGACCCGGAACCACCGGCCGCACAGAAGAGAAAACAAGCGGCCAACTCAGGAGGAAGACCATGAGTGCCAATGCCAAGGTCGTCTCGAAAGGCGACTGGAAAGTTTCGATGACGCCGGACGACATCTACCGCAACCCGATGGATATCGCCTGGACGTTCAACTACATCTTTTCGGAAGACAAGGTGGAGGATCTCTACAAGCGGGCGAAGCAGAACCAGTGGGATTCCGACGATCTGCTGCCCTGGGACACGGTCGTCGACCCCTCGCGCCCGCTGATCGCCAATGACAGCGACATCTATCACAAGATGCCGTTCTTCAAGAAGCTGTCGAAGTCGCAGCAGGAAACCTTCACCGCGCATTCGACGGCGCAGCTTCTGTCGCAATTCCTGCATGGCGAGCAGGGTGCGCTGATGACGGCGGCCTGCGTGACGCATTCGGTGCCGGACGAAGGCGCCAAGCTCTATGCCGCGACGCAGACGATGGACGAAGCGCGGCATGTGGAGGTCTATTCGAAATATTGCGACAAGATCGCGCTGATCTATCCGATGTCACCGTGGCTGAAGCAGCTGATCGACGTGACGCTGCAATCGGACCGCTACGAAAAGGTGATGATCGGGATGAACATGATCGTCGAGGGGCTCGCGCTCGGCGCCTTCAACAACATGTACCGGACCACCACCTGCCCGCTGCTGAAGCAACTGACCTTCAACGTGATGCGCGACGAAAGCCGCCATGTCTCGTTCGGGCATGTGTTTCTCGGGCCGGTGTTCAAGAAGATGCATGCCGACGATCTGGAGGAGCTTGCCGAGTTCGCGTTCCAGGCCGTCAACATTCTGGTCAAGGCGCAGACGGCCGGGACGATCGCCAACAAGGTCGACCCGGGTTTCATGGAGGTGCTGGCGAATAGCGGCATCGACGCCGAGGACTTCTTCAAGGGCCTCAAGGAAGCCGAGGAAGCGGGCATCACCCGCGACCTGCCGCCCGGCCAGGTGCATGCGCTGAAGGACCTGATGATGCCGGCGCTGGCGCGTGTCGGGCTGCTGACGCCGACGGCGCGCAAGAAGTACGACGAAGCGGGCATTCCGGTGTTCGACGACATCCGCGTGCTGCAGGCGATGGAAGGCGGGCATCCGACCGGCGAGGCGGCTGCCTGAAGAAATAGAGGGGACCGTCCCCATGTTCCGGCGCCGCCGGGACATGGGGAACGGCGGCGGCGCGCGCAACAGCAAGGAGAGAATGGCGAGATGAGCAAGACAGATGCGCGCGACGCGGAGCGGCCCGATTTTCACCGGGCGCTGGTCGAGGGGATTCCCGAGGCGATCATCGTTTCGACGCCGGAGGGCGAGATCACCTATTTCAACCCCGCGTCCGAAAGGCTGCTTGGCTACAAGGCCGCCGAGGTGATCGGCAAGAGCATCACCGTGCTGGTGCCTCAGCAGCCGGGACGGCGCGCCGACCCGGTCAAATGGCTGGCGCGCTGGGCGGCCGAACCCGAACACGAGCAGTCGCGCTTTCTCGACCTGATCGGGCGGCGCAAGGACGGACACGAAATGCCGGTCGATGTGCGCGTGGTCGAAGCGCGGATCGGCGGGGCGCCGCGATTTCTGATCACCTTCCGCGACAATAGCGTCCGGCGTCAGGAGCAGGTCGCCTACAAGGAGCGCCACCTGCTCTTTTCGCGCATCCTGATGGTGGCCGAAGACGGGATCATTTCGGTCGATGCGGATCAGAAGATCACCTTCTTCAACCTCAAGGCCGAGAAGATGTTCGGCTACCGCGCGGAAGAGGTGATGGGACAGAAGCTCGACATGCTGCTGCCCGAGCGCTTCCGGATGCCGCATGCCGGCCAGGTCAAGGCCTTCGGCACATCGAAGGATGCATCGCGCTGGATGAGCGACCGCGGCCCCGTGACCGGCCGGCGCAAGGACGGCAGCGAATTTCCGGTCGACGCCACCATCACCAAGGTCGAGACCGGCGGCCGGATCACCTATACGGCGCATCTGCGCAGCAGCGCCGGCAAGACGACGCGCATCGGCAAGGCGGATTAAGCCGCGTCACCGTATGCGTATCAGGGCGCGTCGGCGACCTGGACCACCAGCTTGCCGATATTGCCGCCGTCGAAAAGCTTGTTGACGGCGGTGGGTGCGTGTTCGAGGCCGTCGACGATGGTTTCGCGGTGCTTGATCTTTCCTTCGGCGACCCATTGGGCGAGCTGCATCGTGCCTTCGGCGAATTTGGCCATGAAGTCGATGACGATGAAACCGCGGACGGTGATGCGTCGCATCAGGATCGGCGAGAAATCGGCGCGCATGGCCGGGTCGCCGGTGTTGTAGCCGGAGATCATGCCGCAAAGCGGCATGCGGCTGAACAAGTTCATGCGCGCCATCACGGCTTCCATGATCTCCCCGCCGACATTTTCGAAATTGACGTCGATGCCGTCCGGCGTCGCGGCGGCGAGTTGTTCGCGCCAGTCCTTGCGCTTGTAGTCGACAGCGGCGTCGAAGCCGAGATCCTCGACGATGTGGCGGCATTTGTCCGGTCCGCCGGCGATGCCGACGGCGCGGCAACCCTTGATCTTCGCGATCTGGCCGACGACCGAACCGACGGCGCCGGCCGCCGCCGAGACGACCACCGTGTTGCCGGGTTGCGGCTGCCCCAGTTCAAGCAGGCCGAAATAGGCGGTGAGGCCGGTCATGCCGCAGGCGCCAAGCATGGTGGGCAGGCCGACCGGCAGGCCCTTGGGCAGCACGCCCATCGCGTTCGCACCTTCATCGGCGATGCAGTAGTCCTGCCAGCCGGTGAGGCCGCTGACATGATCGCCTTCCTTGTAGCGGGCCGAATTCGACTTCACGACGACGCCGATGCCGCCGCCGCGCATGACGGCGCCGATCTCGACCGGCGGCATGTATTGATCCATGTCGCTCATCCAGATGCGGTTGGTCGGATCGAGGCTGAGGTAAAGCACGCGCACCAGCGCCTCGCCCGGGCCGGGCTCCGGGATCGGCTCCTTCACGAAATCGAAATTCGTGGTTTCGATGCGGCCGGTCGGGCGCGACTTCAGGCGGAACTGGCGGTTGACGTCGTTCTTCATTTTTTTCTCCCCTCATGCGCCTTACGGCAACACGATTTCAAACCAGAAGTCGAAGCGGTCGAGCAGCGACAGGAAATCGGCGAATGCCGCGACATCGCCTGCGATCGAAACTTTCTTCTCGGCGATTGCCGCGTCGAGCGTCGTTTCGCCGACCACCAGCTCGACCAGCGCGGCGCGGGTCAGCGCGATGGCGACGGCGACGGCGATCTTCCTGTCCTTGTAGTGATGCAGAACCGCATTTTCGAGTGTCAGCGCGAAATGCTCGGCGGTGTCGGTGAAGGTCAGGCTGAAAGCAAGCTGGCGCGTGCCGGCCTTGACGCCGTTGAGGCGCACCGAGAGCGAGTCGAGAAGCTGCTCGGCGGGGAGCGTTTTCAACTGACCGGCCGCGCCCTGACGCGGCACATCCGACGGCGGACGCGGATTGCGGAGCTCCATCGCGGCCGTCAGGTAAAAGCCGCGCCACGGACCCGATTCCGCCTGATAGCCCATCTGTTCCAGCGCATCGGCCTGCAAATGCCGCGCATCGGCATTGGCGGGATCGGCGAAGACGAGATGATTGACGATTTCGGCGACCCAGCGATATTCGCCCTTGTCGAAGGCGGCGCGCGCTTTTTGCAGCAGCGCATCGGCGCCGCCGGCGAGATCGACATAGCGCTTGCCCGCCTCGACCGGCGGCAGCTTGTGCAGGTTTGCCGGATTGCCGTCGAACCAGCCGAGATAGCGCTGGTAGACGGCTTTCGCGTTGTGATTGAGCGTGCCGTAATAGTCGCGCGTGTACCATTCGCTGGCCAATGTCGGCGGCAGCGCCAGCACCTCGGCGATTTCGAGCGGCGTCAATCCGTGATTGGCGAGGCGCAAGGTCTGGTCGTGAATATATTTGTAGAGGTCGCGCTGCTTTTTCAGGAAAGCGACGGTTGCCTCGCGGCCCCAGCGCGGCCAGTGATGGCTGGCGAACATCAGTTCGGCGTCGGCGGCGAAAAGCTCGATCGCCTCGTCGATATACCAGCTCCAGGATTTGGCGTCGCGCACCTGCGCGCCGCGCGGCGTGTAGAGATTGTGGAGCTGGCAGGAACAATTCTCAGCCATGCAGAGCGCCTTGAATTGCGGAAAGTAGAAATTCATTTCGGCGGGCGCTTCGGTGTCGGGCGTCACCTGGAAGACGATTTCGACACCGTCGACAACGAGCTTCGTGCCGGTTTCGGAAATGCTGACGGTCGGCGGGACGAGGCTCACCTGCCCCATCGACACGGTTTTTCCGAGGCCGGCATCGACATGGCCCTTCGGCCCGCGCGGCAAGAGCGCGCCATACATGTAGGTCGCACGGCGGCCCATCGCGTTGCCGGCCAGCACGTTTTCGGCGACCGCCTCCTCGAGGAAGCCTTCGGGCGCAATGATCTGGAGGCCGCGCTCGATGTCGGCATCGCTCAGTACGCCATAGATGCCGCCATAGTGATCGACATGGCTGTGGGTGTAGATGACGGCGGTGACGGGCTTGTCGCCGCGGTGATTGCGCATCAGGGCGAGCGCGGCGGCGGCGGGCTCGGCCGAAATCAACGGGTCGATGACGATGTAGCCGGTGTCGCCTTCGATGAAGGTGATGTTGGAGAGGTCGAAGTTGCGGACCTGATAGATGCCGGGCACGACCTCGAAGAGGCCGTGGATCGCGTTGAGCTTCGACTGACGCCAGAGGCTCGGGTTGACCGTGTCCGGGCAGCCGGTGCAGCCGTCATGCGCGGTGTCGATGAAAGAGAAAGTGCCCATGTCCCAGACGGGGTGGCCGGCCGCGTTCAGCACTTTCGCATCCGGGATGGTGCCGATGAAGCCCTTGCGGGCGAGGGCGAAATCGTCGGGCGTGTCCGGCGGCAGCGCCGCGCGCAAAGCCTCGTGAGCACGGCGCGTCGCCGCTGTTGCGTCTTTCGGATTTTCCATCGCTGCGTCCCTGCCCTGCGCGCCGTTGACCGGCGGCCCATCATGTCGGGAAGAGACTACAGCTTTGAAGGGCGGCGGCAAAGCTCCCGCCCCGGCGCGGCGGAACGAATTCAGGCGCCGATTTCGCTGCGCATCCAGAAGTGAGAAACGAGAAACATCGTGTCGGCGGATTGGCCGTCGCGGCCGAGCGGCGCCAGCATCAGCTCGAAGCGGATATAGGTCTTGTCCTGGTGGAGGACATTGCCGAAGGCGCGGATGGGGCCGCCATGTTCCAGCATCGCGCCTGCGACGCCCCGCCAGCGCGCCAGAATTTCCGGCGCGAGCCGCGTCGAAAGCGGTCGGTTGTGGATCGGCCCGAATACCTCTTCGAAGCGCGCGCCGGCCAGCCGGGGAAACATTTCGACACCGCCGCCCGGCAGCGGCGTCAGGTCGAAAAGGACCGTGTAGGGCAAGAGCGTGACGATTTCCTCAGGGCGGATGTCGTTGCGACGCGGCATCGGCCGGCCGTCCAGCTTGCTGCGCCAATATTCAAGACCGGCGCGCGGCTCCAGCGCCTCGAAAGCGAGCGTTGTATCGACATCGATCGGCGGCAACTCGATCTGTTTGCGGTTTGCGCCCTCGCCTCCGGTCGCCATTCGTCTCCCCGAACTACGTCCCACGGCCGCCCGATTCGTTCCCAAGCCTAGTACAGCCCGGGCTCCAGGCAAAACCGGAATTTTTGGCAACATTCCGTTCAGGGAACAATCGCCGGCGGCGCGCATACCGTCAGGCGGTCTTCGCCACATCGAGTTTCAGCTCGGCGATCATCGCGTCGCGGATCTGGAACTTCTGTACCTTGCCGGTGACGGTCATCGGGAATTCGGGCACGAAGCGGACATAGCGCGGCACTTTGTAATGTGCGATCTGGCCCTTGCAGAAGGATTTGATCTCTTCTTCCGTCGCGCTTTCGCCGGGCTTGAGGCGGACCCAGGCGCAGATTTCCTCGCCGTATTTCGCATCGGGCACACCGACCACGGCGACATCTTCCACTTTCGGGTGACGATAGAGATATTCCTCGATTTCGCGCGGATAGACGTTTTCGCCGCCGCGGATGACCATGTCCTTCAGGCGGCCGACGATGTTGCCATAGCCTTCCTCGTCGATGACGGCGAGGTCGCCGGTATGCATCCAGCCTTCGGCGTCGACCGCTTCGGTGGTTTTCTCCTTGTCGTCCCAATAGCCGATCATCACCGAATAACCGCGCGTGCAAAGCTCGCCGGGCTCGCCGCATGGAACGGTCTTGCCGTCGAGATCGACGATCTTGCATTCGAGATGCGGCTGGACGCGGCCGATGGTCGAGACGCGGCGTTCGAGCGGATCGCTTTCGCCGGTCTGGAAGCTGACGGGGCTTGTTTCAGTCATGCCATAAGCGATGGTGACGTCGCGCATATGCATGGCGGCAATCACCTGCTTCATCACCTCGACCGGACAGGGCGAACCGGCCATGCAGCCGGTGCGCAAGGATGAGAGATCGAGTTTGGCGAAATCGGGATGGCCGAGTTCGGCGATGAACATGGTGGGCACGCCATAAAGTCCGGTGCAGCGTTCCTTCTCGACCGCCTGTAGCACGGCCAGCGGATCGAAGGCGTCGGCCGGATAGACCATCGTTGCGCCATGCGTCAAACAACCGAGATTGCCCATGACCATGCCGAAGCAGTGATAAAGCGGCACCGGGATGCAAAGGCGGTCGCCCTCTTTCAAGCCAATGCTACGGCCGACCATGAAGCCGTTGTTGAGGATGTTGTGATGCGACAGCGTCGCGCCTTTCGGCAGGCCCGTCGTGCCGCTGGTGAACTGGATGTTGATGGCGTCGCGGCAGTCGAGCTTGCCGGCCAGCGCGGCGACCGAGGCGCGATGTGCGTCGTTCGCGCGGTCCGCGATATCGTCAAAGGCGAGCCAGCCGGGGCGTGGTGTGCCGCCGATCTGGATGGCGTGTTTCAGATGCGGAAGCTTCGCCGACGAGACTTCGCCGGTGGACCGCGCGATCTCCGGCGCCAGCGTTTCGACCATCTCGACATATTCGGAGGTCTTGAAACGCTCGGGCGCGATCAACGCCTTCACGCCGACCTTGTTGAGCGTGTATTCGAGTTCGGAGAGGCGGTAGGCCGGGTTGATGTTGACGAGAATAATGCCGACCTTGGCGGTCGCAAATTGCGTCAACGTCCATTCGGCGCAATTGGGCGCCCAAATGCCGACGCGGTCGCCGCGCATGAGGCCGAGCGCGAGCAGGCCGGCGGCAAGTGCTTCCGCCTTGTCGTTCAGCGCGCGATACGTCCAGCGGATGTCCTGATGGACCGAGACGAGGGCCTCGCGGTCCGACCATTTCGCGGCGGCGGCGGCGAGCGCCTGGCCGATGGTTTCCTCGCGCAAGGGCGGTGCATCGGGCCCTCGCACATGCGACAGGCCGGGCGCGACCGGCCTTCCCGCTTCGGATTTTCCCATGACGATCCTCCCGATCCTTATTTCCTTCAGCTTTTCAGGTCTTCGATGTTCTTGTAAAGCTCCAGTGCTTCGGGATTGGCCAGCGCTTCGCGATTCTTCACGGCGCGGCCATGCACGATGTCGCGCACCGCAAGCTCGGTGATCTTGCCGGATTTGGTGCGCGGAATGTCGGCGACGGCGACGATTTTGGCCGGGACATGACGCGGCGAGGCGCCTTCACGGATTTTCGCACGGATGCGGCCACACATCGGCTCGTCGAGCGCATGGCCGGGCTTCATCACCACGAAGAGCACGACGCGGACATCGCCGGCGAAATCCTGACCGATGGCCAGCGCTTCCTGCACCTCCGGCAATTGCTCGACCTGGGCGTAGATTTCGGCGGTGCCGATGCGCACGCCGCCCGGATTGAGCGTCGCGTCGGAGCGGCCGTGAATGACGATGCCGCCATGTTCGGTGATTTCGGCGAAGTCGCCGTGGCACCAGACGCCGGGGAAACGCTCGAAATAAGCCGCGCGATATTTCGCGCTGTCGTCGTCGTTCCAGAAACCCACCGGCATCGAGGGGAACGGCGCGACGCAGACCAGTTCGCCCTTCTCGCCCGCGACCGGCTTTCCCTCCTCGTTCCAGACCTCGACCGCCATGCCGAGGCCCTTGGCCTGAATTTCGCCGCGATGGACGGGGAGCATCGGACTGCCGAGGACGAAGCAGGAAACGATGTCGGTGCCGCCGGAGATCGAACAAAGGGCGACGTCCTTTTTCACTTGCGTATAGGCGTAGTCGAAACTTTCGGCGACCAGCGGCGAGCCGGTGGAGAGGATCATGCGCATCGAGGAAAGGTCGTGCGTTTCGCGGGGCGCGAGACCTTCCTTCTTGATCGCGTCGATGAATTTCGCCGAGGTGCCGAAGACGTTTATTTTCGCTTCGTCGATGTAGTCGAAGAGAACCTGGGGCCCCGGCGCGAAGGGCGAGCCGTCATAGAGCGCCAGCGTCGCGCCGGCGGCCAGCCCCGAGACCAGCCAGTTCCACATCATCCAGCCGCAGGTGGTGAAGTAGAAGAGCCGCTCGCCGGCGCGGAGATCGCAATGCAGACGGTGTTCCTTCAGATGCTGCAGCAATGTGCCGCCGGCCGAATGGACGATGCATTTCGGAACGCCGGTGGTGCCGCTCGAATACATGATGTAGAGCGGATGCGAAAACGGCAGCCGCGCGAAGGCGAGCGGCGCGGCGGGCGCGGCGGGCGCGGCGGCCAGCACATCCGGCCAGTCCTGCGATTTCGCGAGCTGCTTTTTTCCTTCGCCAATGAAGGACACAACGACAACATGTTCGAGCGACGGCAGGCCGGCAATGATTTCGGCGAGCTTGTCATGCGCGGGAAGTACCTTCCCCGCATAGCGGTAGCCGTCGCAGGCGATCAGCACTTTCGGCGCGATCTGGCCGAAGCGGTCGAGGACGCCGCGTACGCCGAAATCGGGCGAGCAGGAAGAGAAGACCGCGCCGAGGCTGGCGGCGGCGAGCATGGCGACGATCGCTTCGGGGCAATTGGGCATGAAGGCGGCGACGCGGTCGCCGGGCGCGACGCCCCATGATTTCAGTGCCGCGGCAAGGCGCGCGACATCGGCGCGAAGTTGCGCGCGGGAGACCGGCGCGGCCATGCGCCCTTCATTGTTGAAAAGAAGCGCCGGGGCCTCGCCTTCGCCGCGCAGCAGGTTTTCGGCGAAGTTCAGCCGCGCCTCGGGAAAGAAACGCGCGCCGGGCATCTTGTCGCCATCGGACAGTACGATGCCGCCCTTGTCGCCGATGACGGCGCTGTCTTCCCAGATTTCGTTCCAGAAGAGATCCGGATGGGCGACCGACCAGCGATGCAGCGCGTCATAGTCGTCGAGCGCGGCGCCGTGATTTTCGTTCACCCGCTTCATGAAAGCCGACATGGCCGAAGCGGCGATGCGATCCGGCGCGGGCGACCAGAGCGGCGCGCTCATTTTTCCGGTTCCTCGAAGGCGACCAGCGCCGCGCCGGCCTCGACCTGATCGCCGACAGCCACATTGACGGACGCCACTTTTCCGTCGGCGGCGGCGAGCAATGTCTGCTCCATCTTCATCGCTTCCATGACGACCAGCGCCGCGCCGCGTTTGACGGTCGCGCCGGCCTCCACCAGCACCTGCACGATCTTGCCGGGCATCGGCGATTTCAATGCGCCGGTGTCGGCATCCGCGGCCAGATCGACATCGAGCGGATTGACGACCGCGAATTCGGTGGCGATGCCTTCGTGGATCAACGTGAAGCCACTGCCATTGGCGACACAGGCAGCGGCAAGGCGCGTACCGTCGATGGTTGCCGACAGGGTTCCGTCGGCGGTCATCGCCGCGTTCGAGACGGTGGCGGCGCCGTCATTGATGCGGACGAGGCTTGCGTCCCCGGCGTCGGGTTCGATTTTCAGCAGATGGGCCACACCGCCGACAACAAGGTCGACGGTCTCGGCGCGGCGGCCGCCCAGCACCCATTGATCGGTCGCGGACCAGGGATCGGCCCCGGCGGCACGCGCCCGCGTCTGCAGATATGCTGCGGCGGCGAGCGCCAGAATGCGCGGCGAAGGTTCGGCGGGCGGTACCAGCACATCCAGATGACGGTCGATGAAGCCGGTGTCGATGTCGCCCTCGATGAAAGCGTCGTGGCTTAAGGTTTCGATCAGGAAGCCGAGATTGGTTTTCGGACCGGCCACTTCCATGCGGGCGAGGAAGCCGCGCAGGGTGCGCAGCGCAATGCGGCGCGTTTCGCCATGGGCGACGATCTTGCCGATCATCGGATCGTAGAACATCGTCACCGCGTCGCCCTCGCGCACACCCATATCCATGCGGACATGGGGCATGTTTTCGGGCGCGCGGAGACGCGCAAGACGGCCGGTCGAGGGGAAAAACTTCTTGGCCGGGTCTTCGGCATAAAGCCGCACTTCGACCGCGTGACCGTTCAGCGGAATGTCCTTCTGCGCCAGCGGCAGATGCTCGCCGGCGGCGACGCGCAATTGCCATTCGACCAGATCGAGGCCGGTGATCGCCTCGGTGACGGGATGCTCGACCTGAAGCCGCGTGTTCATTTCCATGAACCAGAAGCCGTCGGCTTTCAGGCCGGCGCTTGCATCGGCGATGAATTCGACCGTGCCGGCGCCGCGATAGCCGATGGCTTTTGCCGCCGCGACCGCCGCCTTGCCCATTGCATCGCGCATTTCGAGCGGCATGCCGGGGGCCGGGGCTTCCTCAATCACTTTCTGGTGGCGGCGCTGCAGCGAACAGTCGCGCTCATGCAGCGACACCGCATTGCCATGAGCGTCGGCGAAGACCTGGATTTCGATATGGCGCGGGCGGGCGACATATTTTTCGACCAGCACGCGCTCGTCGCCGAAAGCGGCGCCCGCCTCGCGCATGGCGCTGGCGAGTTCTTTCGCAAATTGCGCCGGATCGTCGACGCGGCGCATGCCCTTGCCACCGCCGCCGGCAACCGCCTTGATCAGCACCGGATAGCCGATCTTCCCGGCTTGTTGGGCGAGAAAATCCGCGTCCTGATTGTCGCCGTGATAGCCCGGCACCACCGGCACCTTCGCCTTCTCCATCAGCGCCTTCGCCGCGTCCTTCAACCCCATGGCGCGGATCGCCGCAGGCGGCGGGCCGACGAAAACCACGCCCGCTTTTTCGCAGACTTCGGCGAAGGCGGCGTTTTCGGACAGGAAGCCGTAGCCCGGATGAATGGCGCCGGCGCCCGAGCGCGCGGCGGCATCGAGGATCGCCTCCATGCGCAGATAGCTTTCGGCGGCGGGCGCCGGGCCGATGCGGTAGGCCTCGTCGGCTTCGGCAACGTGATAGGCATTGGCGTCGGCGTCGGAATAGACCGCGATGGTCTTCAGCCCCATGCGGCGCGCGGTGCGGATGACGCGGACGGCGATTTCGCCGCGATTGGCGATCAGGAGGGATTTGAACATTTTCTCTTCCCTCACATGCGGAAGACGCCGAACTGCGTCTCCGGTATCGGTGCGTTGAGTGCGGCCGAAAATGCCAGCGCCAGCACGCGGCGGGTTTCGAGCGGTGCGATAATGCCGTCGTCCCAGAGGCGGGCGGTGGCGAAGTACGGATGGCCCTCCTCGTCGTATTTGGCGCGGATCGGCGCCTTGAAGGCGTCGGCTTCTTCCGGCGTCCATTTTTCGGCGTCGCGGTGGACGGTCGCGAGCACGCTTGCCGCTTGTTCGCCGCCCATCACCGAGATACGCGCATTGGGCCAGGTGAAAAGAAAACGGGGCGAATAGGCGCGGCCGCACATGCCGTAATTGCCGGCGCCATAGGAACCGCCGACAATCAGCGTCACTTTCGGTACGTTGGCCGACGCCACCGCCGTCACCATCTTGGCGCCGTCCTTGGCGATGCCGCCGGTTTCGTATTCGCGGCCGACCATGAAGCCGGCGATATTCTGGAGGAAGAGCAGCGGGATTTTGCGCTGGCAGCAGAGCTCGATGAAATGCGCGGCCTTGAGCGCGGACTCCGAAAACAGGATGCCGTTATTGGCGACGATGCCGACGGGAAGTCCGTGAATATGGGCAAAGCCCGTCACCAGCGTGGTGCCGTAGAGCTTCTTGAATTCGTCGAATTCCGAACCGTCGACGAGGCGGGCAATCACTTCGCGGATGTCGTATTGCACCGAGAGCGAGGCGGGCACGATGCCGTCGAGCTCGGATGCGTCGTAGAGCGGAGCCGCAGGCTCGCGCAGCGGGATCGCGACCGATTTCTTGCGGTTGAGCGTCGCGGCGATGCGGCGCGCGATGGCCAGCGCATGGGTGTCGTCCATCGCGTAGTGATCGGTGACGCCGGACTTGCGCGAATGGACATCGGCGCCGCCGAGATCTTCGGCCGTCACCACTTCGCCGGTCGCGGCCTTCACCAGCGGCGGGCCGCCAAGGAAGATCGTGCCCTGTTTTCTGACGATCACGGTTTCGTCAGACATCGCCGGAACGTAAGCGCCGCCCGCCGTGCAGGAACCCATGACGACCGCGACCTGCGGAATGCCTTTCGACGACATGCGGGCCTGATTGTAGAAGATGCGGCCGAAATGCTCGCGGTCGGGGAAGATGTCGGCCTGATTGGGCAGGTTGGCGCCGCCCGAATCGACCAGATAGAAACAGGGCAGATTGTTTTCGAGCGCCACTTCCTGGGCGCGCAGATGTTTCTTCACCGTGACCGGATAATAGGTGCCGCCCTTGATCGTCGCGTCGTTGCAGACGATCACGCATTCCTGACCCGCGACGCGGCCGATACCGGTGATGATGCCGGCGCCGTTGATCGATTCGCCATACATGCCATGGGCGGCCATCGGCGAGAGTTCGAGAAAGGGCGAGCCCGGATCGATCAGCCCGTGCACGCGGTCGCGCGGCAGCAGCTTGCCGCGCGCGGTGTGGCGTTCGCGGGAGCGCGCGTCGCCGCCCAGCGCCGCCTTCGCGCGCTCGTCATTGAGCGCCGCGGTCAGCGCCGCCATCGCCTCGGCGTTTGCCTTGAAGCGCGGGTCGCGCGGATTGACGTTCGACTTCAGAACGGACATGGGGCGCTCACGCGGTTTCGTTGAAGAGTTCGCGGCCGATCAGCATGCGGCGGATTTCCGACGTGCCGGCGCCGATCTCGTAGAGCTTGGCGTCGCGCAGCAGGCGGCCGGTCGCGTAGTCGTTGATATAGCCGTTGCCGCCGAGCGCCTGGATCGCCTCAAGCGCCATCCATGTCGCCTTTTCGGCGGCATAAAGGATCGCACCCGCCGCGTCTTTTCGCGCCGTCTGGCCACGGTCGCAGGCTTTCGCCACCGCATAAACGTAAGCGCGGCAGGCATTCATGGTCGAATACATGTCGGCGAGCTTGCCCTGCATCAATTGAAACGTGCCGATGGGTTCGCCGAATTGCTTGCGTTCATGCACGTAAGGGATCACCGCGTCCATGCAGGCCTGCATGATGCCCAAGGGGCCGGCGGCCAGCACCGCACGCTCGTAGTCGAGGCCGGACATCAGCACGCGAACGCCTTCATTGACCTTGCCGAGCACGTTTTCGGCCGGCACTTCGCAATCCTCGAAGACGAGTTCGGCGGTGTTCGAGCCGCGCATGCCGAGCTTGTCGAGTTTCTGCGCGGCGCTGAAGCCCTTGAAGGATTTTTCGATGATGAAGGGCGTGATGCCTTTCGGCCCGGCGGCCGGATCGGTTTTCGCGTAGACGACAAGCACCTCCGCGTCCGGACCATTGGTGATCCACATTTTCGTGCCGTTTAGCACGTAGCGGTCGCCCTTCTTTTCCGCTTTCAACCGCATCGATACGACATCGGAGCCGGCGCCGGGCTCCGACATCGCCAGCGCGCCGACATGTTCGCCGCTTATCAGTTTCGGCAGATATTTGTTTTTCTGTGCGTCCGTGCCGCAGCGGCGGAGCTGATTGACGCAGAGATTGGAATGCGCGCCATAGGAAAGGCCGACGCTGGCAGAGGCGCGGCTGATCTCCTCCATCGCCACGACATGTTCGAGATAGCCGAGGCCGGCGCCGCCGAACGCTTCTTCCACCGTGATGCCGAGCAGACCC
This sequence comes from Parvibaculum sp., assembly GCF_019635935.1. Taxonomy (NCBI): domain Bacteria; kingdom Pseudomonadati; phylum Pseudomonadota; class Alphaproteobacteria; order Hyphomicrobiales; family Parvibaculaceae; genus Parvibaculum; species Parvibaculum sp. Next base: position 2,460,336 of record NZ_JAHBYN010000001.1, on the reverse strand, counting down.
AGAGTTCCCATTTCCGGCCAGAGATCGCGCGGGAAGGTGTTGGTCGCGTCGATTTCGGCGGCGCGCGGCGCGATGCGGTCGGCCGCGAAGGCGCGCACCGTGGCGCGGATCATGTCGGCGGTTTCGCCGAGGTCGAAATCGAGTGAGGGGTAGTCGTTGTGGCCCATGGACATTTTCCTTGTCGCGTTATACAAACGATCATACGTTTGTTTCCAGCGGCGAGCAAGAGCCAAAAATGGCCGGAAAGGGCCGAAAATGAGCAGGACCGCCGGCTCCTCCGGCCCGAAAACGCTGGCCGCGATCCGCGAGGCCGGGCTCGACCTGATCTATCGCCACGGCTACGAGGCGATGAGCCTGCGTGGGCTTGCGGCGGAAGTCGGGCTGCAGCCGGGCTCGCTCTATAACCATATAAAAACAAAGCAGGAATTGCTGTTCGTGCTGATCCACGATCACATGACGGCGCTGCACCGGGAAGTCGAGGCGGCGCTGGCCGGACATGCCGATCCGCGGGCGCAACTGAAAGCCTTCACGGCGTTTCACCTCACCTATCATATTGAAAGGAAACGCGAAGTCTTTATCGGCTCGTCGGAGATCCGCAGTCTTGAGCCCGAAAACCGCGCAACGATCGTGGCGCTCAGGCGGCAATACGAGGACCGGCTCTGCGCGATCCTCGATGCGGGTGCGGCGCAAAAGCTCTTCGATATCAAAGATGTACGCGTGACGGCCTATGCGATCCTCGCGATGCTGACCGGCATCTGCACCTGGTACGAACCGAAGGGCCGCATCGGACGCGAGGCGCTGATCGACATTCACACAAGGCTGGTGCTGGACGGCGTCGGGCGGGGATAAGGCCGGTTTATCCCCGGGGCGCGGGGCCATTTTTGCAGCGACTGTCATCGTTCTGTCAAAAATCTGTCACGCACGGGGATAAATTCGATCCGCCTACGGAGGATCGGGAAAGTTATCCCCGGTTTCGGCCGTGCTGCGCCGTCGTGGCGGACGCGCGGCGCCTCTTTTTGGTATATCGACCAATAATCTGCTTGCCCTTCCGTGCCGCGGTGGCATAATTTGGTCGAATGACCAATATGGGGAGGCGCGCGATGACAATCGAGATCGTGAAGGCGGAGGGTGCGCGCGTGGCGGCGGCCGCGCCCCACATCCCGGACCTCGTGCATGCGACGGGGCCGCAATCCTATGACTATATTTTCGGCGGGCGGCAGCTCTGCGATCCCTTCATCGCGGCGGCATGGGAAGCGCCCGACAATTTTTTTTCGCATCAACAATCCGTGCTCGCTTTCGAGGACGGCATCTTTCGCGGCGTGCTGATCTCGCATGACGGGCCCGACCACTACAAGCTGAAGGATGCAGTCTGGCCGGTGGCGCTGGCGCTTGTGGACGAGGGCCGCGCGACGGAAGCCGATATTCGCGGGCTCGCGGCGCGCGCCGAGATTGCGAGCTTCATGAACCCGCATGTGCCGGAAGATTGCAGCTACATCATTGTCGTCTCGGTGCCGGAAGCCGCGCGCGGACGCGGCGCGGGGCGCGCGCTGATGGAACACGAAATCGCGCGAGCCAGGGCACGGGGCTTTTCGCGGGTGCATCTCGATGTGATGTCGGACAATCCGGCGGTGGGTCTTTACCGGGCGATGGGCTTCGAACCGATGGCCGAGACGGTGACGCCGATCCCCTGCCGCCAACACGGGCTTGCGATGGAGTTGCGGATGATGCTGCGGCTCTGAGGGCGGACTATTCGCGCGAGAGCAGGCGCATGATGGCGCGGGTCGCCTCGCGCGCATTGAAATCCGCGTCGCCCGCCTCGCCCATATGCGGGCGCGTGATCGACATGCCCTCGATCAGGGCGATGCATTGACGGGCGCGGCGGGCGCGCTCGCGCGGCGCGAGTGCCGGGTTCAGCGTTTTCGCGATGTCGGAGAAGAGCGCGAAATAGATGTCGTAATAGCGCGTCAGCGCCGCCGCGATCACCTTGTCGCGCGCGGCGAAGCCCGCGACCTCGATCATGAAGATGCCGCAGTCGCGCCGGTAGGCCTCGTCGTTCAGCAGGAAATCAAGCGCGCGGTGGAGGCGCTGCTCACTAGACCCTTTCGCGGCGCCAAAACGCGCCATGATTTCCTCGCCATAGCGGCGCACGAAACGGTCGAGCAGCTCGGCGAGGATCGCCGCCGGGCTCGCGAAATAATACTGGACGTGGCTGAGCCGGAGGCCCGCCCGCGCCGCGACGCCGCGCGCCGAAAAGCCCGCATAGCCCTGCTCCAGCAGAAGCGCGGTGGCAGCGGCGAGAATTTCCTCGCGGCGCGTCGCGCCCTTTTCGGTGGGCGGGGCTTCGGCGGCGTTGGCTGTCTGACTTTTCATGGCGTGCAGATTACAGCGCGGCGGGCCATTGACAAAATTGGTCTTGTGACCAATATCCCGTCAGGACAAAACCGGAGGACGAAATCATGGCGAAGCGGGTGCTGCTGGCGGGCGGATATGGCGTGGTGGGGGCGCAGGTGGCGCGGCTTCTGCGGAAGCACCATCCGGACACCGAGATCCTGATCGGCGGGCGGCGCGAAGCGGAAGCGGCAAAACTCGCCGCCGAACTCGGAAATGCGCGCGCCGCCGCGATCGACGTGACGCAGCCTTCGCCGCTGAGGGAAATCGACGGGATCGACGCTGTTGGCGTCTTCATCCATGAAAACGACGATCATTTGCTGAACGAAGCGGCGCGGCGCGGCATTGCCTATATGGACATCACGCGCGGGCTCGATGCGCAGCTGCGCGGGCTTGCGGCGGCGGCGCTCCACGCGCCTGCCGCGCCGATGCTGTTCACCTCGCACTGGATGGCGGGCGGGCCGGCCGTCGTCGCAAAGCGGCTGGCGCAGGGTCTCGACAGCGTCGCCCGTGTGGACATGTCGATCCTTTATTACACCGGCGACAAGATGGGGCCCGATTCAGCGAGCGCGGGCGCCGGCATGTCGCAGGGCTTCACCGCGCGCGTCGACGGCGCGTGGCGGAAGGTCGGGCCGCTGTCGGACGACCGCGCGGTGCGCTTTCCCTCGGGCGCGACGCGGCCCGTCTACCGGATGAACATGGGCGATGTGGTGACGCTGGCGCTGGCGAACGGCGCAAGCGAAGCCGGGGTGCGGCTCGGGCTCGATAAGGGCAATTCGCTCGGCGCCATGCGCCGCCTGATCCGGCTCGGACTGTGGGACCTGCTGATGAAGCTGCCGGGCATGAATGCGGTCGCGGCGACGAAGCCCGGCCCCGGCGCGCCGCACGAAATCGTCATCGAGGTCGACGGCGAAGCGGGCGGACGCAAGGCGGCGCGGCGGGCGACGATATTCGATCCGCAAGGCCAGTCGCATCTGACCGCGGTGGGCGCGCTTTACGCGCTTGAGCGCGTCGCGGGGCTTGGGCCAACACCGCTCGGACCGGGCGCCGCATTGCCCGAGACGGGCTTCACGATGGAAGGCTTCAACCGCCTCGCCGCGCTCTACGACGCGGAAGGCATCCGGCTGGCGATCGAAGGCGTTTAGGGGCGCGGGGTGAATTGAGGCGGAGCATCATTCGCCGCCCTGCCCTTCGCTATCGCTCCGGGCGTTCGGCGCCCGGAAAGGTCCACCGGACCTTTCCGTTTGCGTTCCGCAAACCGCGCCTCACCCCCAAATCACTTCGCCATGTTGATGACCTGGAGCTGGGTGAACTCCAGCAGGCCTTCTTCGCCGAGTTCGGAGCCGAGCCCCGACATGCCGGCGCCGCCGAAGGGGATGTTGGGGGCGAGGTCGGCGTGTTTGTTGATCCAGACCGAGCCCGACGACATCTGCGTCGCGAGGTCGTAGGCGCGTTTCGGATCGGACGACCAGATCGAGCCGCCGAGGCCGTAGGGCGAGGCGTTGGCGCGGGCGACGGCGTCCTGCGGATCGGAATATTTGATGACCGGCAGGACCGGGCCGAACTGCTCCTCGTCGACGAGGCGCGAGCCGTCGGTGATGTCGCGGACGATGGTCGGGCGGATGAAATAGCCGGGCTTGTCGACCGCGCCGCCGCCGGCGATCACCTTGCCGGTTTTCTTCGCGTCCTCGATCAGTTCCTTGACCTTTTCGAACTGCATCTTGTTCTGCAGCGGGCCGAGCTGCGTGCCCTGCTCCAGCCCGTCGCCGATGACCGCGTTTTCGGCCAGCGCCGCAAGCTCCGAACACATTTCGTCGTAGATCGACTCGTGCACATAGAGCCGCTTCATCGCGATGCAGACCTGGCCCGAATTCTGGAAGGCGCTCTGGAAAAGCTTCGGCGCGGCTTCCTTCGGGTTGACGTCGTCGAGCACGATGCCGGCATCGTTGCCGCCAAGCTCCAGCGTGATGCGCTTCAGGAGGCCGGCGGCGCCCGCCATGACTTTCGCGCCGGTGGCGGTGGAGCCGGTGAAGGAAATTTTCCGCACATCGGGATGCGCGGTCAGCGCGGCGCCGAGATCGTTGGCGTCGGTCACGATGTTGAGGACGCCGGCGGGCAGGATGCCGGCGATCAGTTCGCCGAGTTTCAGCGAGGTCAGCGGCGTTGTCGGGGCGGGTTTCAGGACCACCGTGTTGCCGGCGAGGAGCGCCGGCGGCAGCTTGAAGGCCATCAGGATCAGCGGGAAGTTCCACGGCACGATGGCGCCGATGACGCCGAGGGGCTTCCGGTGCGCCTCGACCTTCTTGCCTTCGCTGTCCTCGATCACTTTGATCGGCAGATCGAGCATCGTGAAATAGCGGAAGAAGGCGGCGGTGCCGTAGACCTCGCCGGTGGCATCGCCGATCGGCTTGCCCTGTTCCTGGGTCAAGAGACGCGCGAGCTCCGCACCGTTCGCCTCGATGACGTCGGCGATTTTCAGCAGCGCCTGCTTGCGCTCGGCGATGGGTGTTTTCGCCCACGCCGGAAAGGCGGCTTTCGCGGCGGCGACGGCCTGGTTCAACTGCGCCTCGGAAGCGCGCGGGGCTTTCGCCAGCACTTCCTCGGTCGCCGGGTTGACGACATCCATCGTCATGTCGCCGGCAACCAGCTTGCCGCCGATCAAAAGCTTGTAGGCGCTCATCTCGTTCTCCTCCCCGGAGTTTTTGTTATTACGCCGCGCGGGTTTTGTGCTTCGACCCGACCGGCTTGACGCTGTCGTCCTTCGGCGCTTTCGGCGACAACCGGCCTTCGAAATCGCGGCAGGCGGTTTCGAGTTTCGCGAGCTGCGCCTCCGCTTCGTCGCGCAGCTTCTTCACCGCCTCCATGCGGCGGCGGAAAATGCCGAGCGCATGACGATATTGCCGGGCCGTGCCTTCCGCGTCGCCGTCATAGAGGTCGAGGATCGTGCGGATTTCGTAGAGCGTCAAGCCGACGTCGCGACCGTTGAGGATCAGCTTCAGGCGGGCGCGGTCGCGCTTCGAATAAAGCCGGGCCTGACCGCGGCGCTCGGGCGCGAGCATGCCCTTCTCCTCGTAGAAACGAAGCGCGCGCGGGGTGACGCCGAATTCGGTCGCGAGATCTGTGATCGTGTAGGTCATGCCGGAACCTCCCGGATGTTTTTCAAGAGTTACTGCATACGTTCGACGATGATGGCTGGCGCCATGCCGCCAGCGGCGCACATGGTGACGAGGCCGTAGCGCTTGTCCTGGCGCTCAAGTTCGTCGACGATGGTGCCGATCAGGATCGAACCCGTGGCGCCGATCGGGTGGCCGAGCGCGCAGGCACCGCCGTTCACATTGACCTTGTCGCGGTCGAGCCGCAGGTCGCGGATGAATTTTTCGGCGACGACGGCGAAGGCTTCGTTGATTTCGAAGAGGTCGATGTCCCCGATCTTGAGGCCGGCCTTTTCGAGCACCTTCTTCGCGGCCGGGACCGGCGCGTTCAGCATCAGCGTCGGGCAATCGCCCATATTGGCGGTGGCGACGATGCGGGCGCGCGGCTTCAAGCCGTTCTTCTTGGCGTAGGCCGGCGAGGCCAGCAGGATCGCTGCGGCGCCATCGACCACGCCCGACGAGTTGCCGGCATGGTGGATGTGGTTGAAGGTCTTGAGGTCCGGATATTTCTGACGGATCAGATCGCCATAGGTGGTGCCTTCGGCGTCGACCGGAATGCCGGCCCAGACTTCGAAGGAGGCCTTGAGGGCCGAGAGGCCTTCCATGGTCGTCTGCGGACGCGGGAATTCTTCCTTGTCGAGCGCGACCGAGCCGTCGTCATTGTAGACCGCGACCAGCGATTTGTTGAACCGGCCTTCCGCGATGGCTTTCGCGGCGCGCTGCTGCGAGACCAGCGCCAGTTCGTCGACCGCTTTGCGGTCGATGCCTTCCATGGTGGCGATCGCGTCGGCGCAGACGCCCTGCTGCGACTGCGGATGCTGCTTCCTCAGATGCAGATTGCCGGCATCCATCATCGGCGGCGTCTTCGGGTCGGCGGTGGCGGAGGTGTAGCTCATCATTTCGGTGCCGCCGGCGATGACGAGATCTTCCATGCCAGACATGATCTGCGCGGCGCCGAGATTGACCGTCGTGATGCCCGAGCCGCAGAAGCGGTCGAGCGTGACGCCGGAGGCGCGGATGTCGTAGCCGGCGTCGAGGGCGGCCATGCGGCCCATGTCGCCGCCCTGCGCGCCGCGCTGCGAGGAGGTGCCCCAGAGCACGTCATCGACTTCGGCGGTGTTGAGATCGTTGCGCTTTGCGAGCGCCGCCAGCACCGTGCGGGCCAGATGCTGCGGATGCAGATGGGCGAGCGCGCCCTTCCCCACCTTGCCGATGCCGCGGGGGGTGCGTACTGCGTCGATGATCCAGGCTTCGCTCACTTTGTTCGTTCCTTCCTGTGTGGCTGCCATTTTGAACGGCGGGGCTCGCTTGCGCGGCCTGCCTTAATGGCGTATTTAATTTCTTAAACGAGTATTTAAATCGAAAAACACGGAAGCGCAAGGAGGACCGGTGGAGCCGCAGGCAAAAAACAAGGCACGGGCGGCGCCGGAACGGCCTTCGGCGCGGGGGCAGTTGCTCGACGCGGCAGGCGCGCTGATGGGCGAGCGGCAGTCGATCGACGTGCCGCTGGCCGAGATCGCCGCGCGAGCCGAGGTCAACGTCGCGCTGGTCAGCTATTATTTCGGCGGCAAGGAAGGCCTGCTGCTGGCGCTCGCCAAGCGCGACGCGGCGACGGCGCTCGACGAGCTCGACCGGCTGATGAGCCTCGATATTCCGCCGGCCGAGAAACTGCGCCGCCACCTCGCCGGCGTCATCCGCACCTTTTTCCGCTATCCCTATCTCTACCGGCTGCTCGGCGCGCTGATGCGCGACGCGAGCAGCGGCGCGGCGCGCGAGATCGCCGAATTTTTCGTCGTGCCGCTGACGCTGACCGCGAAAGAGCTGATGGAGGAAGGGGCGAAGGACGGCACGATCCGCCCGCTCGATCCGACGCTCTTTTATCTGGCGGCACTCGGCGCCTGCGAACACATCTTCGCCAACCCGACCGTGCTCAAGCACGCGCATGGCATCGACAAGCTCGATGACGAGACGCGGCGGCGCTACACCGAGACGGTGCTCGACACGCTGATGAACGGGTATCTGGCGAAGGGGTGAAGTGGTGCGCCCGGAACGCATTGAGTCTAGTGTCGTTTGCCGAGGCTCGGAAGCCCCCCAGAAACTGTCCACACACTCTTGCGTGCAGGTTTACGGCGAGAACGCCGGGCTTTCTTTTCGGCCGGAGAAAGAAGTTTACATTTCGTACAAATTCGTGCGTTGGCTGAGAGGCTTTCTGTTTTTCCGCACACAATACAACGCGACGATCGAAGTCTCGGCATGAATTGACCCCATCTAAGCCGGTCACAACAATACCTACTTCCGATATCATCCACAATCGTGAGCATGGCAGTCACGAAGAGTGCGAATCGGCGAAGACACACGGCGGTACCATACCGAGACGATGCTTGATACGCGGATAAACGGGTATCAGGTGAGAGGGGGAGGGACGCGGCAGCGCTGCAGCTTGTGGTCAGCCTAAGCGCCGTCTTTCGCCTCTTTCCAGCCAACACCCAGAATACTATCCCAATATCCGTGAATGACAGCTCCGGTCGACTCCACGGTGTAGACCGTTCCGCAATAACTACAGCGTAGCGCGCGATCAAGCCAGTTGCCTACGACGCCGGCCCTTTCCAAAACATCTCTACTGAACTTGATCTGGCGTGACGCACCACGGTTGCAATCGTGGGCTGGACACCGACTAGAACGGCTGACCATTTCAAAATCTCCGATCCATTGCATGGCGCACTACGTCGCGAACAATGCTCCCAAGATTGCCAGAATGATGCCTGTTCCCAATCCCACAACCCAGCCGTTGTTCAGAAGGTCTTTCAACGTGAGAAAGCCGGTCCCATTACCTGGCCCTTCATTGATGTAGCGCGTAGTTACATCCTCGCCCGCCTCGACGATGTCTTCATCTTCGTTACCAGAGCCCAGTTGCAGAAAAATAGCTCCCGTTCGGTGAGAATCTGCATTCATTTCTTGGTAGCGCCGCTCACTGGCCATTTGAAGCTCACGAAGACACGTTTCCTTGTTCTTGTCTGTCCGAATGATTTCGACTGATGACACTTTATCTAGGTCAACAAGTTCGTTGCCCTTCACAATGACCTTGCCCATTTGATAAGGCCGAACGAAGCGGCGCTGCAACTCGCGTTCGGAAAGATCGCCGAAAAGAAAAACCGGTGACGGCTTAGCTTGCAACCGCACAATCACATGGAAATATTCGTCCACAGAATTCTCCTTTAGATTCGGCGCGTTTTTGCCACGAACCACTCAACAATGTCAGGATATGATACATGCCAATTGCGGTCGCCTGTCAGATTTGACTACGAAGGCTGGAAAAGCACATGGAGCGAATCATTCGTCTGCGGAGAGTTGCGCTGCTGTGCAGGCATTTTGTCCGCAATCTTGCCTATCATCGGGTTGGCATACCGCTGATCAAAAAATCCAGTTCTCAGTTCTGCGTCACGGCGGCAGGCAACTTTATTGACATTGCTATCATGGAATGGAGCAAGCTTTTTTCTGACAAGAGCGCGCGACATCACTGGAGAAACATTGTAGACGACGCGTCCAAATTTGAGGAAGCGTTGCTGACCCATCTCCATATGTCGCCAGATGAGATGGAGCTATACGAGAAGACTATAAAGCTCTATCGGGATAAGTTCATTGCGCACCTTGACGACGAACTCGTGGCTGAAATTCCTGATCTCGATATCGCCTATGAAGCCGTGAACTTTCTCTGCCGACACATGGCGGAGTCAGCGCCTTCGATATTCCCTGCCGAACTGAAACCGATCTATGATCGGCACGTTTCGGAGGGCGAGAAGGCTTATGAATGCCTGAAAACAACGGGGCTGCTCTAACAGAGAGGACATCCTGTACTCCGAAAAGATGGCAAAAGAGGACGAGTTTGCAGTCGCGCAGTACATCTACGCATTTGGTTCCGAGCAGCTCGATGACGAAACGCGGCGGCGCTACACCGAGACGGTGCTCGACACGCTGATGAACGGGTATCTGGCGAAGTAGGACGGCCGGCCTCAAGGGTTGTGCATCGCGCGCGCTTTCCCTATCAAGGAATACGGGTGCCGCGCGCCCGCCTGTCCACGCACCATCCATCTCCGCGCCACGTCCGAACTTTCATACGCCACCGCAAGATGCGATGCGCGTCATCCGAATTTTCCAGAAGGGAAACCGCTCATGCTGCCGAAGCCGACATTCCGTCACATCGCTCTCAGCCGGGTTGCCGGTGCATTGTTTCTCGCCGGAGCGGCGTTTGCGGCGACACCGGCGCTGGCCGATGGGCGCTACGTCGCCCGTTCCGACGGCACCGTGATCGACACGCAAATCCCCGATGTGACATGGATGCGTTGCAGCACCGGACAGAATTGCGACATGGATGCGCTGCAGCGCGGGGACGGGCGTTTCATCGCCAATGCCGACGGCACCGTGACCGACACGGAACTCAATGTGACATGGATGCGCTGCAGCGCCGGACAGACGTGGAACGGGGCAAGCTGCGATGCGCTGCCCGAACGCTACAAATTCGAGGAAGCGCTGGACGTCGCGCGCGCGGCGGATAACGGGCCGTGGCGGCTGCCGACGCTTGCCGAGTTGCAGTCGCTCGTTCATTGCAGCTCGGGCGAGCGGCGCGCATCGATGCCGATGAGCATGGAGTTTCACGGCGTGTCGGAACTGCCGGGCACCTGCGAAGGCGACTACGTCTATCCGACGATCGATCCCGGCGCCTTCCCCAATTCGGGGCAGGCGGGCTACTGGTCGTCGACCAGGCATGTGCGGATGAGCGCGGCGTGGGAGGTCGGATTCGGCAGCGGCGGCACCGGCATGCAGAACCTTACCGACAGCAGCCATGTCCGCCTCGTCAAGGACAATTGAGGCCTGCACGGCGCGCGGCGACCGAAATTCGTCGTGCTGCCGACGCCGACCGCAATAGAGGAAGAAATGAAAGGGTGAAGTGGTGCGCCCGGAACGATTCGAACGTCCGACCCTCAGATTCGTAGTCTGATGCTCTATCCAGCTGAGCTACGGGCGCGCCTGGCACTTCATGGGGGCGGGCCCGGATAAGGCGGCGCCCCGAAGGCGGCTCCCTCTTAAAGCTTCGGGCCCGCGAAGGCAAGGGTTGCCTCAAAGCCCGTGGATATCGCGGAAGGCGCGGGTTTCGCCCAGCGTTTCGGCCTCCCAGAGCGCGCGGGCGACAGCGCGGGCGACGCAATCGGCGGCCATGGCGCCGAGGCTGGCGACGGCCACGTGGCGCGGCGCGGGGCCGAGCGGAAGGCGGGCGGTCGCCAGCACGAAGATCGCGTCGCCATCGACGGGCGCGTGGACCGGCCTTATGGCGCGGGCGAGGCCGTCCTGCGCCATGATGGCGAGGCGGCGGCATTCGGCGGGCGTCAGGTCGGCATCGGTGGCGACGACGCCGATGGAGGTGTTGCCACCGGGCTCGGGGGCGGCCTTCGAGCCCGCCAGCGGATCGAACGCCGCGACGCCCTGCCCTTGCGGCCAGCCGAGGCCGCCGAATTCGCCGTCCATTTCAAAAGGTGCCGCCCAGAAGCGCGCGGCGCCGGGCACGACCGCCGAACCGAAGGGGTTGGCGGCCACCAGCGCGCCGACCGTGAAGCCGTTTGCGGCGACGGCGGAGGCCGAGCCGAGGCCGCCTTTATATTGCCCGGCCGTGGCGCCGAGGCCGGCGCCCACATTGCCGAGGCGGAATTCGGCACCGGCGGCTTCGCAGGCGGCGCGGCCGAGCGCGGCATAGGGCGGCTGTTCGCCCCAGGATTTGTCGCCGCCATTTGCCAGATCGAACAGGATCGCGGCCGGGACGATGGGCGAGACCAGCGGGCTCGAACCGACGCGGTAGCCGCGACCGCGCGCGCCGAGCCAGGCGGCGGCGCCGGATGCCGCCTCAAGTCCCCAGGACGAGCCGCCCGACAGCACCACCGCATCGGCGGCATCGACCAGGCAGGAGGGATCGAGCAGATCGGTTTCGCGCGTGCCCGGACCGCCGCCGCGGATGTCGCCGCCGATATTGGCGCGCGGCGCGGGCAGGACGACGGTGACGCCGGTGCGGGCTGCCGCATCCTCCGCATTGCCGACCGATATGCCCTCGACATCGGTGATGAGGTTGCGCGGGCCTTTGCGGATCGTGCCGAAGTGCATATGTGTGGCCTCTTGGGCTAGGATGGCGCGCGCATCCTAGAGCATCATCCGCCAACATCGAAACGATACGAGAGGACGACGGCATGAAACTCACCCGCATCGCACCGGCATTGTCGGCGGGCGCCGCGCTGTTGCTTCTCGTTGCCGTGCTCGCGATTGCGCTTGTCGGCCGGACGGGGCCGCAGGCCTTCATGGTGGCGAGCGCCAGCCCCTATGCGAGCGAGGCGGGCGCCGAGATCTTGCGCGCCGGCGGCAGCGCCGTCGATGCGGCGATTGCGGTGCAGGCGGTGCTGTCGCTGGTGGAACCGGAATCCTCCGGGCTCGCAGGCGGCGCCTTCATGCTGCATTACGCGCACCGCAGCCAGACGCTCGATGCGTGGGACGGGCGCGAGACGGCGCCGATGGGCGCGACGCCCGACCTTTTTCTCGGCGACGACGGCAAGCCGATGGATTTTCTGCCGGCGATGGTGAGCGGGCGTTCGGTGGGCACGCCCGGCGTCGTCAAGATGATGTGGGACGCACATCGCGCGCATGGGGTCCTCGACTGGGCGCGGTTGTTCGAACCGGCGATCCGGCTCGCGGAAGATGGCTTTGCCGTGCCGCCGAAGCTCGCACAGGCGATTGCGCGCGACCCGGTGCTCAAGCAGATGCCGGTGGCGCAGGATTATTTCTATCGTCTCGCCGAAGACGGGACGCGGCAGCCGCTCGGCGAGGGCGAGACCCTGAAAAATCCGGCCTATGCGGCGACGCTGAAAACAATTGCCGAGAAGGGCTGGCGCGGTTTCTACGAAGGCGAAGTGGCGGAGGCCATCGTCGATGCCGTGCAGAACGCGCCGTCCAGGCCGGGCACGCTGTCGCTGGAGGATTTTGCCGCCTATGAGGCCGTCAAGCGCGAACCGGTTTGCGCGCCCTATCGCGAATACCGCATCTGTTCGATGCCGCCGCCGACATCGGGCGGACTGACGCTCTTGCAGATCCTCGGCATTCTCGAAAATTACGATCTGGCGGGCATGGGGCCGATGACGGTGACGTCGGTGCATTTCATCGCCGAGGCCGAGAAGCTCGCCTATGCCGACCGCGACTTCTATATCGGCGATCCGGATTTCGTCGATGTGCCGATGGGCGCGATGCTCGACCGGACCTATCTCAAGGCCCGCGCCGACACGATCGATGCCAGCCGTACGATGGGCAAGGCCGCCCCCGGCCGGTTTTCGAGCGACGATGCGCGCTGGGGCGCGGCGGTCTCGCCGGAGCGCGCCTCGACGACGCATTTCAGCATCGTCGACGCCGACGGCAATGTGGTGTCGATGACGTCGTCGGTCGAGGGGCCTTTCGGGGCGCATCTGATGGCCGGTGGCATGATGCTCAACAATCAGCTCACGGATTTTTCCTTCGCGCCGGAGGAAGACGGGCGCTCGGTCGCCAATGCGGTGGCGCCCGGCAAACGACCGCGCTCGTCGATGACGCCCGTCATCGCGTTCGACGCGGACGGCAATTTCCGCATGGCGATCGGCTCGCCGGGCGGCCCGCGCATCATCGGCTATGTGGCGCAGGCGCTGATCGCGCTGATCGACTGGGAGATGGAGATGGAGGAGGCGGTGTCGCTGCCGCATTTCCTCGACCGCAACGGGGCGCTCGAAATCGAACAGGGAACGGTGCTGGAAGAAATGATCCCGGTGCTGGCCGAACTCGGCCATACCGTCGAACTGCGCGTGCTGACGAGCGGTTTGCACGGCATCGCCGCGACGCCGCAGGGGCTCGACGGCGCCGCCGATCCGCGCCGCGACGGGAATGTCGTCGGCGGCGAACGCTAGACGATGTCCGCGCGGACCGCGCGCGCGAGACCGAGCAATGCCGCATCGGCGCGGGTGACGACGAAAGACGGAATGTCTTTCATCCAGAATTCGAGGCGGCCTTTCGCCTCGAAGCGGGCACGGAACAGGTTTTCGTCGAAAAGGCCGGGCATGGCCGCGACCCAGCCCGGCACGATGCCACCCGCGATATAAACACCGCCGCGCGCGCCGAGCGTCAGCGCGGCGTCGCCCGCGACCGCGCCGAGCCAGCCGCAAAAGAGCGCCACCGCTTCGCGCGATTGCGGACACTGGCCGCCGTGCGCTCGGATGGCGACTTCTTCCGGTGTCAGCGGCGCGGGCGCGGCACCGTCGATCGCAACAAGCGCCGCATGAAGCGTCGCAAGGCCGGGGCCCGACAGCACACGCTCGGCCGAGACGTGACCGAACTGCGCCTGCAGATGCGACAGCACCGCCATTTCGCGCGGGCCCTGCGGCGCCAGATCGACATGGCCGCCCTCGCCCGCCACGACATGCGCCCGGGCGCCGTCGGGCAGCAGCGCCGAAACGCCGAGGCCTGTGCCGGCGCCGATGACGATGGCGGGTGCGCCGGGAACGGGTGTGCCGGGTGCGCCGAGCCGCCGAATGTCGGCCGGCGTCAGCGCCGGGATTGCGAGCGCCAGCGCCGCGAAATCGTTCATCAGACGCGGCGCCGCGACGCCGGTGACGCGGGCGATGGCGGCTTCCGTCACATCCCAGGGGCAGTTGGTGAGGGCGATCCGCACGCCGCCTTCATCCGCCGCCCGGACGGGACCGGCCGCGCAAATGGCGGCGGCGGCAAGCGGCGGACGGCCCTCCGCATCGAGGACAGCCTCGAGCGCGTCGTCGAGACGCCGATATGCGGCGGTGCGCAGCGATACCGTCGGCCCCAGCATCAATTCGCCCTGGCGAAGGCTTGCAAGCGCAAAGCGCACATTGGTGCCGCCGATATCGGCGACAAGAAATTTTTCAGTGCTCACGCGGGCGCGCCGTCTTGTTCGGCGCAGGCCGTCAATGCGCCGCCTGTGTCGGGAATGCAGATGCGGAAATGCGTGCCCGTGGGGCCGCTGCCGACAAGCTCGATATGGCCGCCATGGGCGCGAACGAGTTCGTCGACAATGGCGAGGCCGAGACCGGCGCCGCCCGCGCGCACACCGCCGGTGAACGGCTCGAACAGATGTGCGCGCGCTTTTTCCGGCAGGCCGGGGCCGGTGTCGGCGATATCGAGATACACATGGCCGCCGTCGCGACGGGCCGCAATGCGGATTTCGCCGCCTGCCGCGCTTTCGGCCAGCGCCTGCGCCGCATTGCGCGCAAGGTTCAACAGGATGCGGAAGAGCTGGTCGGGATCGGCCTCGATTTCGATGTCCGGCGCGACATCGTTGTGCCAGCCGATGCGCTCGCTTTCGGGCCATGCGGCTTCGACGACTTCGTCGACAAAGGCGGCGAGCGGAAAACGCTTGCGGCGCGGCGGCGCTTCCTCGGCGCGGCCGAATTTCAACGTGTCGGCGCAGAGGTCGATGGCGCGGCCGATGGCGGCGAAGAGGCGAGGCGCCAGATGCTGGACGGTCGGGTCGTCGATGGCGCCGATGCGGTCGGAAATCAACTGGGCGCTGGCGAGGATGTTGCGCAGGTCGTGGCTGATCTTGCTGACGGCGGCGCCGAGCGCGGCGAGATGCGCCTTCTGGCTCAAGGTGGCGCGGATTTCCTTCTGCATCAGCGAGAGCTCGCGCTCGGCGATACCGATTTCGTCGGCGCGGCCGGACGGCGCGATGACGCGGCGCGCGTCTTCCGGATCGTTGCGGAAGGCCACCATGTTTTCGGTGATGCGGCGCATCGGGCGCACAAGGACGAAATGAAGCGCCGTGAAGACGAGGCTGGCGGTGATGATGGAGATGACCAGCGAGAGCAGGAAGATGTTCTTGCCGTAGCGCAGCATCGCGTGGCGCAGCGGCGTTTCGTCGAAGACGATCTCGATCGATTCGCCCGCCGCAAAGCGCGGATTGCCGGTGACGAGAACCACGCGGCCGTCGCCGGCGAAGAGCGTTTCGAAGGCGTCCATGATCTGGAATATGGCCATGGCGTCGCGCAGGTCGAAGCTCGTGTCGACCATCGGCGGCATGTCCTCGCTGAGCACGAGGCGTCGCGCGTCGTCGCGGTGAAGCGCGACGGCGTAAACCTGCGCGTTCTTCAGCAGTTCCTCGCGCAGCGCCGGCGAGACCATGTTGTCGGGGCGGGCTTCGAGCGCCAGCGAGGCGATCTGCGCGGCGGCAAGACGCTGATCGAGCCAGTTGAGACGGAAATTGGCGATGGAGGGAACGAAGATCAGCACTTCGGCCAGCATCACGAAAAGCAGCGTCAGCACCAGCAAGCGGCGCGACAGGCTTTCGCGCAGCGGACGCATGAGACGCGCAAGCCTGCCTTCCGCGATGCCTGTCCGTTCCGCCGTCGCTCTCATCGGCTCCGTCCGTGCTGCCGGTTTCGGGGCGAGCTTAACCGAACAGACCGAGAAAACGCACCAGCATTCGCGTTTTGGGGCTGAAAAGCGTCGGCGTGTAGTAGGAGCCGGCGACGCGCTTACCGACTTCGGAGAAGGTCGGATAAGGCGCGACGACGCCCGCCATCGCGCTGAGTTTGAGGGCGTGGGTCTTTGCCAGCACCCAGGGCAGGATCAACTCGCCCGCATGCGCGCCGACGATGGTGGCGCCGAGAACGCGGGCATGGCTGTCGGTGATGACCTTGATGACGCCTTCCGTTTCGCGTTCGGCCTGGGCGCGATCGTTCTCGGCGAAGTGCCAGCGCAGCACGTTGATCTTCATGTGGCGTTCGCGCGCCTCGGCTTCGGTCTCGCCGACATGGGCAAGCTCGGGATCGGTGTAGGTGACCCAGGGGATCGAGGTGTGGTCGGCCTTTGCCGGCACGCGGAAGAGCGCGTTGCGGATGACGATGCCGGCATGATAGCCGGCGACATGGGTGAATTGCAGGCCGCCCGCGACATCGCCGATGCCGAAGACGCGCTTGTTGGTGGTGCGCAAGCGCTCGTCGACGATGAGGCCTTTCGGCGAATAGTCGATGCCGGCCTTTTCGAGGTCGAGGCCTTCGACGTTGGGACGGCGGCCGGTGGCGATGAGAAGGTGCGAACCTTCGATGTCGCGCGTCTTGCCGTTCACTTCGATCGTCGCAACGACGCTTCCGGCCTCTCCGGCGACGCTTGCGACCTTCGCGCCTTCGACAATCTCGACGCCGTCGCGGCGCAGACGATCGACGGCGATCGCGGAAAGTTCCGGATCGTCGCGGCCGAAAACGCGCGCGGCTTCGAGCACCGTCACCTTGGCGCCGAGGCGGCGATGGGCCTGCGCCATTTCCATGCCGATGGGGCCGCCGCCGACGACGATCAGATGCGCCGGGCATTCGGTGTTTTCGAAAATGTTTTCGTTGGTGAAGAAGGGCAGCTTGTCGAGACCGGGGATCGGCGGGACCGCGGCACGCGAGCCTGTGGCGACGACAAAGCGGCGGGCGGTGATTTCATTGTTGCCGGCGATCACCGTGCGGCCGTCCTTGAAGCGGGCATGTTCCTTGATGACGTTGACGCCGAGCGCCTCGAAGCGGGCGACGGAATCGTTGGGCGCGATGGCGGCGATGACGCCGTGGACATGGGCATGGACAGCAGCGAAGTCGATTTTCGGTTTGGCGGGCGC
Source organism: Parvibaculum sp. (assembly GCF_019635935.1). Taxonomy (NCBI): domain Bacteria; kingdom Pseudomonadati; phylum Pseudomonadota; class Alphaproteobacteria; order Hyphomicrobiales; family Parvibaculaceae; genus Parvibaculum; species Parvibaculum sp. Next base: position 2,443,122 of record NZ_JAHBYN010000001.1, on the reverse strand, counting down.
GATGCCGAAAGGCGCGCCGGCGGTCATGCGGTAGGCCTGTTTGGCGGCGGCGAGCAGCGCCTTCGACGGCACGCAGCCCGTGTTGAGGCAATCGCCGCCCATATCGCCGCGTTCGATCAGCACGGTCGTTGCGCCCATTTGCGCCGCGCCGGCCGCGACCGACAGGCCGCCCGATCCCGCACCGATGACGCAGATGTCTGCCTTGATCCGCTTGGCCATGTTTTCCTCGGAATGTTGGAGCGACGTTTGGAGATGAATGAACGATCAGGCCTGCGACGCGCCGGTGAAACGCTTGTAGACAACGGGCACCATGGCGAGAACCGCCAGCGCCAGCACGGGACCGATGATCTGCGGCTCGAAGAAGAGGCCGAGGTCGGGATCGCGCCCGGCATCGAAGACCGCGCCGAGACCGTTGCCGAGGCTGGCATAGACGAAGGTGCCGGGGATGATGCCGATGAAGGTCGCAGCGGCGTAGGTGCGCAAGGGAACGTCCAAAAAGGCCGGCGCCAGATTGACCAGGAAGAAAGGAAAGAGCGGCACCAGACGCAAGACCAGCATGTAGCTGAAGGCGTTCTTGCCGAAACCCTGCTCAAGCTTGCGGAGGCCAGGTCCGGCCTTGGCGCGCAGGACATCGCCAAGCGCGGTCTTGGCGGCAAGGAAGATCGCCGTCGCGCCGATCGTCGCGCCGACGACCGTCAACAGCCCGCCCAGCACCGTGCCGAAAAGGAAACCGCCGGTCAGCGTCGTCACCAAGGCGGCCGGAAGCGAGAAGGCGACGATGGCGATGTAGGCCGCGACATAAAGGAGCGCGGCCAGCAAAAGGTGGTCGGCAACCCAGAGCGTCAGCGCCTGGCGGTTGTCGCGCAACGTGTCGAGCGTCGCGTAGCGGTCGAGGCCGAGGGCGAAGAAGGCAATGAGACCGGCCGCCAGCACGGCAAGCGGCAGAAGGCGGCGGAGGGAAAAGCCCGGCGATGCGGGCTCCGGGGCGGGCTCCGGGGCGGGCGGGGTTTCGGTCATTCGATTTCCTCCAGACGGGCGGCGTCGTTGAGCGACCAGTCGTAATCATAAGACGACACGCGCGTGGCCTTGGCCAGCGCGGCGGCGAGCTCCGGTTCGGCATATTTGCGCAAATGGGCGAGAACGCCGGCCTCCGTGCCGCCGAAATCCTTCTTGTACCAACTGAAGATGCTCGAGACGGTGAGGCGGCCGCCGCGGAATTCGACGCCGCGCGGGCTGTTGACATAGCGTCTTGCCGCCGCATCGAGCTGCGCGTCGAGGGTGGCGCCTTCATAGGGCTCGACGGCGAGGTCCGGACAGCTCCAGGAGGCGCAATTGACCGCATAGTGGACGCGCGGATCGCCAAATTCGGGGCGCAGGATGGCGTGCTCGATGTCGTCCAGCGAGAGGTCGCGGCCGGCGACACGGACGAGTTTCCTGCCCCAGGGCCCGCGCGAAAAGAAGCCGGGCGAGATCGAAATGTCGCGGATCGAGGCAACCGGGTAATGATCGACCACAACCTGGACGGTCAGGGCGTTGTAGAGATTGACCCAGAAAGCGAATTGCTCGTCGCGCGGGAGCGCGGCGGGGTCCACGGCTTCGAGGCTTTCGATATAGGCGCCGAGCGCCTTCCGATCGGTCTTGCCGGCCTTCAAGCCCGCATAGTCGACGAAATGGGGCACCGCGCCCCGGTCCGCCGGGGGCGGGACGACGACATAGGTCCGAAGCAGCTCGCCCCATGGCCGATGATCGGGCGTCATGCGATCGGACGTCATGGCCGCCGCCCGACCGGCCGGAGCGGCCAGAATTGCAAAAAAGAACATAAGAAGAACAAAATAACGGGCTCTCCCGGACATGGCGACGCTCCCTGGTGGCGAAGCGGCCGGACCATACGCCGAATGCGGCAGGGCGAAACGGGGTATCACTCACTTGTGAGACAAAGTCAGGACATGTGAAACCGGACGCGGCTGCCGTTGACTTGCGCGGGCCATATCGCTTATACACCCGCCTGACAGCCGTGAGGCGGCAACGCCTGCGGCTCTTGTTTTTATTGGCATTCGAGAGACCGGCTCCCGCGAGCCGCCCGGTGCCGGACCTGCCGGAGAAGAGACGTGAAACGGACCTACCAACCGAGCGAACTCGTCCGCAAGCGCCGCCACGGCTTCCGCGCGCGCACAGCCACCAAAGGCGGGCGCAAGGTGCTCGCCGCCCGCCGCGCCAAAGGCCGCAAGCGGCTTTCGGCCTGATATCGTTCCGCGACGCCACGGCTTGCCCGCGGCGCCCCACCGGGTTCGCGGTTATCCGGGTCCGATTGCGAGCAGCCCGATGGACCGCCAGATCGACAAAATTCGCAAACGCCGAGACTTCCTCGCCGCCGCCCATGGGCGCAAGCGGGCCGAGCGCGGCCTTGTGCTGCAGGCGCTCGACCGCCATGACGACGGCGCGCCCCGCGCCGGCTTCACGGTCACCCGCAAGGTCGGCAATGCCGTCATTCGCAACCGCGCCAAGCGCCGGTTGCGCGCGGCAGCGGCCGAAATTCTTCCGCTTGCCGCAAAACCCGGTTACGACTACGTGCTGATCGGCCGCCACGCCACGCCGACGCGGCGATGGGCCGAGCTTCTCGCCGATCTCACCGCCGCACTCGACGATGTTCACGCGCGGCGGGGCCGGGCTTCCGTTTCACGTTCCGACGCTTCACGCACCGATACCGGGAAAGACGTGCCACATGGGTGACAACCGCAACTTCATCATCGCCATATTCCTGTCGGTGCTCGTCTTTGTCGGATGGCAATATCTGGTCATCAATCCACAGATGGAAGCCGAGCGCGCGCGGCAGGAAGCGATCGAGGCGGCGGCCGGCACGACGGCGGAAGATGCAGGCGGCGCAACGGCGGATAGCGGCGTGCGGTTGCCGACGGTCGAAGCGCCCGCCCAGCCGGGCGTCGGCGGCGTTGTGGCGGCCGAGCAATTGCCGCGCGATGCGGCGCTGGCGCAGGCGCCGCGCCTCGCCATTCGTTCGGCGGAGCTCGACGGTTCGATTTCGCTGAAGGGCGCGCGCTTCGACGATCTGAGGCTGCGCCAATATCGCGCGACAACCGACCCCGACAGTGCCGAAATCGCGCTGTTCTCGCCCGCCAAAACGCCGGCCCCCTATTTCTCGGAATTCGGCTTTATCGGCCTTCCGGGCGCGAATGTGAAACTCCCCGACGCGACCAGCGAATGGCGCGTGGCGGAAGGCGAGGTCCTGACGCCCGAGACGCCGGTGACGCTCGTTTGGGATAACGGGCAGGGACTGACTTTCGTGCGGCGCATCGCGCTCGACGAACATTTCCTTTTCACGATTTCAGACCGGGTTGAAAACCGCACCGGCCAGGCGGTGACGCTCTATCCCTACGGACTGATTTCGCGCACCGGCAAGCCGTCGCACAGCACCTTTTTCATCCTGCATGAAGGGTTGATCGGCATGTTCCCCGACGGGGGCCTGCGCGAGATCGACTATTCGGATGTCGAGGGTGAAGCGCCGCAGACGTTCAATTCGACACGCGGCTGGCTCGGCATTACCGACAAATACTGGGCGACGGTGCTGGCGCCGGAAGACGGCCGCGCTTTTACTGCGCGCTTCAGCGAAGATCCCGACCCGCGCCGCGAAATCTACCAGACCGACTTCCGCTACGATCCGATCGTGGTGGCGGAGGGCGCGGACGCGACGGTGGAGAGCCGGCTTTTTGCGGGCGCCAAGGTGACGTCGGTGGTCGACGGTTACGAAGCAGACGGTATCTACAAGTTCGAGCTGATGATCGACTGGGGCTGGTTTCACTTCCTGACCAAGCCGCTTTTCCACGGGTTGCACTATATCGCCGGCTATGTCGGCAATTTCGGCGTGGCCATTCTCATCATCACGGTGCTGATCAAGCTCGTCTTCTATCCGCTCGCCAACAAATCCTATGTGGCGATGAGCAAGATGAAGAAGCTGCAGCCGGAGATGGAGAAACTGCGCGAGCGCCACAAGGACGACAAGCTGAAGCAGCAGCAGGAGATCATGGAGCTCTACAAGAAGGAGCAGGTCAATCCTCTGGCCGGCTGTCTTCCGGTGCTGATCCAGATTCCGGTTTTCTTCGCGCTCTACAAGGTTCTGTTCGTCACCATCGAGATGCGGCACGCGCCCTTCTTCGGCTGGATCAACGATCTCTCCGCGCCCGACCCGACCTCGCTCTTCAACCTGTTCGGCCTCATTCCCTGGGATCCGCCGTCGCTGCTCATCGTCGGCATCTGGCCGCTGATCATGGGCTTCACGATGTTCGTGCAGATGCGGATGAACCCCCTGCCCGCCGACCCGATCCAGGCGCAGATCTTCACCTGGATGCCGGTGATCTTCACCTTCATGCTGGCAAGCTTTCCGGCCGGCCTTGTCATCTACTGGGCCTGGAACAACACGCTGTCGGTGCTGCAGCAGGGCGTCATCATGAAACGGCAGGGCGTCAAGATCGAGATTTTCAGCAATCTCGGACTCGACAAGGTCGCGTCGCTCTTTGCGGGAAGCGGCGACAAGCCGAAATCCTGAACGATGAGCGGGGCGCCAAGCGGCCAGGACGACGACGCGCCGGACCTCGAAGCGGGGCGCCTGCTCTTTGCGCAGACCTGTTCGTTCGTGCGCGGGGCGGTCGACATGGAAGGTCTGCCGCCGGGCGATCTGCCGGAGGTTGCCTTTGCCGGGCGTTCGAATGTCGGCAAGTCGAGCCTCGTCAACGCGCTGACCGGCCGCAAGACGCTGGCGCGCACGTCCAACACGCCTGGACGGACCAAGGAACTCAATTTTTTCCTGCTGGGCGCCGAAGGGCGGCCGGCCATCATGCTCGCCGACCTGCCGGGCTATGGCTATGCGCGCGAAACCCGCAGCCGCGTCGAGCAATGGACAGACCTCGTGATGGCCTATCTGCGCGGCCGCGCGACACTTCGCCGGGTGCTGCTGCTGATCGATGCGCGGCACGGGCTGAAAGAGAACGACCGCGCGGTCATGGCCCTGCTCGACGAGGCGGCCGTTTCCTACCAGATCGTGCTGACCAAGACCGACAAGCTGAAGGCCGGCGAACTGGAGAAGTGTCTCGCCGATGTCGGGACCGGTATCCGCGCCCATGTCGCCGCACATCCGCGGATCGTCGCCACGTCGAGCGAGACCGGCGCGGGGATCGCCGCGCTGCGCGCCGAGATCGCCTCGCTGGCCGCGGCCGACGCGCTGGGGTATAAAAACCGGAGCAGTTGAGAAAGACGGGGAGTGCGAAGGCCGATGCCGGACACAACGACCGACGGAAATGCGGCATCGCCCGACGAGGCGGCAAAGCTGGAACGGGCGCGTGTGCTTTCCGAGGCGCTGCCCTTCATGCAGCGTTACGACAAGCGCACCGTGGTGGTGAAATATGGCGGCCACGCGATGGGCGACGAGGCGCTGGGCGCCGAGTTTGCGCGCGATATCGTTCTCCTGAAGCAATCGGGCATCAATCCCATCGTCGTCCATGGCGGGGGGCCGCAGATCGGCGCGATGCTGACGCGGCTCGGCATCAAGAGCGAATTCTCGGGCGGGTTGCGCATCACCGACAAGGCCACCGTCGAGATCGTCGAGATGGTGCTGGCAGGATCGATCAACAAGCAGATCGTGGCGCAGCTCAATCAGGCCGGCGGGCGGGCGGTCGGCCTTTGCGGCAAGGACGGCAATCTGATCGTCGCGCGCAAGGTGCATCAGAAGATCCACGACCCGGAATCGAATATCGAGAAGATCCTCGATCTCGGGTTTGTCGGCGAACCGGAGAAGATCAATCCGGAAATTCTCGACGTCATCCTGAAGTCCGACATCATTCCGGTGATCGCGCCCATCGGGGTGTCGCGCGACGGCGAGACCTACAACATCAATGCCGACACGGTTGCCGGCGCGATTGCGGCGGCGATGGGCGCGGCGCGGATGCTGCTTCTTACCGATGTGCGCGGCGTGCTCGACAAACAGGGCAATCTCGTCGAAGCGCTGACGGTGGAAGAAGCACGGGCGCTGATGAAGGACGGGACGATATCGGGTGGCATGATCCCGAAGCTCGAAACCTGCATCGACGCGGCGGAAGGCGGCGTCGGCGGCGTCGTCATTCTCGACGGGCGTGTGCGCCATGCGGTGCTGCTGGAGCTCTTCACCGAACATGGCGCGGGAACGCTGATCCGCAAGGCCGCCGGCTGACGGCCGGAAGGTTTTCGACGGGGGAGCGAGCCGACGCCATGAATTTTCGTTTCAGCATTGTCGCCGCAATCGCGATGCTCGGCGCCGCGGGCGCAACACCCGCCTTTGCCGACTATCAACTCTGCAACCGGACCAGCTATGTGCTGGACGGTGCGATCTCCTTTCAGGAGGGCGAGGACTGGAAAAGCCGGGGCTGGGTGCGGCTCGCGCCCGGCGAGTGCGGCGTGGCGCTGGCCGGTCCGATTGCGGGCGAGGACTATTATGTCTTTGCGCGCTCCATCGAGGTTCATCAGGGACCGACGCAATATTTTTCCGGCAATGAACGCTTCTGCACCGCCGATGGCAGCTTCGAAATCGAGGGGCGCGACCAATGCGCGGCGCGCGGCTATGACGCCAATGAGTTCCTTCCCGTCCGGACGGAACCCGGCGACGACTGGGTGACGACTTTTTCGGAAGCGAGCGACCATACGGCCGAACAGGCGCAGATCGCCGGCGCACAGCGGCTGCTGCAGGACAACGGCTTCAAGCTTGCGCGGATCGACGGTATCGCGGCGCGCAATACGACACGTGCCGTCGAGGCCTATCAGCGATCGGTCGGCATCGCCGCGGACGGGCGGATCGACACGCAGCTGATCGAGCGGCTGATCGAAAGCGCCGGCGAAGAGCAGGCAAAATCGGGCCTCGATCTCTGCAACAAGACGGCATATCTCATCTGGAGCGCCATCGGCTACAACACGCTCGAGGGCGAAATGTCGAGCGGCTGGATTCGCATCGAACCCGGCAAATGCCGAAAGGCGATCAAGGGGAAGCTTACGGAGCGCGAATATTTCGTCTATGCGGAAATGGCCGACGACCCGCAGGCGCCGACGCGATCCGGGGAGGAGCAGTCGGTGTGGTCGGGCGACATGCGCTTCTGCACCAAGCCGACGCGCTTCGAGATCAGAGGCCGCGAGAGATGTACCGCACGCGGCTTCGACGAGCGCGGCTTCATGCGCATCGTTACGGGTGGCGCTTCGAAGTGGGAAATGGTGTTCGAGTAGAGCGCGGCGGTTTTCAGCTCGCGCCGTCTTCGATGCCGAAATACTGGAGATGCCAGCGCATTTCATCCGGCTCCATCGGGTAGTCGATGCCGGCGCGTGGCAACACGAGGTTATCCCGCGACACATGCGCAATGTGGGTCTGGACGGCGAGCGCCGTTCGCATCGAAAGGCCGGCCTTCCAGCACAGCGCCGTTAGCCCGCGTCCGCTCCGGGCGTCGACGATCTTGTCGATACGCGCGATGTCGACGCCGGTGAGCAGCGACAGCGCGAGCACAACCGAGGCGCGCTGCGAGGTGGTGGCCGCGTCCGTTACCACATCGTCGTCGAGGCGGCCGGCGGCATAGGCTTCCTTGATCGCGTTGCGCGCAGGCGGCTTGCGTCCGGGTTCGCTTTCCGCCTCGATCCGTTCCTGTGCGCGGGCTTTCAGCCAGTTCGAGGTTTCCTCGTCGAGCGTATGCACACGTCCAAGTTCGTCGATCAACGCGCGGGAAACGAAGGTTGCGATACGACGCACGGCACGCAGCGAAAGCTCGGTGCGCATGACCAGCGGCAAATGCCAGGCCTCGATGCCCGCCGCCTGGGCAATGACGCTTTCAAGCGAGTTCTCGCGGATGTTTGCACTGGGGTTCGCCAGAAGTTGCGCGACCGACGACACGTCGAGCGTCGCGATGACCGCTTCCGACACGCGGGCGCTCAGATTTTCGCGGCTCGCAATGGCGTCGACCGCGCCCTGGATGCGGCTTGTTGCGATCAATTCGATCAGGTCTTCGTCGGAGAGCAGCGGCGAATACTGCAAGATCGGCCCGCAGACCGAGATTTCGACGTCGCGCGCAAGACGCAGGGCAAGGCGCTTGGGGATCGTCGGGCAGCGTGCGACCTCGCGGGCGACGATGGCGCGAACGCGCGGGGCCTCGTCGGCCGCGATCTTTTCCAGCAATTCGACGGTGCGCTTTTGTATCGTCGTGCGCTCGCGCCGGGGCATGTCGGGCATGAGACGCGCGATCTTGCGGGCCAGTTCCTCGCGCACCTCGACTTCGCTGTCGGTGCGCAATAGCTCATTGGCGTGGATCGGGGTCGAGGGGTTGGCGGCGACGAGGCCGCGCACCTCACTGTCGTCGTCGCAGGCAAGGTAATAGAGCGTTTCGGGCGGCGCGTCCTCGCGGCCGGCCAGCTCGCGCTTGGCGGCATTGCGGTGGCCTTCGAGCACCTCGCGCGCGTCTTCGTAGCGGAGCCGCTCGGGCAGCACCCGCCCTCCCAACAATCTCGACAGCAGGCCGAACGCCATTGCCGCTCCCTGAAATGCGCCCAGACCGGGGCGGGCGCCCCGCCTGCCCAGTTTCGGTCCGCGGCGCTTAACACTCGCTTAATCTCCGGGTTTCATTTAGCGGGTTGGGGCTTGCCAGCACGCGCGCGGCGCGGCACATAAGGGCCATGATCGAGCCCCGGATTCCGCCCTCTTCTGCCCCGCGCGCGCCAGCACCGGCGGCGGACTTTTCCCATATCGAGACATGGGTGTTCGACCTCGACAACACGCTCTATCCGCCGGCCTGCGATCTCTTCGCGCAGGTCGACCAGCGAATGACAGCCTTTATCGGGGATTTTCTGGGGGTCGACGCGCAGGAGGCGCGGCGTATCCAGAAAGATTTCTATGTCGAGCACGGCACGACGCTTTCGGGCCTGATGAAGGTTCACGGGCTTGAGCCGGCGGCGTTCCTGCAATTCGTGCACGATATCGACGTGTCGGCGGTGGCGCCGGACGCGGCACTCGGCACCGCGATCGGCCGGTTGCCGGGCCGCAAGCTGATCTTCACCAATGGCTCCACGGCGCATGCCGAGAACGTGGTCCGGCAGCTCGGCATCGCGGATGTCTTCGACGGGATCTACGACATCGTGACCGCGCGCTACGAGCCGAAGCCGCGGCGCGGCGCCTATGAACGCCTGATCGAAGCGAGCGGTTTCGACCCGGCGTCGGCTGCGATGTTCGAGGACATTGCGCGCAATCTCGAGGCGCCGCATGCGCTTGGCATGACGACGGTTTGGGTGAGGCCGGGCGCACCCGGCCCGGAGCGCCACCAGCAGATTTCGCATGAGGGCGCGGACGGGGATCATGTCCATCACGTGACCGACGATCTCCGGGGATTTCTCGAAGCGCTGACGCCGGCGGTTTCAGCGGCGGCCAAATAGGCGTTCGATATCGGCGAGCTTCAGCTCGACATAGGTCGGGCGGCCGTGATTGCACTGGCCCGAATGCGGCGTCTCTTCCATTTCGCGCAGCAGCGCATTCATTTCCTCGGCGGTAAGGCGGCGGCCGGCGCGCACCGAACCGTGACAGGCGATGGTGCCGCAAACCTCTTCCAGCCGTTCCTTCAGCGACAGCGCTTCATCAAGCTCCGAAAGATCGTCGGCCAGATCGCGCACGAGACCTGCGACATCGAGCTTGCCGAAGATCGCCGGCACCTCGCGCACCACGACGGCGCCGGCGCCGAACGCTTCGAGCACAAAGCCGAGTTCGGCAAGTTCGCCGGCGCGCGCGGCAAGGCGCGCCGCCTCGGCCTCGTCGAGTTCGACCACTTCGGGGATCAGCAGCAGCTGACGCGCGACGCCGCGCGTTTCCATCGCCTTTTTCATGCGCTCATAGACCAGACGTTCATGGGCTGCATGCTGATCGACGATGACGATGCCGTCCGCCGTTTGCGCCACGACATAGGTTTCGTGAAGCTGGCCGCGCGCGACGCCGAGCGGACGGGCAACATCCGGCGCGGCATCGGCGGGTGCGATGTCGACGCGGGCCGTGTGGCCGCCGAGATCGGCGAAGGCGCCCTGCCAGGTGCTGCCGCTTTCGGCGAAGCCGCGCGACGCATGCGCACCGGGTGCGGCGTATGCCGGGGCGGCGGCAGGGCGAAGCGCATCCAGCGTCGCGCCCGCGACGGTGGTCGAGGCGCGATGGCCGGCGCCCGCCAATGCGTGTTTCAGCGCGCCGACGATCAGGCCGCGCACGAGACCGGCGTCGCGGAAACGCACTTCGGCCTTGGCCGGATGCACATTGACATCGACATCCGCCGGATCGATGTCGACAAAAAGCGCCACCGCCGGATGCCGGTCGCGGGCCAGGAAATCGGCATAGGCGCCGCGCACCGCGCCGACGATCAGCTTGTCGCGCACCGGACGGCCATTGACGAACAGAAACTGCATCTGCGCCGTGCCGTGATTATAGGTCGGCAGTCCGGCGAAACCCGACAACGCGACGCCTTCGCGCAGCGCGTCGATCGCCAGCGCGTTTTCAGCAAAGTCGCGGCCCATGATCGCGCCAAGCCGCGCAAGGCGGCCACTTGCGCCCGGTAGTTCAGGCTCAAGCCGCAACAAGACGCGCCCGCCGCTTGTCAGCGCGAAGCCCGTTTCGGCATTCGCCATGGCGAGCCGCTTCACGACGTCCGACACGGCAAGCGCCTCGGCGCGCTCGCTTTTCATGAATTTGAGGCGGGCGGGCGTCGCATAAAAGAGGTCGCGCACCTCGACGACGGTGCCGGGCTTGCCCGGCGCCGGCTCGACCGCGCCGACATGACCGCCCTCGACCGAAATGCGGTGCGCACTCGCGCCGTCGCGCGGGCGGCTGACGATCGCGAGGCGGGCGACCGCGCCGATCGACGGCAGCGCCTCGCCGCGAAAGCCGAGGGTTGCAATGTTGTGGAGGTCCTCGCGGCCCTCGCCGTCGATGCCGAGTTTCGATGTTGCGTGACGCTCGACCGCAAGCGCCAGCTCTTCCGCGCTCATGCCGAAGCCGTCATCGGCAATGCGGATCAGGTCGCGGCCGCCGCCGTCGATGGCGATGTCGATGTGGCGGGCGCCGGCGTCCAGCGCGTTTTCTACCAGTTCCTTCACCGCGCTGGCCGGCCGCTCCACCACCTCGCCGGCGGCGATGCGGTTGATCGTTCCTTCGCTCAGGCGGCGGATGCGGCTCATGCGTGGATCAGACGCTCCCTTGTGCGAGATATTGCCGCGCCAGAATCTTGCCTTCCTCGACCGCCGGCTGGTCGTAGGGATCGATGCCCAGCATATCGCCGGCGATCATGGTTTCGAGCATGAAATGCATGAATAGCGCGCCGAGCGTCCGCTCATCGAGCACCGGGAGATGGAAGGTGCGGACGGGCCTGCCGTTCTTCGCCAGCGTGTCGGCCGTCGCGCGCTGTTCGGCATCGACGAGATCGCCGACGGATTTTCCGCCGAGAAACGCAAAGCCCGTTCCTTCGGCAAGCGCTGCATCGGCAACGGGTCCCTTGCCCTTCGTGTCGGTCAGGAAGACGTTGAAGAGCTTGTCGCGCGGGCCGTCGAGCCAGAGCTGCAACTGGCTGTGCTGATCGACGGGCCCGAGCGCCTTGACGGGCGTTGTGCCCTTGCCGTTCTTGCCGAGGCTTTCGGCCCAGAGCTGGCAGTGCCAGGAGAGAAACCGCTCCAGCCGGTCGGCATAGGCAAGGAGCACCGAGATGTTGGCGCCTTTCGATTGTGCCAGTGCCAGCGAGACCGCCGCGCCGGCGGCGGGCGCGACCTCGCCGGCCGGTGCGCCGGAGAGGACCGGCGTCAGCACGGAAGCCGCACCTTCGCGTACCGCCTCGATGTCGAGACCCATCAGGCGCGCCGGCAGCAGGCCGACATTGGTGAGCACCGCATAGCGGCCGCCGATGCCCGGATCGTGTTCCAGCGTCGGGAAGCCTTGCGCCTCGGCCAGCGCACGCATCGGGTTCGGCTTGCCGTTCTTCGCCGGTTCGGTCAGCACCGCGAAATGATGCTTCATATATTTGCCGCCGCCGGCCTTTTCGATAGCGCTCATGGCGGCCAGCGTCTGCATCGCCGGTTCGACGGTGCCGCCCGATTTCGAAACCACCAGAAAGCGCGTCGTGCGCAGGTCTGCATTCGACAGGGCCGCTTCCATGGTGGCCGCGTCGAGATTGTCGGGCACATGAATGCGAACGCCCTTCTGGACATGCGCCTGCGTGCCCCAGCCCGTCAATTGCGCCAGCGCCTGCGCGCCGAGCGCCGAACCGCCGATGCCGAAGATGAAAATGTCGGTTGTGTTGTCGAGCAGCTTCGCCGCGATGTCGTCGATGGCCGGGAAATCGTCGCGACGCGCTGGCACGCGCAGCAGCGGCAACGTTCCGTCGTCATGTGCGGCACGCAGCTTGCCCAACGCCCTTTCCGCGTCTGCCAGCGCCACATCGAAATCGGCACGCGCGAGCCCGCCCTCGCCTATGGCGTCGCTGAAACAATTGTCGATCGACTGGATGTAGGGCGCGGCGGCCATGCGGAAATTTCCATTGAGGGGTCGTTATATGCCGGAATCGGGGCATTGGACCCGAGCCTAACAAGAAGCCGCGCCGCCAGCCAGAAGATCGCCCGACCGCAAGCCGCCCTCAGTGCTGGCGCGTGGGCTCCGCGGCGGGCTTCATGTCCCCGGTTTCGGGCAGGCCTTCGACGACGGGCGACAGATTGGGCCGGCCGACGATCGCGACGATCAGGTCGTCGGCGCGCAGCAGGCGGCGGGCGACCCTGGCGATGTCCTCTTGCGTCACTTCCTCGATCAGGCCGTTGCGACGCTCGACATAGTCGATGCCGAGATCTTCGGTCTGGATGCCGATGAGCTGGTTGGCGATGGAGCTGTTTGAGGTGAAGCGCAGCGGATAGGAGCCGGTGAGATAGGTTTTGGCGTCGTCGAGTTCCTCGGCCGATACGCCCTCCTCCGCCATGCGCCGCATTTCGCCGCGAATGATCGCCAGCGACTGGCCGACGCGCTCGTTGCGCGTCGCGACCTGGCCGAACATCATGGCCGCCTTTTTCAGCGGCGACAGCGACGTGCCGACCGAATAGGCCAGGCCGCGCTTTTCGCGCACCTCTTCCATCAGCCGCGACGAAAAGCTGCCGCTGCCCAGGATGTGGTTCATCATGAAAGCCGGGATGAAATCCGGATCGTCGCGCGCCATGCCCTGCGTACCGAAGATGACGACGCTTTGCGGGAAATCCCGCTCGACAACGACGGTCTGCGCGCCCGGCGCCACTTCGACAGCGGGAATTTCCGGCAACACGGCGTTGGCCGGCAAGCCGCCAAACGTCCTGTCGAGAAGCGGGCCCAGTTCTTCGGCCGACATCGGACCGACAATGGCGATCTTCAAGTTGTCCCGGGCCAGCACATTTCCCGTGTAGCGGGTCAGGTCGTCGCGCGAAATGCGCGGCACGGTTTCGGGTGTACCGTGCCGGTTGAGCGCGTAGGGATGGCCGCTCAGCGCCGCGCGATACCAGGCATCGGCCGCCAGCCAGTCCGGCGACTGGCGGTTGCGCGCCACCACGACGCCGAGTTGGGCGCGGATGCGCTCGATCGCGTCTTCGTCGAAGTGTGGCTCGGCGATGGCAAGCGCGAAGAGGGAGAAGGCTTCGTCGCGGGCTTCCGCCAGGGTTTTCAGCGACGCATTGAAGTAGTCGTTGTCGACCGAGAAGGAGAGCTGCGCCGCGATGTCGTCGAGGCGGGCGCTGAAGGCCTGCGAGGGCAGATCGCCTGCGCCTTCGCCGAGCAGCGAAGCCGCCATGTTGGCGGTGCCGGCCTTTTCGGCGGTGTCGGTCGCCGTGCCGCCTTCCCATGCGACCTCCATCACGATGACGGGGACCGTGTGCTCCTCGACGAGCCATGCCTCGATGCCGCCGGGGCTGACAACGCGTTGGATTTCGAAGGCGGATAGAGGTGTCGCCAGAAAGAGGACGGCAAAAAGGAAAGCGCCGAACGGCGCGCCGCGGATCATGCGCCACCTCCCGGCAGCAACTCGCCGGTGACGGAAACGCTGCCGTCGAGGACGGCGCGCGCCGCCTCTGCGACATCCGCCGCCGTCACGGCGCGAATGCGGTTGGGCCATTCGTGAATGTCGTCCACCGACAGGCCGGTCATCAGTCCCTCGCCATAGGCATAGGCCATGCTGCGCTGGTTGTCGCGCGCATAGACGGCGCCGGCCGCTATGACGGTTTTCGCGCGCTCAAGCTCCTCATCCGTCACGCCTTCGGCCAGCAACGCCGCGATTTCGTCGTCGATCGCCTGTTCGAGATCGGCGAGCGACCCGCCGACGCGCGGCAACGCATAGAGGCCGAACTTGCCGGCATCGAGACGGCTGCCTTCGTACCAGGCGCCGACCGAGGCGGCGACGCCTTGCGTCACCACCAGATTGCGGTAGAGGCGGCTCGTCTGGCCGCCGCCGAGAATTTCGGCGAGCACGTCGAAGGCCGCGCCCCGGCGCGCGCCGGCCGTGCTGTAGTCCGGTGCCGGATAAAAGCGCAGCCATGTCGGTTGGTTGACGCGTTCGTCGCGGCGGATCACGCGCTTGTCTTCCTCCGGCCAGACGATGGCCGGACGATCGCGCACGAATGTCGGCGCGCGCTGCGCGATGGCGCCGTAATGTTCTTCGGCCAGCGGCCGCAATTCGTCGAGCGAGATGTCGCCGGCGACGATCAGCGTCGCGTTGTTGGGCGTGTAGAAGCGGTTGTAGAAATCGAGTGCGTCTTCGGTCGTCAGTGCGGCGATTTCCTGCTTGTGGCCGATAATGTCGCGGCCATAGGGATGGTCACCATAGAGTGCAGCATTCATTTCCGCCTGCAACAGCGCCATCGGATTGTTCTCGACGCGGCTGCGTTGCTCCTCCAGCACCACATCGCGCTCCGGCAGCACCTCGGCATCCGTCAACTGGAGCCCCGTCATGCGCTCGGCTTCCATTTTCATGACGAGCGGCAGGCGGTCTTTTGCGATGACCTGGAAATAGCCGGTGTATTCGTAATGCGTGAAGGCGTTGTCCTGGCCGCCATTGCGCGCGACGATGCGCGAGAACTGGCCGGGCGCGATTTCTTTCGTGCCCTTGAACATCAGATGTTCGAGGAAATGGGCAAAGCCGGTTTTGCCCGGCGTTTCGTCGGCCGCGCCGACGCGGTACCAGACCATGTGGGTGACGACGGGCGCACGGCGATCGGGGATCGCCAGGACTTCCATGCCGTTGGAGAGCCGGAAGCTCTGTGGCGCATCCGACACGGTGACTTCGGTACCGCGCCAGAACCAGACGGCCGCGCCGAGCGCGACAATCAGAAGAATGGCGAGAGCAGAACCGAGAATGCGCGGCGCGGGAAATCGGGAACGGGACAACAATTCACTCCAACAGACCGGACCTCAGGGCACCGGTCCCCAAAGCGCTGCGGCACTCGCTCAGAAAATACCCGAGAACCAGCCGTCCTTTTTGGGCTTCAAGGTCGGCGTTTCGCCTTCCGTCACGTCCTTGCCCTCGGCTTCGTTCTGCTGGATGCGCTGGGCCTCGGCGCGCGAATCCACCAGACGTTCGTCGGGCGGCGTACCGGGCTTGCGCCAGAAGATCACATCGTCGACGAAGGTCTTGTCCTGCTCGATCAGCGAACGCGTTTCGGTGTTGACGACCTGGCGGATGCGCGGATCGGCCGCATCGGCGCCGGTGTTGGCGAGCAGCACGCGCTCACCGGCGGTGACGCCCTGCTCCGCCGTCTCCGACACCTCGACATCGCCGATCAGCGCGCGCTGCGCGCCGACGGAGGGCTGCATTTCCAGTTCCTGCGGGCGCGGCGCACCGGGCTGCGGCGGGCGCAGGGAGAAATCCGGCGGAATGACCAGCGGGGCCTTGGTGACGATCGTGAATTCATCGGGCGCGGATTTGCCATAACCAAGCGTGTCGCTGAGGCTGCCACCGCCGCAGCCGGTCAGCGCGACGGCAAGCACGGCCAGCAGGCCGGCGTGGCGGAGGTTTTTCAGTTCGGTGATCACGTCGCTTGCTCCTTCGGGGCGGCGGCCGGTCAGGCCGCCTTGTCGCCCGCGTTTCCGTCCTTTTTTCCCGTTTCGCCGGGGCCGAAAAGCTGCGGCCAGATGGAATCCAGCAGGATCAGCATCACGCCCAGAACAATCCAGATGTCGGCAACATTGAAGATATACCAGTAAAATCCGAAGGCGTGAAAACTAAAAAAGTCCGCCACGGCGCCATAGGCGATGCGGTCGTAAACGTTACCGACGGCGCCGCCCATGATCAGGCCGATGGCAAGCGCGACCGCCCGGTGTTCGGCGCGGGCCAGCCACAGACCGAGGCCGAAGGTCACCGCCAGCGCGAAGGAAACGAGAATCAAGACGCCGAGCGGCGTTTCGGCTTCGAAGAGGCCGTAGCTGACGCCCTTGTTCCACGCCATCACCAGATCGAAAAAGGGCGTCACTTCGACGCGGCCGCGCGCGGCGATGTGGTAGATGTCGAGCATCCACCATTTGTGCAGGCGGTCGATCGCAAAGCCGCCGACGGCAATCGCGAGGCCGAAAAGCGAGAGAGGCCCCCAGAAGGTTTCGCGGCTGAGACGTTCCATCCCCGATCAGGCTCCCTGCAGGCGCGCCGCCTGCGCGTCATATTCGCGAACGGCCGCCGCATCGCGCAGACTCAGATCCGGAAATTCGGGATCGGAACCTACTTCCGGCAATACGCGCCACGAACGCGCGCATTTGCGGCCTTCGGCACGTTTCGGCACCACGGCGACACCCGGCACATCGTCGAGACGGAAGGCCGCGGCCGGCCCCTCGCCTTCGATCAGCGATGCCTGGCTGGTGATCGCCAGTTCGGCGAGATCGACGCCGCGCATCGCCGCCAGAAGTTCCGCATTCGAGACATGCACATCGGGCGCGGCTTCGAGGCTGGCGCCGATGCGCTTTTCGCGGCGCTCGACTTCGAGGGCGCCGGTGACGACGCGGCGCAGCTCGCGCACCTTGCGCCATTTGTCGGCCAGCGCCTCGTCGCGCCACGCCGCCGGAATTTCCGGGAAGGTGCGCAGGTGAACCGAAGCGTCATCGGACGGGAAGCGCGACAGCCAGACTTCCTCGGCCGTGAAACACAACACCGGCGCGAGCCAGGCGGTGAGGCAGGAGAAGAGTTCATCCAGCACCGTGCGGCAGGCGCGGCGGCGCAGGCTCGACGGCGCGTCGCAATAAAGCGTGTCCTTGCGGATGTCGAAATAGAAGGCCGAGAGATCGACATTCATGAAGTTCGACAGGGTATGCGTCACACGCTTGAAGTCGTAATCGGCATAGGCCTTGCGCACCAGTTCGTCGAGCTCGGCAAGGCGATGCAGGATCGAACGTTCGAGTTCCGGCATGTCGGCGACGGCAACACGCTCATCGTCCGAGAAGCCCGCCAGATTGCCGAGCAGGTAGCGGAAGGTGTTGCGCAGCTTGCGATAGGCCTCGACATTCGATTTGACGATTTCGTTGCCGATGCTGTGGTCTTCCCAGTAATCCGTCGAGGCGACCCAGAGGCGCAATATGTCGGCGCCGTTCTGTTTGACGATGGCCTCGGGCTCGATCGCGTTGCCGAGCGACTTCGACATTTTGAGGCCCTTGTCGGTCAGCGTCATGCCATGCGTCAGCACCTGTTTGTAGGGCGCGCGGCCGCGGGTGGCGCAGCTTTCCAAGAGCGAGGACTGGAACCAGCCGCGATGCTGGTCGGAACCTTCGAGATAGAGATCGGCGGGCGACGGGAGCCCTCGTGCTTCGAGCACGAAGGCGTGGGTCGAGCCCGAATCGAACCAGACATCGAGAATGTCGGTGACGCGCTCATAGTCGTCGGCATTGTATTCATTGCCCAGAAAGTCGCTTGCCGGATGTTCGAACCATGCGTCCGCGCCTTCCTTCGCCACCGCTTCGACGATGCGGGCGTTGACTTTCGGATCGCGCAGCAGCGATCCGTCCGATTTGTTGACGAAGAGCGTCAGCGGCACGCCCCAGGCGCGCTGGCGCGACAGCACCCAGTCGGGCCGCGTTTCGACCATCGCATAGATGCGGTTGCGATTGCGCGCCGGCACCCAGCGCACTTTTTCGATTTCTTCCAAAGCCACCTGACGGAAGGGCTTGCCGCCCGCCGCCTCGATCTTTGCGTCCATCGCCACGAACCATTGCGGCGTGTTGCGGAAGATCAGCGGCGCCTTGGAGCGCCATGAATGCGGATAGGAATGCGTCACCTTGCCATGCGCGAGCAACGCGCCGGCCTTTTCGAGTTCCTCGATCACGGCGGCATTGGCGTTGCCTTCCTTGCCCTGCCGCGTCAGCACGAATTTGCCGGCAAAGAGCGGCACGTGATCGTAATAGGCGCCTTCCTCGTTGACGGTTTCGGGAATGTCTTTCGAGCCGAAATTCTCGACCCAGATCATGTAGTCGTCCTGGCCATGGCCGGGCGCGGTGTGGACGAAGCCGGTGCCCGCTTCTTCGGTCACATGATCGCCGGCGAGGAGAGGTACGCCGAAGTCGTAGCCCTGACCATTGAAAGGATGCTTGCAGACAACTCCTCGCAGCTCTCCAGCCTTTACGTCGCGCAACCGCGTCCATTCCTCAATCTTTGCGTCCTTCTTCACCTGTTCGGCGAGCGCGTCGGCCAGCACCAGCTTCTCGCCCGTCGCCTTCACTTCATAAAGCCCATAGGCGATGGCCGGTGAAAAAGAGATCGCGCGGTTGGCGGGGATGGTCCAGGGCGTCGTCGTCCAGATGACGATGCATGAACTGAGTAAATCCATGTCCATCTTTGCGCCATCTCTCGTGACGGTTTGGACAGGGAACCTCACCCAGATCGTGTGGCTGGTGTGGTCGTGATACTCGACTTCGGCTTCGGCGAGCGCGGTTTTCTCGACCACCGACCACATGACGGGTTTCGAGCCGCGATAGAGCGAACCGTTCATCAGGAATTTCTGGAACTCCTCGACGATCTTCGCTTCGGCATCGAAGGACATGGTGAGGTAGGGATTGTCCCACTCGCCGGAAACGCCGAGACGCTTGAACTCCTCGCGCTGGACATCGACCCAGTGTTGCGCGAATTCGCGGCATTCGCGGCGGAACTCGAGCGGCGGCACCTCGTCCTTGTTCTTGCCCTTCTTGCGATACTTCTCCTCGATCTTCCATTCGATCGGCAGGCCGTGGCAATCCCAGCCCGGAACATAGGCCGCGTCCTTGCCCATCATCTGCTGCGAGCGGACGACGACGTCCTTCAGGATCTTGTTCAGCGCATGGCCGATATGGATGTTGCCGTTGGCATAGGGCGGGCCGTCATGCAGCACGAAGGTCTCGCGGCCCTTCGCTTCTTCGCGCAGGCGCTTGTAGAGGCCGAGCTTCTCCCAGCGCGCCAGCCATTCGGGCTCGCGGACGGGGAGGCCCGCCTTCATCGGAAAATCGGTCGTGGGCAAAAACAATGTGTCGCGGTAGTCGCGGCCGGGCTCGTCGGCGGCGGCCTGATCGGGAGACTTGGTATCGGTGGACATGGGACGCCCTGGCTATTCGGGGTTGCGCGATCTTCGGGAACAGTGCACCCGGCTCGTGCCGCGCGGGACCGTGCGGTCCCTCAGCAGCAGGCCGGGCCTGTAATTCGCGCGTTTATGGCGGGGCGGAGCCCGCGAAGGCAGACGGTTTTCATGGCCCGAGTTTCTAGCAGCCGGTCCCTTAACAGTCCAGTAAAGGCCCGCCTTCGACGGCGGGCTTCCGGGGGCCGGCGCGGCTCTCTATAGTCCGGCCATGCGCTTCATCCGCCGCCTCCCCGCCCTGCTGCTTCTCCTGCTGCTGCCGCTTGCGCCAGCCAGCGCCCGCTGGGAGGGAAGCCCGACGCTTGAGCGGATTGCTGCGGCCGGCGAGGTTCGCGTCGGTCTCAGCGGCGACTACAAGCCTTTCTCCTGGGAAGAGCCTGAAGGCCATTTCGAAGGGCTCGATGTCGACCTGGCCGAAGCGCTGGCGGCCGATCTCGACGCGCGGCTCGTCATCGTCAGGACGAGCTGGCCGACGCTGATGGAAGACCTCGCGGCGGGAAAGTTCGACATCGCGATGGGCGGCATTTCGATCACCGAGGCGCGGGCGGCGAAAGCGTTCTTCACCGATCCGATCCTCACCGACGGCAAGGCTCCGATCGCGCGCTGCGAAGACGCAAAGCGCTTTCAGGCGCTGGCCGAGATCGACCGCGACGGCGTGACCGTGATCGTCAACCCGGGCGGCACCAACGAACAATTCGCCCGCGCGAACATTTCCCGCGCGACGCTGATCCTGCACACCGACAATGCGACGATCTTCGAGGAGATTGTCGAAGGCCGCGCGGATGTGATGATCACCGACGCCATCGAGACGCGGATCATGGCGCGCGAGCATCCCGAACTCTGCGCGATCAATCCCGACAAGCCGTTCACGCGCGCCGAGAAAGCCTATCTCCTGCCGCAGGACGAAGTGTTCAAGACGCGGGTCGACGACTGGCTCGGCCGGTTGGAGGCCATCGGCGCGTTGCAGCAGATCATTCGGAAGTGGGTGGAGTGAAATTCCGGCAAAGCCAAAACTGAATATGTCATTCCGGCGAAAGCCGGAATCCATCCGACTTGCGGCATAGGCCCATGGACCCCGGCTTCCGCCGGGGTGACATCTCTATTTTATTTGAAACGCTGCATCACGCCGGAATGATCCGCTCCACCGCGCGGGCCTTCAGCGCCAGTTTGCCGTCGCCATTGGTGAATGTGGCTTCAACGTAAGCCTGCGTCTTCGAGACGTTCAACACATGCCCCTCGCAGGCGAGGATTCCTTCCGTCACCGGACGAAAGAAATGCATCTGAAGATCGGACGTCGTGAAATTCTGTTCATCCTTCAACATGGTCATCAGCGCGAAGGAGCAGGTCTGGTCGGCGAGCGTCGCGAGATAGCCGCCGAAGACGGCGACGGGATTGAGAAACGCGGGATCGACCGGCCAGTCGTAGCGGATGCGGCCCGGTTCCAGCACGGTGAGTTTTCCGGCATAGAGTTTCAGCGCCGCGACATGCGGCGGCGCCTTTTCCATTTCGCCCGCCGCGATGCGTTTCAGAATGTTCGACCAGCTCGGCATCAGCTTTCCGTCTTCTTCGTTATGGCCGCCGCGTCGGCCAGCATTTCCGGCAGTCCGATCAGTTCGTTGTAACGCTGGAAGGTGACGCGCGGTTCGCCCTCGGCCAAGCCCTCGCCTTTCAGCAGCGTCGCGTACACGCCTTCGAGCCGCGCGGTGACGGCAAGCAAGGCCGATACGGGGAAGAGCGCGATCTTGTAGCCGAGTTCTTCCAGGGCCTTTGCGCCGAGATAAGGCGTCTTGCCGTCCTCAACGATGTTGGCGACAAGCGGAACGCCCTTGAATGTTGCCGCGACTTTTTGCAACTCGGCTTCATCGCGCGGCGCCTCGACGAAAAGAATGTCGGCGCCGGCTTTCAAAAATGCCTCGCCGCGCCTGAGCGCCTCGTCGAGATCATGCGTCGCGCGCGCATCCGTCCGCGCCATGATCTTGAAGCCGCGGCTCGCGCGCGCCTCCGCTGCGGCGCGGATTTTCGCCGCCGCTTCGGCCAGCGGCACGACTTCCTTGCCTTCCATATGACCGCAGCGTTTCGGCGAAACCTGATCCTCGATCTGGATACATTGCGCGTGCGCCGCCTCGTAGGCATGCGTCAGCCGCGCGGCGTTCAACGGGCCGCCATGGCCGTTGTCGCCATCGGCGATCAGCGGCACGGGAAAACACGCGCCCGCAATCGCGCGCACACGCTCGGTCATTTCGGCCGCGCTCACCAACCCGATGTCGGGCAAGCCGAAGCTTGCTCCCGATACGCCGAAGCCCGTCATGTAAACGACTTGTGCGCCCGCCTTCGCCGCGAGCTTTGCCGACAGTGCGTCATAGGCGCCGGGCGCGACGACGATGCCGGGGCGGGCAAGAAGCTGGTCGAGGCTTTGCGGCATGGACATCGGCACTCAGAAACTCGGCGGGGTGCAGGCCGAGACGACCACGCAGTCGACCGTGCCGGGATTGCGGAAGCGGTGCGGCAGGCGCGAGTCGAAATAATAAGCGTCGCCCGTCACCATCCGCCGGACCTCGCCGCCCACCGTCAGTTCGAGCACACCCGAAACGACGATGCCGCATTCCTCGCCGGTGTGGGAAAGCATTTCGTCGCCGGTGTCGGCGCCCGGCGCATAACGCTCGTGCATCATCTGGATGGCGCGGCCGCGCGTGTCGCGGCCAACAAGACGAAAGCTGACGGCGCCGTTCGCGATTTCGCGCAGCTCCTTTGCCTGATAGAAAACCTTCTTGCGCGGCTTCAGTTCCAGCGTCAGGAAATCCGCAATCGAGATCGGAAAACCGTCCAGCACCTTTTTCAGCGAGCCGACCGAGGGGCTGATGCGGTTTTTCTCGATCAGCGAAATCGTGCCGTTGGTGACGCCGGCGCGTTTGGCGAGTTCGCGCTGCGAAAGACCGTGCATCTTGCGCAATTCGCGCAGGCGGGCGCCGACATCGGGGCCTTTCTGTTCGCCCTCGACGGCTTCGACCGGCGGCGCGGAACTGTGGGCGCGGCGGAAATCTCCTGTCATTTGTTTAAGATAGTTTACAGCCTGCACCGAGTCACGCCGAAGAATGCTTGCTTTCGCGCGGCAGTGGATTTTCAATCGTGCAATATTGCAATCATGCAACGGCGGTCACGCGACGCATCCGGAGTCCTTGCGACATGAACACCCTGACACCGAACGATCTTGAGGCCTTCTGGCTGCCGTTTACGCCGAACCGGCAGTTCAAGCGCGAGCCGCGGCTGATCGCGCGGGCGAAGGACATGCATTATTACAAGCCGGACGGGACGGCGGTGCTGGACGCGACGGCAGGCTTGTGGTGTTCGAATGCCGGGCATTGCCGGGCGCCGATCGTCCGGGCGATCCAGGAGCAGGCCGGCGAGCTCGACTTCGCGCCGTCGTTCCAGTTCGCGCATCCGAAGGTCTTCGAACTGGCGGGCCGGATCGCGGCGCTGGCGCCGAAGGACCTCGATCATGTGTTCTTCTGCAATTCGGGATCGGAGGCCGCCGACACGGCGCTGAAAATCGCCATCGCCTATCACCGCGCCAATGGCGAAGGCGCGCGCACCAGACTGATCGGCCGCGAGCGCGGCTATCACGGCGTCGGCTTCGGCGGCATTTCGGTCGGCGGCATGGTCGCCAACCGCAAATTCTACGGACCGCTGCTCGCCGGCACCGATCACCTGCCGCATACCTATAACCGCGCCGAGCAGGCCTTCACCATCGGCGAACCGGAATGGGGCGCGCATCTCGCCGACGAATTGCAGCGCATGGTCGAGCTGCATGACGCCTCGACCATCGCCGCCGTCATCGTCGAGCCGATGGCGGGCTCGACCGGCGTGCTGCCGCCGCCGAAGGGCTACCTCAAGCGGTTGCGCGAAATATGCGACAAACACGGCATTCTTTTGATTTTCGACGAAGTCATCACCGGCTTCGGACGGCTCGGCCACGCGACGGCGGCGGAGCGCTTCGGCGTGACACCCGACATCATGACGTTTGCGAAAGGCATCACGTCGGGCACCGTGCCGATGGGCGGCGCGATCGTTCACAACCGTATCTACGAAGCGTTCCAGACCGGACCCGACCACGCGATCGATCTTTTTCACGGCTACACTTATTCGGGTCATCCGCTGGCGGCGGCGGCGGCGCTGGCGACGCTCGATCTTTACCGCGACGAAGGCTTGTTCGAGCGGGCGAAGAAACTCGAACCGCATTTCGCGCAAGCCGCGATGTCGCTGAAGGGTCATGCGATGGTGCTCGATGTGCGCACCATCGGGCTTGCGGCGGCGGTCGATCTCGCAGGCGTCGACGGACTGCCCGGCAAGCGCGGCTTCGATGCGATGCGCGTGGCGTTCCATGAAGAGAACATGATGGTGCGCGTGTCGGGCGACTCGATCGCCTTCTCGCCGCCGCTGATCGTCGAGCCGGACCAGATCGACGACATTTTCGCGCGCTTCAAGCGGGTGCTCGACAAGGTGAGTTGAAGGTCCGAAAGGGCATTTGTGACAGTGTTTGTGACAGCGAAAACCCCTCTCTGTCACCGAACTGTCACAAAACTGTCATGAATCGCATCCGGCGGCTTCGCGAGAACGCGGAGTGTTTAATATCCGGCGAATCCGGCGCGGGGATAAGTTCTCCAAAAATAAAACTTGTCCCCGGTTTGGGAGAGAGGGCGGTCAGGCGTCGTTCTTGCCCGATTTCTTCGCCGATTCGCGCTCGGCCCAGCCGTAGATGCCTTTCGACATCAGCGAGAGTTCGGATTTTCGGCGCGCGCCATAGACGGCGGCGCGGGCGGCATGGGCTTCGCGGTTTTCGGGTTCGGCCAGCGCGGCGGCTTCGACCAGATGACAGGCAAGGCGCATGTCGGCTTCCGTTCCCGCCGCCGCCAGTTCCTCCGCCCGCTGAACAAGACGCGCGACGCCGCCGGCGAGCGCCGCCATTTCGCGGGCCAGCGCCGCGTCGGGCGCCGGCTTGAGGTTCGCCGGGTTGCCGTCGTACCAGCCGCCATAGAGACGCCAGATATTGTGCAGGATGAATTCGGGTTCGTCATAGACGGGCTTGAGATACGGCTTGTCCATGTAATGCGCGGGCAGCTTGACGCCGTGGACGATGTCGTCGAGGCGGGCGCCTTCGTTCATCATGTCGAGGGCGCGGGAAACGAGAAACTCAAGCGCCGAAGCGATCGTGTCGAGGACGCCGGCGATGCGCGCCTTGCCGGCGATCGGCAGGCCATGCGCGGGGAGCAGCAGCTCCGGCTCGCGGGCGGCCATTTCGCGCAGGGCCTTCGCCCATTCGAGCGGATAGCGCTGAACTTTCTGCGGGTTGCCGGCATTGGGGAAGACCCAGGTGACGAAATCGCCGGAGCAGATCGCCTTGTGCTCGGGCACCCAGGCCCAGAGATGGTCGTCGGTCTCGCCGATCGCGTGATAAAGCTCGAAGCGGGTGTCGCCGGCGCGGAACTCCATCCGTTCACGGAAGGTCGTGTCGGGCTCGACCCATGGATCGGGACCGAAGCGGCGCGGGCCCGGCGTCCCCTGCCCGCCCATGCGGAGTTCGGTTGCCGGCGCGAATTGCCGGGCGTTGATGGTGAAGTTGTAGCCGTTGGTCAGTTCGTAGCGGCGAAAGCGCGGGCTGACATTTTCATGTGCGAGGATTTGCGGCCGCCGCGCGCCCTTGTCGCAGGCCTCGCAGAGAAAGGCGCCGGTGCCGCCGACATGATCGGCATGGCCATGGGTGTAGCAGATGTGGGAGACGGGCTCCTTCGTCCAGCCGCGCAGCGATTTCAGCACGCCCTGGCCGAAGGCTTCGAGGCTGGTGTCGAACAGCACCAGCCCGTCGCCGCTCTTGAAGGCGACAACATGCGAGAAGGCCTCGATCAGCGCGACGCCCGGCGCGATTTCCGACAGCTCGGTGGTCGGCCGGTTGACGAGACCGGCGCCTTCGTAAATGTCGTTGTCGATGTAGCGCGCGGATGTCGCCAGAAGATCGGCCATGGGGTGCTCCCTCGGGTTTTGCGGCAGCGTCGGCCAAGGCGGCGGGTTTGTCGACAGGTTTGAGGGCGGATTCCGCGTGGCGGAAAGGGGGGCAGGCGAAGACGCATCACACCAATGAAGAAGCGCTCCGTCTGCTTCCTACAAAAACTCCGGTGCGCCCGTTGCCCAGCCGAGGGTGAGGGTTCGGCCGTCGGGGAGCGGGCGGGAAAGCGCGCGGCCGCGCGCCGCTTCGAGGCCGAGAAAGGCGCAGAAGGCGGCGAAGGCATCGAACCAGCGATGGTCTTGCGAGAAGGAATGCACGATCATCGCGGCGTGTGCGGCGTTGAAGCGGCGCGCTTCGAGGACTGCTGCCGCCGTCCGGTGAAAGAGCTGATAGTGAAGTTCGGGCGGCGGCGGATAGACGACGCCGAGCATTTTGCAGATTGCGCCCAGACGTTCGACGCGACCCGCGCTTGGCTCGCGCATCCATTCGCCGACGGTGGGGCCGAAGGGTTCGTTGACTTTGGCTTCGACGGCGAGCGCGCAAGTCGCGCCACCGATATCGACAAGCGCGAAGACGTCGCATTGGCTTTCCCGCCGCCCGCCGGGCAGCGCCACCTTGTGTTCGGGGATCGCCAGCAGCAATTGCGCGCCGGGTCCGAGAATTTCGCCGAGCTCGGGCGGCAACCCGCGCGCCGCCTCCCATGAGAGCGCGGCGGCCATGGCGGAGTAGCCACGCTTCCATTGCTTTTCCGGGTCGGCGAGCAGGTGGCGCCAATCATCCGGGCCCGTTGTCGGGATCAGTATGCGGCTCATGAGAACACGCTAGGCGCGGCGGCAAGGCAGCGTCAATCGCGGTTATCAAAGACCCCAACTTTCTCGTGCCGCAAGACGTGGATGGCCCGAATAAATCGGGCCATGACGGTTTGGGGGATGGGGCGTTGCGTTTCTCGACTGGTGGAGCAAGAGGCGCTGCGAGTGGGCCCCGGGGACAAGCCCCGGGGTGACAGTTTTATTTTTCGCGGTCGCTGAAACTCAAGCGGTCGCTCGCAATGACGCGTTGGCGACGCCGCCCTGCCCTATTGCGGCTTCAGGCCGAGCATGCGGGCGATGACCTTGTCGAGGGTTCGTTTGGAGGCGACGGCCATCATGATTTTTTCGGCGAGGCGGCCCTTGACGGCGGCATAGCGGACGCGCGGCTTCGGCACTGTCAGCGCCTTGTGGATCAGGCGGCCGAGCGTTTCGGCGGGGAGGCCCTCGCGGCCCTGCTCGATGAAGACCTTCTGGAATTTTTCGAGGATCGGCAGATAGGGCGAGTTGCCGTAGCGGGCGATGTCGATGTCCTCGGCCTTGTCCCAGATCGCGGTCTTGACCGGGCCGGGGCCGATGACGATGACGTCGATGCCGAACAGCATCAGCTCGCGGCGCAAGGCTTCCGAAAAACCTTCCAGCGCGAATTTCGAGGCCGCATAGGGGCCGATGAAAGGCATGGCGCGGATGCCGCCGACCGAGGAGATGTTGACGATGCGGCCCGGTTTGCCTTTCAACGACTTGTCGGCGCCGAGCAGCGGCGCGAAGGCCTGCGTCACCAGCAGGGGGCCGGTGAGATTGACTTCCATCTGTGTACGGAAATCCGCCGGGTCGACCTCGAGAAGGGGCCCTGAGACCGCGATGCCGGCATTGTTGACGAGGCCGGCCAGCGTTTCGCCTTTCAGCGCGGCGCGGACTTGCGCGGCGGCGGCGCGGATCGCGGCTTCGTCGGTCACGTCGAAGACGAGGGGCGTGAACTTGTCGCCGAATTCCTTTTGCAGCCTGTCGGCGTCTTCCTGTTTGCGGACCGAACCGAAGACGTGGAAGCCTTTTGCGATCAGGACTTTCGTGGCGCCGTGACCGATGCCGGTCGAGACGCCCGTGACGACAACGCTTTTCATGTCTTCCTCCCCAATGACCGAAGAAGCAAAGTTGGTCATTCTCCGTCAAAGATCAAGGTCGTATCTGACCCAGTTTCGCGTCTTGCCGAGCTTGTCGTAGAGGGCGCGGGCGGTGGCGTTGCCTGTGTCGGTCTGCCAGTAGAGGCGGAGCCAGCCTTCGGCGCGGCCGCGGGCGGCGAGCGCCTCGATCAGCGCGCGACCGGCGCCGCGGCCCCGCGCCGCCTCATTCACATAAAGGTCTTCGAGATAACAGACGGGCTTCGGGCTCCAGGTGCCGGCATGCAGGATCGCATGGGCAAAGCCGAGGGGCGCGCCGTCACTTTCGGCGATCAGGCCGATGTGGCCGGGGGCGGGCGCGAGGAACCGCGCCCAGGTGTCGTCGCTCGTTTCGGGCGGGAGCGATGTTTCGTAGAAGGCGAGATAGGCCGCCCACATGACGTCCCATGCCGCGCGGTCGGCGGCGGCGAAGGGACGTGTGCGGATGATGTTTGCGGTTAGCAAGACCTCGGCCTCCTTCCTACCACCCTCCCCTTGGGGGAGGGTCGGAATTTGCGGCGCGTCAGCGCTGCAAATTACGGGGCGGGGTCGCGGCGACTGCCCAGCCCCCGCCCCGAAAAATTCTTCGAATTTTTCGACCCGCCCCCCAGGGGCGGGTGGAAGAAAAGCATGCTCGACTACGACGCGGTGGCGCCGCCGTCGATGACCATGGTCTGGCCGGTCATGAAGGCGCCGGCGGGGCTTGCCAGGAAGACCGCGGCGCCGGCGATTTCGTCGGGCATGCCGATGCGCTTCAGGGGCGCGCCGGCGGTGGAGCGTTCGAGGATTTCGGGATTGTCCCAGAGCGCTTTTGCGAAATAGGTCTTGATGAGGCCGGGCGCGATGCAATTGACGCGGATGTTCTGCGGCCCGTATTCGACCGCGAGGTTGCGGGCAAGCTGCATGTCGGCGGCCTTCGAAACGCAATAGGCGCCGAGGATCGGCGAGCCGCGCAAGCCGCCGATGGAGGAGACGATGGTGATGGAGCCCTCTTTGCGCTCGACCATTTGCGGCAGCACCATGTGGGCCAGCCAATGGTTCGACTTGATGTTGGCGCCCATGATCTTGTCGAAGGCGTCGTCGGGCAGGTCCTTCGAGGGACCGAAATAGGGATTGACCGCCGCGTTGCAGACGAGGCTGTCGACGCGGCCCCATTTCTTCATCGTCGTGTCGACGAGGCGCTGAAGATCCGATTTTTCGGAAATGTTGCAGGGGACGGCGATGGCGCTGCCTGCGTATTTCGCGTTGATCTCGCCGGCGACCTTGTCGCAGGCGTCGCCCTTGCGGCTGGAGACGACGACCTTTGCGCCATGCTCGGCCATGCGGTGGACGATGGCCTCGCCGATGCCCTTGGTGGAGCCGGTGACGATGGCGACCTTGCCGGTGAGATCGAAGAGCGACATGAGGATGTTTCCTTTCCGGTCCCGCTCCCGCCTCGTTTTCGGGCGTGGATTCGGGGTTTTATCGGTCATTGGGCCTAGTTAAATGACGTTCCCGCCGGTCGCGCGGTTTGCTAGGATGGCGGCGACCGACGGGGTATGGGGTCTTTTACACTATCGCATCCGGAATCCATAAGGCCGCGCTCCCGACGCGAGCTTTCACGGAGGACGGGCCACCTGAAACAGGATCGGAGCCACAACATGCTGCTGAAGAAATTTGCCGCGCTTGCGCTTGCCGCAACGTTCGGCCTTGCCGCCTGCACGACGCAGGACCCCTATACCGGCGAAGACAAGACCAGCAAGGCCACATACGGCGCGCTGGGCGGGGCCGTGCTCGGCGCGCTTGCCGGCGGGCTGATCGGCAAGGGCGACGCCAAGGACCGGCGCCAGCGGGCGCTGATCGGCGCGGGCGTCGGCGCGCTGGCGGGCGGCGGCATCGGCTACTACATGGACCAGCAGGAAAAGGAACTGACGCAGCGCCTGCGCGCCTCGGGCGTCAGCGTGACGCGCGTCGGCAACGACATCATCCTCAACATGCCGGGGAACGTCACCTTCGCCACCAATTCGTCCGACATCAATGCGCGCTTCTACGAGGTGCTGAACTCGGTCGCGATCGTGCTGAAGGAATACGACAAGACGCTGATCGACGTGACGGGCCATACGGACTCGACCGGCTCGGCACAGTACAACATGGAACTGTCGCAGCGGCGCGCGCAGAGCGTGGCCGGCTATCTGATCGGACAAGGGCTCAACGGCCAGCGCTTCTATGTGGTGGGTGCCGGCCTGACGCAGCCGATCGCCGACAACAACACGGCGGCGGGGCGCGAACAGAACCGGCGCGTCGAAATCCGGCTGATGCCGCTGACGACGAGCTGATTGCGGTTTCATCCGTACAAGGAAGGCCCGGCGGAGACGCCGGGCCTTTTTATTTTGGTGAGGGGCTACGGCGCGGGGAATTGCGTCAGGGGATTATACGGCATGTCGGTGTTTCCGTAGTCGATGCCCATGCGGGTCAGTTCCGACGTCACCTGCGAACGGTGATGGGTGGCGTGGTTGAAAAGCTGCGCCCACCAGAAGCTGCGCGGCAGGCGGCGGCCGGACGGCATGACGATGATTTCGTCGAACCATTGGGGCGGCGCGCCTTCGCAGCGCGTGCGGAACGCCGCATCCATCTTCTGGCGCGCAGCACGGAGAGGCGCGAATTCGGTTTCGATGCGGCGGTTGGCATCGAAAGCCGACGGCATTGCGCCCCCGTCGATGTAGGCGAGCAGATGCGTCTCGACCATCAGCATGTGATCGAGGGTCGCCAGAATGTCGCCGAAGAACATGCCGCGATCGCGCGCGATCTCTTGCGGCGCGAGACCGGCGACGATCCCGTAAAGCTTCTCGTTCTGCCACTGATTGTAGCGCGCAAGCTCGACCGCAATGGGGCCGTAGCCGCTCACGGCAGCAGCTTTTCGATTTCGGCGACGAGGCCGGCGTCGAGCGGGCTCACCTTGCTCGCATAGATGTCGACAAGTTCGCCCGAAGGGCCGATCAGATATTTGTGGAAGTTCCAGCGCGGGCGCGCATCCTCGCCGGCGGTTTGGGAAATCCAGAGATAGAAGGGATGGGCGGCGGCGCCCACAACCTGCTGCTTCGCCGTCAGCGGGAAGGAGACCGAATAATTGACCTCGCAGAAAGAAACGATCTCTTCCTCGGTGCCGGGCTCCTGCGCACCGAAATCGTTGGACGGCACGCCGATGACGGTGAGGCCGCGGGCGCGGTAGCGCTCCCAGAGGCCCTGCAACTCGCGATATTGCGGCGTGAAGCCGCAACGGCTTGCCGTGTTGACGATCAGAACCGGCTTGCCTTCGAAGCGCGACAGCGGCAGCGCCTCGCCGGCGGCGGTCAGGAATTCGAATTGATGCGCGGACATTTCGGGAGGCCTCCTCGCCTTTTCATTAGCGGGCATTATAGCATGGGCGCCAATCTTGTCCTTTTGGGACGGCGAGGGAGACGGGTTTCATGTGCGATACGCTGGTGGCGCGGCCGGGGACGACGGCGACGGGTGCGCTTTTGTTCGCCAAGAATTCCGACCGGGAAGCCAACGAGGCGCAGTATCCGCTGTTCGTGCCGGCGGCGGCGCATGAGCCGGGGGCGATGCTTGCTTGTACCTATATTTCGATCCCGCAGGCCCGCCACACCCATGCCGTCCTGCTGTCGCGGCCGTTCTGGATGTGGGGCGCCGAGATGGGCGCCAACGAACACGGCGTCGTGATCGGCAACGAGGCGGTGCATGCGAAGATCGCGCCGCAAGGGGAGCCGGCGCTGATCGGCATGGACCTGTTGCGCCTCGGGCTCGAGCGCGGCGCGAGCGCGGCGGAGGCGCTCGACGTCATCACATCGCTGCTCGGCGAATTCGGCCAGGGCGGGAACTGCGCGCATAAAGGCCGCTTCGAATATCACAACTCGTTCATTATCGCCGATGCGGCGGGCGATGCCTTTGTGCTCGAAACGGTCGGGCGCGAATGGGCGGTGGAGCGGGTGAAAGACCGCCGCAGCATTTCGAACGCTTACACGATCGGGCGCGATTTCGAACGGTTGAGCGACGGCGCCGAACGGCTCGCGCAGGCGCATGGGCTGACGCCCGAAGGTCAGGATTTCGACTTCGCCGAGGTCTTTGCCAATCGCAGGCGCTCGGCGCTGGCGAGCGGGCATCAGCGCTGGTGCCGGACGAGCGCGCTGCTGAACGCGAGGTCGGGCGGCATCCGGGCCGCCGACATGATGCGGTTTCTGAGGGATCACGGCGCGCAGGCCGCGCGCAATCCGCGCTGGCGGCCGGACGGGATTCTCGGCGGGGCGGTGTCGGCGCATGCGACCTATGGGCCGGTGCGGCGCTTCGGGCAGACGACGGCGTCGTGGGTGGCGGAACTCGGCGAGGGGCGGGCCGTGCACTGGCTGACCGCGACGGCGGCACCGGACACCGGGATTTTCAAGCCGGTGTTTTTCGGGCCGGGTTTCGAAGGCGCGGGGCTGCCCGATTTCGGCCCGGCCCCCGGCGACGCGTTCGACGCACGGACGCGCTGGTGGCGGCACGAGCTTCTGCACCGGGCGGTGCTCAGGAACTATCCCGAAAGGCTGGCGGCTTTCGCGGGCGAGCGCGACCGGCTGGAGGCATCGTTCGTGGCGCGGGTCGAGGCGCTGCTGGCGCGGGGCGGCAGCGCGGCGGAGGCCGGGGCGCTTGCCGCCGCGATCTGGCGGGAGGCGGACGCCGCCGAGGAACGGTGGCTCAGCAAGGTGCGGGCGGTGCCCGAAAACCCGGCCTTTCGGCCGTCCGCGCCGATGGCCGCGCATTGGGGGAGCCTGGCGCGGCAGGCGCGGATGCGATGAGGGGGCGCCGCAAGGTTAACCGTTTCTCAAGGGCTCGGGCATAGGGTGAAGATCGAGTGAATCTTCGGGTTTTCCCGGGGGAACGGGGGTCTTTCCATGTCGTCGATCAAACATTCCGCCGCCACGCTGCTTTATGTGCTGCCGTCGATCGGACTTGCTTTCGGGGCGATCGAGCTTTTCGATTTCGATCCGAAACTGGCGGCGCTGGGTGGGCTCATCGCCTGCCTGCTGGGCGCGGAAGCCCATGCCGCGATTTCGCGTTCGATCGAGCGCAAACAGGTGCGTCAGGAATTGCAGGAACTGACCAGCCTTGCCGCCGGGCTGTCGCGCGATCTCGACGACGCGGCCGACAAGATCGTCGAAATGGAAGAACGCTTCGAACGCGAAACGGCCGAGCGGATGGAACGCATCTTCTCGGAAATCCGCGTCATCGAAAGCCTCGTCAAGCGGCTCGCCGAAACGCGCGCCGCCAGCACCGTTGCCGTCGCCACGGAAGCGCCCGCCATCGAAGCGTCGGCGCCGGCGCCCGCCTACACGACGCCCGAAAGCGATGTGCCGCCGCCGGCGCCGGAACGCGGCATCGAGCAGATGGACGATGCCGAACTGCTGGATGCGATCCGCCGTTCGCTCGAAACCAACCGCGTCGATCTCTACCTGCAGCCGGTGGTCAGCCTGCCGCAGCGCAAGGTGCTTTACTACGAAGGACTTTCGCGGCTGCGCACCGACAAGGGCGAACTCATCATGCCGCGCGACTACATGCGCGTCGCCGAGCCCGCCGGGATGATGCCGGCGGTCGACAACATTCTGCTTTTCCGCTGCATCCAGGTGGTTCGCAAGCTCGCGCAGCGCAACAGCAAGGCCGGCGTCTTCTGCAACATCTCGGCTTTCTCGCTGCTCGACTCGGATTTCTTCCCGCAGTTCATCGAATATATGCAGCACAACAAGGATCTGGCACAGCACCTGATCTTCGAATTCAGCCAGATGACGGTGAACGGCGCGGGGCCTGTGGAACAAGCGAGCTTCGAGGCGCTGGCGGCGCTCGGCTTCCGCTTCTCGATGGACCAGGTGACGAGCCTGAAGCTCGACCCGAAAGTGCTGCACGACCGCAATTTCCGCTTCGTCAAGGTTTCGGCGGAGACGCTGCTCGACGGGCGGCAGATGGCGTCGGGCGACATCGAGGCCGGCGACCTGAAGGAACTGTTGCGCCGCAACGGCATTCAGCTCATCGCCGACAAGGTGGAAGCGGAACGCGAAGTTGTCGACATTCTCGACCTCAATGTCGAGCTTGGACAGGGCTTCCTGTTCGGCGAGCCCCGGCCGGTGCGCGAAAGCGCGCTGCGCGAGGACGCCCCGGCGCTTTCGATCGCGGCCGATTGAGGCGTCAGAAGGCTTTCGGCAGACCCGCCTGCTTCAGGATGGCGTTCGCGGTGTGACGGCTGCGGATGTCCGACGACACAACAAAAAATGCTGTTCCGAGACCGGGCTGAACCAGAGTTCGTGACTGCCTTTGGCGGCACGGACATGGCTGCATCCAGCGGCAAGAAGCTTCTCCTTCAACTCACGATCGAAGCTCGCGCCCATCAGTGAGTGGCTTCGAATTTCTCGACGCGATCCGCCATGATGTGGATCGGCGTGGAACTGTCCCATGCGATGCCATTCGCTTCGAGAAGCTCCGGGATGACGGCTTTGGCGCGCTCGATCAGTTGCTCGACGGTTGCGGCCTCGGTGACGAGGCCCGGCAGGTCCTCGCTGGTCGCGATCCAGACCTTCGCTTCCTCATCCCATTCCGCGCGGATTACCAATCGACCAGCCATCAAGGCCTCCTGTCAGGCGGGCGCTTGTGCCGCGGCCATGTGGGCCGACTATACGCCGCCACGGCCGGGACGCCAAAAGTTGACAGGGTGAAGGTCCGGGCTATCTTGCCCCGGCCCCGCCTTGCCATGCCGAGAGGAACCCCATGAGCCTTGCCGATCTGAAGCCCGTCATCGAGGCCGCTTTCGACAATCGCGACGCCGTCAATTTCGAGACCAAGGGCGAAGTGCGCGAGGCCGTGGACGCGGCGCTCAATGCGCTGGACAGCGGCAAGGCGCGCGTCGCCGAGAAGTTCAAGGATGAGTGGGTGGTGCATCAATGGCTCAAGAAAGCCGTGCTGCTCTCCTTCCGCCTCAACGACATGGCGCTGATCGCCGGCGGGCCCGGGACCGACACCAACTGGTGGGACAAGGTGCCGTCGAAATTCGCCGGCTGGGGCGAGAGCGAATTCCGCAAGGCGGGCTTTCGCGCCGTGCCGGGCGCCGTCGTCCGGCGTTCGGCCTATATCGCGCCCGGCGTGGTGGTGATGCCGTCCTTCGTCAATCTCGGGGCCTATGTCGATGAGGGAACGATGGTCGACACATGGGTCACCGTCGGCTCCTGCGCGCAGATCGGCAAGAATTGTCACCTGTCGGGCGGCGTCGGCATTGGCGGCGTGCTGGAGCCGTTGCAGGCGAACCCTGTCATCATCGAGGATAATTGCTTCATCGGCGCGCGCTCGGAAGTGGTTGAAGGGGTGATTGTCGGCGAGGGGGCGGTGCTCTCGATGGGCGTCTTCATCTCGGCCTCGACCAAGATCATCGACCGGGCGACCGGCGAGGTTCATATCGGCAAGGTGCCGCCCTATTCGGTGGTGGTGCCGGGCTCGCTGCCGGGCAAGCCCAATCCGGACGGCTCGCCCGCACCATCGCTTTATTGCTGCGTCATCGTCAAAACGGTCGATGCGCAGACGCGGGCCAAGACCGCGATCAACGAACTTCTGCGCGACTGAACCGCGACCGGGCGGCATTATTTGACGGCGCGGCGGGCGGCGGGCTACCAAGGTGCCATGACCGCACCCGCCACACCCTACAAGCCGCTCGACATTGCCGTCGAACTGATCCGCTGCCCGAGCGTGACGCCCGCCGATGCCGGGGCGCTCGGCGTGCTGGAACGCTATCTGGCGCCTCTGGGCTTCACCTGCGAGCGGATGCGCTTTTCCGACAAGGACACGCCCGATATCGACAATCTCTATGCGCGGTTCGGCAGCGGGCATCCCCATTTCTGCTTTGCCGGTCATACGGATGTCGTGCCGGTGGGCGAGGCTGGCGCCTGGACGGTCGATCCATTCGCGGCGCAGGTGAAGGACGGGCGGCTTTACGGGCGGGGCGCCGCCGACATGAAGAGCGCCATCGCCAGTTTCGTCGCCGCGGCGCAGCGCGTCGTGGCCGAGGGGTTCCAGGGTTCGATCAGTCTGCTGATTACCGGCGACGAGGAGGGACCGAGCATCAACGGCACGAAGAAGATGCTGGAGCGGTTGGCGGCGCGGGGCGAGACGATCGACCATTGCATTGTCGGCGAGCCGACCTGCGTCGACCGGCTCGGCGACACGATCAAGGTCGGGCGGCGCGGCAGCATCAACGGATGGCTGACGGTGACGGGCACGCAAGGCCATGTCGCCTATCCGCAGCTTGCCGACAACCCGGTGCCGCCGCTTCTCGAAATGCTGCGGCGGCTTGACGCCCATGTGCTGGACGAGGGGACGGATCATTTCCAGCCGTCCAATCTCGAGATCACCTCGGTCGATGTCGGCAACACGGCGACCAATGTCATTCCGGGAAGCGCGCGGGCCGTTTTCAACATTCGTTTCAACGATCTCCATACCGGCGCGTCGCTGGAAGCGTGGATGCGGAGCGTCTTCGACGCGGTCGCCGCCGAGACGGGCGCGCGCTACGAATTCAAGGCGGTGACGTCGGGCGAGGCTTTCTTTACCGAGCCTGGAAATTTCTCGGCGCTCATTGCCGAGGCGGCCGAAAAGGTGACGGGCGTCGCGCCCGAACTTTCGACCAGCGGCGGCACGTCGGATGCGCGGTTCATTCGCGCCTATGCGCCGGTCGTCGAATTCGGGCTGACCAACGCGACCATGCACAAGACCGACGAGAACGCCGGCGTCGACGACATTGCGCGGCTCGCCGACATCTATGAGGCGGTGCTGCGCGGCTATTTCGCGGGGCGGGCCGGCGCATGACCAGCGTCAGTGAAATCACCAACGGATTGACCGGCGCGTGGCGGATCGTCAAACGCGAGGAAAGTGCGCGCGAATGTTTCGATCTTTCGGCCGACGGGGCGCTGCGCTCGTTCACGGGCCTCGCGCTTTCGCTTCCGATCCTCTTTTTCACCGCGGCGGCGCTCTGGCAGATCGCGCAATCGGAACTTCAGATTTCGTTCGAGGTTTCGTTCGGCGCCTTCATCGCCGTCGAGATCGTGAGCACCTTGATCTACTGGGCGCTGTTCCTCGCCGCGATGCTGCGCGTCGCGCGGGCGCTCAATCTCGGGCCCAACTTCACGGCCTATCTCATCACCTATAATTGGGGCGTGCTGCTGACTTCGGCGGCTTTCGCGCTGCCGCTGATCCCCTATTCGCTGGGGTTGCTGCCGGCGGGCGGCGCGATGGTGCTGTCGCTGCCGGCGCTGGCGCTGCTCGGCTGGTATCGCTGGCAGATCGCGCGCACCGTGCTCGGCGCCGAACCGGGGCCGGCGGCGGCGATCCTGATTTTCGATCTCGTGCTCAGCCTGTCGATCGACCAGTTGCTGGGGGCGATCTTCCTGACCGGCGGAGGCCTATCCTGAGCGACAACCGGCCCATCGGGGTTTTCGACAGCGGCATCGGCGGCATCACCGTTTTGAAGGCGCTGCGCAAGCGGCTGCCGCACGAGGATCTCGTCTATCTGGGCGACACGGCGCGGCTGCCCTACGGCACCAAGAGCGCGGCAACCGTGACCGCCTATGCGACGCAGGCGACGCGGCATCTGATGAACCATGACGTGAAAATGGTGGTGATCGCCTGCAATACCGCGTCCGCCGTCGCGATCAGGCCGCTGACGGAGGCGCTGAAGCCGCTGCCGGTGATCGGCGTGATCGAGCCCGGCGCGAAAGCCGGCGTCGCAGCGACGAAGAGCGGGCGCATCGGCGTCATCGGCACCGAGGCGACGGTGAAGGGCGGCGCCTATGTGCGCGCGATCCATGCGCTGATGCCGGCGGCGAAAATCGCGCAGGCGCCCTGCGGGCTGTTCGTGACGCTGGCGGAAGAAGGCTGGGTGACGGGCGAGGTCGCCGAGGCGGCGGCGAAACGCTATCTGGCGCCGCTGTTCAAGGGCCGCGGCGCGCCCGATACGCTGGTGCTGGGCTGCACGCATTTTCCGGTGCTGGCGCGCGTCATCGGGAGGGCGGCGGGCAAGGGAGTGAAGCTGGTCGACAGCGCCGCGACGACCGCAAAGGCGGTGGAGGCGGCGCTTGCCGAACGCGGCCTCGCAGCGAAGCGGCGCGGCAAGGGCAAGACGCGCTTCATGGCGACCGACAGCCCGGAGCGCTTCGCGCGTGTCGGCGGGATTTTCTTCGGCGAGAAAATCGCCATGAAGGATGTGGAGCTGGTGGATATCAGGCCGAGCTGAAAGACTCTGGGTTGTTGTTTGGTCGCGCTTCTTTTCGGAAAACCGGATTCCACTTTTCCGAGAAGCGCTCTAGTCGTAATCGACCTGCAACAGATAGAGCCCGTCGGGCGGAGCGACGGGGCCGCAGGCGGCGCGGTCCTTCGCGGCCAACGCTTTCTCGACGTCGCGTTTCGTCCATTTGCCTTCGCCGACCATTTTCAGCGTGCCGACGAAAGAACGCACCTGATTGTGCAGGAAGCTGCGCGCGCGGGCGACGATCTCGATTTCCTCGCCATAGCGCGACACCGAAATTTCGTCGACGGTTTTCACCGGCGACTTCGCCTGACATTGCACCGAGCGGAAGGTCGTGAAGTCGTGATGGCCGACAAGGGCTTGCGCGGCGGCGTGCATCGCATCCGCATCGAGCGGCCGGTTGACCAGCCATGCCTGACCGCGATCGAGCGTCAAGGGCGCGCGGCGGTTGACGATGCGGTACATGTAGTGGCGTTTGACGGCCGAGAAGCGCGCCTCGAAACTGTCCGGCACTTCTTCGGCCGATACGATGGCAACCGGGTGCGGACGCATATGGGCGTTGACGGCGTCGCGCAATGTGTCGGGTGCGACGGAATTTTCGAAATCGACATGCGCGACCTGGCCCAGCGCATGAACACCGGCATCGGTGCGGCCGGCGGCGTGGACCTTCAGCGCCGTGCCGCAAAAGCCTTCGATGCCGGCTTCGACGACATGCTGCACGGAGAGGCCGTTCGCCTGCGCCTGCCAGCCGACGAAAGGCGAACCGTCATATTCGATGGTGAGCTTGTAGCGCGGCATCAGGAGAGGCTCTCGCCGGGCGTGAGCGGGAAGCCGCGCAGGAATTCGCGCGCGCCGACCGGCGACTTGCCGGCGCGCTGGAGTTCTGAAATTTCGAGCGCGCCTTGCCCGCAGGCAACGAGGATGCTGCCGGCGGCGGACAGCACCTCGCCGGGCTTGCCCGAATTGTCGATGGGGCGGGCGCGGAGAATTTTCACGCGGATGCTTTCCGCGCCGCGCGCGATTTCGAAAAACGCGCCGGGCGACGGCGTCAGCCCGCGAATATGGCGGTCGAGCTCGGCTGCGGGACGCGACCAGTCGATGCGCGCCTCGGCCTTGCCGATTTTCTTCGCATAGGTGACGCCTTCTTCCGGCTGCGGCGTTGCCGCAAGGGCGCCGCGCGACAGCGCCGCCAGCACGCGCACCATCGCGCTCGCGCCGATTTGCGAAAGCCGGTCGTGAAGCGTGCCGGCCGTGTCGTCGCCTGCAATGGCGACACGCTCGGCCAGCAGGACGGGCCCGGTGTCGAGGCCTTCTTCCATTTGCATCACCATGACGCCGGTTTCGGCGTCGCCCGCCATGATGGCGCGCTGGATGGGCGCGGCGCCGCGCCAGCGCGGCAACAGCGAGGCATGGAGATTGAGACAGCCCATGCGCGGCGCATCGAGAACCGGCTTCGGCAGGAGAAGCCCGTAGGCGACGACGACCGCGACATCGAGATCGAGCGCGGCGAAGGCCCGCTGCTCGGCCTCGCCTTTCAGCGAAGCGGGCGTGAAGACGGGAAGGCCGTGCGCTTCGGCGAAGCGGTGCACCGGCGACAATTGCTCGGCGAGCCCGCGACCCGCCTTGCGCGGCGGCTGCGAATAAACCGCGACGACCTCGTGGCCGGCGGCGAGAATTTCGGCGAGGACGGGGACCGAGAAATCGGGTGTGCCCATGAAGGCGAGGCGCAACTTGTTCATGTTCCGCCTCCGGCGGGCCGGGCATTCTCCGCCTCCGGCGGGCGGGCGGCGCTCAAGCCGGTTCCTTTTCCTGCAGCTTCTTCTGCTTGATCAGCTTTTTCAGCATCATCGAGCGCTTGACGCGCGAGAGGTGGTCGATGAAGAGGATGCCTTTCAGGTGATCCATCTCGTGCTGGAGGCAGGTGGCGAGAAGCTCGTCGCATTCCTCCTCGCGGATCTCGCCCTGATAGTCGAGATAGCGCACGCGGCAGCGGGCCGGACGCTCGACGTCCTCGTACATGTCGGGCACCGAGAGGCAGCCTTCCTCGTAGACGGCCGTGTCGTCGGAGGTCCAGAGAATTTCGGGATTGATGAAATAGCGCGGCGCGGGCTTTTCGCCGTCGCGCGCGAGGTCCATGACGATCACCTGTTTCGGGACACCGATCTGGATGGCCGCGAGGCCGATGCCCGGCGCGGCGTACATCGTTTCCAGCATGTCGTCCATCAGCGCGCGCAAGCCGTCGTCGACCTTGTCGACGGGCTTCGACACTTCCTTCAGGCGCGGATCGGGCGCCGTGATGATTTCGCGTATGGCCATGGGCCTTCAGATAAGCCGCCGGTGCTTTGGGGTCAAGACGGACGCCCAAAGCCCCGGAATCCGGCCTTTCCGGCTATTCGCAAGCCGCGACGCAGACCTGGTATTCGTTGATCTGGCCGCCGCATGAGCGGTAGCAACTGTGATATTGCGGCTCGCACTGGCTCGACACGTTGCAGGCCGAATAATTGGCCTGTCGCGCCGGCTCCTTCGGCATCGGATATTTCGTCGAATCGGCCGCATGGAGCTTCAGCGCGGTGATGTAGTCGTCCCTGGCTTTCTCGTAGGCACGGTCGGCGCGGCGATCCTCCTTGGCCCGGCACTGATCGGAACGCTGCTTCTCGTCGCGCTGACAGGTTGTTTGCTGCGCCTGACAATTATGGACGCATTGCATGCCGGCTTCGGTTGCCGGCGGCGTGAAATCGCGCCGCTGCTCCATCACCGGACCGCAAGCGAGCAGCACCAATGGAAGCAGCAACGCTGCCAAGCGGTTCATCATGTGAGCTCCACCCCGTTGTTTAATGTCATCAACCCTAGCCGCGCCGATCATAGCCATGGGACGGCCATGGTAAAAAGCCCCTTTTGCACGGAGCGGGAGCGGAATCGGCTATAGTCCGCGGCTGGAGGCACCATGAACGAAACGATTGTCATATTGCTGGTGGCCGTGGCGGCATTGGCGGCCGGGGCGGCGCTGGCGCTGCTGCTGCGCGGACGCGGCGGCGGAAACGAGGCGCTGGCGGCGCTGGCCCGGCAGCAGGCCGAACTTGTGGGGCGGCTCTCGGCCATGGCCGAAACGCAGGCGCAAACGCGGACCGAACTGACGGCGACGATCAACGAACGGCTCGACCAGGTCAGCCAGCGCATGGGACAGAGCCTCGAAGCGACGGCCCAGAAGACCGCCGAGACGCTCGGTACACTGACGACACGGCTTTCGGTGATCGACGAGGCGCAGAAGAACATCACCGAGCTTTCAAGCCAGGTGGTGGGATTGCAGGACATTCTGGCCAACCGGCAGGCGCGCGGCGCTTTCGGCGAGGTGCAGCTCAACGACATCGTCAGCAACGCGCTGCCGCCTTCGGCCTACAGTTTCCAGACGACACTCGGCAACGGCACACGCGCCGACTGCCTGATCCTGTTGCCCAATCCGCCGGGACCTATCGCCATCGACGCGAAATTTCCGCTCGACGCCTATCACGGACTTCGCAACGCAAAGGACGAGGCGGAACGCATAATCGCCGCGCGGCAGTTTCGCGGCGACCTCAACAAGCATGTGACGGCGATCGCCGAGAAATACATCGTGCCCGGCGAGACGGCGGAATCGGCGCTGATGTTCCTGCCGTCCGAAGCGGTCTATGCCGAGCTTCACGCCAATTTTCCGGACGTGCTGACAAAGAGCTATCAGGCGCGGGTGTGGATCGTTTCGCCGACGACGCTGATGGCGACGCTCAATACCGTGCGTGCGGTGCTGAAGGATGTCGAGATGCGCAAGCAGGCCGGCGTCATCCAGAAATATGTGGCGCTGCTGCTGGGCGATGTCGGGCGGCTCGGCGACCGCGTCGGCAATCTGGAACGGCATTTCAGCCAGGCGGAGAAAGATATCGGCGAGATTCGCAAATCGGCGGATGCCATCACCAGCCGCGGCGAGAAGATCGAGGCGGTGGAAATGGGCGAAGAAGACGCCGCCGACGCCCTGCCCGTCGCGTCGCGCGACCTGCTTGAGGGCTGAGCGGGCCTGCACCATTTTCCAACCGGCTTTGCACAAGTTTTTGCGACGACAGGCCGGATTTCTTTGCTAGGCTCGCAGCGAACAGGGACGCCCTTGGGGGGCGCCGACCGGGGCAAGGGGAACGGGCGATGCTGGCCGTCAACGATTTCGTCAATGCGCTGAACGATGTTTTGTGGGGCTGGCCGATGCTGGTCGCGCTGGCGGCGACCGGCGTGTTCCTGACCGTCGGGTTGCGCTTCATGCCGTGGCGCAAGCTGCCCGAGGGCCTCAAACTCTCGGTGCGCCCTTCGAAGGGCGCCGGCGACATTTCTCCCTTCCAGGCCCTGATGACGGCGCTCGCGGCCACTGTCGGCACCGGCAACATCGCCGGCGTCGCGACGGCGATCTATTTCGGCGGGCCGGGCGCGCTCTTTTATATGTGGGTGATCGCGCTTGTCGGCATGGCGACCAAATATACCGAGGCCGTGCTCGCGGTTGCCTATCGCGAGGTCGACGAGCTCGGCAATCATGTCGGCGGGCCGATGTACTACATCAAGAACGGCGTCGGCGCGAAGTTCCCGACACTGGCGCTGGTGCTGGCGCCGGCCTTCGCGATCTTCACCGCCTTTGCCGGCTTCGGCATCGGCAACGGCGTGCAGGCCAATTCGGTGGCGAGCGCGCTGGAATCCAATTTCGGCGTGCCTGTGCTCGTGTCGGGCCTTGTGATGATGGTGGCGGTGGGGCTGGTGCTGATCGGCGGCATTCGCCGGATCGCCGAAGTAGCGAGCATGCTGGTGCCCGCGATGGTCGTCGTTTATATCGGCGGCGCCGTCATGGTTCTCGCGATCAACTACGAAGCCATTCCGGCGGCGCTCGGCCTCGTCTTCTATCATGCCTTCACGCCGACAGCGGCCGAAGGCGGCTTTATCGGCGCCACCGTGATGCTTGCCATCCGCTGGGGTTTCGCGCGCGGCATCTTTTCCAACGAAGCGGGCCTCGGCAGCGCGGCCATCGCCCATGCGGCCGCCAAGACCGACGATCCGATCCAGCAGGGTCTTGTCGGCATGGTCGGCGTGTTCATCGACACGCTGGTCGTCTGCACGCTGACGGGCCTCGTCATCATCACGTCCGGGCTGTGGACCAGCGGCGTCAACGGCGCGGCGCTGACCAGCGCGGCGTTCGGCGCATCCCTGCCCTGGGGCGGGGCGCTGGTCGCCATATCGCTGGCGCTCTTTGCCTTCACGACGCTGCTCGGCTGGAGCTATTACGGCGAGCGGGCGGTGGAGTTCCTGTTCGGCGTCAAGGCGATCTGGCCCTACCGGATCGTCTGGGTGCTGGCGATCCCGGTGGGCGCGGTGACGAGCCTCGAGCTTGTGTGGAACATGGCGGATGCGCTGAACGCGATGATGGCGCTGCCGAACCTGATTGCGCTCTTTATCCTCGCGCCCGCGGTCTTTGCGATGACGCGCAATTACTGGGCGAAAGACAAGTAGGCCGAACCGGCGCTCAGAAAGGGCGGCGCGACTTCATGGCGGCGGCCAGCGTGCCGTCGTCGAGATAGTCGAGCTCGCCGCCGACCGGCACGCCATGCGCAAGCCGCGTGACCGAAATGCCGAGGCCCGACACGCGGTCGGTGATATAATGCGCCGTCGTCTGACCGTCGACAGTGGCGTTCATGGCGAGGATCACCTCGGTGACTTCGCCGCCGCCGAGACGCTCGACCAGTTTGCCGATATTGAGATCGTCG
Organism: Parvibaculum sp.; assembly: GCF_019635935.1. Lineage (NCBI taxonomy): Bacteria > Pseudomonadati > Pseudomonadota > Alphaproteobacteria > Hyphomicrobiales > Parvibaculaceae > Parvibaculum > Parvibaculum sp. The sequence continues at coordinate 2,399,503 of NZ_JAHBYN010000001.1, read as the reverse complement.
GGACCGACGCCGTCGAGCGCCGAGAGGACGCCGCCCAGCACATGGTAGCGGCCCTTGTGGGCGCCGGCGCGCTCCAGCGCCCAGAGGTCGCCCACCTCCTCGACAATGCAGAGCGCATGCGGATCGCGCGTGTTGTCGGCGCAGATCGCGCAAGGATCCTGCGTGTCGACATTGCCGCAGGTCGAACAGATGCGCGCCTTCGCGGCGGCATCCACCATCGCGTCGGCAAGCGGCGAAAACAGCGTTTCCTTTTTCTTGATGAGTTGCAGCACCGCGCGGCGCGCCGAACGGGGGCCGAGGCCCGGCAATTTCGACATCAGCGCAATCAGCCTCTCGATCTCGGGGCCGGTGACCGCCATCGAGATCAGAGCCCGAAGCCGGGCGGGATCGGCAATCCGCCGGCAACCGATTTCATCTTTTCGGCGGCCAGCACTTCTGCCTTGTGCTTGGCGTCGGCGGCGGCCGCCACGATCAGGTCTTCGAGGATCTCGCGTTCGTCTTCCTTCATCAGGGAGGGGTCGATCGAAACCTTCTTGACCGCGCCCTTTCCCGACATGACAACCGCGACGAGCCCGCCGCCGGCACGGCCCTCGATCTCGGCCGCGTCAAGTTCGGCCTGCATCGCCTCCATACGGCCCTGAAGCTGCTGCGCCTGTTTCATGATGTCGGCAAGGTTCTTCACTCGTCGGGCTCCATATCTTCCAGATTGTCTTCCGGGGGTATTTCGGGCGGCAACGCATCGGCGGCACCAAGGCCTGCCGGAAGCCCCGGCTCGCGCACTTCGACGATTTCGGCGCCCGGAAAGACCGCAAGCGCCGCCTTGACCAGCGCGTCGGCGCGGGCGCGGTCCTTCAAGCGTTCCTCAAGCGACTGCGCCTGTTCGCGCAAGGTCGGCGCGGCGGCATCGGCATTGCGGGCCAGCGAAACCAGCCAGCGCGCGCCGGTGGCGCGGGAAAGCTTTTCGGAGAGTTCGCCGAGGATCGTGTTGGACGTGCCTTCGAGAAGACCAAGTTCGATGCGGCCGGGCTCGAAATGGACGAGCCGCACACCGGCTTCGAGCGCATGTTTCAGGCGGATGTCGCGTTCGGCGGCGACCAGCGCCACCACGTCCTGAAAGGTGCGGATGTCGGCGGCGGGCGCGGATGCCGAAATCGCCGGTGCCGGTTCCTGCAATTCGGGACGCGCGGCGGCAACGGAGCGCAACTGCGCGCGCGAACCGCCGCCCGATGCATCGCCCGAGGGCGCGGGGCGGGGCGCCGGACGCGAGGCCGCACCGCCCGATTTCAATTGTTCGATCAGTTCTTCCGGCCCCGGCCCGTCGGCGACATAGGCGATGCGCACCAGCACCATTTCGGCCGCCGCGATGGGCCGCGCCGCGCCCTGCACTTCGCCGAGCCCCTTCAGCAGCATCTGCCAGACGCGCGACAGCACGCGGATCGGCAGCCGGCCCGCCATGTCGCGGCCGCGGGCGCGCTCGGTTTCCGACATCGCGACGTCGTCGCCGGCGCCTTCGACCAGTTTCAGGCGGGTCAGCCAGTGCGTCAGTTCGGCAAGATCGGCAAGCACAACGGCGGGATCGGCGCCGACATCGTATTGGGCGCGCAGTTCGCCGAGTGCGCCGCCGATGTCGCCCTTCATCACGAGATCGAAGAGATCGAAAATGCGGGCGCGGTCGGCGAGGCCCAGCATGTCGCGCACATCGGCCTCGCGCACATGACCCTCGCCATGCGCGATGGCGCGGTCGAGCAGCGAGAGCGCGTCGCGGGCGGAGCCGTCGGCGGCGCGGGCGACAAGCTTCAGCGCCGCTTCCTCGGCCGCCACATCTTCCTTCTGCGCGACGCCCGACAGGAGCCCCGTCAATTCGCCAACCGACAGACGGCGCAGGTCGAAACGCTGGCAGCGCGACAGCACGGTGACCGGCACCTTGCGGATTTCGGTGGTGGCGAAAATGAACTTCACATGCGCGGGCGGCTCTTCGAGCGTCTTCAACAGGCCGTTGAAAGCCTGGCGCGAGAGCATGTGCACTTCGTCGATGATGTAGACCTTGTAGCGCGCCGAAACCGGGAGGTAGCGCACGCTGTCGATGATCTCGCGGATGTCGTCGATGCCGGTGCGCGAGGCGGCGTCCATTTCCATCACATCGACATGGCGCGATTCCATGATCGCGTCGCAATGGATGCCGGGGCCGTCCATGTGGATGGTCGGCGCTTCAATACCGGATTTTTCGTAGTTGAGCGCGCGGGCGAGGATGCGCGCGGTCGTCGTCTTGCCGACGCCGCGCACGCCGGTCAGCATGAAGGCATGGGCGATGCGGCCGGCGTCGAAAGCGTTGGAGAGCGTGCGGACCATCGCCTCCTGGCCGACGAGATCCTCGAAGACCGAGGGGCGGTATTTGCGGGCCAGCACCTGATAGCCGGACGCCCGGGCGCGCGGCGCGGGCGCGTCGCCAAGGTCGAATCCGGGTTCCGTCGCCGGGTCCGGGCGGTGGGCGTCTTCCGCTTCCACGGCGGCGCTGGCGGCGCGATTTTCCACGCTGTCATTCATGGAATTCGCGCGCTCCCGTCGAAGGCTTGAGGTGAAACCGGGTGGGAGGCTGGACAAGCGACCCGAGCGAAACTCGTTACGGCTGCTTCCTTCCGGATCTGACCGGGTTGGCGAGGGGCCCGTCCGCCGCCAACCTCCCGAGGGGGACTATATCAGGGTATGGGGCGGCGGATGCAAGGCTTGGCATTCAAATCGCGCGATTGAGCGCATCCCCGCGCTGTGCCAGTCTGCGCCACCCGAATTTCAACGACATCAAGCCGGAAACGCCGATGGGCCTGCCTGAAAATCCGAATATCTTCGCCAATAATCCGCTCGACCGCGCGAGCTATCGCCGCACCGACAATGCGTGGATCGCCGAGCAGCTTGCGGCGCCGACAAGCCTCTTCGTGCCGATGTGGCGGTTGCAGCCTTTCGTGCTGCCGGAAACGAGCCCCGGCGAGGGCAAGGATATCGGCTGGATGCGCACGGGCCTGCTGAAGGAACTGGCCGGCGAGAGCGCGACCGTCTTTCTCGGCATCAACAAGCGCGGCAAGGCATTGTTCGCGGCCGATGTCAGCGGGTTGGAAGATCCGGACAACCACCCGTCCCTGAAGGGGCTCGGCGCATTCGAGGATCTGCGGGCGCTTGCCATGGCCGGCGAAATCACGCCCACCGAGCTTGCGATCATGGCGCAGGCCAAGTCGATGATCGACTGGCACAACCGGCACGGCTTCTGCTCGGTCTGCGGGTCGAAAAGCACCATGGCCGAGGCCGGCTACAAGCGCGTCTGCCTGTCATGCAAGGCCGAGCATTTTCCGCGCACCGACCCCGTCGTCATCATGCTCGCGGTGCATGACGGCAAATGCTTTCTCGGGCGGCAGAAGATCTGGCCGAAGGGAATGCATTCGGCGCTGGCGGGTTTTGTGGAGCCCGGCGAATCGATCGAGGAAGCGGTGGCGCGCGAGCTTGCCGAGGAGGCGGGGCTCAGGATTGCGTCCGCCACCTATCATTCGACGCAGCCCTGGCCCTATCCGTCGTCGCTGATGATCGGCTGCCATGCGGTGGCGGAATCGGAAGACTTCACCATCGACGGGATCGAGCTTTCGGAAGGACGCTGGTTCACGCGCGAGGAAGCGCAGGCCGTGCTTGCCGGCAAGGGCGACGGAACGGTGTGGTTTCCGCCGCCGTTTGCCATCGCGCATCAACTGATCAAGGCGTTCGCCGAAGGCAAGGCGTGAGGCTCAGTCGCCGGCGATGACCGTCGCGCGGTAGGGATGGGCCTTGTAGACGCCGAGGATGCGCAGCTCGCTGGTGAAGAATTCGAGCTCTTCGAGCGCGAGGCGGACATGGCGCGAGGCCGGGTGGCCCTCGATGTCGGCATAGAACTGGCTGGCGTTGAAGGTGCCTTCCAGTTGATAGCTTTCGAGCTTCGTCATGTTGACGCCGTTGGTGGCAAAGCCGCCCAGCGCCTTGTAGAGCGCCGCCGGCACGTTGCGCACGCGGAAGACGAAGCTCGTGACCACCGGTTCGTCTTCGGGCTCGGCGTCGTTCGGTTCCTTCGCCATGATCAGGAAGCGCGTCGTGTTGTGCGTCTCGTCCTCGATATCGGCGCGCAGGATTTGGAGGCCATAGATTTCGGCGGCGAGGCCCGTTGCGATGGCGGCACATGAAGGATCGCCGGCTTCGGCAACCTGGCGCGCCGAACCCGCCGTGTCGGCGCCGACGACCATCGACAATCCGAGTTCGCGGATGATCTTGCGGCACTGGCCAAGCGCCGGCGGCTGGCTCTGCACCGATTTCAGGCCTTCGATCTTTGCGCCCTTGAGCCCCAGCAGGTGAAAGCGGATGCGCAGGAAATGCTCGCCGACGATGTAGAGGCCCGATTCCGGCAGCAGGTGATGGATGTCGCCGATGCGGCCGGCCAGCGAATTCTCGATCGGCAGCAGCGCATATTTCGCGCGGCCCTCCGACACGGCGGCCGCCGTATCCTCGAAGGTTGCGCAGGGTAGCGCCGTCATTTCAGGGAATGCCTCGCGGGCGGCGATGTGCGAATTGGCGCCCGGCTCGCCCTGGAAGGCGATGGTGTTGTCCGGTGAGGTGGGGCTGGGCATGACGCGTAATCTCTTAAGACGGTGCGCGGGAAGCCAGCGCCGCACGGGCTTTTTCAAGGTCGGCGGGAGTATCGACACCGAGCGGAACGGTGTCAACGAGCGCCACCTCGATCGACATGCCAGCTTCCAGCGCGCGCAATTGCTCGAGTTTCTCGCGTTTTTCGAGCGGCGATGGCGGCAGCTGGACGAAACGCGCCAGCGCCTCGCGGCGATAGGCATAGAGGCCGATATGGTGATAGAGCGGCCCGTCGCCCCATGGCGCGGTGGCGCGCGTGAAATAGAGTGCGCGGGCAAGACGCCGGCCTTCGAAGGCGACGACGGCTTTCACGACATTGGGATTGGTGCGTTCTTCGTCGTCGACGATCCCGGCGGCAAGCGTCGAGATGTCGGCGCCGGGACGGACCAGCGCCTCGTAAGCGGTGCGGATCAGTGCCGGATCGAGCGTCGGCAGGTCGCCCTGCACGTTGAGGACGACGCCGTGGCGGCCTTCGGGATCGACGTCGCACACCGCCTGCCAGACGCGGTCGGAGCCTGAGGGCAGGTCCGGATCGGTGAGGACCGCCTCGCCGCCCGCGGCGCGCACCGCATCGGCAATTTCGGCCTCGGCGGCGGCGACGACGACGCGGCCGATGCCGGCTTCGACCGCCCGGCGCCAGACCTGGACGATCATCGGCGCGCCGGCGATGTCGGCCAGCGGCTTGCCGGGCAGGCGCGTCGAGGCCATGCGCGCGGGAATCACGACGAGGGGATGCCCTGCCCTGTCGTTTGCGCCGTCGGTCCCGCCAGCCGCCATCTCTCCTCCATCGCCCGATTCGGGGCCCGGACGGGCGGTGCGGCGGATCGCCGCAACCGTGCGCTCGTCCAGCCCGCACCGGGCCTAAAATGCGCGTGGCGCATGGTTTCGTCCGCCATGCGCGTTTCCAGCCGCCGACGAGAGCGGCATGGCGCATAATAGGCCGATTTGGCGCACTTATACGGCTTGCAGCGCGGCGGCGGAAGCGGCTAATCTCCGCGCGAAATCAGGGGGGCCCGACAGGGCATTGCGCCTTGCCGTGCGGCCCCGGTCCTTTTATGCCGGCGATCGCGTCGCGAGCGGCCCCAGACCACGAAACCGACCCGGGCGGAGCAGCAGCCGATGGATTCATTCGAACTCAACAAGATCGCAGGCGCGGTGCTCGCCTCCATCCTCGTCATTCTCGGCGTGGCGACACTCACCGACTTCCTCTACGCCCCGAAAGAGGCCAACCCGCAGGCCTATGCGGTGGCGGCGCTTGAGGACGGCGCGGCGGGCCCCGGTGCAGCGGTGGCGGAAGAAGAAGTGCCGCTGGCGACGCTGCTGGCAGCCGCCGATCCGGCGCGCGGCGAACGGCTGGCGCGCCAATGCGCCGCCTGCCACACGTTCGACGAGGGCGGCAAGGCCGGCATCGGACCCAATCTCTACAAGACCGTCGGCGGGCCGCACGCGCATGATCCGAATTTCAACTATTCGACCGCGATGAAGGAAACCGGCGGCAACTGGAATTTCGAGGCGCTCGACGCCTTCATCGCCAATCCGCGCGCCGCCGTGCCCGGCACGATCATGAGCTTTGCGGGCATGCGCCGGCCGGAACAGCGCGCCGACCTGATCGTCTATCTCAATACGCTCGGCTCCAATGTGCCGCTGCCGGACGCGCCCGCGCCCCGCGAGGAAGCGCCGGCCGCCGAGGAGGCCGAACCCGCCGAATAAGGCGCGCCGCCAACTTGTTTTCGAGACCATGACGCGCCCGGCTGACCGCCGGGCGCGTTTTTTCTTGTCCGCCGTTTCGGGCCGGATGACTTTGTTTTAACAGGCATTCGCGGCTAAAAACGGTCAGAATGAGCGCGGGCGGGGATATCGGACGACAGGGAGGACGTATTGCAGCGTTTCATGACCAAGCCGGTCCTGACCGGAGTGGCCATCGTTCTGGCGGCGGCTGTTGCGCTTTTTGTCTTCTGGCCCTGGCAAAATGCGATGGAAACGATGGAACCGGGCACGGCGGTTCCCGACGCGGCGGTGGCGGAACGGCCGACCGAAATTGTGCCGCCGGCCGCCGGCTTTACCGATTTCCGTCCCGACGTGCCACGGCATGGCTCGTCGCTTTTCGGCGAACTCAAATATCAACCGGACTTCCAGCATTTCGACTACGTCAATCCGGATGCGCCGAAGGGCGGGCTGCTGCGCTATGCGGTGATCGGCAGTTTCGACAGTCTCAACGGCTTCATCGTGCGGGCCGAACCGGCCGCGGGTATCGGCCTCATCTACGACACGCTGATGACGCAGAGCCACGATGAGCCGGCATCCGAGTATGGATTGCTCGCCGAAAGCATCCGGCATCCGGCCGACTATTCGTCAGTTACTTATGTGCTGCGGAACGGCGCGAAGTGGCACGACGGCGAGCCGGTGACGCCCGAGGATGTGATCTGGACGCTTGAGGCCCTGAAAGCACAGCATCCGTTCTATGCGGCCTATTATGCCAATGTAGTCGCGGCCGAGCAGACCGGTCCGCGCGAGGTGACATTTCGCTTCGACCAGGCGGGCAATCGCGAACTGCCGCAGATCGTCGGCCAGTTTCCGGTGCTGCCGAAGCATTACTGGACCGGCACCGACGCAAGGGGCCGGCCGCGCGACATTTCGGCGACGACGCTGGAACCGCCGCTCGGCAGCGGCCCCTACCGCGTCGGCAATGTTTCGCCCGGACAACACGTTACCTATCAGCGCGTCGACGATTATTGGGGCCGCGACCTGCCGGTGAATGTCGGCTCCAACAATTTCGATCGCCTCCGCTTCATCTATTTCAGGGATGTCACGGTCGCCTTCGAAGCGTTCAAGGGTGGGCAGGTCGATCTCCGGATCGAGAACAGTGCGCGCAACTGGGCGACCGAATACGACATTCCGGCGGTGCGGCGCGGCGAGATCAAGCGCGACAGCATTCCTTCGCTCAACCCGCAGGGCATGCAGAGTTTCGCCTTCAACCTGCGGCGCGACAAATTCAAGGACAAGCGCGTGCGGCGCGCCTTCAACTATGCCTTCGACTATGAGTGGGTCAACCGGACGCTCTTCCACGAACAGTACACGCGATCCGACAGCTATTTCGCCAATTCGGATATGGCGGCGACGGGTCTGCCGGAGGGCCGCGAACTCCAGATTCTCGAGGAGATGCGCGATCTCGTGCCCGCGACCGTTTTCACGGAGCCCTATGTCAATCCGAAGACCGATGGCAGCGGCAACAATCGCGCCAATCTCAGGCACGCGACCCGGCTCTTCGAGGAAGCAGGCTGGATCGTCAGGGACGGCAAGCTGGTGAACGAGACGAGCGGCGAACGGATGAGCGTCGAGTTCCTGATCGACGATCCGACGTTCGAGCGCGTCGTTGCGCCCTACAAGCAGTCGCTGGAGCGGCTCGGCATCGAAGTGCGCATCCGCCCGGTCGATTCGGCGCAGTATCAGCGCCGCACCGACGAGCGCAATTTCGACATTATCGTCCGCAGCTTCGGGCAGTCGACGTCGCCCGGCAACGAGCAACGCGAATATTGGGGCTGCGCGGCGGCCGAGCATGAAGGCAGCCGGAACGTCGCCGGCATCTGCGATCCGGCCATCGAAAAACTTGTCGACCGGGTGATCTTTGCCGACAGCCGCGACGAGCTCGTGGCCGCCGTCAGGGCGCTCGACCGGGTTTTGCTGCACGGACACTACGTTGTGCCGCAATGGTATCTCGCGACGACGCGCGTTGCCTATTGGTCGCGGCTGCGCCATCCGGATCGCATGCCGCCCTATTCGATCGGCTTTCCGGCCATCTGGTGGCATGAAGGCGCGGCGCCCGCGGACGAGACGCCATGAGCGAACCGTTGCGTCTTTCGCGGCGGCGGGTTGTGTCGCTCGCGGGGGCGGCGCTGGCGCTGCCGTGGCTGCCGCGCGGACTGCGCGCCGAACCGGCCGGCCGCCACGGGCTTTCGATTTTCGGCGCGCTCAAATACGGGCCGGACTTTCCCCATTTCGACTATGTGAACCCGGCGGCGCCGAAGGGCGGCACCTTCTCGCAGATCGGACCGACGACGGCGTTCAACGCCTCCTTCTATACGTTCGACACGCTGAACGGCTATATCCTGCGCGGCAACGCGGCGCAGGGCCTTGCGCTCATTTTCGATACGCTGATGGCGCGGGCCTTCGACGAGCCGGACGCGCTGTACGGACTTGTTGCCGAAAGCGTCGAAGTTTCCGAAGACGGCAACCGGTATATTTTCCATCTGCGCGAGGGCGCGCAATTTCACGACGGCACGCCGCTCACCGCCGAAGATGCCGCCTTCTCCTTTCTGCTGCTGAAGGAAAAAGGCCATCCGCTGATCTCGCAGAATATGAGCGAAGTAGCGAATGCCGAAGCGTTGGACGCACGGACACTCGAAATCGTCTTTACCGGCAAACAAACGCGCGATCTGCCACTTTTCATCGCCGGCGGATTGCCGATCTTTTCGAAGGCGTACTATACCGCGAACGACTTCACCGAAGCGTCGCTCACGCCGCCGCTTGGCAGCGGGCCTTACCGGATCGGCAATTTCCGCGCCGCGCGTTTCATCGACTATGAGCGCGTTGACGGGTATTGGGGCCGCGACCTGCCGGTGAATGTCGGGCAATGGAACTTCGACCGCATTCGCTTCGAGTATTTCCGCGACCGCACGGCGCAGTTCGAATCCTTCAAGGCCGGTAACTATCTCTTCCGCGAGGAGTTCACGTCGAAGACATGGGCGACCGAATATAATTTTCCGGCCGTCCGGGACGGGCGCGTGAAGCTGCTGACGCTGCCCGACGACACGCCTTCGGGCGCGCAGGGCTGGTTTCTCAACACGCGGCGGGAAAAGTTCAAGGACCCCCGCGTCCGCGAGGCGCTGGGCCTTGCTTTCGATTTCGAGTGGACGAACAAGAATCTCTTCTACGGCCTCTACAAGCGCACGGAGAGCTATTTCGAAAATTCGCCGATGAAGGCGGAGGGCGAACCGGACGCGGCGGAGCTTGCCTTGCTGGAGCCCTTCCGCGACGTATTGCCGGCGGCGGTTTTCGGACCGGCGATCGTGCCGCCCGCGAGCGACGGCTCGGGACAGGACCGGGGCCTGCTGCGCCGCGCGGCGACACTTCTCGACGAGGCGGGATGGCGCATCGCCGAGGGCATGCGGCGCAATGCCGACGGGCAGACGCTCTCGGTCGAATTCCTGGACGACGAACCGATGTTCGAGCGGATCGTCGCGCCGCTTGTCAAAAACCTTCGGCTGCTTGGCGTTGCGGCGACGATCCGCCAGGTCGATACGTCGCAATATCAGGAGCGGATGAACAATTACGATTTCGACGCCTCGATCCGCCGGTTCTCGCTCGGCCTGACGCCGGGGATCGAGCTCAGAAGCTACTGGAACTCGAAATTCGCCGACGTGCCCGGCGGACGCAACCTTTCGGGCATCGCAAACCCCGCGGTCGATGCGTTGATCGAGATCGTGATCGCGGCCGGGAGCCGGGAGGAGCAGACGGTGGCGGCGCGGGCGCTCGATCGCGTGCTGCGGGCCGGCCATTACTGGATTCCGCAATGGCACAAAAACTCCCATCATCTCGCTTTCTGGGATATTTTCGGCAGGCCCGAAACGAAGCCGAAATACGAGCGGGGCGTGATACGCACATGGTGGGTTGAGGCGGACGCCGCCGCGACCACGGGCACCGGGGACTGACGCGCGACACATGGCCGCCTATATCATCCGACGCCTGCTGCTGATGATCCCGACGATTTTCGGGATATTGCTGGTCAGTTTCGCCGTGGTGCAGTTTGCGCCGGGCGGACCCATCGAGCGCATCATCGCGCAGTTGCAGGGCACGGAAGTCGCCGCGACGGCACGCATCGGCGGCACAGGCGGCGGCGATTTCGCACAGCAGATGACGGGCGGCGGCGACGGGGCGCTCGACAGCAAATATCGCGGTGCGCAGGGGCTCGATCCGGCCTTCCTGCGGGCGCTCGAGGTGCAGTTCGGCTTCGACAAGCCGGCGCATGAGCGGTTTTTCCTGATGGTCTGGAATTATGCGCGCTTCGACTTCGGCACCAGCTATTTCCGCGACACCAGCGTGTTGTCGCTGATCGCCGAGAAGCTGCCGGTGTCGATTTCGCTCGGGCTGTGGACGACGCTCATCACCTATCTCATTTCGATCCCGCTCGGCATCCGCAAGGCGATCCGCGACGGCAGCCGCTTCGACACATGGACGAGCGGCGCGATCATCGTCGGCTATGCGGTGCCGGGCTTCCTGTTTGCGGTGTTCCTGATCGTTCTTTTCGCCGGCGGTTCGTATTTTTCGATCTTCCCGCTGCGCGGCCTCACTTCCGACAATTGGGAGAGCCTCAGCCTCGCCGGCAAGGTGCTCGACTATCTCTGGCACATCATCCTGCCGGTGACGGCGATGACGATCGGCGCCTTCGCGACGACGACGCTGCTGACCAAGAATTCCTTCCTCGACGAAATCCGCAAACAATATGTGATGACGGCGCGGGCAAAGGGATTGTCGGAGAACCGGGTGCTTTACGGGCACGTGTTCCGCAATGCGATGCTGATTGTGGTCGCGGGTTTTCCGGGCGCTTTCGTCGGCGCCTTTTTTGCCGGTTCGCTGCTGATCGAAACGATTTTCTCGCTCGACGGGCTCGGGCTTCTTTCCTACGAGTCGATCGTCAACCGCGACTATCCCGTGGTCTTCGCGACGCTCTACATCTTCGGGTTGATCGGGCTCGTGGTCGCGCTGATCAGCGACCTGACCTACACCTGGATCGATCCGCGCATCGACTTTGAAACGCGGGAGGTCTGAGGAATGGCGCTCCCTGCCCTGCCCGCCATCCGCATCAGCCCGATCAACCGGCGACGCTGGCGCAACTTCAAGGCCAACAAGCGCGGCTATTGGAGCCTGTGGGTTTTCTGTGCGCTCTTCTTCCTGTCGCTGTTCGCCGAGTTCATCGCCAACGACCGGCCGCTCATCGTCACCTTTCAGGGCGGCATCTACACGCCGGTCTTTACCGACTATCCCGAAACGGCATTCGGCGGCGACTTCGAAACGGCGACCGATTATCGCGATCCTTTCGTGCAGGCGCTGATCGCGGATGCCGGCGGCAGCATGATCTGGCCGCCGATCCGCTATTCCTACCGGACGATCAATCTCAACCTGCCGGTGCCGGCGCCCGCGCCGCCTTCGGCCGAGAACTGGCTCGGCACCGACGATCAGGGCCGCGACGTCACGGCCCGGCTGATTTACGGCTTTCGCATTTCGGTGCTGTTCGGCCTGACGCTGACCATCCTGTCGTCGGTGATCGGCGTCGCGGCGGGTGCCGTGCAGGGCTATTTCGGCGGCTGGACCGATCTGTTGTTCCAGCGCTTCATCGAGATATGGACCAGCATTCCGACGCTCTACCTGCTCATCATCATCGCCGCCATCATCGAACCGAATTTCTGGATATTGCTCGGCATATTGCTGCTCTTCTCCTGGGTGGCGCTGGTGGGGGTGGTGCGCGCCGAATTCCTGCGGGCGCGCAACTTCGAATATGTCAACGCGGCGCGCGCGCTCGGGCTTGCGAATGCCAAGATCATGTTCCGCCACCTCCTGCCCAACGCCATGGTGGCGACGCTGACCTTCATGCCGTTCATCCTCAATTCGTCGATCACCACGCTGACGGCACTGGACTTTCTGGGCTTCGGCCTGCCGCCCGGTTCGCCGTCGCTCGGCGAATTGCTTGCGCAAGGCAAAGCCAATCTGCAGGCGCCCTGGCTTGGGCTTGCCGGCTTTTTCGCCATCGCGACGATGCTGAGCCTCCTCATCTTCATCGGCGAGGCGGTGCGCGACGCCTTCGATCCGCGCAAGGTGCTGCAATGAGCGCGCTGGTAGAGGTGAAGGAACTTTCGGTCGGCTTCCGCATGGACGGCGAGGAAACGATCGCGGTCGACCGGATTTCCTTCGACATCAAGCCGGGCGAGACGGTGGCGCTGGTCGGCGAGTCCGGCTCGGGAAAATCGGTGTCGGCGCTGTCGATCATGCAGCTGCTCAACTATCCGCAGGCCTTCCACCCGTCGGGCGAGATCGTTTTCGACGGGCAAAACCTCATCGGCGCGAACGAGCCTGTCATGCGGCGCATTCGCGGCAACCGGATCACGATGATCTTCCAGGAGCCGATGACATCGCTCAATCCGCTGCACACGATCGAGCGGCAGGTGGGCGAAGTCCTGATCGAGCACAAGGGGCTGCGCGGCGAGGCCGTGAAGGCGCGCGTGCTCGATCTCCTGAAGAAAGTCGGCATTCCGAACGCCGAGGAGCGGCTGGACGCCTATCCGCATCAATTGTCGGGCGGCCAGCGGCAGCGCGTCATCATTGCGATGGCGCTGGCCAACGAACCCGACCTGCTGATTGCCGACGAGCCGACGACGGCGCTCGATGTGACGGTGCAGGCGCAGATTCTCGAATTGCTGAAGGACCTCAAGCGCGAAATGGGGATGGCGCTGCTGCTGATCACGCATGATCTCGGCGTCGTCCGCAAAATGGCCGACCGGGTCAATGTGATGACCAAGGGCAAGATCGTCGAAAGCGGCCCGACGGAGCGCGTGTTCACGGCGCCGCAGCACGCCTATACGCAACACCTCATCGCCTCGGAACCGAAAGGCCGCGCACTCGGCGCGCCGAAGGACGGGCCGGTGGCGATGGAAGTGGAAAACCTGCGCGTCTGGTTTCCGATCAAGCGGGGACTACTCCGGCGCACCGTCGGCCATGTGAAGGCCGTCGACGATGTTTCGCTGAACCTGCGGGAAGGGCGGACGCTCGGTGTCGTCGGCGAATCCGGTTCGGGTAAGACGACGCTCGGGCTCGCGATGATGCGGCTGCTTTCGAGCGACGGCGCCATCCGCTTTCGCGGGCAGGAAATTCAGGGCCTCAGGATCAAGGAAATGCGGCCGTTGCGCCGCCACATGCAGATCGTCTTCCAGGATCCCTATGGCTCGCTCAGCCCTCGCATGTCGGTCGGGCAGATCGTCGAGGAAGGACTTGTCATCCAGAAGCTCGGCCTCACGGCCGAAGAGCGCCGGCAGCGGGTGTCGGATGCGCTGGCGGAGGTCGGGCTCGATCCGGCCATGCAGGACCGCTATCCGCACGAATTTTCGGGCGGGCAGCGTCAGCGCATCGCGATTGCGCGCGCGATGGCGCTGAAGCCGCGCTTCGTGATGCTGGACGAACCGACCAGCGCGCTCGACATGTCGGTGCAGGCACAGATCGTGGAGCTGCTGCGCGAGCTGCAGCGGCGCAACAACCTTGCCTATCTCTTTATCAGCCACGACCTGAAAGTCGTGCGGGCGCTTGCCGACGACATCATCGTGATGCGGGGCGGCAAGGTGGTCGAGGCGGGCAGCGCCGACGAGGTGTTCGATACGCCCAGGACCGAATACACCCGGGCGCTGATGGCGGCGGCGTTCGAGCTTGCGGCAGCGCCGAAGGGCGTGGTTTCGGAATAGATTTTCAGCGGTTCGGGAAGCGCTTGATGCTGGTGACGTGACCGGCGTCCGAGCGGGCGATGCGCGACATTGCGACGTCGAGCCGCTCGATCGCGACCATCATGTGGAAGGCGTTGGCGTGGATCATGCGTTCGGCGTCGACCATGATCGCGACGTGACCCTTCCAGAACACCAGGTCGCCGCGTTTCAGCTTCGTGAAATCGATGGGTTCGGGCAGCGCCTCGCCCAATGTCGCTTCCTGCATGTCAGTGTCCCTGAGGGACGAGATACCGGCGCGTTCGAGCGCGGCCTGCACGAGACCCGAACAATCGAGACCGGTGCTGTCGCGGCCGCCCCAGAGATAGGGCACGCCCAGAAATTCCTCGGCAACAGCCACGAAATCGCGCACATGGGCGCCGATGGCGGCGAGATGCGCGGTGAAGACCCAGCCGCCGCGGTCGATCTCACTGAAATTGCCGCGCGCGCCGGTGACACGCAGCTTCGCGTTCATCGGCAGGGGCGCGGCCGGCCGCGTTTTCAGATCGGGTTTGGGATAGACGAAGGTTCGCAGCGCCGCGACCGTGTGCGTCGGCGCCGCGGGGCGGGCCGCAAGCTCTTTCGTCTCGACATAGCCGACATAATCGTCGAGCACGGCCTGCCCCCAGGCCCAGCCGTTCTTTTCCTCATAGACCCGAAAGACTTCGCCGAAGAGCAACTGCGTGTCCATCGGCGCGTTCGCTTCGGGCCGGCGCAGGAGCGGCAAGGACGGCGCGACGACCTGCCGGTCCGTGCCCTCGGCAAAGCGGCTGCTGCTGACCTCGCCGCGCAGATGCGCCGCCGCCAGATCGTCGCGGTACGGATTGAGCCGGTGATCGGGGCCTCGCGCGCGGCTCATGCCTCGACACCTCGCGACGAGGCAACGATGAGATCGGCGAAATCATGCACGAAAGTGGAGCCCTTCGCGGTGCGCTGCACCAGCACGTTGCGCCGGTCGGCATCGTCGCGCGCGCGCTTCAGGAGATCGAGCCCGCCTAGCGTGTCGAGCGCGCGGGTGATGGCCGGCTTCGAGACGCCGAGCGCGGCAGCAAGGCCGCGAACCGTGTGCGGCGGCGGATCGAGATAGACCGTGAACATGATCGCAAGCTGCCTCGATGAAAGGTCCGGCCCGGCCCGGCGCACCGAGCGGAGCACCACGTCGTGCCACAGCGACAGCGCCTCACCGGGCTTCAGCGCACCGCCATCGTCGAAAGAAAGTCCCGGCATCGTGTCCCCCCGCGCCGTTATCCCCCGTTCGGGAAGGGTGGCCGCGATGGGCATATCCGTTCCGGAACCGGATCAGTCTAGCGCGGCTTTGAGCGCGGGCAAGCGGTCAGGCGCCGTAGCGGCGCTTCAGCAGATCGTAAAGGGCGCGGACGCCTTGTGCCTCGCCGCCGACGGGGCGGCCGGGCTTTGCCTTCGGCGCCCAGCCATAGATGTCGAAATGCACGTAAGCGCCGGCCTTTTCGACGAAACGGCGGAGGAAGAGCGCCGCCGTGACGGAGCCCGCGAAAGGGCCGTCCGACACATGGTTCACATCGGCGATCTTGCTTTCGAGCCAGCTGTCATAGGGCCGCCAGAGCGGCATCCGCCACAAGGGATCGGAGGTCGCCGATGCCGACGCGGCGATCTCGGCCGCGAGCGTTTCGTCATCCGTGTAGAAAGGCGGCAGGTCGGGGCCAAGCGCGGTGCGCGCGGCGCCGGTCAGCGTCGCCATGTCGACGATCAGGTCCGGCGCTTCGCTGTCGGCTTCGGTCAGCGCATCGGCCAGCACCAGCCGCCCCTCGGCATCGGTGTTGCCGATCTCGACGGTGACGCCCTTCCGGCTTTGCAGCACATCGCCTGGACGGAAGGCGTTGCCGGATACGCTATTCTCGACCGCCGGCACAAGCACGCGGAGCCTGATGTCGAGCCCCGCCTCCATGACGAGCTGCGCAAGCGCCAGAACGCAGGCCGCGCCACCCATGTCCTTTTTCATCAGCAGCATGGCGCTTGAGGGTTTGAGGTCGAGGCCGCCGGTATCGAAACAGACACCCTTGCCCACCAGCGTCACCCGTGGCGCATCCGCCCGGCCCCAGCGCATGTCGATCAGCCGCGGCGCGACTGCCGCAGCGCGGCCTACCGCATGGATCATCGGGTAGTTCTCGTCGAGCAATGCATCGCCGAGGATGATTTCGCATGTTGCGCCATGAGCGCGGGCGACGCCTTCAGCCGCTGCGGCGAGGTCGTCCGGACCCATGTCGGCGGCCGGCGTGTTGATCAGGTCGCGCGCCAGAAAGGTTGCGGTCGCGATGCGGCCGACTTCCTCGCCGTCGACGCCTTCGGGAAGCACCAGACGCGGCCAGTCGCGCTTGCCGCCGCTGTAGCGCGTGAAGCGGTAGGTGCCCAGCGCGAAGCCAAGCGCCGCCTTGGCCGCCGATCCGTGGAGAACGCCGGCGAGCCTGTAATCGCCCTGCGGCAGCGCGGCCGGGAGCGCGCCGGTCAGAAACGGGTCCGAGCCGTCGCCAAGCCCGAGCAGGGCGCCCGCAAGGCCGCCCGAGCCGTCCGGCAGAAGCAGCACCTTGCCGGCTTCGCCCTTGAAGCCCGAGGTGCCGACCCAGGCCGCGCCGGGGCCGGCATGGCTCGCGCACCAGCCATCGACCTCGCCGGAGCGGACCTGCCAGACGGGCGTTGCCGCCTTGTGTTTGTCGGAGATGAATATGTCGAGCACCGGAGGCCTGTCCGCATCTGTCGCAGGAAGAGCGTGATTTCGCGCTGCCGAAACCTTATAGAGAGGCCAGACCGGCTGCAACGGCGGCGCCCGGCGGGGCGCCTCGCATCAGGGGGACGATATGGCGGCGCCCGAATTCACACTCATCATCGGCGACAAGAACTGGTCGAGCTGGAGCTTGCGCCCCTGGCTCCTGATGCGGCAGGCCGGCGTGCCGTTCGAGGAGGTCCATGTCCGGCTTCGCCGGCCCGAAAGCAAGGCCGACATTCTCGCCCTGTCGCCGACCGGGCTCGTGCCGGCGCTAAAATGGCGCGGCGAAACGATCGGCGACTCGCTCGCCATTTGCGAAACCATCGCCGACCTTTTCCCGGAACGGAAACTCTGGCCGCGCGATGCGCTGGCCCGCGCCGTCGCGCGCGCGGCATCGGCCGAGATGCATTCGGGCTTCGGTGCGCTTCGCCGCGACATGCCGATGGCGGTGATCGAGCATCTTCCGGGCGAGGGTCACACCGAGGAAGCACTTGCCGATGCGCGTCGCGTCGTGCGGCTGTGGCGCGATTTGCGGTTCAGGTTCGGCCGGCAGATGCCGGGCGATCAGGGATTTCTTTTCGGGCATTTCACCGTTGCGGATGCCATGTATGCGCCCGTCGTGACACGGCTGCGCACCTATGGCGTCGATCTTCCGGCGCTTGGCGATGACGGGACCGCGCGGGCCTATATGGAAGCCGTGACAACGCTGCCCGCGATGCGCGACTGGGCCGCCGACGCGGCGGCTGAGGAGAAGCTCAAGACCTAGCGCGCCGGCGCCTCATCGCCGGTTTCGACAAGATAGCCCTCCTCGCGATAGTAGCGCGCCGCGCCGTCGTGGAGCGGCACCGGCAGCGACCGGATCGCCAGCACTTCTTTCTCGTCCTCCTCGCCCGGCAGCAGGCCGGGCATCCGGGCGCCGGAAAGCAACACCCTGTTGCTGGGTCGGAAAAGTGCATCGGTGATGTCGTAGATGAGACCGGCATCGGCGTCCTCGTTGACGATCCAGATCATCGAGACGCCGAGCGTCACCGTCTCCGGCACAAACCGGTAGAGACCGTCCGGGATGGCAAGCCGCTGGAAATTGGCGTTGGTTCCGGTGAGCTTCGCGGTTTCCTCGCCGTCGATCGGCACGATGTCGATCGATCCGCGGTCGGCGATGCTGCGGATGACCGGCGACGGCAGCGCATCGACGACAAAGAAGGCATCGAGCTGTCCGCGAAGCATCAGGTCGATCGCGGTCGCGGTGTCGTGCTCCCAGACATTCATCATGCGCCGCGTAAGCCCGTGCGCGGCCAGGACCTGCAGTGCCGCTTCCTGCGTTCCGGAACCCGGCAGGCCGATCGAGACACGCATCTCCTTCAACCCGGCCACGTCGGTGATGTTGGCGCCGCGGCTGGCCGCCAGATACACCGCTTCGCGGTAGACGCCGGCGATGGCCCGCAGATCCTTGAACGGCTTCTCGCCCCGAAAGGGGCCTTCGGCCCGTGTCGCGAGGTCGAGGACCGGCGCGGCGACAATGGCGGAATCGAACAGACCCGCACTGACCGCACGGACATTGGCGACGGGACCTGCCGACGACCTGGCGACCGCGACGAGACCCGTGACGCCGCAGGGCAGACCGCGCTCGCAGCGCAAGCTTCCCGGCGGGCGGCTGATGGCGGCGGCCAGCCGTTCGCCGACTGCGAAATACTCGCCGCCGACGACGCCGGTGCCGATCTGGAAAAAAGTGACCTTGTCCGGTTCGTCCTCGAGACTGAGCGGCGGGTTCCAGTAAAGAACCGCGGCGAATGTGGCGATCAGCGAAAAGGCCAGCGCGATCAACAACGGCCGGGCGGGCACCCGGGCCAGCGCGGCGGCCAGCAGGGCCGCTATTTCGCGCATTCTTTCCGTCTGTTTCCCGAAATTCATGGTCGCTTCCCGTGCCGCCCCGGATCCGCCAAACCCGCCAAAACGTTCAATTCTTATAATTAATCTTTTCTTGAGGGCTCTGTCTCAAAATCGGGGCTGAGCAAGGCCCGCCAAGCGCCGGCCCACCATATCATCCTGACCGAACCGGGACCCGAACGCGATGAAAAGCCTGGTCGAAATTCCTCTTTCGCCGCAACGCCCGCGCCGCTGGCTGGCGGCGGCAACGCTTTGCTCCGTCATCGCACTGAGCGGATGCGCCAGTACCGGCAGCACCGACGGCAAAACCGCGATGGAACAGGCGCAGGCCCGGATCGACGACCCGGCGCTTCGCGGCGCGGCAGTCGAATCCACCAAGACGCAAGATTATGTGGCCGCCGCCGCCTATTGGGGGACGCTCTACGAACGCAACCCCGACCAAGCCGACGCGGCCGTCAACTATTCGCGCGCGTTGCGGCAAATCGGTTCGGTGGCGCAGGCCATCAGTGTGATGCAGCGCACGCACATCACCAACGGATCGAACGCCGACGTGCTGGCCGAATTTGGCAAGGTGCTGGCCGCCGGCGGCCGGGCCGACCAAGCGTCCGCCATGCTGAGCGAAGCCGCGCGTCTTTCGCCGAAAGACTGGTCCGTGCGGTCGGCTCTCGGTGTCGCGCTCGATCAGATGGGGCTCTACGACGCCGCCCGGCAGAGCTACGAGGAGGCGCTGGCGCTTTCGCCCGGCAATCCTTCCGTTCTGACCAATCTCGGGCTTTCCTATGCGCTGAGCGGCGATCTCGACAATGCCGAGCGGACGCTTCGGCAGGCGGTTGCGGATTCGCGCGCCGATGCCCATGCGCGGCAGAACCTCGCCATCGTTCTCGGTCTCAAGGGAAATTTCGACGAGGCCGCGCGCCTTGCCCGCGCCGACCTTCCGCCCAATGTCGCGGACGGCAACATCGCCTATCTGCGCGATATGCTTTCGCAGCCGGCGCTTTGGCAGCAGATGAAAGAAATTGACGCGATGGCGCCCGCGCTGCCCTCGCAAGACACCTCTCATCGCGACAAGCCGGCGCGGGACGTTGCACCGCCAGACCTCGTGTCGTCGATGCCGCCGGAAACGCGCACGTCGATCCGCTGAACGGCGCTTTCTTCCGCCATCCATGAATGTAAAAAGCGCTTGCTCCGATCGGGGCAAGCGCTTTTTCCTTGTTCTCAATAGGGCAATCGGCGCCGTTACCCGCTCATTACCTTGATGATCGCCGGCCCGAGGATGACGCCAAACAGCACCGGCAGGAAAAAGAGGATCATCGGCACCGTCAGTTTGGGCGGCAGACCCGCCGCCTTTTTCTCGGCGTCCGCCATGCGCATATCGCGATTTTCCTGCGCCATGACACGCAGCGACTGGCCAAGCGGTGTGCCGTAGCGCTCGGCCTGGATCAAGCTTGTCGCAACCGCCTTGACGCCCGGAAGACCCGTTCGGGATGCCAGATTTTCGTAGGCCTGGCGGCGCTCCTGCAAGTAAGAGAGTTCGGCCGTCGCGAGACCGAGCTCCTCGGCAAGTTCGACCGATTGCGTTCCGATTTCAGAAGCTACTTTCTGGAAGGCCGCCTCGATCGACATACCGGACTCGACGCAGATCAGAAGCAGGTCGAGTGCATCGGGAAACGCCTTGCGGATCGAGTCCTGCCGGCGCGCGATGACGTTCTCGACAAAAAGGCTCGGCAGATAAAAGCCCACAAAGGCCGCGCCGCAGGACGCCGCAAACCGCGACATCGCCGGCAGGCCGAAATCGTTCACGAAGGCGAGATAGAGCAGCGTCAGCACGAAGAGGATCGGCGGCATGACAAAACGGAAGAAGACGAATGTGTACATCGGGCCGGGACCGCGAAACCCCGCCTGCCGAAGCTTTTCCTTTATCGCCGTGTTCTCCAGCACGTTGCCGCGCGCGAACCTTTCGACAACATCCTTGATGAACCCCTTGGAGGTTTGCCGAAGACGCGTCTTTTCCTGGGCAAGGTTTTCGCGCGCCCTGGCCCGCATCGCTTCGCGCTCGGTCGAAACGTATTTCATGCGCGTTCCGAGCTTGTCGCCGGCGAGCATCGGCGCCGTCAATGTCAGGATCGTCGCGAACGCCGCCACCGCCGTGAGGAGCATCACGACGTTTTCGACATTGAACATCTCTTGCACAGCAAGAAAAAGCGAGGTCATGACACGTCCTAAAACTTGAAGTCGATCATCTTTCTCATCACGAGAATGCCGATGCCCATCCATGTGAGGCCGCCGACGATGATCATGTTTCCTGCCGTGGTCGAGAAGAGGACGCCCATGTAGTCCGGCGAGGTCATGTAGATCATCATCATCACGCCGGGCGGCAGCGCACCGATGATGGCGGCGGAGGCCTTGGCTTCCTGGGACATCGCCTGAATTTTTGCACGCATCTTCTTCCGGTCGCGGAGCACCTTGGACAGGTTTCCGAGCGCTTCCGACAAATTACCGCCCGACTTCTGCTGGATCGCCAGCACGATCTGGAAGAAATTGACTTCGGCAAGCGGCATCCGCTCGTAGATGCGGGACAGGCTTTGTTCGAGGGTTACGCCGACCTTCTGCCCTTCGACGATACCCTGAAATTCACTGCGCACCGGCTCGGCCGCCTCCGTCGCGATCAAACGCAGACAGTCGTTGACAGGCAGACCCGATTTGACGCCGCGAACGATCACGTCGATCGCGTTGGCGAATTCATCGACAAAAGCCTTCTGACGCCGCGTGATGAGCCAGGAAAGGACCCAGCGCGGCAGACCGAAGGCGACGGCGAACCCGCCAAGCGCCGAAATCACAAGCGAGAAGCCGCCAAGCATCAGAATGAACGTCGCAACCAGTCCGGCGATGGCGCTGGCGATGTAGAACGTTCGGGTCGTGATCTCGAGTCCGGCGCGTTCGATACGCGTGGTGAGCGATATGCGCTTCTTCTGCTCTTGCTGCTTTTCTTCGAGACCCTTCAGGGTCTCCTGCATCTGCTTGCGGCGTTTCTCGCTGTTGTCGACATCGCCCTCCATCGCCTGCAGGCGCGGGCCGGAACCGCGCGCGACGCGGGCGACGCGCTTTTGCGATTCGGTTTTTCCACCCACAAGGACAAACCCGACTGCTGCGATGCAGAGGGCGGCGAGAATGGCAATGCCGAAGATCATCAGCGTGGTGCGGTCCATGGGCGACCCCGGTCCGCTCTAGCCCTGGGCGCGGTCGAGCGCCGCCGCCAGAGCATGATGCTGATTGTAGTAGCGCGCGCGATCCCAGAACGAGGGGCGCGCAATGCCCGTCGACTTGTGCTTGCCGACAATGCGGCCGGTCTCGTCTTCGCCTTCGATCTCGTAGACGAAGAGATCCTGCGTGATGATGACGTCGCCTTCGGTACCGAGCACCTCGGTAATGTGCGTGATGCGGCGCGAGCCGTCGCGCAGACGCGCTGCCTGAACCACGACGTCGATCGAACCGCAGATCATTTCGCGGATCGTCTTCGAGGGGAGCGCATAGCCGCCCATCGTGATCATGCTTTCCAGACGCGACAGCGCCTCGCGGGGGCTGTTGGCGTGGAGCGTTCCCATCGAACCGTCGTGACCGGTGTTCATCGCCTGCAGCAGGTCGAAGGCCTCAGGTCCGCGCACCTCGCCGACGATAATACGTTCGGGACGCATACGCAGGCAGTTGCGGACGAGTTCGGTCATGGTCACCTGACCCTGACCCTCGAGATTGGGCGGGCGCGTTTCGAGGCGCACGACATGGGGTTGCTGGAGCTGAAGTTCGGCGGCGTCCTCGCAGGTGATGACGCGCTCGTCGGCTTCGATAAAGCCGGTGAGACAATTCAGCAGTGTCGTCTTGCCCGAGCCGGTACCGCCGGAAATCAACACATTGCAACGCACCTTGCCGATGATGCCGAGCACGTCGGCGCCATCCTGCGATATCGAATTGTAGGAGACGAGATCCTGCATCAGCAGCTTGTCGCGGCGGAACTTACGAATGGTCAGCGCGGGTCCGTCGATCGCCAGCGGCGGCACGATGACATTGACGCGGCTGCCGTCCGGGAGGCGCGCGTCGCAGATCGGGCTCGATTCGTCGACGCGGCGGCCGACCTGGCTGACGATGCGCTGACAGATGTTCATCAGCTGGCTGTTGTCGCGGAAACGGATATTGGTCAGCTCGACCTTGCCGTTCACTTCGATGAAGGTGCGCTCGCAGCCATTCACCATGATGTCGGCAATGTCGTCGCGCGCCAGCAGCGGTTCGAGCGGGCCATAACCCAGGACGTCGTTGCAGATGTCCTGCAGCAGGGCTTCCTGCTCGGAGATCGACATGACGACATTCTTGATCGATAGAATTTCGTTGACGATGTCGCGAATTTCCTCGCGCGCGCTTTCAGCGTCGAGCTGCGCGAGCTGCGTCAGGTCGATCGTGTCGATCAGCGCGTTGAAGATCGTCGTCTTGATCTGATAGTAGTTCTCGGAGCGATGATCGGATCCGCGCGCGGTCGGCTTTGCGGCCGCAGGCTTGGCGGCAACGGGTTTGGCAACCGCCGGCTTCTGAGCATCGGGCGTTGCCGCGGGCGGCGCCGACCCGGCCGGTGGCGCAGCAGGCGGCGGCGCCGCAACAGGCTTGCGCGCGACCGGTTGACCTTCATTCCGCCTTCCAAACACGAGTAGCTACCTCCGGCTCTTCTATTTGCTATTTGCGCGACAGAAAGCGAAAGATCGAGGACGATTTCGCGGCTTTCGGCGTGCGCTGTTCGCGGCCGCAGAGCTGACGGGCAAGGAAGCGCAAGCCTTCGGCCGTCTTTCCCTTTGCCTCAAGCTCTTCGATCATCTGGCCGTTGTTGGCCGCCGTCCCGAACAGACCGGGATTGAACGGCAGAACCAGTGTGGGTTCGGCGCCGACAGCCTCGGCAAAGTCTTTCACCGGGATCTCGGGCCGCTTGGGAATGCCGACCTGGTTGAGCACGATGTGCGCGGGATTGTCGTTGGGCCGCGCGTGACGCGTCAGGTCCAGCATGCTCTTCGCATTGCGCAGGCTTGCCAGATCGGGCGTCGCCGTGATGACGATTTCGTCGGCGGCCAGCAGCACCCTCTTCGTCCAGGGCGCCCAGACATGCGGCAGATCGATAATTACGCAAGGCACGCCGTCGCGCACGATGTCGAGCACGCTTTCGCAGCTGTCGCCATCCATCTCGAAGTCGCGGTCGAGAACGGCCGGCGCCGTGAAGAGGCTCAGGCGGTCGGTGCATTTGACGAGCAGACGATCGAGCAGAACGTCGTCGAGGCGTTCCGGCGCCATGAGCGCATCGGCGATGCCCTGGGCGGGATCCTGATTGAAATCGAGGCCGGCGGTGCCGAAAGGAAGATCGAGATCGGTGATCACGACATCCTCGTCCATACCGCTTGAAATGCACCAGCCGATGTTGTGCGCAATCGTGCTGGAGCCAGTGCCGCCCTTGGCGCCGATGAAGGCGACCGTGCGACCGATCGGCGGCGCGTCGGGATCGATGTAGAGGCGCGAGATCGCTTCGATGACACCCATCGGATGCAGCGGCGCAACCAGGTATTCGTTGACGCCCTGGCGGATCATCTCGCGATAGAGCGAGACGTCGTTCATGTGGCCGATGACGACGACCTTGGTTCCCGCGTCGCAGACTTCGGCAAGCGCGCCGAGCTGGGCGAACAATTCCGGGCCGGCGGCGCGCGCCTCGACCATGATGAGGTTCGGCGTCGGCGACTGCTGATAGTGTTCCACGGCGGCGGGAATGCCACCCATGTGGACCGTCAGATGCGCCTTGGCGAGGCGGCGGTCCTCGCCGGCGCGCTGAATGGCGCTGCCCGACGAAGGCTGTTCGCAGAAAGCATGGATCGTGATGCGCGGAACCGGCTTCATCACATGCGTGCCGTCATTGTCGGCGGCGACATGCGCGATCGACGGCTGAGGCGCGGGCCGCGGCTCCGCGTCGACCACCGGCGGCGCCTCGTCGACGATTTCCTTGTGTGCGACGTTGCTCATTGGCTTACCTTGCTTACAGCGCCCGAATCCTGATCGGTTCTTGCGGTC
This sequence comes from Parvibaculum sp., assembly GCF_019635935.1. NCBI lineage: Bacteria > Pseudomonadati > Pseudomonadota > Alphaproteobacteria > Hyphomicrobiales > Parvibaculaceae > Parvibaculum > Parvibaculum sp. The sequence goes on along the minus strand of NZ_JAHBYN010000001.1, from coordinate 2,374,624 downwards.
GCGGTCGGTTCGCCCTCGCGATATTTTTCGAGGACCGTATTGCGGCGGCCTGCATCCGCCGGCGTCATGCCGCGGGGTTTCAGAAGATCGGCGGGATCGGCGATCATTGCCGCGAGATTGTTCTGCGTGGCGCAGCCGAAGTTCGGCGGCGGGACGTTCTTGTAGTCGGTCGCGAGGCTTGCCGACCAGTCGCCACAGGTGCTGGCCTTCGCCACGTAGCGCTTGTAGGACAGGATCAGCGGCGCCGCGCCAGCGGCCGAGGCGCTGTAGGGCGTGTAGGCAAGCGCATCGCCGGAAACACCATGCTCGGCCAGAATGTCACGCACATCGCTCAGCACGCCCGTTGCCGTCGCCGCATTGGGCGATCCCGACGGTGTGGAGACTGTCAACGGGCCGTGGCCGCGCTCGCGGTAGCTCGCGGCAAAGCCGGCGATTGCGCTGCGGTTCGCCGCCGTAAGACCGGGCTGGCCCGGCGGCACATCGATATTGAGCGTCGCGACATCGGGTTGCACCGAAATCGGATGAACGCGGGCGGCATCGAACTGCGCCTCGTCGGCGCCGTTGAGGCCGCAGCCGGCGAGACCCAGCGCGAGCGCGAGCAGAATGCCGGAGGCAAGGGGTTTGTATGTGTTCATTGTCATTATCCTCTACGATCCCCTCATCAATCCACGACGAACCCGACAGGGCCCTGCAGCGTCTTGCCCGACGGCGCCGCGCCGCTGGCGCCATAGGTCGCGTTGAGGCGTCCCATCAGAATCGTGTCGAGGTCGCTTGCGGGTGCGAAGCCGTCGGTCGGCAGCACCAGATTGTTGCGCGACGTCGGATCGACCAGATAGGGCGTCACGATGACGACCAGCTCGGTTTCGTTCTTCTGGTAGTCGCGGCTGCGGAAGAGCTGGCCGAGAACCGGCATATCCTTGGCGCCGGGAACACCGTCGATGTTCTGCCGCGTCGAATCGGAGAGAAGTCCCGCCATCACCAGCGAACCGCCGCTCGGCAATTCGAGTGTCGTTTCGGCCCGGCGCACTTTCAACGCCGGTACCGCAACGCCGCCGGCGTTCTGGCCCTGCAACAGAAAGGCGCCGTCCGACGACAATTCGCTGACCTCGGTCGAGATGCGCAGGCTGATGCGACCTTCGCTCAGCACGACGGGCGTGAAATTGAGACCGACGCCGAAGGGCTTGAATTCCAGCGCCACGTTGCCGTTCTGGTCGACCGAGGACGGGACCGGGAATTCGCCACCGGCGAGGAACTTCGCCGACTCGCCCGAGATCGCGGTCAAATTGGGTTCGGCCAGCGTGCGCATAATGCCGGTACGTTCCAGCGCGCGGATGGCCGAGCCGATCGAACCGTCATTGCCGACAACCTCGGTTCCGGCCGTCGAAAGCCCGCCAAGCGAGCTGCCCTGCAGGCTGAAGGCATTTTGTGTCGCCAGACGAAGCGCGAAGTCGCCGAAATTGGCGGCGGTGGAGAGGTCGACGCCGAGCTGCTTGATGACGGTGCGCTGCATTTCGGCAACCGTCACCTTCAGCATCACCTGTTCCTTGCCCTCGATGCCCAGCATGTTGAGCACCTGGTCCATGTCGCCGCCGATATAGCGGGCGGCAAGATCATGGGCCTTGTTGGCTTCGGAGGCGCTGGCCACCATGCCGGCGAGAACGACGTGATCGTTCATCGCCTGCACATCGATGCGGGCCTTCGGAAAGTACTGGCGCAAGGTATCGCGCAGGCCGGAGAGGTCGCGCGCGACCTGGATTTCAAGGTTGAGTATCTGCTGGCCGGCTTCATTGAAGAAGAAGGCATTCGTCTGTCCGACGGCCATGCCGATCAGGTAGGTGCGTTTGTTGGTGCGGACGACGGCATCGACAATCGCCGGGTTCGACACAAGAACGTCGCGCGCGGCAACCGGCAGTTCAACGATCGCCGCCTTGTTGAGGCCAAGCACGATACTGCGGGAGCCCTTGCCCATACCGCCCTGATCGATCTTGACCAGACGGGCGTCGCTGGCGCCGGCAATGTCGACCGGCCCGGAGATCAGGGCAAGCGCGCAAAGCGCCGCCGCAAGGGGACGCGCGATGCGCTGCAAGTTGAAAATCTTCTTCATGCCCGACCCCATCGCCTACTTCACCCGCACGGTTTGCGCCGTGCCGTAACGTACAATTCTCACGACCGAACCGGCCGCCTTGACGACATCTTCGTTGCCAGCCAGGTCCTTCTCGCCCATGCTGCGCAGCGAGAGTGCCAGCTGGCCCTCGCTCTCGGCGACGGCGAGGAGTTCCACCTGGGCGGGCGTCAGTTCCAGCGTCGCCGTCCGGCCGACCGCGACCTGCTCGCCCGCTTTTTCGTTGAAGCGCTGATCGATCGCCAGCACACGGATATCGCGCAAGATCGTCTGGCCCTTGCGGATGTCGATGATGTCCACGCGGTCGTTCGGCAGGATGAAACCGCCAGCGCTCGTTTCCGGCGTAATCTTGATTGCGGTTGCGCGCATGCCGGGCTCTATCAGGGCCGACATGAAGCCGGCGCCGGAGAGGCTGACGAGCTTTTCGGCCGTGACCGGTTCGCCGCTCAGAACGGCCGAGCGCGCAACGCTGCCTGTATATTCTTCAATCGCGGCCGGCATCTGGGTTCGCGTGATGTAGGCCCCGTTCAGCGATTCATCCGGCCAGTTCTGCCAGCGCAGATCGCGGCCCGTAACGCGCTGACCGATCTGCAAATTGGAAACCGCGACAAGAACTTCCGTCGTCGGCGCTTCCACGACTTTCTCGATGACGGGTTCGCTGTCCGACTTCACGAGCCCGCGCGCCAGAAACGCCGCGAGGCCCGCGGCGACGAGCGCCAGAACCAGAACTCCAATGCGTGCGGCGTTCACTTTTCCATTCCTTTCGTCACGCGGACATTTTCGTCCGCATCATTCTCAGGCGGCCGAGGCCGCAAGTTCGATCCAGACCGTGCGCGGAAAGACAATCAGGCCCGCAACGGCGAGCGCGACGCCATAGGGAATACCGGCGGTGCGGTCGTGCAGCCGCGCGATCCAGGCGCGGCGAAGCAGCCACTCGGGCAGCGGCAGCCGTCGAAAAGAAAGCAGAAGCAGCGTGAATGCGCCGCCGATAAGCGAGGCGATCAACAGGTAGGGAAGCAATTCCGTCAAACCGATCCAGAGCGCGGCGCCGGCCACAAACTTGGCGTCGCCGCCACCGATCCATCCGAAGCCGAACAGCGCCATGCCGACGAGAAGCATCGCGACACCCGCCGCCACATGCATACCGATCTGCTGCAGCGACAATCCCGCCAGCGGCGCGAGCAGCACAAACGCCGCGACAAGCGCGATCGTCAGACGGTTCGGTATGGTCATCGTCGTCAGATCCCAGATCGCGCCGAAGATCATGGCGATCGGAAAGACGGCGAGCAGGAGCATGTTCAACACGAAATTTGCCCGTTTTCCCTTAAGCGGCTCATGGACCGCATGGTCCCCGCACGGACGGACAAGGCCCGGCCGTACCTTTGGATAGTGGTCGCGGGACCGTAAATTTGAGGTAAACGCCGGCTCATAATGAGCCGCAGGGCAATGAATTTCCGGGATGTCCCGGGCGCGACAACCGGCACAAGAAAGCCGCCAGGCCCGGCGCGGGACTGGCGGCTCACTTTCGGAACGGCGCCCTCGACCATATGCCGGGGGACAACGCGGACCTGTCTACGCTCCTTAGTTGAGCGCAGCCTGGATATCGTCGAACGTGGCCTCAAGGCCATCGCCGATCAGACCGACGGCCGTGATGATCACGACCGAAATGCCGGCGGCGATCAGACCGTATTCGATCGCGGTCGCGCCGGACTCGTCCTTCACAAAAGACTTCAGAAACTGGCTCACAATAAGCCTCCTTACACCGTTGACTGTCGACAGCACCAACCCTCATCCGCCGTGACCGGCGGCAGGGCGCCCTTTCGGACTGGAGGCCAGCTTAGGGGGGCAATCTTACCTAAACGCTAATGATCGCGTATGATTTCGCATAATTTACATGATAAATCAGCACGTCTCGATGTATAGATGCTGTGTATACTTTGAATTCAGAGTATAAAATCCCGCGATACGTCAACTCGCGGCGACAGCGCAATTGCACCGGGTTGGAGTATCGTTAATCGTCGGTTAACGGGGTGCGGCGATGCGCACAAAAAAGGAGACGTTGCGCTAGCGGGCGGCGGCCAGGCCGCGGAGCGCCGCTTCGTCCTTGATGATGAGGCCGGGATAGTCGCGCTCGGCAACGCCGCCGCGGACCAGCTCGGCGATCGCGCGCGCGACAGCTTCTTCGGTCGTCGATATCCGATCCGCCAGCACACGATGCCGGGGCAGCCGCGCGATCAGCAGCATCTCTCTGCCGTCCTCGCCGGCATGCGGTTCGGCCAGAGCCAGCAGCTCCATGTAGAGGCGCTGGGCGCCGGTCCCGTCCAGTGCCGCGGGGCCATCCGGCGTCGATGACGGTCCTGCGATCTCTTGCCCGCGCAGCAGTCGAGCATACTGGCAGAGGAGCGCGCGGGAGACCGATTCCTCGCGGGCCAGCAGTTCAGCGAACCGGTCAAGCCTCAGGGTCGCAATCCGGCTGTCGTCGCGCGCGATGACCGTGAGATCGGTTTCGGCGACGCCGAACACCGACATTTCCCCGAACTGACCGCCGGCACCGACATCCTTGTAGGCGATGCGCCCGGCCGGGCCGGCGGCGCGCGCCAGGCGCACGGCGCCGTCGACCACGAACATCACACCGTCCGGCGCGCCGCTCTGCGCGGTGCTGATCACGATTTCGTCCTTTGCGACGGTTCGCCAGTCGCATTCGGCAGCAAGCAATGCCAGCTCGCGCGGGGCCAGGCCGGCAAAAATCCGGACACCCGCCAGCGATCGCGCTGCGTTCGTCGCCGTGCCCCGGCCGTCTCGCATCGCGCCCGCCATACAGGTCTCCTTTGGCCCGTTTTCCGCCATTCACAAGCCAGCCTAAAGCGACCCTTTTAATTGCCCGTTAAAGGAACCTTGCCCTTCGTCACGGTCAACAAATCGTTCACTCCTTGCCGCTAGTGTTTCATCAGGAACGGCTGGAGCGGCCGCCTCACCACGATCAAACGGGCCCGAAAATGGTTTCACGAAACAAATTCCGGCGCGGCGCACGCGCAACGGCGCTCGGCGCGAGCCTCGCGGCGCTGATCGCCGGCGGCGCGCAGGCCGCCGATTTCCTTGTCGAGATGAACAAGTCGCGCGCCCTGCATTTCCCGCAGCCCGTTGCGACCATCATGGTCGGCAATCCGGCGATCGCCGATGTAACCGTCGAAGGCTCGCAGCTCGTCTATGTGATGGGCCGCAGCTATGGCCGCACCAACATCGTAGCGCTCGACAGCGACGGCAAGGCGATTGCCGACATGAATGTGAGTGTCGTGGCGCAGAATGCTTCGACCGTCACGCTGACGCGCGGCGCCGGGCAATACTCCTACAATTGCACGCCGCGCTGCGAACGCGTTCCGGCGATGGGGGACAGCCCCGAAAGCTTCGACACGCTGATGAGCCAGATGAGCACGGCGGCGGGCTCCAGCGGTGGGGCCGGCGGCGCCGGCGGTGGCGCATCGTCCGGCGACGGGCCGATGTACTAGATATTTTCTTGATGCCGATTGCAGAAAGGCCGCCCGTCACCGGGCGGCCTTTTCTCTTTCGTGCGTTTGGACTGTTGCCGGGGGCGTGTCTTACTTGCTCAGGCGCAGGTTCGACAGCGCCTGGGCGATCGATTTGAAAACGTCGGTCAAATCACTCGCGTTACTGACGTCGTAATACATGCTCGGATGCGATGCGCAGTTGCGCAGCAATGTCGCGTTGCCGTTGATCAGGCGCACGGTATAGACCATGATTCCAGTCTGCTTGATCGCATTGCAGACCGCCGCCGTGCGGACATCGACGCCCGGGCAATGCGAGCTGCCGTTGCACGAGCCGATTCCCTCCCGGTAATAGGTGTTCTCGCCGTCGGTCATGTAGACCATCACCTTGTCGAGTTCATTCGCGCTCGGCGCCGCGGCATTCGACAGCAAGGCGCCGTTTGTCAGCAATTGCCAGCCCCAGACGAAACCGATCGTCGTATTGGTCGCGCCGCCGGCAACCATCGCGTCGATTTCGCTGCGCAGCATGTTCCAGTCGGTCGAGAGCGGCACCATGGGACGCAGACTGCACTGCGCGTTGTAAATGTCGTTATGGTTCGCCGGGAACTTGGTTGCATCGTTGTTGGTCGGCGTCGAGATCGACACATCGTAGTTCTGATCGCGGTCGACGACGCATCCCTTCCATGTGTTCTTGGCGACCGTGCGCGTATCCTGCGTGCAGGTCGTCGTCGCATTCTTGCCCTTGCCGGTTGTCGTGCAGGATTCGGTCGGCAGATCCCAGGTCCATTTGAGCCAGGATTGATTGACGTTGGCCGTCCCCACATTGACGTCGGTCGTGAAAGGCACGATGCCGATGCGGACGTCGCCCGGCGAGACACCCGCCGTCGAAACCGTGGTGATGAGATCCTTGGCCGCGGCCTTGAGTACGGTCATCCGGCCGCCGGTATTCATCGATCCGGTGTTGTCGAGGACCAGCATGACTTCGAGCTTCTTGCCATGACGCATCACCTGCGATGTGGCGCCGATCTTGATGCTGTTGATGCCGACGACACCCATGATGGTGGTCGGCAGGTCCGCTTTCACCGACAGGTCGACCGTCGTTTGCGTGTCTGCAACCGTGATCGTGCCGGGCACGCCGAGCTTGCTTGCCGGATAGTTGGCGTCGAAATATGCCTGCGCCAGCGTCTGTATCTCCGCCGACGAGAGGCCGCTGGCCGTTCCGACGGCGAGAGCCGCCGCATCGAGCGCCGAGGCAAGGCGCGTCTCGACGATATAGGCGCGCGAAATATCGACGGCCGCGCCGGCGGCGGCGGCAATCGGGATCAGCGCAATGGCAAAGATCGTCGCGAAATTGCCGCGCCGGTCCGCAGTCCAGCGCCGAAGAAGGCGACGTGGCGCGTCGAACATGACAGCGAGACGATGAGAGGTCCGATCCATATGACCCACCTGAACGACACTCTGGAAAAGCGATGCGGAACCTCCGCTTTTCGCTATCTGCTTTTTTAGTCGCTGCGTCGTTAAGGAGGCATGAAGCAACATGGTTAACCGGGTGTCGCTTACGCTTTGGTAACCGCGCCGGTCTATCAAGAAAGCTGCGTATGGTGGTGTTGCCCGCGTGAGGATCGTCGATGAGCGAGAGAACCGAACCGAAAGGCCGCCGATGGCGCGGCTTTCGCCGCAACCGGAGCGGCAGCGTTGCGGTCGAGTTCAGCCTGCTCGCCGTTCCGTTTTTTGCGATTCTCTTCGCGATGATCGAGACCTGCATCGTCTATTTCGCCACGTCGAATCTCGACAGCGTCGTTGCCAATGCCGCGCGTCTGGTGCGTACCGGCCAGGTGCAGGTCGGCGGCTTCTCGGCCAGCGACTTCAAGAACATGATCTGCGAGCAGGTGACACTGATCAACGACTGCGACGGGGGGCTCTTCGTCGATGTGAGGAATTTCAGTTCGTTCGGCGGCGTCAGCTTTCTGCCGCTGATCGACGAGGACGGAAATCCTTCGGCGGACGTCCAGTTTCAGCCCGGCGGCGCCGGCGACATCGTGGTCGTGCGCGTCTATTATTCATGGGGCGTGCTCAGCCCGGGCGGCATCGGCCTTTCCAATCTCGAGGGCGGCGGCCGGTTGATCGCGGCAAGCGTTGCCTTCCGCAACGAACCTTTCGGCGACATGTTGCCGGCGGGTAGTTGAGGGTGCAAAGGCGATGACCGACCGAAGCGGATCGACGGCAGAAAAGAAACAAGGGCGCGGCTGCATTCAACTGCTCTGCCGCTATGCCAGCGACTATCGCGGCCTTGCCGCTGTCGAGTTTGCGCTGATCCTGCCCCTGATGCTGGCCTTCTATCTCGGCGGCGTCGAGATGACCAATATGCTGGTCGCCAATCGTCGCGTGACGGCCGTCGCCTATACGGCCGCCGACCTGACGGCGCAGTCCGCGTCGCTCAACGACAGCGACATCGCCGACATCTTCGCCGCCAGCACGACAATCCTGCAGCCGTTCAGCACCGAGACGCTGACGGTTCGCATCACAAGCGTCGTGACCAATGCTTCGAATGTCGCGCGGGTCGCATGGAGCGACGGCTTCCAGATCGCGCCGCGCGCCGTGAATTCGTCCGTCGCACTTCCCGCCGGTCTCACCACGCCGGGGTCGAGCGTCATTTTCGTCGAAACCACCTACGGCTACGCCTCGCCTGTCGGCCAGATGATCGCCGGCACGGTCAACTTCTCCGAAACCGCCTATCTGAAGCCGCGCCGCGCCGTCCAGATCACGCGGTCGAACTGAACGCATCGACCCGCCGCGCCTTCGGCAAACCATCGTTAACCATATTTCGAGACCGGCTGTAGCAAATCTGCCGCAACAGCGAATATGCGCTGCGGCGGATGGCGGCCGGACGGCGGCCTATTTTACTTGGCCTGGGGTGAGCGCGCGGTGCCGGCGGCACGATCGGTCCACCGTCTGAAAACCATAAGCTATTGATTTCAAAAGATAGTTCGGCTGGCGGAGGGAGAGGGATTCGAACCCTCGATACGGTTTCCCGCATACACGCTTTCCAAGCGTGCGCCTTCAGCCACTCGGCCACCCCTCCTGCATCGCCTGAAATTCCGGCGGCAGCGGGCGGCACTATACGCAACAAAGGCCCTGAATCAACCGGCATACGCCCATTAGGCCCTTGATCTGCCAAAGGTCTTTTCATCACTGTGCTTGTTTGGCACACTCGATCCGGTTAGCGTTCTCGACGCTGGTTTTAACCGCTGAGTTTGGGCTGGGGGGCTCGTACCATGGTTGTGTTTCGACTGATCGGACTTCTTTTCATCATCGCCGCCTTGATGGCGTTGGGCTCGGACGCCTTGCTGTCGCTTGAAGAAGGCGCGATCAAGATGCGCTCGTTCAGCGAATTCTGGATTCTGGTCAACCAGGGAAGCCATGACTGGTTTGCCGGCTGGGTCGATTCCGGCGCGCCCGAAGGCCTTGTCGATCCGCTCAAGACCGCGCTGAGCTATCCGTCATGGGCCGTTCTCGGCGTCATCGGCGTCGTGCTTGCCGGCCTCATTGCGCTGCTGCGCCGGGCTGACTGACCCCGCATCATCCGGCCCAGCGGAAACAGCCGTCCGGACATATCGTCCGGGCGGCTTTTCGCTGTTCGGTTGAAGCGCGGGACGGCCTCGAATCCGGGCGTCAGTTCGCGTCCATCTTCAAGGCGGAAATGAATGCGTCCTGAGGGATTTCGACGCGGCCGAACTGGCGCATCTTCTTCTTGCCCTCTTTCTGCTTGTCGAGAAGCTTGCGCTTGCGGCTGATGTCGCCGCCATAGCACTTCGCCGTCACGTCCTTGCGCATCGCCGCGATCGTCTCGCGCGCGATGATGCGGCCGCCGATCGCCGCCTGGATCGGGATCTTGAAGAGGTGCTTGGGGATCAGCTCCTTCAACTTTTCGCACATCATGCGGCCGCGCTGCTCGGCGCGCGAACGGTGCACGATGGTCGCCAGCGCATCCACCGGCTCGTCGTTGACGAGGATCGACATCTTGACCAGCTCGCCGGGCTCGTAACCTTCGATCTGATAGTCGAAGCTCGCATAGCCGCGGCTGACCGACTTCAACCGGTCGTAAAAATCGAGCACAACCTCGTTCAGCGGCAAACGGTAGACCAGCATGGCGCGCGAGCCGGCATAGGTGAGATCGATCTGGTGCCCGCGCCTGTCTTCGCAAAGCTTCAGCACGGCGCCCAGATATTCGTCGGGCACCAGGATCGTCGCGCGGATCCACGGTTCCTCGATGTGATCGATCTTCATCACATCCGGCATGTCGGCCGGATTGTGCATCTCGACGATTTTTCCGTCGGTCATGTGCAATTGATAGATGACCGAAGGCGCGGTCGTGATCAGATCGATATCGAATTCGCGCTCCAGCCGCTCGCGAATGATTTCGAGATGCAGCAGGCCCAGAAAGCCGCAGCGAAAGCCGAAGCCAAGCGCCGCCGACGTTTCCATTTCGAATTCGAAACTCGCATCGTTGAGACGCAGTTTTCCCATTGCCTCGCGCAGATCCTCGAACTCGGCCGCGTCGACCGGAAAGAGGCCGCAAAAGACAACCGGTTGCGCCGGCTTGAAACCCGGCAGCGCATTTGCGCAAGGGCGCTTTTCGTCCGTCACCGTGTCGCCGACGCGCGTGTCGGCCACTTCCTTGATGGACGCCGTGAAGAAGCCGATTTCGCCCGGCGTCAGGCTGGCGACATTTTCCTTTTTCGGGCGGAAGATGCCGACCTGATCGATCGCATAGGCGCCGCCCGTGCCCATCATGCGGATGCGCTGGCCTTTTTTCATTTCGCCGTCGATGATGCGCACCAGCACGACGACGCCGAGATAGGCGTCGTACCAGCTATCGACCAGCATGGCCTTCAACGGCGCAGTTGCGTCGCCTTTCGGTGCCGGCAGGCGATGGACGATCGCCTCCAGCACATCCGGAATGCCGATGCCGCTCTTTGCCGAAATCTCGACCGCCTGCGACGCGTCGAGGCCGATCACATCCTCGATCTGCTGGCGCGTCTTTTCGGGGTCGGCGGCCGGCAGGTCGATCTTGTTGAGGACCGGGACAATTTCGTGGTTCACATCGAGCGCGTGATAGACGTTTGCCAGCGTCTGCGCCTCGACGCCCTGGCTAGCGTCCACCACCAGCAGCGAACCCTCGCAGGCCGCCAGCGAGCGGTTGACCTCATAGGCGAAGTCGACATGGCCGGGCGTGTCGATGAGGTTCAGCTCATACATCTCGCCATTGGCGGCCTTGTAGTCGAGGCGGACGGTCTGCGCCTTGATGGTGATGCCGCGCTCGCGCTCGATATCCATCGAATCGAGCACCTGCTCCTTCATCTCGCGCGCCTGCAGCCCGCCGCAAAGCTGGATCAACCGGTCGGCAAGCGTCGACTTGCCGTGGTCGATATGGGCGATGATCGAGAAATTGCGGATATGGGAAAGGTCGGTCATTTGGCCTTGAAGGAAACTGAGGGTGCGCGGCGGCGCCCGCCATATAGCATTGGCGGGCCATTAAGCCAATTGTGGGCACCTAGCCCTGCCACTCGGCCCGGCGCTTCTCCATCCAGGCCTTCACCCCCTCCTTGTAGTCAGGGTGCCTGACCATCTCTTCCAGCAGACGCTCGGCGGCCACGACAGCACTGGCCGCATCCCGGTGGAGGTCCGTATAGATTTGGCGCTTGGTCTCCCGAAGCGAACCGGGCGAGACGCCATCGGCCATGGCGCGGGCATAGGCCATCACATGGGGCATCAGCTCGGCGGGCGGCACGAGCTTGTTCAAAAAGCCCATTTCCATCGCTTCTTCCGAGGTGAAGACGCGGCTCGACAACAATATGTCGTTGGCATGGGTCACGCCGACGAGGCGCGGCAAGACCCAGGAGAGGCCGAACTCGGCCGGAAAGTTGAAGCGGCCATGGGCGGCGGTGAATTTCGCGCCGGGCACGCAGAAGCGCAGATCGGCAAAGGCGGCCAGCACAAGGCCGACGCCGGCCGCCGCGCCGTTGATCGCGGCGATGACCGGTTTCGTCAGGCCGAAATGATAGGCGAAGGTGGCGTCGAATTCGGGCGCGACGCCAAAGCCCGGCTTTGCGATATCGTCGGAAATTCCTGCGTCGTAGCGGCCCTTTTCCGAATGGCCTTCGAGCGCGCCGAGGTCGGCGCCGGCGCAAAAGGCGTTCCCTTCGGGGTCGCCGGTGACGACGATCACCCGCACCGCCCTGTCCTTGTCGGCTTCCGCCAGCGCCCAACGATATTCGGTGTGCATGCGGCCCGTCCAGGCGTTGCGGCGTTTCGGGCGCGACAGCATGACGGTCGCGATGCCGTCCGAAACCTCGTAGCGAATGGTCTTGAGTTCCATGATGCCCTCCTCCATGGGCGTCAACCCGCGTCGAACGCCTTCACCAGCGTCTTCGGCGCGACGTTTCGCCAGCCGCGCGTCATCGCCTCCCGGACGATAGCAGCATTTGCCGATGCGAGATTCACATGCGTCCAGCCCTTGCGGCCCCAACCGCCCGGCACCGGCGCAAAGACCTTCGGTTCGCTTTCGACAAGCATGGCCTGCTCTTCCGGGCCGAGCTTCACCACCGCGCGCTTCTCCGCCGTGTGGAGCGTCGCGAATATCTTTTTCCGGACGCGGAAATCGGGCTGGTCGAAATGGCTCATCTCCGCCGCTTCGGGCAGCGAGAGGGCGATCTTCCGGGCCTGATCCGCTGTGATGGGCATGAGCTAGGCCTCCAGATAATCGCGGATGATACGGGCGATGCGGGCGGGCTGTTCCGGCAGCATGGCATGGCCGGCATTGGGAAGTTCCACCAATGTTGCCCGCGCGCCGAGACGCGCCTTCAGGTCATGCGCGTTCGCCGGCAGCGCGATTGCGTCTTCCAGCGCCTGCACGACAAGCATCGGTTGGCCGCCGGCTTCCCACCAATCCTCGACCGGCGTGCGGCGCACCGCCGACGATTGCATCAGCATCACATCGCGATGCCAACCATCGTGCCAGACTTCCGGATCGTTGCTTCGTGCGAAAAAACCATAGCGCACGCATTCGATATGTTCTTCGGGCGAGAGCTTTTCATCGAAGCAACCGATGAGCGCCTTGCGCGCCTTCTCCGGCATTTCGATGAGGCCGCCGCAAGCAAGAAGGCCGACACGGGAAACAAGTTCGGGCCTGTCCGCAGCAGTCGTCCGCGCGAGACGGTTGCCAAAAGCATGGCCGATCAGCATGACCGGCGCTTTCGCGACAGTCTCGATCACGTGAGCGACGTCTTCCGCAAGATCGTGCAGCGAGAGCTTTTCCATCGGCCCACTGCTGTCGCCGATGCCCCGCGGTTCCGGCAGCGTCACACGGTACCCCGCGCGGCCAAGCGCTTGCGCCACTTCATCGAAGTCGCTGCCCGGGCGGCCGAGCGATGCGAGCATGACGATGGGCGGGCCCGACGCGGGACCGGCGACGCGACCGCATAGGCGGATATTCGCGCCCTCCTTGTCGAGTCTGCCGATTTCGTAGGGCTCGAACTTCACTCGTTCCTCCCCGAACGGTTTCCCCGGCGGATCAGCTTCGCAGCGCGCCGCCTGTCGCTTTTTCGACTGCCGCCACGATGCGCTTCGACACCGCGTCGATTTCCTCGTCCGTCAGCGTCTTCTCGACCGGCTGAAGCGTGACTTCGATCGCAAGCGACTTCCTGCCTTCGCCCAGCGCGCCGCCCTCAAAGAGATCGAACAGCGACACATCGACAATCAGCTTCTTGTCGACGCCGCGCGCGGCGCGGATCAATTGTTCGGCCGCAACGCCGTCATCGACCACAAAGGCGAAGTCGCGGCGCAAGGGCTGCAAGTCGGAAAGTTCGAGCGGCGGCTTGGCGCGCGTCGGTTTGCGCTTCGGCTCGGGGATCGCATCGGGGAAAACCTCGAAGGCGACGACTGGCCCCGCGACATCCATCGCATCGAGAATACGCGGATGCAGCTCGCCGAAATAGCCAAGCACATTTTTTGGCCCGAGGCGGAAGACACCGGAGCGGCCGGGATGATACCAGCCGGGTGCGTCGGCGCTCACCTGCAGGTTCGCGACCGTTGCGCCAAGCAGCGACAGCAGCGCCGCCGCGTCGGCCTTGGCGTCCATCGCCTCGACCGGGCCGCTCTTGCCCTGCCAGTGGCGCCCGCTTCCGAGCGGCCGCGCCGTGCCGCGGCGCAAGCCGGTGGCCGCCAGCACCTGACCGGACGGCGCATCGCTTTCAAATTGTTGGCCGACTTCGAACAACGCCACGTCCGCGTTCCCGCGCGCCATGTTGCGGCCCGCCGCCGCGATCAATCCGGCAAGCAGGCTCGGGCGCATGTGGCTCATATCGGCCGATATCGGATTGGCGAGTTTCAGGCCCGGCACAGCATTGCCGCCGCCGAAGAGTTCGGCATGCGCTTCGGGAACGAAGGACCATGTGACCGCCTCGACAAGCCCACGCGCCGCCAGCGCACGCCGCGCCAGGCTCTCGCGCTTCTGCCGCACCGACAACACCGGATTTGCAACCGCGTGAAGGCGCGGCAGGGCAACCGACTTCACGTTGTTCAACCCATGTACGCGAACGACCTCTTCCACGAGGTCGGCTTCACCGTCGATGTCGGGGCGCCATGAAGGGACGGAAACGGACAACGCTTTCGCACCGTCCTTCACGTCGAAGCCGAGCGCCGTCAGGATGCGCGTCGTTTCCGCGATGGGCAGCGACAGGCCGGTCAGCTTTTCGATGCGCGCCGGGTCGAAGACAATCGCCTTCGACGTGTCGGGCACCTTGCCCGCCACCACCCGCTTCGACGGTTCGCCGCCGCAGATTTCGAGGATCATTTTCGTCGCGAGTTCGAGACCGGGCAGCACGAAGGCCGGATCGACGCCACGCTCGAAGCGATAGCGGGCATCCGACACAATGCCGGTGTCGCGGCCGGTGCGCGCGGTGCGGTAGGGATCGAAATAGGCACTCTCGACAAAGACATCTGTCGTCGCTGCGGTCGAGCCGCTCTCCTCGCCGCCCATGACGCCGCCGAAGCCGAGCACGTTTTCATCGTCGGCGATGATGCACATATCCGGCCCGACATCGTATTCCTTGCCGTCGAGCGCCAGAAACTTCTCGCCCTTGCGGCCGAGACGGGCGCGAATGTCGCCCTTCAGCTTCGACGCGTCATAGACATGCAGCGGCCGGCCGCGATCGAGCGAGATGAAGTTCGTGATATCGACCAGCGCATTGATGGGACGGAGACCCACCGCCTTCAGCCAGTTCTGCAGCCAGTCCGGCGACGGGCCGTTTTTCACGCCGCGGATCAGCCGTCCGGCGAAGACGGGGCAGGCGTTTTCGGCGCCGGCGGGAAATTCCAGCCTGATGCCGACGGGGCTGTCGAATTTTCCATCGACCGGCGGGAACGAACCTTCGCGCAAGCGTCCGAGGCCTGCGGCAGCGAGGTCGCGCGCGATGCCGTAGACGCCGAGACAGTCGGGGCGGTTCGGCGTGATGGCGATTTCGATGACCGGGTCGTTGCGGCCGAGCACGTCGGCCGCCGGTGTGCCGACCTTCCAGTCGCCTTCGAGGTCGATGATGCCGACATGATCGTCGGAAAGCTCGAGCTCGCGCTCCGAACACATCATACCGTTCGATTCGACGCCGCGGATTTTCGTCGGCTTCAACACCATGCCGTTCACGGGGATGGTGGCGCCGGGCGGCGCGAAGACGCCGGTGAGCCCTGCGCGCGCATTCGGCGCGCCGCAGACGACCTGCAACTGCTTTACTTCGCCCTCGACAAGCGCTTCGACCTTCAGCACCTGCAGCTTGTCGGCATCTGGATGCGGCTTCGCCTCCAGCACCTTCGCCACCGAGAAGACGCCGAGTTTCTTCGCCGGGTCCTCGACGCTTTCGACCTCAAGGCCGAGCATGGTCAGGCGTTCGACGATTTCGTCGAGCGAGGCTTCCGTTTCGAGCGGCTGTTTCAGCCAGGAGAGCGTGAATTTCACGACGAAAGCCCTCCCGCCAGCGTCGGCACGTCGAGCGCCGCGAAACCGTAATGCCGGAGCCAGCGCAGATCGGCCTCGAAGAAGGCGCGCAGATCCGGGATGCCGTATTTCAGCATCGCGATGCGGTCGAGCCCCATGCCGAAGGCGAAGCCCTGATATTTTTCCGGATCGATGCCGCAAGCTTTCAGCACGTTCGGGTGAACCATGCCGCAGCCGAGAATTTCGAGCCAGTCGTCGCCTTCGCCGATGCGGATTTCATTGCCAAGGCGCGCGCAGCGCACATCGACTTCCATCGACGGTTCGGTGAAAGGAAAGAAGGAAGGGCGCATGCGCAGCTCTACACCCTCGACTTCGAAGAAAGCGCGCAGGAATTCCTCCAGCGTCCATTTCAGATGACCCATATGCGTCGTCTCGTCGACGACAAGGCCCTCGATCTGATGGAACTGCGGCGTGTGCGTCTGGTCGCTGTCGCAGCGATAGGTGCGGCCGGGGCAGATGAAGCGGAAAGGCGGCTTGCCGGCTTCCATCGTGCGCACCTGGACCGGGCTCGTATGCGTCCGCAATAACTTGCGCGCGCCCGAGGCATCGGGCTCGAAATAGAACGTATCGTGCATTTCGCGCGCCGGATGCCCTTCGGGGAAGTTCAGCGCGCCGAAATTGTAGTGATCGGTTTCGATGTCGGGGCCCTGCTCCACCGCAAAGCCCATATCGGCGAAAATCGCGATCACTTCGTCCCAGACCTGGGAGAGCGGGTGGATGCGGCCGGCTTCAAGCGGGCTTTCGCGGACGGGCAGCGTCACATCGATGCGTTCATTGGCAAGCCGCGCGTCGAGACCGGCCTCGTGCAGCGCCTGCTTGCGGGCGGCCAGCGCCTCGGTCAGCCGGTCTTTCAATCCGTTGAGCTTCGGCCCCATCTCCTTGCGCTCGTCGGGCGACATTCCGCCGAGGCTCTTCATCAACTCCGACACGCGGCCCTTCTTGCCGAGGGCGGCGACGCGCACGGCTTCCAGCGTGTCGGCGTCCACCGCATCGGCGATGGCGGCGGCGAACTCCGCTTCGAGCTTTTCGAGATCGGTTTTGTCGGTCATGGCTTCATCCGCTCACATCATATCGCTCAATCGTCCCGGCGCCGCTTTATCTTGCGGGCGGCTCCGGGCGACATGAGGGAAACGGCGTGCGAGCGAAAGATCGACCGGCGGTCCGCCTCACCCCCCGGAAAGCGGCATGCGCGGAAGGCGCAAGCCCCGGACGGGTGACCGGCTCTTGTCTCGGGCGTCGTCCGCGCTCGTCAGTTGAGCGCGGCTTCGGCCTGTCCGACCAGAGCCTTGAAGGCCTCGGGCTCATGGATGGCGAGATCGGAGAGAACCTTGCGGTCCACCTCGATGCCAGCCTTGGCGAGGCCGTCGATAAATCGCGAATAGGTCAGGCCGTGCTCGCGGACGCCGGCATTGATGCGCTGGATCCAGAGGGCGCGGAAGTTGCGCTTCCTGGTGCGGCGGTCGCGATAGGCATATTGACCGGCCTTCTCGACCGCCTGGTTGGCGGTGCGGAAGGCATTCTTGCGGCGGCCGTAATAGCCCTTCGCCTTCTTGATGATCTTGCGGTGGCGGGCGTGTGCGGTAACGCCCCGTTTGACGCGCGACATGTGCTCAATTCCTCTTCAGGGTGTTCCGGTTCACGCGTAAGGCATGAAGTTTTTCAGCACGCGCGCGGCGTCAACATCCGCCATGATCGTCGTGCCGCGTTTGTTCCGGATCTGCTTGTTGGTCCGCTTGATCATCATATGGCGTTTGCCGGTCTGACCGCGCTTGACCTTGCCTGAAGCGGTAAGCTTGAAGCGCTTCTTGGTCCCGCTCTTGGTCTTCAGTTTGGGCATTTCGCTCTCCGTATCTTCAGGGGAACCCGCGCTTGAAGACCTTGAATTCGTTGAAGAATTCCGGATTTTGGCGGGTTCGGGTCATGGCATTTCGGACGGCCACGGCATGCCCTACAGGCCGGACCGCCCCGAAGGCGCGGATTTATAAGGGAAAAAGGCGGCAGGTCAAGCTCAGGCGAAAGGGTTATAAGACCGCCTGAAAACAGGAAAGGACCCCCATGAGCCGCATTTTCGGAAAAGTCTGCCAGAACGGCTATGTGGTGCGCGATATCGAGGCGGCGCTGAAGCACTGGACCGAAGTTCTGGGCGTCGGCCCCTTCTTCTATATCGACCGGGTGAAGTGCGACTGGTTCACCTATCGCGGCAAACCTTCGCCGGTCGAGATGAGCATTGCGCTGGCCAACACCGGCGATCTTCAGATCGAACTGATCCAGCAGCGCAACGACGCGCCGTCGATGTATCTCGATTTCCTGAATGCGGGACGCGAAGGGCTGCAGCACATGTCCTACTGGACGGTGAACTACCAGGCCGATTACGACCGGGCGCTCGCCGCCGGCTACAAGGTCGGCCATGAGGGGCAGATCGGCGGCGAACAGGGGCGCTTCGTCTATTTCGACACCGAGACGCATCCCGGCACGGTCATCGAGATGTCGGATATCAGCGGCGCGAAGGGCAAGTTCTTCGCCCATATCCGCCGCGCCGCCGAAAGCTGGGACGGGACGGATCCGATCCGCCCCGTCAAATAACCGCTCAGCCGCAATAGACGCGGGTCACAACGTCGTTTTCGTCGAGTTCGACGTTGAGGCGGTCGGTGCGGTAGTCCTTCGTCACCATGTCGCCCGGACGGATGACGCGGATTGTCGCCACATCGCCGCCGGTCACCGTCCCTTCCGCATCGGCCCAGGGCCGCGCGGTCCAGATCGCCAGCGCATCGGCGGCGGCGCGGCAGCCCGCCTCGGCTGCATCGAACGCGCCCTGCGCGTCGCCGGCGTCGCCACTTTCGGCTGCAACTTCTTCACCGATCGCCGCTGCTTCATCGCTGTTCTGATCGCAGGCCGCCAGCCCGAAAATTCCGGCAAGAGCAATTGCCGCCGCCAGATGTTTCATCGCCATTGCCTTGTTCCTTTCCGCGGCGTCATTCGGCCGCGCTTGAGCTGCTGTTCACCTGCGCCTTTTTCACCGACGCCTGCACCACGGGGATTTCGTGGTCGGCCAGCGGCTTCATCCAGTTCTTCCGTTTCAGCGCCGCTTCGATGTAAGGCGCGAGTTCGGCCTGCTTCTTCGCTTCGCGCGCGGCAAGTTCGGCCTTGAATTCCGGCATGACTTCCTTCGCGAAGAGTTCCAGCGAGGCGCAGATGTCGGCGTGCTTGTTGCGGCCGGCCTGCTGCATGAAGATCACCTGGTCGACGCCCGCCGCCTGGAAAGCGCGCAGATGTGCGCGCATGTCGTCGGGCGTGCCGATGCCGGTCGCAATCGCGTCGGCGCGCTTGCCGGCGTCGATGATTTCCTGCGTGCGGTTGCCGCGCGCCTTGATGTAGTCGCCCCACATGTCGGTGCGGCCGGGCACCGTGTCGTGCGCGACAAGCGCGTTGAGCGCATAGCCGAAAAATTCGAAACCCTCATGGCCGCGGCGGATCGCCTCGGCGCGGTCTTCATGCAGCGAGAAGTTCGAGACCATCGCGATATTGGCGTTGACCGTGTGGCCGATGGGCCTGCACTCATCGGACTTGATGATGCCGTAATAGATTTCCGACCAGTGATGCGCTTCTTCCGGATCGAGGAAAGAGAAAGCAAGTGCGCCGACGCCAAGCGACGCGGCCACCTTGATCGTGTCGCGATTGGTGCAGGCCATCCACATCGGCGGATGCGGTTTCTGCACCGGCTTCGGCAACACGTTGCGGCAGGGCATCGAGAAATACTTGCCCTCGAAACCCGGATAGGGATCGAGCACCATCATGTTGGCGACCTGCTCGCCGGCCTCGATCGCCATGGCGCGCTTTTCCTTGGCCGGGATATTGAAACCGCCAAGCTCGAGCCGCGTCGCGCCCTCGCCGATGCCGAATTCGACGCGGCCATGCGACATGATGTCGAGCGTCGCGAGACCCTCGGCGGTGCGCGCGGGATGATTGTAGTTGGGGATCACCTGCCGGATGCCGTGGCCGAGGCGAATGTTTTTCGTCAGCGAAGCGGCGGCGGCGAGAAAGACTTCCGGCGAGGAGGAATGGGAATATTCGTCGAGAAAGTGGTGTTCGACTTCCCACGCATGATCGAAGCCGAGCCTGTCGGCCAGCACGATCTGCTCCAGCGCCTCGTGAAAGAGCCGCGCTTCGTCGCCCTCGTTCCAGGGCTTCGGCAGTTGCAATTCGTAAAAGACGCCGAACTTCATGATCTCACTCCCCGCGTTCCCGTTTCTTGTTGGGGAGAGTATCGGCCATCGTGCCGCGACAATGCAAAGGGTGGCGCGGCGGGGCGGCCAAAAAAAGGCCGCCGCCCAAGGTCCGTCAGCGCGTGCCTGACGCAGGGGAACGGCCGGACGCCTCGTCGCGCCGGGCCCGTTCGCGCTCGAACACCCGGCGGCGGGCGGCGTCGGTTTCGGCGGCAAGGCGCTGCCGCAACCGCTCGTCGTCGAGCCCGCGCAGCTCTTCTTCCAGCGCCGCCATTTCGACGGCGCGGCGCATCACGTCCTGCGTCTCGTAGTAGGAGTGCCTGGCGCGCTTGTGCCGGAGCCGGCGCCATATCGACGCAATCGGCATGTCATCACCTGTGTTGCCTGTGGCCTGCCGCGCTGGCGCCTCATGGCGCTCATTTCGCGACCTCGAATTCGCCGCATGGTTGCCGCAAAAGTCCGGCCCCGCGCGATCGCTCTTCTTGGTGATACGCTTGATACTATAATCACACATCGATGTGACGTCAGCGCCAAACGCTCTCCATGACAGCTCTGCGACGCTGTTTCATTTTGACGCGGGCGGCCGGAACGGGTCACATGGGCGGCTTTGAATTCGGCGCCTGCCGGGCGTTTTCCGGCGTCGCGTCATGGGGGATGAAGGAACGGACATGCGGAAGCCGTTACAGATCGCGCATCGCGGCGGCGCGGGGCTCTGGCCTGAAAACACGATGGAAGCCTTCGAGCGCGCCATCGCCATGGACGCCGAGGGTATCGAACTCGACGTGCATCTGAGCCGCGACGGGAAACTCGTTGTCCATCACGACGAGAGCCTGAAACCCGCCATCGCGCGGGGCCCGGACGGCCAGTGGCTGACCCGCCCGACGCCGCTTCTCAAGGAATTGTCCGCCGCCGAACTCGCCGCCTACGATGTCGGCCGGCTCCGGCCCGGCGCCGGCTATTCGGCGCGCTATCCCGAACAAACGCCGTTCGACGGCGCGCGCGTACCGCTGCTTGCCGATGTCTATGCGCTGGTCAAGCGCGCGGCAAAGCCCGGCTTCCGTCTCTATGTCGAACTGAAGACAGCGCTGCTCGATCTTTCGCAATCGGCCGATCCTGTGGCGCTTGCCGATGCGGCAGTCGCGCTGACGCGCGCGCAGGGGATTTCGGAAACCGTCACCTTCGTCTCCTTCGACTGGCGGGCGCTCGGCCATGCAAAGGAGATCGCGCCCGATATTCTCAACGCCTTCACGACGCTTCCTTTTTTCCAGATCGATCCGGAGGACGCCTCCGCGGCCCGCGACGTGCCGGGTTCGGAAGACGATCTCATTCGCCGCGCCTCGGCCGGCGGCGCGCCCTGGACGGCCGGTTTCGACTGGCGCACGCAAGCGGGCGCGACTTTCGCCGAGCGCATGCTGCGGGCCATCGCATCCGGCCCGGCGGATGGCTGGTTTTCCTGGCATGGCGACGTGACCTCAACCACCGCAGCGCTTGCGGGCGAGCTTGGCCTCGCGGTCTCATGCTGGACGGTCGACGAGGAAGCGGAAATGCAGCGGCTTGCGGCGCTTGGCATCGAGGCGATCCTGACCGACCGGCCGGACCGCTTGAAAAAGCTGCTCGCCTGACAAAAAAGGCCCGGCGCACAATCGGCCGGGCCTTCCTGTCTTTGCGTCGGCTGCCGTTATTTCGGCGCCAGCACCATGATCATCTGGCGGCCTTCGAGCCGGGGGTAAAGCTCGACCTTGGCGATCGGCTCAACCTCTTCCTTGACCTTGTTCAGAAGCAGCATGCCCAGTTCCTGATGCGCCATTTCGCGGCCGCGGAAGCGCAGGGTCACTTTCACCTTGTCGCCTTCCTCGAAGAAGCGAAGCATTGCGCGCATCTTCACGTCATAGTCATGCGTGTCGATATTCGGGCGCATCTTGATTTCCTTGACCTCGACGGTCTTCTGCTTCTTGCGCGCCTCGTTGGCCTTTTTCTGGGCCTGATATTTGAACTTGCCGTAATCGAGAAGCTTGCATACGGGAGGTTTCGCGTTCGGCGACACCTCGACCAGATCCAGTCCGGCCTCTTCGGCCATCCTGATTGCTTCGTCGGTGGGGATGACGCCGCGCTTTTCGCCCTCGGCGTCGATCAGCAACACGGTCGGCTCATCGATCATGTCGTTTATGCGCGGGCCCTCTCGCGTGGGCGGCGCCTGCATCGGTCTGCGAGCTATGAACTCTTCTCCTTCAATCTGGCCCGGCCGCCGGGTTTGGCGCTTCGAGCGGTGGCCGGTGCCGGCGCGTCGATGCGCGGGCTTGCGGCAGCCGCCCGACGGAGCCCGGCTTCGGGCTCCCTGACGGGCAATCCAAGGTGACAGCTATAGATTTGAAGGCCGCCGCCCGCAAGTCAAGAAAGCGGCGGGATTTCCCCGCCTTGCGCGACAAGCCGCCATTGTGGCCTCGGCCACACACAAAAGCGCAGAAAGCGTGTCGCCGGGCTACCCTCCAGATCGTAGACAATCGCGGGACTTGCCCATGAAAGACGGCGGGCGCGGGCCAGAAATGCCGCCGCGCCCCGCGCCGCGCCGTCGCTCCATATTTCGTCCGCAAGGCCACCCGCTGCCCGCGCGCCATCCGGCGTCGTCAGCAGGATCAGTGGCGCACCGGCATGGCGGGCCCGCAGCGCGGCCAGCGCCGCGCGACGCTCCGGGCCGCCCGCTCCGAGCCAGATGACAATGACGGGCCCGGCGGGAACGCGACTAGCGGGCGAGGAGGCGGGCATAGATGCCGAGCGTCGTATCGCACATGACCGCGACCGAATAATGCGCCGCCGCATGGGCACGGCCACGGGCGCCCATTGCCGCGCGGCCTTCGGGCCCAAGCGCAATCAGTTGCGCCATCGCATCGGCAAGTGCGGCCGCATCGGCGGGCGGGACGCAGAGCCCGGTCGCCGCGCCCGCCCCCGTCAGCACGGTTTCGCGCTGGCCGCCCGCATCGCTGACGATGACGGGGCGCGCCGCTGCTTGCGCCTCGACCGCCGTTCGCCCGAACGGCTCGGCCTCGATCGAAGGTGAGAGAACGACGTCCGACAGCGCATAGGCCGCGGCCATGTCGTCGCAATGGCCGGTGAGATGCACATGGGCGTCGAGACCGGCCGACCGGATTTCCTGCCGCAGCCCGTCCGCATAATTGTCGCGGCCCTGCGCGTCGCCGGCCAGCAGCACCGCAAAGCCCGTGACGCCGCGCATCCGCAGAAGCCGCGCCGCCTCGATCGACACCGACTGGCCTTTCCATCGCGTCAGGCGGGCCGGATGAAGGAAGACGACACCGCTTGCGCCGTCGAGCCCCCAGCGGCCGCACAGCGCCTCGACGCGGCCGGGCGCAACCGCTTCCGGCGCCAACCCGTCGATATCGACACCGCGCGGCACCGTGAAGATGCGCGCCTCGTCCGGCGCATGGATGGCGCGAATACGGCTGGCGGTGAATTCCGAATTGGCAATCACCGCGTCGCCGCGGGTCATCACCGAATTGTAAAAAACCTTCAGGCGCGGCTTCTCGTGGACGCGTGAATGGTAGGTCGTCACGAAGGGAATTTTCGCGCGGCGCGCGGCGGCAAGCGCGCTCCAGGCGGGGGCACGGCTGCGGGCATGGACCAGACCGATCTTCTCGCGCGCGATCAACCGTGTCAGCCGCTCGACATTGAGCGCCATCACGACCGGGTTCTTCGAATGAACCGCCATTTCGAAGTGCGTGCCGCCCGCCGCTTCGAGTTCGGGCACCATCCGGCCGCCACGGCTTGCGACGATAGCGCGGCCGCCGGCCGCGACGACGGCGCGCGCGACATCGACCGTCGTGCGTTCGGCGCCGCCGGTTTCGAGGGCCGGCACGACCTGCAGGATCGCCGGACGCGGCGCGATATTTTCAAAAGGGTTGGACACGCGGACATCTCTGTTGGATGTATGACGTTGCCGGAAACGACGAACGACGTCCACGACAATGACCGACGCATCCCTCGCCTGCAAGCTCGACCGCCCCGGCCATGACGGCAGCGCCGGCGAAAATCTCGTCTGCCTGATCGACGCGCCGGCGCGGCCTGCGGGCGCAACCGGCCTCACCTGGCTCGGCGGTTTCAAATCCGACATGACCGGCACCAAGGCATCGGCGCTCGCCGCCTGGGCGCGGGCCGCCAGCCGGCACCTGCTCCGCTTCGACTATTACGCGCATGGCGCGTCCTCCGGCGAATTCCGCAAGGCGACCGTCGGCCGCTGGCTCGACGATGCGCTCGCCGCCATCGATACGCTGGCGCAAGGCCCGCAGGTGCTTGTCGGCTCCAGCATGGGCGGCTGGATCGCGCTGCTTGCCGCGCTGGCGCGGCCCGAGCGCGTCAAGGGTCTGGTGCTGATCGCGCCGGCGCCCGACTTCACGCAAGAGCTGATGTGGAAAGGGTTCTCGGACGAGATCAAGGAGACGCTCGCCCGCGAGGGCATCTATCGCGCGCCGTCCGACTACGATGCCGAACCCTATGAGATCACCATGCGGCTGATCGAGGAGGGGCGGAACCATCTGCTGCTCGACAGGCCGGTCCCGCTCGACATGCCGGTGCGCATCCTGCAAGGCATGAAGGACCCGGATGTGCCGTGGAGCCACGCGATGCGTCTCGTCGAGGCGCTGACCAGCGCCGACGTCACGATCCATCTGAGCAAGCATGGCGATCATCGCCTGTCGACGCCCGCCGACATCGCGCGGCTGACGCAGACGATCGAAACGCTGCTTGCGGAAATCGAGAGCTAGTCGATCTGCGGCAACATGCGGTCGGCCTTGCCGAAATAGGCGCGTGCAAATTTCAGCAATTCGCCGTCGCTCGGGTGGTCGACCGTTTCGACGCCGACGACCTTGTCGGCCAGCGGGGCATGCTTCGTCTGCAACCGCTTCAGGAAACCGAGCTTCGCATTGGCCGGGCCAACGATCAGGATTTCACCGATGCCGTCGAGCTTCGCCGCCACCTCGTCGAAGTATCCCGTATCCTCCGATGCGCGCCAGCTGGCGCGGCCGCCGAGCTTGCTGTGGCCGCGGCTTGCCGCATGTTTGAGCGTTACCGCCGTTGCATGGGCGTCGTCGGCATTGAAGTCGAGAATGCGCGCCTCGTGATGATCGATCCAGACGACGGCGTGGAAATGTTTCGGCATGGGGCCTCTCCGGGTTTGTAGGATCAGTATAGCAAGGCCGCGCGACGGCGCCCTGCGGCACAATCGCTCGTCTACAATCCGGCCAGCAGTGCCTTCAGCCCCTCGCGATAGGTCGGATATTGCAGGGTCACGCGCAGTTCCTCGCGGATGCGCCGGTTCGAGACGCGTTTGGAATCCGCGTAGAAACTGCGCGCCATCGGCGTCAGTTCGGCATCCTCGAAGGGGATTTCGGGCGGCGGGTCGCGGCCGAGCAGCTTCGCCGCATGGGCGACCACCTCCTGCGGCGGCGCCGGTTCGTTGTCGCAGACATTATAGGCGGCACCCGGATGCGGATGCGCGATCGAGGCTTCGAGCACGCTTGCAATATCCTCGACATGGATACGCGAGAAGACCTGACCGGGTTTGACGATGCGTTTCGCGGTGCCGTCGAGAATGCCGCGAAGCTGGTTGCGGCCCGGCCCGTAAATGCCGGCCAGACGAAAGATGTGAAGCGGCGCGGCGTTGCGTTCGGCGAAGGCGCGCCAGGCCTCTTCGGCCGCGAGGCGGCGGCGGCCGCGCCTCGTGCCCGGCGCAAGCGGCGCGTCCTCGTCGACCCAGCCGCCGCTCCGGTCGCCGTAAACGCCGGTCGTCGAGAGATAACCCATCCATTCGAGCTGCGGCGCGATGCGGGCGATGTCGGCTTCATGCGCGGCAAGCACCGGGTCGCCCGTTTCGTCCGGCGGCACCGAGAGCAGCAGATGCGTCGTGCCGGCCAGCGCCACGGCCGGATCGGCGAGGGGCGCCTCGCCGAAAACGAAAGCCTCCACACCGCCGGCGCGCAAGCCCGCCGCCTTTTCCGCCGTCCGGCAAGTCCCCGCCACCTCAAAACCGCGCGCCGCCAGCCGCCGGCCCAGCGCCGTCGCGCTGAAGCCGTAGCCGAAGCAGAAAAGACGCGGATGCAGGGTCATGCGCCTGTCTTGCCGTTGTTTCACTTGCCAGATTGTACAGCCTGAACGAGGCTCATGCGCATGAAAGCCACATCGATCGTCTTTTTCCTCGCCGCCTTTGCCGCCGCCGCGTCCGCCGTCCGGGCCCAACCCGGTTACGAGGCTTGCGTCGACCTTGCCGCCAGCGATCCCGAGGCGGCGCTCAACATGGCGCAAACGCTGAAGCTGATGCGCGGCGAAGAGGAGGCCGGCGGCATGCATTGCGAGGCGCTGGCGCTGATGGCAATGGGCCGCCCGGCCGATGCCGCGCCGGTCTTCTACCTCCTTGCCGAGCGTATGCTGGGCGCGACCGACGAAATGCGTGCGCCGGTTTATGCGCAAGCCGGCGATGCGTATGCGATTGCCGGCAATCCAGCGCAGGCCCGGCGCGCCTATGAGCAGGCGATCGCGCGCATGCCCGAGGAGGCGCAATACCGCGTCGGCCGGGCGCGGATGCGGGCGCTGGAGGAAAACTGGGAAGGCGTGCGCGAGGATGCCGCCGA
Source organism: Parvibaculum sp. (assembly GCF_019635935.1). NCBI lineage: Bacteria > Pseudomonadati > Pseudomonadota > Alphaproteobacteria > Hyphomicrobiales > Parvibaculaceae > Parvibaculum > Parvibaculum sp. The sequence goes on along the minus strand of NZ_JAHBYN010000001.1, from coordinate 2,348,093 downwards.
GGCGCTCGCGCTCGATCCGCATCTCATCGAGGCCATGCTGCTGCGCGCCGCCGCCAATCGCGTCCTCGGCTATCCGAAAGCGGCCTTTGTCGATGCAGACCACGCGGTCGAGCTTCGTCCGCACGACCTTGAGGCGCTGGTCGAGCGGGGCCGTGTGCATCTGGCGCTGGGCGACCGCAAATCGGCATGGGCCGACTGGCAGCTCGCACTCGACTATGCGAATGCAACCGGCCGCGACGACGACCCGGCGGCGGCCGCCGCCCGGCAATATCTCAGCCGGTAAGACGCCGCCATTCGTCGCACACACCCTCGTCCGTTTCCGCGCGAAGCGCCGCTGCGGCGCGGGCGCGCAATTCGCCGCCCGCGCCGAGTTCGCCGAGCGCCCAGAGCGCCATCGCGCGCACCAGCGGCGAGGCGTCGTCGAGCAGCGGCCACACAATGCCGGCAAGCGCCGGAATTTCCGAATTTCCAATCGCGATCAGCACATTGCGCACGAAACGGTCGCGGCCAATGCGCTTGACCGGCGAGCCTGAAAATCGCGCCCGAAAACCCGCATCGTCGAGGCCCGCAAGTTCCGCCAGCAGCGGCGCGCGCAGATCGTCGCGCGACACGAAGGCCGCCTCGCGCGCGGATTGCGCGAATTTGTTCCACGGACAAACGGCCAGACAGTCGTCGCAGCCATAGATGCGATTGCCCATGGGATTGCGAAACTCAAGCGCAATATGGCCCTTGTGCTCGATGGTCAGGTAGGAAATGCAGCGCCGCGCATCGAGTTCGTAGGGTGCGGGAAACGCCTTCGTCGGGCAGATGTCGAGGCAGCGGCGGCATTCGCCGCAGCGGTCGTCGTGCCGCGCATCGGGCGCGAAGTCGAGCGTCGTGAAAATCGAGCCGAGAAAGAACCACGAGCCGAGATTGCGCGAGACGAGATTGGTGTGCTTGCCCTGCCAGCCGAGACCGGCGGCCTCGGCAAACGGCTTTTCCATCACCGGCGCGGTGTCGACAAAGACCTTCACTTCCGCGCCGCTCGTCTCGGCCAACCAGCGCGCCACGTCCTTCAAACGCTTCTTGACCAGATCGTGATAGTCGCGATTGCGCGCATAGACCGAGATCGCCGCGCGGTCGCGCCGTTCCAGAAGCGCGAGCGGGTCTTCGTCGGGACCGTAATTCATCGCCAGCATCACGATGCTTCTGGCGTCCGGCCAGAGCGTCGCGGGCGCGGCGCGGCGCGCCGCCGTCTCGGCCATCCAGCCCATGTCGCCATGGCGGCCCTGCGCCAGCCAGCCGTCGAGACGTGCGGGCAGATCGCCCCGCGCATCGGCGCGCGCGATGCCGGCATCGTCGAAGCCCGCCTCCTTCGCGCGCCGGAAAAGTTCGGCGCGCAATTTGTCGAGATCGATTTCTGCGTCAGAAGTCGAGATTGGCATAGAGTTTCGGCGGCGGCATGCCGGGGATGTGGTCGGCAAGGATCTGCCGGAAGCCGGGGCGCGACTTGATGCGCACATACCAGTCCTTGGCGCCCTGATACTGGCTCCACGGCACATCGCCGACATAATCGAGACAGGAAAGATGCGCGGCAGCGGTCAGATCGGCGAGCGTCATTTCCTCGCCGGCAAGCCAGCTCCGCGTCTCCATCAGGTATGAAATATAATCGAGGTGGTAGCGCAGATTGTGAAGTGCGGCCCTGACCACCGGCATTTCCGGCGCACCGCCGCCCTCGCCCGCGCTCAGGAAACGGCGCGTCACTTTTTCGAAGATCAGCCCGTCGCTGACTTCGGTGGCGAACTTGCGGTCGAACCAGTCGATGAGGCGGCGCGTCTCGGCGCGCTGATGCGGGTCCTTCGGCAGCAGCGGTATTTCGGGCGCGGTCTCTTCGAGATATTCGGCGATCGCGGTCGCGCCGCAGATCGGCTCGCTCTCGTCCTCCACCATCACCGGCACCTCGCCCGCCGGATTGAGCGCCAGAAATTCATGGCGGCGCTCCCAGTCGCGCTCCTCGACAAGTTCGAAGGGGAGGTTCTTTTCGGCCAGCACCAGACGCACCTTGCGGCAGGCGGGTGAAATCGGAAGATGATAAAGCTGGCGCATCGGCTCTTTTTAACTCGCGCTGGCGCGCTTGAACTGTCCGGTGCGGCGGAAGCGGTAGAGATAGGATTGCAGGATCGCCGCCATCGCGGTCGGCTGGATGCCGAGGCCTTCGAGCGTGCGACTTTCCGCCTTTGCCGCATCGCTGACCACATTGTCGACGGCGAGCATGCGCACCTGGTCGACGGTCAGGGGCGGCGTCGGCAGCAATTGCAGAAATGCGGCCTTCAGGCGGGCGGCGGCGAACGGCACCGGCACCAGAAGCCGCGCGCGGCCGATCTCGCGCAACAGGCGTTCCATCAGCTCACGGAAGGTTTCGACTTCCGGTCCGCCGATTTCGTAGATGCGGCCGGCGGCGTCATCGCGCTCCAGCACGGTCGCGATGGCCTCGGCGACATCCTTCACATAGACGGGCTGGAAGCGCGTCAGCCCGCCGCCGATCAGCGGCAGCACCGGCGACAGCCGCGCCAGCGCGGCAAAACGGTTGAAGAAGTCGTCTTCCGGTCCGAAGACGATCGAGGGACGCAGGATGACGGCGCCGGGCAGTGCGGCGCGCACGCCCGCTTCGCCTTCGGCTTTCGAGCGCGCATAGGCGGACGGGCTTTCCGGATCGGCGCCGATCGCCGAAACATGAACGAACGAGGCGATGCCGGCCGCCGCTGCGGCGCGGGCGACACGGCCTGCACCCTCGGCCTGCACGGATGTAAATTTCTGCTTGCCACTTTCGTGGAGAATGCCGACCAGATTGACGACCGCGTCGGCGCCTGCCAGCGCGGCGGCCACCGAGGCGTCGTCGCGGATATTGGCCTGCACCGGCTCGACCTGACCGACGGCGCCCATCGGGCGCAGGAACTGGGCCTCGTTCGGGCGGCGCACCGCGACGCGCAGACGGTAGCCGCGCCGGGCCAGCGCCTGAACCGTGTGACGGCCGAGAAAGCCCGAGCCGCCGAAGACCGTGACGGTGGCGCCTGCGCGCAAGACCGGTCCGCCGGGTTTCATGCCATTATCCGCGCCGTCTCCGCTCATTTTGCCTCTCGTCTTCCGCTTCTTCTTCCGCTTCCGGCCCGTTTTGCCGATAACCGGCCGTCAACCGCTCCCTAGATAACCTATCGGCGTCCGGCGGCAAAGGGTTTGCCGGGCGATGGGCGGCGGCCGCTCCCTGTCTTTCTCCAATGGCCTCCTCCATTGACAATGTGTGAGGCCCTATTTAAGCAACGCAGCAAGTGCCCAGGTGGCGGAATTGGTAGACGCACCAGCTTCAGGTGCTGGCGCTCGCAAGGGCGTGGAAGTTCGAGTCTTCTCCTGGGCACCATTCCTTTCTCGCGGCAGCCGCTTCCTTCGCGCCTGCCGCCTGCCCCTTCGGGGCCAAGCGGAGCCAGCATATGGCGGTCACGCTGCACAAGGGCGATCTGCCGGACGGGCTTTCCTTCGGCGCCAGCGTCGCCATCGACACCGAGACGATGGGCCTGAACCCCGAACGCGACCCTCTCTGTCTCGTGCAGCTTTCCGCCGGCGACGGCAACGCCCATATCGTCCAGCTCGACCGCGCGACCTACCGCGCGCCCAACCTCCGGGCGCTGATGGCCGACCAGAACGTGCTGAAGATTTTCCATTTTGCGCGTTTCGACGTCGCGACGATCCAGCGCCATCTCGGCGTCGTCACCTCGCCGGTCTACTGCACCAAGCTCGCCTCGAAGCTGGTGCGCACCTATACCGACCGCCACGGGCTCAAGGATCTCGCCCGCGAACTCGTCAACATCGACATGTCGAAGCAGCAGCAAAGCTCGGACTGGGGCGCGGAAAAGCTCAGCGAGGCGCAGCTTGCCTATGCCGCTTCCGACGTTCTCTACCTGCATGAGATCAAGTCGATCCTCGACGGGATGCTGGCGCGCGAGGGGCGCACCGAGCTTGCCAAGGCCTGCTTTGCCTTCCTCCCCGTCCGCGCCGCGCTCGACCTTGCCGGCTGGCCCGAGGAAGACATTTTCGCGCATTGAAACACTTGTTCGGCCGCGTTCCGCCTTTCGTTGACGCTTTGCGGGGCCCGCGCGCATACTCGCGGCCGTGAGGGGCTTCGGGCTCGGGCGATGTGGAGCGAAATTCAATGAGCCAGGGGTCCGGCGAGACCGAGACCGGAGGGCGGTCGGGACGGGTGCGTCCGGTCCGGCCCTATGCGGCGCCGCGCGCCGAACCGCCGCCACGCAGCCGCTACAGCTATTTCGTGGCGTCGATGAAAGTGGTGCTGCCGCTCGGCGCGGCGCTGCTGCTCGGGGTCGTCCTCTATTATTCCGGCGTTTTCAGCAGCGACGACCGGCTCGATGTGGCTTTCCGCGAAATCGAAAACAGGCCCGACGATCTCCGGATGGTCAGCCCGCGTATCGCCGGCGTGACGGGCGACGGGCGGCCCTATTCGGTCAGCGCCGACAATGCGACACAGGACGCGACCCGGCCGAACTTCGTCGTGCTCGAAAACATCAATGCCGAATTGAAGCTCGACGAAGCGCCGGGCGAAGAGGCCGAGTGGATTTCGCTCGCGGCGACGGACGGTCTGCTCGATTCCGAAAGCCAGACGCTCGAACTGATGCAATCCATCGACATCCAGACGGCGCAGGGCTACGTCTTTCACGGCAGCCGCGCCCTTGTCGATTTCGGCGCCGGCACGGTAACGAGCGACAGCGAGGTGACGGGCGAGGGGCCGCTCGGCACGTTGCGTGCCGACCGCATGACGGCCGATCATAGCGGGCGCGTCATGCGCTTCGAGGGCAAGGTGAAACTGCTGATCCATCCCGATCGGCCGAGCGAGGGGGACTGACATGGGGGCGAGAACGGAGCGGCTGACGGGTATGCGTGTCCGCGGTGCGATGCTTGCGGGGCTGGCGCTTTTTCTCGGTGCCGGTCTCAGTATCGGGACGGCGGCGGCGCAATCGTCGGGCATTGTCGGCGGCGGCTTTTCCAACGATCCGAAGCAGCCCATCGAAATCGAAGCTGACGCGCTCGAAGTCGAGGACGCAAAACAGAGCGCCACCTTCAGCGGCAACGTGCTTGTGACACAGGGCGCGCTCCGGATGCGCGCCGACCGCCTGATCGTTCACTACGCCTCGCGCCGCGCCGGCGGTTCGGGCATCGAGCGGATCAGGGCGACCGGCAATGTTCACATCTCGGCGCCCGACGACCAGTCGGCCAGCGGCCAATGGGCCGATTATCACGTCGACACGCGGCGGATCGAGATGGGCGACAGCGTCGTGCTCCGGCAGGGCGAAAACGTTATCCGCGGCTCGAAACTCCATGTCGATCTGAACAGCGGGCGGGCGCGCGTCTCGGGCGGCGGCGATGCGGCAAGCGGCGGAACGGGCCGGGTTCGCGGTCTTTTTCACCCCGACGGGAGCTGATCTCTCCCAAAAAGCCTTGGTTAATTGCTTCACTTCATACAATTTTAATGCCAAGTACGTTTGATGGCATGGATTGACGGAGTGGGGACCCTATGACGGGCGAAACGGGGCTGGGAAACGAGGCGGGCGGCGCGGATTCGCGTCCGCATCTTGTCGCCGACAATCCGGGGCTCTGGGTCGAAAAAATCGGCAAGAGCTTCAAGGGGCGGCCGGTCGTTCGCAGCGTCAGCTTCCATGTGCAGCGTGGCGAGGCCGTCGGCCTGCTGGGTCCCAACGGCGCCGGTAAAACCACTGTTTTCTACATGATCACCGGGCTGATCCAGCCCGATTACGGCTCGGTCATGCTCGACGGGCAGGACGTCACCAGCCTGCCGATGTATCGCCGCGCGCGCCGCGGCATCGGCTACCTGCCGCAGGAGGCCTCGATCTTCCGCGGCATGACGGTCGAACAGAATATCCGCGCCGTCCTCGAAGTGGTCGAGCCCGACCGCGACCGCCGCGAGGCCGAACTCGACGACCTCCTGGCCGAATTCTCGATCACCCATCTCCGGCGCACGCCCGCCGTCGCGCTTTCAGGCGGCGAGCGCCGGCGCGTCGAGATTGCGCGCGCGCTGGCCACGCAGCCCTCCTTCATGCTGCTCGACGAGCCCTTTGCCGGCATCGATCCGATCGCCATCGGCGACATCCGCGATCTCGTCGCGCATCTGAAGGATCGCGGCATCGGCGTGCTGATCACCGACCACAATGTTCGCGAGACGCTGGAACTCATCGACCATGCCGTCATCATCCATGACGGCGCGGTGCTCATGGAGGGCGAGCCCTCCGACATCGTGGGCAACGAAGATGTACGCCGGCTCTATCTCGGCGAGCGGTTCAGTCTCTAGGGCGCGGGGAGGGGGCATCCAGCATGGCGCTCGCACCGCGACTCGAAATGCGCCAGGGCCAGTCCCTGGTCATGACGCCGCAGCTCCAGCAGGCCATCAAGCTGCTGCAGCTCTCAAATCTCGAACTCGCCGAATATGTCGATCAGGAACTCGAGCGCAATCCGCTGCTTGAAAACGGCGTCGCCGAGGCCGACCGGGCGGGCGAACGCGAGGCGCCGGCGGAAAGCCATGAACAGGTGACGACGGCCGAGACCTCGCTGACGCTGGCCGATGACGGTCCGTTGCCGGATCGCGGCGGCGACCTCGATACCGATTACGACAATGTCTATGCCGACCAGTCGCGCGCCGACGCGCAGAACGACACGGCCGCGGCCGAAACGCCGGGCGCGCAAGGCTCCGACTGGCAGAACATGCGCACCAGCGGCGGTGGCGGCAGCGGCGACGGCGACTACGATTTCGCCGCGACGCTGACCCGCGAGGCGACGCTTGCCGAACATCTGACCGACCAGATGATGATGGCGCTGAAGACGCCGGGCGACCGCATGATCGGCGCCTTCCTGATCGACCAGGTCAACGAGGCCGGCTACATGACCGCCGATCTCGCCGAAGCCGCCGAACGTCTCGGCGTCGACATCGAGGATGTCGAGGCGGTGCTCGGCGTGTTGCAGACGTTCGAGCCGACCGGCATCTGCGCGCGCAACCTGAAAGAGTGCCTCGCGCTGCAGCTTGCCGAACGCAACCGGCTCGATCCGGCGATGCAGGCCTTTCTCGACAATCTCGAACTTTTCGCGCGGCGCGATTTCGACATGCTGATGAAGCTCACCGGCGCCGACCGCGAGGACATCGCCTCGATGATCGAGGACATCCGCACCTGCAATCCGAAGCCGGGCCTTGCCTTTGGCGGCGAGCCGGTGGTGCCGGTCATTCCGGACGTCTTTGTGCGCGCGCGTTCCGACGGCGGCTGGGGCATCGAACTCAACACCGAAACGCTGCCGCGCGTGCTGATCAACCAGCAATATTATTCGGAAGTGTCCAAGCTCTCGCACGATCCGACGGCGAAAGCCTATCTCTCCGAATGCCTCAACAACGCCAACTGGCTGGTCAAGAGCCTCGACCAGCGGGCGCGCACGATCCTGAAGGTCGCATCCGAAATCGTGCGCCAGCAGGACGGCTTCCTGGTGCACGGCGTCCAGCACCTGAAGCCGCTCAATCTCAAGACCATCGCCGAAGCGATCTCGATGCATGAATCGACGGTCAGCCGCGTCACCGCCAACAAGTACATCGCGACGCCGCGCGGCATTTTCGAGATGAAGTATTTCTTCACCTCCTCGATCGCCTCGTCGGAAGGCGGCGCCGCGCATTCGGCGGAAGCCGTGCGCCACCGCATCAAGGAGCTGATCGACCGCGAATTGTCGGACGCCGTGCTTTCCGACGACAATATTGTCGACATCCTGAAGGGCCAGGGCGTCGACATTGCGCGGCGCACGGTCGCCAAGTACCGGGAAGCACTCAACATTCCGTCTTCGGTGCAGCGCCGGCGCGAAAAAAAGGCCTATGCGTGAGTCGGGCCCGCCCTCTTCAAAGACCCCCCAAACGAGCTATATATTATTGAAAGACAAGGGGTTTCCGCCCCGTTCCGGCATCCGGCCGGCATCCGGTTGACACCCATGATGCAGCCCACTAGTTTCCCCTCGCTCAAAAGACCCCCGGGCCATTTCCGGGGCGAGGCGGTGGATCACGGAGCAAACGGTTTCCGGAACGCGCCGGGTCCGGGCAACCCCATCAAGCAACCGTCGTTTGTAGCGTAGCGACCCGGGAAGGTCATTCATGCAGGTTCAGGTCAGCGGTCATCATCTCGATGTTGGAGATGCGCTCCGCACTCATGCGACCGAGCGGCTCCAGGCCGCAGTGACGAAATATTTCGATCGCCCGGTGGACGGCCAGGTCACGTTCAGCAAACAGGGCCACGAGTTTCGCGCCGATGCGTCGGCGCATCTGAGTTCCGGCATGCGCGTCAACGCGCAAGGCGCCGCCAACGAAGTCTATGCCTCGTTCGAGGCCGCGCTGGAGCGCCTCGAAAAGCGTCTGCGCCGCTACAAGCGCAAGCTGAAGAATCACAATAACAACAACAAGGCGCCGCTGCCGGCCGAGAGCTTTCCCTCTTTCGTCATCGAGGCGGGAGACGAGCTTGAGGAAATGCCGGAAGACGCGCAGCCCGTCATCATCGCCGAGGGAACGACCGCCGTGCCGGTCCTGTCCGTCGGCGACGCCGTGATGCAGATGGACCTTTCCGACGTACCGGTCGTCGTCTTCCGCACACGCGGCGACGGCGGTCTCAATCTCGTCTATCGCCGCACCGACGGAAATATCGGCTGGATCGATACCGGTCGCGACGTCGCGCGCGACGCTCAGAAGGCTTGAAGAACTGAAAGCGAACCCGACCATAGCCGGGGCATCCCGGACGGTATCCGCGCCTCATGCACGCCGCATGGGCCCGCGCGCCGTTCAGACTGCCGCCCCGCAAAACAGGACCCGGACCATGGAGCTTGAAGATCTGGTGCAGCCGGAGGGGGTGATCGCCCACCTCAAGGTCACCAGCAAAAAGCAGGCGCTGCAGGAACTCGCCGAACGCGCCGCAAAAATCACGGGCCTCTCGGAGCGCGCCATTTTCGAAACGCTGCTGGAGCGCGAACGTCTCGGTTCGACCGGCGTCGGCCAGGGCATCGCCATTCCGCATGGCAAGCTCGGCGAGCTCGACCGGCTCCACGGACTTTTCGCGCGTCTCGACACGCCCGTGGATTTCGAATCCGTCGACGACCAGCCCGTCGATCTGATGTTCCTGCTGCTGGCGCCGGAGGGCGCGGGCGCCGATCACCTGAAGGCGCTGGCACGCATTTCGCGCCTCCTTCGCAATCCGGCCGTCGTCGAAAAGCTGCGCGCGTCGGAAGACGCCGCCGCCCTCTTCGCGATCCTCACCGAACCGGCCGCGACCAGCGCCGCGTAGGTTTCGTCCGTTCACAAATAAAAAGCCCCGCTCTCGCGAGCGGGGCTTTTTTTTGGGTTTGGCAAGACGGGCGCACATCCCCCTCAATGCACGCTGACAGGTTCCAGGTCGTATTGCCGCGCGCCGGCAAAGGCCGCGTCGCGATTATCGAGCACGGCCATGCGCTGGCCATTGGCGGCATGCACCGCATAGAGCCGGGTGTCGGCGGGGATGTTCAGCTCGTCGCCGATCTCGCTCTCGATTTCGCCGGCCAGCACTTCGCGGACATAGACGATGTTCGGAACGCCGATATTGGCGAACATTTCCGGCGTCAGTCCGCGGAAATCCTTTGTGCCCCAGCCCGAGGTCTCGACCTCGTTCTCGAACGCCTCGTTGTCGGTTTCGTTACGCATGATACTCACTCCTTTCCGCCCTTCCTTCACTAACGAAGCAAAGGGCTCACTCCGTCGCCTCGGCGCGGCGCTCGGCGCGCTGCGGGCGGCGAACGGTCTCGGGCGCCTCTTCGACAATCTCGATCCGCCGCACGGTCTTTTGCGGCTCCGGCCGCGCGAGATCGACTTTCAGCAAGCCGTTCTCGAGAACCGCGCCCGTCACCTCCATGCCGTCGGCCAGCACGAAGGCGCGCTGAAACTGCCGTGCCGCGATGCCGCGATGCAGATAGGTGCGGCCTTCCTCGTCGCGCTGCCGCCCGCGAATGACGAGTTCGTTGTTCTCGACCGTCACGGAAAGCTCGTCGCGCGAAAATCCGGCGACCGCCAGCGTGATCCGAAGCGCCTCGCCCGCCGTCGCGGCGAGCTGTTCGACATTGTAGGGCGGATAGCCGTCGGAGGCCTTCGTGGCCCGTTCGAGCAACCGTTCCATCTGCTCGAAGCCCAGTAGGAACGGGCTGTTGAACTGGATCATGCGCCTTGTCTCCAAAGTCCTGTTCGCCAAGCGACTTTGCATTCCGGCCCGTTTCCGGCGCCGTTGGTAACTATGTGGGGATTCGCCGATTATGTTGCAAGTCGCGGAACTGCCTGCGAAATCCCTCATTTCCCGAGGGTTATGCGAACGGAGGCGCCGCCCTGCCTTGAAATCACCGCATCGCCGGTCAACCTGACAAAGGGAGGCGCAAACGGGGCACGCACTGGAAGGATAAGGAACCCGGACCATGCTCGAACTCCCTCCGCTTCCCTATGAGGAAGATGCGCTCGCGCCGCATATTTCCGCGAAGACGCTTTCCTTTCACTACGGCAAACATCACAAGGGATATGTCGACAAGACCAACAAGGCGATCGAGGGTACCGAACTCGACGATCTTGCGCTGGTGCCGCTGATCCGCAAAGTGGCGAACGACGCCGCACAGCAGAGCCTCTTCAACAACGCTGCGCAGGTCTGGAACCACGACTTCTACTGGCGCTCGATGACACCGAAGGGCGGCGGCCGGCCGAAGGGCCTTATTGGCGAGCGAATCGACCGCGATCTCGGCGGCTACAAAAAATTCCGCGACAGCTTCAAGGAGATGGCGACCGGTCAGTTCGGCTCGGGCTATTGCTGGCTGGTGCTCGGCGCCGAGGGCAAGCTGAAAATCCAGGCCACCGCCAATGCGCAAACGCCGATCGCCGGCACGCGCGACGTGCCGCTGCTCACAACCGATGTCTGGGAGCACAGCTATTACCTCGACTACCAGCACAAGCGCGCCGCCTATATCGACGCCTTTCTCGACAATCTCATCAACTGGGAGTTTGCCGAAACGAACCTTGCGGCGGTCCCCGAGCGTGAGGCCGTCGAATAGGCTGTCGCCAAATCGGCGCTTGCCAAATCGCCGCTTGGATGCCGCGTCCGCTTTTGCAAGACTGTCGGGACAATTGACGGTTTGAGCGGGGGCGGGGCGTGACGACGGAGACGACAGAGGCCGAGCGCGTCTCCTACAATCCGAAAGCCATTGTCGCCGGCCTTGCCGTTTCCGGGCTGATGCTGGCGCTGCCGGCGCCGGACGGGCTTTCGCCAGAGGGCTGGCGGCTCGCGGCGCTGGTCGCGCTGATGGCGATCTGGTGGGTGACGGAAGCGATCCCGGTCTATGCGACCGGCCTGCTGCCGCTTGTCGGCTTTCCGCTGCTCGGCATCGCCACCATCGGCGCCGCGGCCGCGCCTTACGCCAACCCGATCATCTTTCTTTTTCTCGGCGGCTTCCTGATCGCCGCCGCGATGCAGGCGACCGGCCTTCACGAACGCATCGCGCTCCATGTGTTGGCGCGCACCGGTACCGGCGCGCGCCAGCTTGTCGGCGGCTTCATGCTGACCGCCGCCTTCCTCTCGATGTGGGTCTCGAACACCGCGACCGCCGTGATGATGGTGCCGATCGCGATGTCGGTCATCGCAATCACCGTTGCGGATGACGGCGTTCACGCGCCGCGCGGCGGGCTCGACGTGGCGCTCTTGCTCGCGGTCGCCTATGGCGCCAGCATCGGCGGCATCGCCACCCTGATCGGCACGCCGCCCAACGCCTTTCTCGCCGGCTACATGGCGCAGGAACACGGCCTCGAAATCGGCTTTGCGCAGTGGATGATGTTCGCCCTGCCCCTGTCGCTCGTCATGCTTGCCTGCTGCTGGCTCACATTGACGCGCCTCGCCTTCCGTCTCGACGGGCGGCCCATTGCCGGCGTCGCCGCGACGCTCGGCCGGGCGCTTGACGATCTCGGCCCGATCCGGCGGCCCGAAAAAACCGTCGCCGTGGTTTTCGCGCTCGCCGCCCTTGCCTGGATCGCGCAACCGCTGATCGCGACCGTCATCCCGAACCTGTCCGACACCGTCATCGCGATCCTTGCGGCGCTGGCGCTGTTCATCATACCGGCGGGCGGAGGCAAGCCGGCGCTCAACTGGGAACATGCGGCCCGCGTGCCTTACGGATTGCTGCTGCTATTCGGCGGGGGCTTGAGCCTCGCCGCCGCATTCGGTTCGACGGGGCTTGCGCTCTGGCTTGCCGGCGGCCTCGGCGCGGCGGCGGGCCTGCCCGCGATCCTCGTCATCCTGCTGATCGTCGCCACCATCGTCTTCCTGACCGAACTCACCAGCAACATCGCGACGACGGCCGCCATGGTGCCGCTCTTGGCCGGTGTCGCGGTCGGTGCGGGCATCCACCCGCTCCTCCTCTGCGCGCCCGCCGCGCTCGCCGCGAGCTGCGCCTTCATGCTGCCGGTCGCGACGCCGCCCAACGCCGTCGTCTTCGGCGCCGGCCATGTTACGATCCCGCAAATGGCCAAGGCCGGTTTCTGGCTCAACCTCTTTGCCATCGTCGTCGTCACGGCCATGGCCTATGCGCTGCTGGGCTGGGCCTTTCCGCTGGTGGGGTGAGGCCTACTTCCACCCCGCGCGGTCGAAGATGCGCACGGCTTCCGGCTGGTTGCGGCCCAGCGCGCTGGCGTTCAACGCGTCTTCCCTGAAGGTGAAGGCGTTGAGCGGCGTGTCGATCTCGACGCCGGGTACGACCGCATATTCGTGGTTCTGTTCGCTGAAGGCGCGCTGCGCCCAATCGCTTGTCAGGAATTCGATGAAGCGCACCGCGTTGGCGCGGTTCGGCGCATGAACGAGAACACCGGCGCCGCCGATATTGACATGCGTGCCGTTGCCTTCCTGATCGGGAAAAACAAGTTCGACCGCATCGGCGACCGTACGGTCGCCGGCGTTGCCGGACCCCATCAGGCGGCCGACATAATAGGTGTTCGCGAGCGAGATGCGGCATTCGCCGGCCGCCACCGCCTGGATGTTTCCGGTGTCGTTGCCTTGCGGTTCGCGCGCGAAATTGGCGACGACGCCTTTCGCCCAGTTTTCGGCTTCTTCCGTACCCCGATGTTCGATCGTCGCGGCCAGCAGCGAGAGATTGTAGATGTTCGACGACGAGCGCATGCAGATCTCGCCCTTGTGCAAGGGGTCCGCGAGGTCGGCATAGGTTTCGAGCTTTTCGGGACGGCCCTTCGCCTTGTTGTAGATGATGATGCGGGCGCGCTTTGACAGGCCGAACCACAAGCCGTCCGGATGGCGCAGATGTTCGGGGATGCGCGTCTCCAGCGTTTCGGAGACGACCGCCTGGAAGAGGCCCTTCTCCTCGGCGCGCCACAGCCGCCCCGCATCGACCGTGATCAGCAGGTCGGCCGGGCTCTGCGCGCCTTCGCGTTCGATGCGCGCGATCAGTTCGTCGCTGTCGCCCTCGATCAGATTGATCGCGATGCCGGTCTCCTCGGTGAACTTGTCGTAGAGCGCGAGGTCGGTGTCGTAGTGGCGGGCCGAATAGATGTTGAGTTCGAGCGGGGTGACGGTCGGTGTCGCCGTTTCGTTCGAGCCCATTTGGGACCCGACGATGACAGCGAGGACAACACCGAGAACAAGTATGCCGGCAAGGAGACGTGACATGGCGGTTCCGGATCTGAGAGGGGGTTACGGACTATTGATAACGACTATCATTCGCGTACCCAAGCCGTCATGTGACATATTTTTGACAGTTCGATGACAGTCAGGGCTTCGCGGCGAATACGAAGGTGCCCTGCGGGTCGAAATCGAGGCTGGCGGCGGCGCCGATTTTCAAGGCGCCGGGGTCGGTCACGCGGGCGCGCAACGGCTCCAGCGCCGGCGAGGCAGCAGCCGAGAGCAGCACCAGCCAGTCATGGCCGAGGAAGCGCAAGTCATTGACCAGGAAGGTGTTTTCGGCGCCATTCGGCGCGCCGAGCGTCACCGCTTCGGGCCGCACGATCACCTCGACCGCCGCCCCTTCGTGAAAATCGGCGGCCGGCACCGATCCGTAGGCCGTCACCGCGCGGCCCGACGATACGGTCGCCGGAAAGCGCTGCGCCTCGCCGAAAAGCGAGGCCACAAGGGCACTTGCGGGATTTGCGTAGAGTTCTTCGGGCGTCGCGCACTGGGCGATGCGGCCGCCCTCCATCACCGCGATCCGGTCGGCGATTTCGAGCGCCTCCACAGGGTCATGCGTGACGACAAGTGTAATAACGCCAGCGCTTTTCAGCGTTCGCCGCGCTTCCTCGCGCAGGCTGCGGCGGCGCGTCACGTCGACGCTCGCGAAGGGTTCGTCGAGCAGCATCGCCGCCGGTTCCGGCGCCAGCGCGCGGGCCAGCGCCACGCGCTGCTGCTGGCCGCCCGACAGCGTGTGCGGGTAGCGCGGCTCGAAGCCGGAAAGTCCAACGGCGGCAAGCCGTTGCGCGACGATGCGGGCCTGCTCCTCCTTCGGGCGGCGGCTCAATCCGAAGGCGATGTTCTCGGCCACCGTGAGATGCGGAAAGAGCGCATTGTCCTGAAAAACCATGCCGAACGGCCGCTTTTCGGGCGGCAACGCGCGTCCCGGCATCGCCAGCACCGCGCCGCCAAGATCGATCGACCCCTCCTGCAGGACTTCAAGTCCGGCCGCCAGCCGCAGCAGCGTCGTCTTGCCGCTGCCCGACGGTCCGAGCAGGCAGAGAATCTCGCCCGCCCGCGCCTCCAGCGAGACGCCGGACAACACCTGAAGGTCGCCATATCTGTGTCCGACATTGCGGAACGCCAGCGTCATTCGCGTCAAACCCGCCCGTTTCCTCGAAAACCTTTGCAAATGCGTAGCAAAATTACTTTGCCGCAAGGACCCGTATTTGTCACAAAGGCCGCATGGCAGTCACGGAAAAAGATTGGATGGCCGGCCGTGCGCGACGCCGCGCCGCATCGGGTTGGACGCTGGCGGCGCTCGCCGTCGCGCTGGTGCTGCTCGCCCCCTCGCTGACGGTGCTGGCAAGCCTTGTGCTGCCCGCGAGCGAGAACTGGGCACATCTGCGCGCCACCGTGCTGCCCGCCTATGTGGCGAACACGCTCTGGCTGATGGTGCTTGTGGCGCTGATGGCGGGCGTTATCGGCGTCGGCACGGCATGGCTGGTCGTCGCGGCGCGGTTTCCGGGCCAGCGCATATTCAACTGGGCGCTGGTGCTGCCGCTGGCGATGCCAGCGTATATCATCGCCTATGTCTATACCGACCTGCTTGCCTTCGCCGGACCGGTGCAGAGCGGTTTGCGCGCGCTGACAGGATGGAGCGGCGGCGACTACGTCTTTCCGAATATCCGTTCGCTGCCCGGCGCGGCCATCATGCTGAGCCTCGTCCTCTACCCTTACGTCTACCTGCTGGCGCGCACCGCCTTTCAGCGGCAATCGGCGGCGCTCTTCGAAGCGGCGCGCATGCTCGGCGCGCGGCCGTGGCGGGCATTCCTTCGCGTGGCGCTTCCCTGCGCGCGGCCGGCCATCGCGGGCGGCCTCGCGCTGGCGCTGATGGAGACGATTTCCGATTTCGGCGTCGTCGATTATTTCGCGGTGCCGACGCTGACGACCGGCATTTTCCGCACCTGGTTCAGCCTTGGCGACGCGCTGGCCGCGGCGCAAATCGCCGCCTGGCTTTTTCTTTTCGCGCTGGCGCTGGTGATGATCGAGATGGTCAGCCGCCGCGGCCGCGTCGCCAATCCGCTGGCGCGCGACATGGCGGCGCGCCCGGTGACGCTCAAAGGCGGCCGGGCCGCGGCCGCGACGATTGCCTGCGCGCTGCCGGTGTTGCTGGGCTTCGTCGTTCCGGCCATCGTGCTCGCCCGCTATGCCCTGATCGAAGGCGATCCGCTGGTCGGGCGCAGCTTTCTCGATTTCGCCTCCAACAGTCTTTTCGTCGCCTGTGTCGCGGCGGTGCTGGCGACCGCGCTGGCGCTGCTGCTCGCCTATGGCGAACGCCTGCATCCGACACCCTTCAACCGCATTTCGATCCGCCTCGCAACGCTCGGCTATGCGCTGCCGGGCGCCATGATCGCCATCGGTATCCTGACGCTGACAACCGGCGTCGACCGCGCGCTGGCGGGCTTTGCCGAAACATATCTCGGCTTCGCGCCCGGCCTTCTCATCACCGGCTCGGCCGCCGGTCTTGTCTTCGCCTATGTCGCGCGCTTCCTGACCGCCGCCTTCAACGCGACCCATAGCGGGCTTGAGAAAATCCACCCCACGCTCGACGCGGCCGCGCGCAGCCTCGGCGCGCCGCCGGGCCGCGTCCTGCGCGCCGTTCACGTGCCCCTGCTGCGCGGCGCACTGGCGAGCGCCGTGTTGTTGGTTTTCATCGACGTGATGAAGGAATTGCCGGCGACGCTGCTGTTGCGGCCCTTCAATTTCGAGACGCTGGCCACCCGGACCTACCGCCTCGCCTCCGATGAAAGGCTCGCCGAAGCTTCGACGGCGGCACTGACCATTGTCGCGCTCGGGCTCTTGCCGACAATCCTGCTCAGCCTGTCGATTGCGCGCTCCGGCATCCGCCCGCCGGCGCCGCCGAGCGACACCGCACACGCAAATGTGACGCCGCCGGCCGCCTGAACGGCGTTTAAACCGCCGGTCTTGCTTGAAATCGCCGTCACGTCGGCCAAACTTGACTTGCTGTCACAATTCAGTCGGATGACGACGGGATCATCCCTGCTGCCCTCGCGCCCCAAACCGGAGCTTTCATGCGTCTGCCGATACTCACCGCCGCGTTTTCTGCCGTGCTGTTCGCAAGCGCCGGCCTTTCGGGCGCCGGCGCGCAGGAGGGGCCCGTGCAGAACGTCATCGTCGCACCGGCCGTCATCGACCGTTTCGTCGATCAGGTCGAGGCGCTCGGCACGACCTTCGCCAATGAAAGCGTCACCATCACCGCCAATGTGTCGGACAAGGTCGTGGAGATCCTTTTCGACGACGGACAACAGGTCGAGCAGGACCAGGTTCTGGTTTTGCTCCGGCGCGACGAACAGCGCGCCGAACTGGAGGCAGCGGAGGCCGTTCTGGCCGAACGGCGGACCGCCTATAACCGCGCCAGCGAACTGGAGCGGCGGCAATACACCGCAACCGCACAACTGGAGGAACGGCGCGCGGCGCTGCGCCAGGCGGAGGCCAATCGCGACGGTGCGAAGGCGCGGCTCGACGACCGCGAAATCCGCGCGCCCTTCGAGGGCGTGGTGGGCCTGCGCAACATCAGCCCCGGTACGCTGGTGACGCCGGGCAGCGTCATCACGACGCTCGACGATCTCGATCCGATCAAGCTCGACTTCACGGTGCCCGCGGCCTATCTGGCCAATATCCGGCCGGGGCTCGAAATCCGTGCGACGACGACGGCGCTTCCGGGCCGCGAATTTCGCGGTACCGTGCGCAGCGTCGCGACGCAGGTCGACCGCGTGACGCGCTCGATCACGGCGCGCGCCTTTATCTCCAACGAGGACCATGCGCTGAAGCCGGGCCTGCTGATGACGGTGCGGCTTCTGAAAAACCCGCGCGATGCGGTCGTGATCCCGGAAGAAGCGCTGGTGCCGTCGGGTACACAGAACTTCGTTTTCGTTATCGACCGCGCCAGCAACAAGGCCGAGCGGCGCGAGATCAAAACCGGCGGGCGGCGGCCCGGCGCCGTCGAAGTGGTCAGCGGGCTCGTACGCGGCGAAATTGTCGTGACGCATGGCACGATGCAGGTGCGCGACGGCATGACGGTCAATATCGTCAAGGAAGAAACGCCGGAACAGACGCTCGGGCGGCTCGGCACGACGGTCGTCCAGTAGGAGGCGGGGGAGACCATGAAACTTTCCGACGTTTCGGTTACACGGCCCGTCTTCGCCGCCGTCATCAGCATGCTGCTGGTGGCCTTCGGTCTCGTTGCCTTCGACCGGCTCCCCTTGCGCGAATATCCCGACATCGACCCGCCGATCGTTTCGATCACCACCGATTATCGCGGCGCGGCTGCGGCCGTGGTCGAGACGCGCATCACCGAGGTCATCGAGGAGCGCATTGCCGGCATCGAAGGCATTTCATTCGTGCAATCCTCGAGCGAGGACGGACGCTCGCGCATCACCATCGAATTCAATCCTGGCCGCGACATCGACGCCGCCGCCAACGACATTCGCGACCGCGTGTCGGGGATTCTCGACGTCCTGCCGACCGAAGCCGATCCGCCGGACATCCAGAAGGCCGATTCCAGCGACGACGTCATCATGTGGCTCAATGTCGTCAGCGACCGTTTGTCGATGCTGGAACTGACCGATTATGTGGAGCGCCATCTCGTCGACCGGTTTTCGACGCAGGACGGCGTGGCGCGTGTCAGGCTCAGCGGCGCGCGCAGCTATTCGATGCGCATCTGGCTCGACCGTACCGCACTTGCGGCGCGGGCGCTGACGGTCGGCGATGTCGAGGCGGCGCTGATCGCCGAGAATGTCGAGCTGCCGGCCGGCAGTATCGAATCCGTGCAGCGACAGTTCACCGCGCGGGTCGAACGCGGCTTTCGCAGCGAAGAAGATTTCCGCCAGCTCGTTCTCGGCCAGGGCGCGGACGGCTATCTGGTGCGGCTCGGCGATGTCGCGCGCGTCGAACGCGCGGCCGCCGAAGAGCGAACGTTCTTTCGCGGCAATCGCATACCGATGGTCGGCATCGGCATCGTCAAACAATCGCAGGCCAATACGCTGACGGTGGCGCGCGCCGCCAAGGCCGAAGCCGAACGTCTTGCGCCGGGCTTGCCCGAGGGCATGGAGATCAGACGCAGCTACGACACCAGCGTCTTCATCGAAGGAGCGGTAAACGAAGTCTACAAGACGCTCGCCATCGCCGTCACATTGGTCATCCTGACGATTTTCGTTTTTCTCGGCAGCGCGCGGGCAACGCTCGTTCCGGCCGTCACCGTGCCTGTGTCGTTGATCGCGCCCTTTCTCGTGCTGTTCGCACTCGGCTTTTCGGTCAATCTCCTGACGCTGCTGGCGCTGGTGCTCGCCATCGGGCTTGTGGTCGACGATACGATCGTGGTGCTCGAAAATATCTACCGGCGCATGGAGGAAGGCGAGACGCCGCTTGTCGCCGCCTATCGGGGCGCGCGGCAGGTGGGGTTTGCGGTCATCGCAACGACCGTGGTGCTGATTTCGGTCTTTCTTCCTCTCGCCTTCGTCGAAGGAGCGATCGGGCGGCTCTTTTCCGAGTTCGCAATCACCATGGCGGCGGCGGTTGCCTTTTCAAGCCTTGTCGCGCTCAGCCTGTCGCCGATGCTGTGCTCCAAAGTCCTGCGGCCGACCTCCAATCGTACCCGCTTCAACATCGCCGTCGACGAGGGCTTCGACAAACTCAAGACGCGCTACCGCGAGGTGCTGGCGCGCGCGCTTCTCAAGCCGTCGATTACGGCGGCAACCTTCGGCGGGCTTGTTGTCGCGGCGCTCGGCCTTTTCATCGTCATTCCGTCCGAATATGCGCCGCGTGAAGACCGCGGCATCTTCTTCGTGATCGTCAACGGGCCCGAAGGTGCATCGTTCAACTATATCAACGAATACATGACAGAGATCGAGGACCGGCTGATGCCGCTGGTCGAGAGCGGCGAGGTCAACCGGCTGCTGGTGCGCGCGCCGCGTTCGTTCGGCAATCTGTCGAGTTTCAACACCGGGGTCGCCGTCATCGTGCTGGCCGACTGGAGCGAGCGCCGCTCGGCATGGGCGATCATGGATGATGTGCGGGCGCGCCTTGCCGACCTGCCGGGCGTCACTGCTTCGCCGATGATGCGGCAGGGCTTCGGGCGCGGCGCGGTCAAGCCTGTGCAGTTCGTCATCGGCGGCGGCTCCTATGAAGAGCTCCGCGAATGGCGCGACATCCTGATCGCGGCGGTCGAGGCGGACAATCCCGGCCTCATCAATATCGACCACGACTTCAAGGAAACCAAGCCGCAGCTTCGCGTCGAAATTGACCGCAACAATGCAGGCGATCTCGGCGTGACGGTGGGCAATATCGGGCGAACGCTCGAAACCGTGTTCGGCTCGCGCCGGGTGACGACCTTTGCCGATGGCGGCGAGGAATACGACGTCATTCTCGAAGGCGAACGTTCCGCGCAGCGGACGCCGAGCGACATGAGCAATGTCTTCGTGCGCTCGGAGCGGACGGGCGAACTGATACCGCTCGCCAATCTCGTCACCGTCAACGAGGCGGCGGGACCGGCCAGCCTCAACCGCTACAACCGCATGCGGGCCATCACCATCGACGCCAACCTCGCCGACGGCTACACGCTGGGCGCCGCGCTCGACCACCTGCGCAATCTCTCGCGCCAGCACCTGCCGCCGAACGTCGCCATCGACTATCGCGGCCAGTCGCTCGACTTCGTGCGGGCCGGCGGCGCGCTCGGCTTCATCTTCGTGCTCGGCCTTGTCGTCGTCTTCCTGGTGCTGGCGGCGCAGTTCGAGAGTTTCGTTCATCCGGTCGTCATCATCCTGACCGTGCCGCTGGCGATCACCGGCGGACTGTTCGGCATCTGGATAACGGGCGGTACGATCAACCTCTATACGCAGATCGGGCTCATCATGCTGGTCGGGTTGGCCGCCAAGAACGGTATCCTGATCGTCGAGTTCGCCAACCAGCTGCGCGACGAGGGGCGGGAGTTCGGCGAAGCGCTGATCGAAGCGGCAGCGATCCGGCTGCGCCCGATCCTGATGACGGCGATCACGACGATTGCGGGTTCCGTGGCGCTGATCCTTTCCTTCGGCGCCGGCGCCGAGACGCGCACCGCCATCGGCGTCGTGATTTTTTCCGGCGTCATCGCCACCACGATCTTTACTCTCTTCGTGGTTCCGGTCGCCTACCAGGCGCTGGCGCGCCGCACCGGGTCGCCCGGCGACACGCAGCGCCGGCTCGAGAGCGAGATCGAGCGGATCGAGGGCGCGGGCTTGCGGCCGCGTCCCATGGAAGGTGCGGAATAAATCGCGATGCCGGGACAGCCCGAACGCTTCGACGATGCCGAACGGCTGGCAGACGCCATTGTCGCGCGGGTCGGTCGCAAGATCGTGATGGCGCTGCCGCTCGGGCTCGGCAAGGCCAATCATATCGTCAATGCGCTGACGGCGCGCGCCATTGCCGATCCGTCGATCAGCTTGAGCATCCTGACGGCGCTGACGCTCGAGAAACCGCGCGCGTCGAGCGATCTCGAACGGCGCTTTCTCGAACCCGTGGCCGAGCGCCTCTTTGCGGGCTATCCCGAGCTTCGCTATGCGACGGCGCTGCGGCAGGGGACGCTGCCGCCCAACATCGAAGTCCATGAGTTCTTCCTGATGGCCGGGCGCTGGCTCGGTTCGCCGCGCCAGCAGCAGAATTACATCTCGGCCAATTACACCCATGTCGGGCGCTACATCCTCGAACGCGGCGTCAATGTGCTGGCGCAGCTTGTCGCGCCGCCGGAGCGCGCGGGCGGCGGCTACAGCCTCAGTTGCAATCCCGACGTCACGCCCGACTTTCTGGCCGCAAGGCGCGGCGGACAAACCGGCATTGTCTTTGTCGGCGAAGTCAACGACGCGCTGCCATTCATGGACGGCGCGGCGGAGGTGCCGGCGGCGGAATTCGATTTCCTGCTCGAAGGCGACGATTTCCGCTTTCCGCTGTTCGCGCCGCCGCGCGAACCCGTGACGCCGGCCGATTATGCGATCGGCCTCAACATCGCCGGGCTCGTGCCCGATGGCGGAACGCTGCAGGTCGGCATCGGCTCCATCGGCGATGCGATCGGGCAGGGGCTTGTGCTGCGGCACCGCGACAACGCGATCTGGCGGGCAACGCTTGAACGCCTCGGCAGCCCGCCGCGCGAGACGGCGCGCTTCGAGGAAGGGCTCTACGGCGCCAGCGAAATGCTGGTCGAATGTTTCCTCGATCTGATGGAAGCCGGAATCGTCAAGCGCGAGGTCGACGGCGTGGCGATCCATGCGGGCTTCTTTCTCGGTTCGCGAAACCTCTATGCGCGGCTGAAGGAAATGACGCCCGAGGCGCGGCGGCGCATCGCGATGGTGCCGGTGTCCTTTGTCAACGAACTCTATGGCGACGAAGCGGGCAAGCGCGCGGCGCGCAAGGGGGCGCGTTTTATCAACACCGCGATGATGGCGACGCTATCGGGCGCCGTCGTGTCCGACGGGCTCGATGACGGGCGCGTCGTCAGCGGCGTCGGCGGCCAGTATAATTTCGTGTCGCAGGCCTTTGCGCTTCCCGATGCGCGTTCGGTGATCGCGCTGCGCGCGACGCGCGAGAAGGGCGGCGAGGCCTTGTCGAACGTGGTCTTTTCCTATGGCCACCAGACGATCCCGCGCCATCTGCGCGACATCGTCGTCACCGAATACGGCGTCGCCGATTTGCGCGGCAAGACCGATGCCGAGGTGGTGGCGGCGATGCTCGGCGTCGCCGATTCGCGCTTTCAGGCGGGGTTGCTGGCGCGGGCGAAGAAGGCCGGCAAGATCGCGGCGGATTACGAGATCCCGCCGGCGCGGCGCAACAACCGCCCCGAACGGATCGCGGCGGGGCTGGCGGACGCCAAGGCGCAAGGTCTGTTGCCGCTCTTTCCCTTCGGCAGCGATTTCACCGCGGTCGAGCAGGCGTTGATGCCGGCGCTCGGGCGCCTTTCGCGCGCCTCGAAGCGGGAACTCGCGCGCATGGCGCTGAAAGGCGGCCCCTCGAATGCTTCAACAAATGCCGCTCTCGAACGGATGGGGCTCGCAAGGCCTTCGTCTTTCAGCGAAAGGCTTTACCGCCGCCTCTTGCTGGCGGCGCTTGCAGCCCCCAACTAGGGATTTGTCATCACGCGCGTTGGGAGGACGCCCGCCATGATCGATCTCTATTACTGGCCGACACCCAACGGGAAGAAAGTGACGATCCTGCTCGAGGAATGCGGGCTTCCCTACAATCTGATCCCGCTGCATATCGGGCGCGGCGACCAGTTCAGCCCCGAATTCCTGAAGCTCAATCCCAATCACCGCATGCCGGCCCTCATCGACCATGAACCGATGGGCGGCGGCGCGCCGCTCGGCATTTTCGAGTCCGGCGCGATGATGATGTATATCGCCGAGAAGGCCGGGAAGTTCTTCCCGCAAGACCCCCACGGCAAATACGAAGTCACCCAATGGGTGATGTGGCAGATGGCCAATCAGGGTCCGAAGCTCGGCGAGTGCGGCCATTTCCGGCGCCTGGGCGAGCGCGAGGGCGACCAGTCCTATGCGGTGCGCCGCTTCACCGACGAGGCCAACCGGCTCTACGGGGTGATGAACAACCGCCTCTACGACCGGCGCTACATGGCGGGCGAGGCGTACACGATCGCCGACATGATCTGCTATCCTTGGGCCGTCAACTGGAAGGCGCAGGGACAGGACATCGAGGAATTCAAGCATTTCAAGCGCTGGCTCGCGGAGATCGGCGAGCGCCCGGCCGTCCAGCGCGGCATGGCGGCGGGCAGCGACCTTTCGATGGACCTCTCCAAAATGACGCCCGAAGAGCAGGAGAAGGTCCGCAAGATGCTCTACAACCAGCGCGCCCGCCCGGCGCCGGACGCCTGAAAGGCGGTCATATCCCCCGCGTCACGCTGGTGTTGCGTGTTTGCCGCAGTGCAAAAAAATACAGAAAAGAATGCGAGAAACCGGGGCACACCCCTTGGATTCTCATATATCGGCCCTATATAGACGCGATATATCGGCCCAGCATATATGCCCGCGACACCCCTTGGCCGGCGCGGCAAGGATACCCCCGATGCAAGTCACCACGCTCTGTCTCGGCGCGTTGGTCTTCGGCGAAGCCACAGGCTACGAGATCAACAAGATGTTCGAGGACGGCCCGTTCAGCCATTTCCTCGACGCCAGCTATGGCTCGATCTATCCGGCGCTGACGCGGCTGACGGATGAGGGCCTGGTTACCTGCAAGGCGGAACAGCAGGAGCGCCGCCCCGACAAGAAAATCTACTCCCTGACCGACAAGGGACGGCAGAGCCTCCGCGAGGCGCTGCATACGCCGCTGGCCGAAGACAAATTCAGGTCCGAATTCCTTTTCGCGGTTTTGTTTGCCCATTTGCTGCCGCGTTCGCGCGTGGTCGAGCTTGTCGATCAGCGTCTTGCCGCGATGAAGGCGAAGACCGAAGAACTCGCGACGAAGGATCCGGGCGACACGCCGGGCATGGATTTCGCGCGGCTCTACGGTCACGCCGTCTATTCGGCATCCGTCTCCTTTCTCGAGAACAACCGGCACCTGATCGAAGACATTGCGGTGGACGACAAGCCGCAGGAAGCCCCCAGAGAAGTACACACGCATGTTTGAGCACCAGCGGAATATCATCGGTCAGGCCGCGTCGAAACTTAATCGTTCGCAATTGATCGCCATCGGCATCGCCGCGATCATCGGGGTCTGGTTCTTCACGGGCATTTTCAACGGCGGCAACGGCGTCACCGACGACATGACGGCGGCCGAACGCAATGCGGCAAACACGACCGTTCCGCAGGTGCGCGTCGTGACGTCGACCGCGAGCGCCCGGCAGGGCGTGGTTGCGATCCGCGGACGCACGATGGCCAAACGCGCCGTCGAAGTGCGCGCCGAAACGCAAGGAACGGTATCGGAACTCCCGGTCGAAAAAGGCGCGCGCGTCAAGGCGGGCGACGTCTTGTGCGCGATCAACCTCAACGCCCGCGACGCCCAGCTTGCCGAAGCGCGCGCGCTGGCGCGCCAGCGTCAGCTCGAATATGACGCCTCGCGCCAGCTTGCCGAAAAGGGCTACCGCGCGCCGACGGCGGCGGCGGCTTCCAAGGCCGCGCATGACGCCGCGCAAGCGCGGCTGAAGCAGATGCAGATCGAGGTCAGCCAGACGAAGATCGTCGCGCCTTTCGACGGCGTGTTCGACGACCGGCGCGTCGAGGTCGGCGACTATCTGCGCGTCGGCGACGTTTGCGGTCTCGTGGTCGAGCTCGATCCGCTGCTGGTCGTCGGTCAGGTTGCCGAAGACCGCGTCGGCATGCTCAAGATCGGCCAGCCGGGCCGGGCGCGCCTGATCACCGGCGAAACGGTTTCGGGGACGGTCAGCTTCGTCGCCAAGACGGCCGATCCGGCGACCCGGACGTTCCGTGTCGAGCTTGAAGTGCCCAATCCCGATTTTGCGATACGCGCCGGCATCACGGCCGAAATCGCCGTGCCGGGCCAGGAAATCCAGGCGCATCGCATTCCGAGTTCGGTGATCTCGCTCGACGACAAGGGCGTGATCGGCGTCCGCACGGTGGACGCGGACAGCCGCGTCCGCTTCGACGCGGTACAATTGATCGACGACACGCCCGAAGGCCTCTGGGTTGCCGGCCTGCCGCAGACGGTGAAGCTCATCACCGTCGGTCAGGACTATGTGATCGAAGGACAAAAGGTCGAGGCAATGCCCGCCGCCACACTTGGAGCCGGCCTGTGAACGGATTTGTCGACGCAGTTCAAGGGCGCGCCCGCACCACCATGACGACCATGGTGCTGATGGTCATTGCCGGTCTCATCGCCTATGTGACGATCCCCAAGGAGGCCGATCCGGACATTCCGATCCCGATCTTCTACGTTTCGATCACGCATCAGGGCATTTCGCCGGAAGACGCCGAGCGGCTGCTGATCCGTCCGATGGAAACGGAGCTGCGCTCGCTCGAAGGGCTCAAGGAAATCAGGGCCACGGCCTCGCAGGGCCATGCCGGCATCGTGCTCGAGTTCGACGTCAACTTCGACAAGGACAAGGCCCTGCAGGACGTGCGCGAGAAGGTCGATCTGGCGCGCGCCAAGCTGCCGGGCGAATCCGACGAACCGACGGTGCGCGAGTTCAACGCTGCGCTTTTCCCGGTGCTGATCGTCACGCTGTCGGGCGAAGTGCCGGAGCGGACGCTTTATGAGGCGGCGCGGCGGCTGAAGGACGAGATCGAGGCGGTCCCGACCGTGCTGCAGGCCGAACTGATCGGTCATCGCGAGGAATTGCTGGAAGTCGTGATCGATCCGGCGAAGCTCGAATCCTATGGCATCTCGCAATCCGAACTCATCAACATCGTGCAGATGAACAACCGCCTCATCGCGGCGGGCAACATCGACACGGGCCAGGGCCGCTTCTCGGTCAAGGTGCCCGGTCTGTTCGAAACGCGCGAAGATGTGCTGACCCTGCCGGTCAAGGTTTCCGGCGACGGTATCGTGACGCTTTCGGATGTCGCCGACATCCGCCGGACCTTCAAGGACCCGGACGGCTTTGCGCGCTTCAACGGCCATCCGGCCATCGCCATCGAAATCACCAAGCGCATCGGCACCAACATCGTCGACAACAACACGCAGGTGCGCGCCGTCGTCGACGAGTTCACGGCCGACTGGCCCGACGCCATCCATGTCGATTTCACGCTCGACGCATCGAGCTGGATTCACCGTTCGCTCGGCTCGCTTCAGTCCTCGATCACCACCGCCATCGTTCTGGTGATGATCGTCGTCGTGGCCGCGCTCGGTCTGCGCTCGGCGCTGCTGGTCGGCATCGCCATTCCGACCTCGTTCATGATCGGCTTCCTGTTCCTGTCGGTCACCGGCTACACCGTCAACATGATGGTGATGTTCGGCATGCTGCTTTCGGTCGGCATGCTGGTCGACGGCGCCATCGTGGTCGTCGAATTCGCCGACCGGAAAATGTCGGAGGGGCTCGAACGCCGCGCGGCCTACGGGCTTGCCGCCAAGCGCATGTTCTGGCCCATCGCCGCCTCGACGGCGACGACGTTGGCCGCCTTCCTGCCGATGCTTCTCTGGCCGGGCGTCAGCGGCAAGTTCATGAGCTACCTGCCGATCACGCTGATCGTCGTGCTCTCCGCCTCGTTCATCACCGCGCTCGTATTCCTTCCCGTTCTCGGCGGTCTCGTCGGCAAGGCCGAGAACGCCGACAGCGACGTGCTGAAACTTCTGGCGGGCACGGAGACCGGCGACATCCGGTCGCTGCCGGGGCTCACGGGCGCCTATGTGCGCCTGCTCGACCGGTTGATCCATTTTCCCGGCCGTGTGCTGGCCGGCACCGTTGTCATTCTGGTCGCTACCATTGTGCTCTTTTCGAATTTCAACAACGGCGTCGAGTTCTTCGTCGACACCGAGCCGGAACAGGCCATTGCCTTGGTCAGCGCGCGCGGCAACCTGTCGGCGCAGGACACGTTGACGCTGGCGCGCGACGTCGAGGACATCGTGCTCTCGACCGACGGTGTGCGCACGGTCTTCACGCGCACCGGCCCCGGCCTCGGTTCGGGTCCCGTCGGCCGCGGCGACGTGCCGAAGGACCTGATCGCGCAGTTGATGATCGAACTGAAACCCTATGAGGAGCGCGCCAAGGGTGCTGTCATTCTCGACGGCATTCGCCAGCAGACGGACAAGCTTCCGGGCATCAAGGTGGAACTCCGGAAGCTCGAGGAAGGCCCGCCGACCGGCAAGGACATCCAGATCCAGTTGACGTCCAGCGACTATACGCGGCTGCTGGAAGCAACCACCCGAATCCGCGAACATCTCGACCGCAATGTCGACGGGCTGCTCGACGTCGAGGATGGAAGGCCGCTGCCCGGCATCGAATGGGTGATGACGGTCGACCGCGAACTCGCCGGGCGCTTCGGCGCCGATGTGACATCGGTCGGGGCGACGATCCAGCTCGTCACCAACGGCATCCTGATCGGCAAGTACCGTCCCGACGACGCGCAGGACGAAGTCGACATCCGTGCCCGCTTCCCGGACTCCTACCGCGTGCTCGACCAGCTCGACCAGTTGCGCGTCCAGACGCAGAGCGGCCTCGTGCCGATCTCGAATTTCGTCAAGCGCACGGCGCAACCGCAGGTCAGTTCCATCGAGCGCGTCGAC
Organism: Parvibaculum sp.; assembly: GCF_019635935.1. NCBI lineage: Bacteria > Pseudomonadati > Pseudomonadota > Alphaproteobacteria > Hyphomicrobiales > Parvibaculaceae > Parvibaculum > Parvibaculum sp. The sequence continues at coordinate 2,320,119 of NZ_JAHBYN010000001.1, read as the reverse complement.
GGATTTCGGCAGATCACGATCAAGGCCAACACCGCCTTCGACCGCGAGACCGAAGCCAAGATCAATGTCGACGAAAAAACGCGCGAGATACAGGAATGGATCGAGGCGCAGGATTTCGGGCCGGGCATTCGCATCCGTTTCCGCGGCGCGAGCGAAGAGCAGGAGGAATCCGCCAACTTCCTTGGCGGGGCGCTGATCGGCGCGCTGTTCCTGATGTTCGTGATCCTGCTGACGCAGTTCAACAGCTTCTACCATTCGGTGCTGACGCTTTCGACGGTGGTGCTGTCGACCGTCGGTGTGCTGATCGGCATGATGGTCACTGGCCAGCCTTTCTCCGTCATCATGACGGGCACCGGCATCGTCGCGCTGGCGGGCATCGTCGTGAACAATTCGATCGTGCTGATCGACACCTATCAGCGCCTGCTTCGCGAAGGCATGGATGTGATCGAGGCGGTGTTGCGCACGGCGGGGCAGCGTCTCCGGCCGATCATGCTGACCACCATCACCACGATGTTCGGCCTGTTGCCGATGGCGCTGCAGATCAATCTCGATTTCGCGGCGCGCGAGATCGTGTTTGGCGGCCCGGTCGCGGTGTGGTGGGTGCAGTTGTCGACGGCGATTATTTTCGGCCTCGGCTTCTCGACACTGCTGACGCTGGTTCTGGTGCCGGTGCTGCTGGCCGCACCGTCGACGCTCCGGTCGCGTCGCGGGCACTCGTCGCGATCCGGCGCGGTCGCGCATCCGGCCGAGTAAAGGGGTTCTATTCGGTGGCGATCGGGTTGGCGAGAAGGCCAACGCCCTCGATCTCGACCTCGATCCGGTCGCCGGGCTTCATCCACACGGGCGGCGTGCGCGCGAAGCCGACGCCCGCCGGCGTTCCCATCACCAGCACGTCGCCGGCTTCGAGCGTCATGCAGTCGCTCAAGAGCGCGATCGTCTCGTCGACCGGAAAAATCATGTCGCGCGTGTTGGCGCTTTGCATCGTCTCGCCATTGAGCCGCGAGGCGATGGCGAGGCCCGTCGCGCCCGGCGGCAGTTCATCCGCCGTCACGAAGAGCGGGCCGAAGGGTCCGCTGCCGTCGAAATTCTTGCCGATGGTCCATTGCGGCGTCCGCCGCTGATAGTCGCGCACCGACACATCGTTGAAACAGCTGTAGCCGGCCACATAATCGAGTGCCCTGGCGCGTTCCACATGGCGCGGCACCGTGCGGCCGATGACGGCCGCCAGCTCCGCCTCGAAATCGAGTTGCTCGGAAACGCGCGGCCGAACGACCGGCGCCCCGTGGCCTACCAGCGACGTCGCGCAGCGCATGAAGAAATTCGGATAGTCCGGCCTCTCGCGCCCGCCTTCGGCAGCGTGTTCGGCGTAATTGAGGCCGAGACAGATGATCTTGCCGGGGCGCGGAATGACCGGCAGCAGGGTCAGCCCGTCGAGCGACAGGCGCGGCGCATTGCCCGCCGCCTTCGCCGCCGCCGCAAGCCCGTCCTTGCCGGCACGGATCGCGTCGATCAGCGCGCGAGCGCCGAGATCGGCCACCTCGCCGCCCTCGACCAGCCCAAGCCGCGCCGCGCTCGCCACCTCGAATGTCACAAATCGCATGATTGCCCTCGCCTGTCCCTGCCGCTTTATCCCACGGCGCGCGGGCGGCAACAAGGATCAGGCCAGCGCCGCGCGCACTCTTTCGGGCGTCATCGGCAGTACCGTCAGCCGGCGCTCCGTAGCGTCGGCCAGTGCATTGCCGATGGCGGCGGCGGCGGCGATGATGCCGGTCTCGCCGGCGCCGGTCGGCGCGTCGCCATCCTCGTCGATCAACTCGATGGCGATTTCCGGCATTTCGGCGATCGTCGGGATGACGTATTCGCCAAGATGATCGGCGCCGACGCGACCGTCGCGGATGCCGAGATTCTCGCTCAGCGCCATGCCGATGCCCCAGACAAGGTTTCCCTCCGTCTGCGCCCGCACCTGGTCCGGGTTGACGACGACGCCGCAATCATGCGCCGCATACATATGCGTCACGCGCACAGCGCCTGTTTCCGCATCGACCTCGACATCGGCGGCGACGGCGATGTAGCTGACCTGCTTGTAGATGCCGCAGGCATAGCCGCGGCCGCGCAGCGTGCTTTCGGGGGCTACGCCCGCCAGCAGCGCCACGCGCTCCAGACAACGGCGCAGCCGCACATGCTCAGGCGCGATATTGGCGAGCCGGAACGCCAGCGGATCCTGGCCACTTGCCCGCGCTGCCGCGTCGATCGCCGTCTCGATGGCAAAGCCGTTGGGCCCGGCGCTAAGGCCGCGCCACGGACCGGTATCGACCGGCAATCTGATGTCGGCGCATTCGACACGCAGATTGGCCGCGGCGTAGGGCGGCACGGCGTCGCGCGCGACGCCCGGATCGGTGACGAAGCTCGTCACCCTTTGCAGCCAGGGCGGCATTGCGGCTGAGGTGAATATCACATGACCCGACGCGAAGGCATGCCACCAATCGGCGATGCGGCCGTCGTCGCCGACGCGGATGCGGACGCGATGCGCCGAAGGCGGGCGGTGAAACCCCTGCTGGAACTCCTCCATGCGGCTCCATTGCACCTTGACCGGCCGTCCGGCGGCCTGCGCCAGACGCGCCGCTTCGATCTCCTGACGGCAGATGCCGCGCGCGCCGAAGGCGCCGCCGACCCGGCAGCTATGCACCGCGACCTCTCTCTCCTTCAGCCCGAACTCGCGCGCCAGCACGCTGCGGGCGAAGAACGCATCCTGCGTTCCCGTCCACACGTCGAGCCTTACAGGCCCGTCGTCGTTCCAGCGCGCCACCGCGGCGCGCGGTTCGATCGTCGCATGCGCCGCCATCGGAATGTCGAGGCGCAGATCGACGGTCCAGTCGTCGCGCGGCGGCATCTTGCCATCCGCCAGTTTGTGTTCCAGCGCACCGCGCGCCAGCAGCCGGTCGACATCGATTGCCGCGTCGATCGCCTCCTGCGTCGCGCCCGCGCCGTCATCCCATTGCGTCTCGACCGCTTCCAGCGCGCGTTGCAAGGCCGGAAAACTGTTGGCGACAATGCCGGCGTCGCGGTCGAGGCGAAAGAGCCGGCCGTCCGCAATGCTTTCGCCGGCCGCATCGCGCAACCGCGCGCCAAGGCGCGGGGCGCGCAGCATCGCGCCATAGACCATATCGGGAAGCATCACATCGGCGGCGTAGAGCGGCTTGCCGGTCACGATCTCCTCGATGCGGTCGGTGACGGCGGCGCGACCGACATGACGCCTTTCGCGCGCGGTATCGAAACTGCGCAATGTCACGTCCTGTCCCTCGTCGGCAAGCAGCAGCGCTTCGCCGCCGGCGAGCGCGGGAAAGTTGATTTCGCGCTCCCCGGCCGCGTAGCCCGTTCCGGTTTCGGCAAGCGCGCCGGGCGCGACGCCGAGTTCGTCGGCCGCGCGGGCACGCAAGGCCTCGCGCATGATAGCGGCGGCGCGTGCCAGCGGTTCGCCGAAGGCCGAAATGCTTTCGCTACCGACGGTGGCGCGCGCCACGGCGATCCCGGCCGTGTCGGGCAGCACGGCGTCGACGAGATCGAGGGAAGCGTTCAATTCTTCCGCCACGATCTGGCGCAGCGACACCGAAATCCCCTGGCCGATTTCCTGCCGCGGCGAGTGAACGACAAATCGTCCGTCCGGTCCGAGGCGCAGCCAGCCCAGCGCGTCGGCGGGCGAAGGATTGCCGCGCGGCGGCAGCGGCGGGATCGGGTTCAGCGTCCAGCCGCCCAGCGCCACCGTCACCGTGATGCCGCCTGCGGCCGCGAGAAATCTCCGGCGTGTCGTCCTCATGCCCGCTCTCCCTCGGCGGCAGCGCGGCGCACCGCGCGGCGGATGCGGTCATAGGTGCCGCAACGGCAGAGATTTCCGGCCATCGCCGCATCGATATCCGCGTCGCCCGGTTGCGGCACACGCGCCAGCAGCGCCGCGGCCGACATGATCTGCCCCGCCTGGCAGTAGCCGCATTGCGGCACGCTCTCGGCGATCCAGGCGCGCTGCACCGGATGAAGCGCCGCGTCTTCGCCCGCCAGTCCTTCGATGGTGGTGACGGCCGCGCCTTCGGCATCGCCCGCCGGCACCAGGCAACTGCGCACCGCCTCGCCGTCGAGATGCACCGTGCAGGCGCCGCAGACGCCGAGGCCGCAGCCGAATTTCGCGCCGGTCAGGCCGAGCCGGTCGCGCAGCACCCAGAGCAGCGGATCATCCGCGACGCTTGCAGGCAGATCGACCGCCCTGCCGTTGATGTTGAGCTTCATCCGGTCCTCCCATGGCAAGGCTTCATGTAGCGGAGCATAGTGACCGGCATTTCCGTTGAATTGAACAATTGCGCCGCTATTTCGGGCCGCGCGCGCATCACAACCGTGTGACCGGCGCCGCAGCGCGCGGCTTTTCAAAGCGTGGCCTGCATGCGACGGTAAGGCACCGATTCGCCTTCTCCTTCCCGGATATTGTCCCCGATGAATGCCCCCGCCGCGACGCGCACGCCCGAGCGGCAGATCCTGAAAGATGTTTTCGGCTTCGACGCCTTCCGTCCCGGTCAGGCGCAGGCCGTTGCGACGCTGCTTTCCGGCCGCAACCTCCTCACCGTCATGCCGACGGGCTCGGGCAAGTCGCTCTGCTTCCAGGTGCCGGCGCTTGTCCGGGGCGGGCTTACCATCGTCGTCTCGCCGCTTGTTGCGCTGATGCAGGATCAGGTTTCGGCGCTTCGGCTCGCCGGCGTCGCCGCCGACAGCATCAATTCCGCGCAATCGCGCGACGACAATGTGGCCGCGTGGCGGCGCGCCGCCGCCGGCGAAACGCGGCTTCTTTATCTGGCGCCCGAACGGCTGATGACGGAGCGCATGCTGGCGGCGCTGCAACGGCTCGACGTCCGGCTCATCGCCGTCGACGAGGCGCATTGCATTTCGCAATGGGGCCCGGCCTTCCGGCCCGAATATGAGGGCCTTGCGCGCCTGCGCGACATCTTTCCCGATGTACCGATCGCGGCGCTGACGGCAACCGCCGACGAGGCGACGCGGGCCGACATCGCCGCGCGGCTTTTCGGCGGCGATGTGGAAACGCTGGTGCTCGGTTTCGACCGGCCGAATATCCGCCTCACCGTTTCGCCGAAGAAGGAATGGAAGCGCCAGCTTCTCGACACGGTCGGGCGTCACGCGGGCGCCAGCGGCATTGTCTATTGCCTGTCGCGGCGCAAGACCGAGGAGACGGCCGAATTTCTTGCCGGCGAAGGTTTCAGGGCGCTGCCGTATCACGCCGGCATGAGCAAGGAAGCGCGCGAGGCCAACCAGAACCGCTTCATGACCGAACGCGGCATCGTGATGGTCGCGACCATCGCCTTCGGCATGGGCATCGACAAATCCGACGTGCGCTACGTCGTGCATGCCGATCTGCCCGGCAGTCTCGAAGCCTATTACCAGGAGATCGGACGCGCTGGGCGCGACGGCGAAGCGGCGGAAGCGCATATGCTGTTCGGCCTTGCCGACATCCGCATGCGCCGTTCCTTCATCGAGGAGGAAGCGGCGGGCGAAGAGCGCCGCCGCCGCGAGCATCGCCGTCTCGATCACCTGCTCGCCTTTTGCGAAGCGCCCGGCTGCCGCCGCCAGATCCTGCTGTCCTATTTCGGCGAGACGTCGGCGCCTTGCGGAAACTGCGACACCTGCCTCGACCCGTCCGAACTCACCGACGGCACGGCGGAGGCAAAGCTGGTGCTCGCCGCGATCCGTCAGAGCGGCGAGCGCTACGGGGCCGCGCATGTGATCGATATTCTGCGCGGCTCGGAGACCGAAAAAATCGCCGCGAGCGGACACAACGATCTCGCGGTCTTCGGCGCGGGCGCCGCGCGGCGCAAGCCCGAATGGCAGGCGCTGATCCGGCAATTGACGGCGGCCGGTTTTCTCGCCGTCGATATCGGCGGCTATGGCGGATTGACGATCGCCGAAAAGGGTCAGGCGCTGATCCGCGGCGAGGGCACCTTCCTCTACCGCGCCGAGCATGTGACGCGGCGGAGCGAGGCGGCGGCGCCGATGAGCGACGAGGCGGCGGGTTTGCTTGCCGCCCTCAAGGAATTGCGCCTGCGCCTCGCACGCGAGCGTCAGGTGCCGGCCTATGTGATCTTTTCCGACCGGACGCTCGCCGACATGGCCGCAAAACAGCCGCGCACCGAGGACGAGTTCGCGGTCGTCAACGGCGTCGGCGCGGCCAAGCTACGCGATTTCGCGGGCATCTTCCTCGCCACCATCCGGGCCCATGAAAGCGGCGCTTCGGCCGCTTGATCCGCGGCGCGGGCGCGCTACCCTTCTGACGGGCTCCGCTGTCGGGGGTCTGGCGTCGACGGGTAAAATTATGGCGAATGTATCGCTGCCATCGCGGTTGCCGAAAGGCCGGACAAGGCGCGTCGCGCCGTTGCTGGTCGGCGCCCTGTTGATTGCGGCCGCGCCGGCCGCTGCAACGCCCGCGGCCGCGCCCGCCACAGCGGTCGACCTCACCTACAAGGTCTATGGCGGCGGCCTGCTGATTCTCTCGCTCGACACAAAGGCCGAGCTCGGCGGCGGGCGCTACGAAATCGCCTCCAATGTCGTGACCGAAGGCCTCGTCGAGCGGCTGTTTCCCGGCCGCCTGACCTCGCAGGCGCACGGGACTTTGACCGGCGCCGGGCCGCAAATGCAGCGTTACATGCAGGCCTACAAGGGCCGCTTCGGCGACCGCTCCATCGACATGACGCTGGCCGCCGACGGCACCTATGACGTCGCGGCCGAGCCTGAGATGCTGCCCGAGCAATCGCCGATCGATCCGAAGGCGATGGCCGGCGCGGTCGATCCGCTGACGGCGTCGATCTATGCGGCGCTGACGGGCACGAAGGCGCCCTGCGCGTCGCGTGTGCCGGTCTTCGACGGGCGGCGCGTCTACGAGCTCGATTTCTCGATGCGCGCAACCGACCGCCTCGAGCCGCGCGCCGCCGGCGAGTTTGCGGGCGAAGCCTGGCGCTGCGAGGTCGCCTACAAGCCGAAATCGGGTTTCACCCGCGAATGGCACATCCGCCGCGCCAAGGATCCGCTACGGCCGGCAACCGTGTGGCTCGCGCGCTTCGACGGCGGCAACGGCGCGGATGACGGCCCGAGCCTCTTGCTTCCGGTCAGGGTGCAGGTCGAGTCGGCTTACTTCAACGCCGTTGCGCATCTGACGCGCGCCAGCATCGACGGTCGCGAACTCATCGTCAGCCGCGAAGAGTGAGCGCGCTCAGCCGTCCGCCTCAACCGACATCGGTCCAGTCAGCGTGATCCAGCGTCCGTCCTTGATCTGGGCGAGAAAGCCCGACTTGGTGCCGAGATGGTCGCCTTCGTTGAAGTCGATCGGCACGCCGCCGAGATCGGGGTCGACCCAGGGCTCCATGTCGACCAGCGCCTGGGTAAAGCTTTCGGCGGTCGGTTCGGGGCCCGCCTGTTCCAGCGCCTCGGCGAAAAGCCGCGCCAGCGTGTAGGCGGCCACCGCCTGCACATTGGCGACAAGATTGAAGCGCTCGTTATATTTCGTCACCCATTCGCGCAGCTTCGGGTTCGGATCGTCGGGATAGGGGATCGGCGTCTGGCTGACCGCGTAGACGCCGTTCACCGTGTCGCCGCCAAGATCGTGAACCTCGGGCGTGTAACAGGCCTGCGAGCAGAGAACGATCGGGTCCCAGCCCAGCGAGCGCGCCGCCTGCATCGCACCGATCGTTTCGCGCACCACCGTTCCGAGAACGATCAGCTCGGCATCCGCCGCGCGCAGCCGCGCAATCTGGCTCGAAAAGTCGGTAGCGCCGCGCTTGTAGGTCGTGCTTTCGACGATTTCGAGGCCGTGGGCCGCCGCCTCGATTTCGGCGCCGCGCTTGACGTTGAGGCCGAACTCGTCGTCCTGATAGAGAAGCCCGATGCGGGTCACGCCTTCGTTCTCGATGAAGTGGCGCGTGCCGATGCGCATGGCATGAACGTAGGGGATGTTCGAGGCGAATTTCAGCGGATGGTAGGGATCGTAGGTCTGGTCGGCGGCGGTGAACGGAAACAGCACCGGCACGCCGCGCCTGAGCGCCAGCGGCATCGAGGCGATGACGGTGGGCGAGCCGAGCGCGCCGATGATCGCGAAAACCTTGTCGCGGTTCAGCAGCTTCTGCGTCGCCAGCACCGCACGGCGCGGGTCGTAGCCCGTGTCCTCGACAACGAGGCGGATCTGGCGGCCGTGGACGCCGCCCGCCGCATTGATCTCGTCGAAGGCCATCAAAAGTCCATTGCGCACCGGCACGCCCCACGAGGTCAGCGGGCCGGAAAGGTCCTGATGCGTGCCGAGAACGATTTCGGTTTGGCCGACGCCTTGCGTTTCTGCCTGCGCCGGCAGGGCATATCCCGCGGCGAGAAGAAGGCCCGCCGCCAGCGCGGTCCGGGTTTGCGTCAATGTCATGCGGCTTCTCCCTTGTACATGCCCTCGATCAGCGTCGCATATTTCTCGTTGACCAGCGACCGTTTCAGCTTGCCGGTCGCAGTGATCTCGTCGTCCTCGGCCATGATCTGGTGTTCGATGACGCGGAATTTCTTGACCGTTTCGACGCGTGCGAACTTCTTGTTGGCGCGGTCGACCTCGGCCTGCAACAGCTCCAGCACTTCCGGCGCGCGGCACAGGCTGCGGAAATCGGAGAAAGGCACATTGGCGTCCTGCGCGAATTTCTCGACATTGTCGCGGTCGATCATGATGAGCGCCGAGAGGAACTTGCGCCGGTCGCCGATCACCACGGCGTCCTGAATATAAGGCGAGAACTTCAACTCGTTCTCGATTTCCGACGGCGTGATGTTCTTGCCGCCGGCCGTGATGATGATGTCCTTCTTGCGGTCGGTGATGCGCACCCAACCCTCATTGTCGATCTCGCCGATATCGCCGGTATGCAGCCAGCCATCGACCACCGTTTCGGCGGTCTTGTCGGGCTTGTTCCAGTAACCGAGAAAGACATGCGGACCGCGCATCAGGATTTCGCCGTCCTCGGCGAGGCGCAAATCCGTGTTCGGCACCGGCTTGCCGACAAGGCCGAACTTGTAGGCGCCGAAGGGCTGCGGGATCGTCGCAATGCCGGCGTTTTCGGTCTGGCCGTAGCCTTCGGCCATGTAGAGGCCGAGCGCGAAATACCAGCGGATCAGCTCCGGCGAAATCGGCGCGGCGCCCGACAGGATGTAGCGGCATGAATCGATGCCGATCATCTTGCGGATATTTTTCAGCACCAGGAAATCGGCGAGCGCGAAATGCCAGCGCAGGAGCGTCGGCACCGCATCGCCGGCAATCCGCCGGTCGGCGACCTTCTCGCCCACCGAAATCGCCCAGCGATAGGCGAGCCTCTCGGTCAGCGTTGCATCCTTCAGCGAGATCGAAACGGTCGAATAGAATTTTTCCCAGATGCGCGGCACCGCGAAAAAGGCCGTCGGCTGCACCTCGCGCAGATTCTCCGGCACCGTTTCGAGATTTTCGGCGAAGTTGACCGTCTGCCCGGTCATCAACTGGTTGAAGGTCGTGAAGGTGCGCTCGGCGATGTGGCAGAGCGGCAGGAAGGCCAGCGAGCGGTCTTCCGGCGTATGCGGCAGCAGGTTCTGGTTGTTCTCGATCTGGAACATGATGTTGGCATGGCTGATCATCGCGCCTTTCGGCGGGCCGGTCGTGCCGCTCGTATAGACCAGGATCGCGACATCGCCCGGCTCGGTCTTGCGCACGAGCTCGTCGAAGCGCTTCGGCGCGTCGCGGGCCTCCTTGCGGCCGATGTCGATGAAGGCGTCGAAGCCCATCACCATCGGATCGTGGAAATCGTGCAGGCCTTCCATGTCGAAAACGACGATGCGTTTCAGCGACGGCACGCGCGCGCGCACTTCGAGGATCTTGTCGAGCTGCTCTTCGTTCTCGGCGAAATAGAATTCCGCGCCGCAGTCGTTCATGATGTATTCGACTTGCGGCGCCGTGTCGGTCGGGTAAATGCCCATCGAGACGCCGCCGACGCCCATGCAGCCGAGATCGACGAAAAGCCACTCGGGGCAGACTTCCGAAACGATCGCGATGCGCCCGCCATCGGACAGGCCCAGCGTTTTCAGCGCGAGGCCGGCGGCGCGCGCCCTTTCGTAATAGTCGCTCCAGGTGATCGGTTCCCAGACGCCGAAATTCTTGTCGCGCATCGCGACGCGACTTCCAAGCTCCTTCGCCCGCTTGACGAAGAGCTTCGGAACGGTGTCGCAATCGGGTGTAATGACGAGCGGTGAGAGTTTCATGTGAGGCTCATCCCTATCGCCAGACTTTTCGCTTCTTCCAGCGCCGCTTGCCGCGCGCGCCCTGTTCCTTCTGGCCCAGATAGAATTCCTTGATGTCCTCGTTGGCCAGCAGCCTTTCGCTGTCGCCTTCCATCACGATGCGGCCGACCTCGAGCACATAGCCGTAGTCGGAAAGCTGCAGCGCCATGTTGGCGTTCTGCTCGACCAGCAGGATCGTCACGCCGCGCTCCTCGTTGATGCGGCGGATGATCGCGAAAATCTCCTTCACCAGCCGCGGCGAGAGCCCGAGCGAGGGCTCGTCCAGCAGCAGCACGCGCGGCCGCGCCATCAGCGCGCGCGAGATCGCCAGCATCTGCTGCTCGCCGCCCGAGAGCTGGCCCGCCTGCTGATGCATGCGGGTGCGCAGCACCGGAAAATAAGTATATACGAGCTCCAGATCCTCGGCGACGCCCTTGCGGTCGTTGCGCAAGTAAGCACCCATGCGCAAATTGTCGGCGACCGAAAGCGTCGGGAAAACCTCGCGGCCCTCCGGCACATGGCTGACACCGAGCCCCACGATCTTTGCCGGGTCGAGCCCGCCGATGCGCTTGTCGCGATAGGTAATCGTGCCCTTTTGCGGGTCCATGATGCCGGACACGGTTTTCAGGATCGTCGTCTTGCCGGCGCCGTTTGCGCCCAGCACAGTCACGATCTGGCCTTCGCGCACATCGAGCGAAACGCCGCGGATCGCCATGATCGGCCCGTAAAAGGTTTCGACATTGCGCAACGAAAGGATGACGGGAGCGTCGGGCCTGTTCATGCGGCCTCCGTCTCGTCGCTGCCGAGATAGGCGCGGATGACTTCCGGATGCGCCTGCACCTCGGCCGGCGTTCCCGTGGCGATAACGCGGCCGTAGTTCAGCGCCAGCACGCGGTCCGACACCTCGTTGACGAGGTTCATGTCATGCTCGACCATCACGACGGTGATGCCGAGAATGTTCTTGATGTCGGAAATCCAGAACGACATGTCCTCGGTCTCCTCGACATTGAGGCCGGAGGACGGTTCGTCGAGGAGCAGGACTTTCGGTTCGGTGCAGAGCGCGCGGCCGAGTTCCACCACCTTGCGCACGCCATAGGGCAGATTGGCGATCATCTGGTCCCGATAGTGCTGCAAGTCGAGGAAGTCGATCACCTCCTCCACCTTGCGCCGGTGCGCCAGCTCTTCCGACCTTGTGCGCGGGCCGAAGAAAAGATGCGACAGCATCCCGGTGCGGCGATGCGCATGGCGGCCGAGCATCATGTTGTCGAGCACGGTCGCCATGTCGAAGAGTTCGATGTTCTGGAAGGTGCGCGCGATGCCGAGGCCGGCGACGCGGTGCGGCGGCACCTGCGTGATGTCCGTCCCCTCGAAGCGGATGCGGCCGCTTGTCGGCTCGTAGATGCGGCTGACGAGATTGAAGATCGTCGATTTGCCGGCGCCGTTCGGACCGATGATCGTGAAGATCTCGCCCTTGTCGACGCCGAAGCTGACGCCGTCGACGGCCTTGATGCCGCCGAAATGCACGGCCAGGTTTTCGACTTCGAGCAACGTCATCGGTTTTTCTCGCTGACCATGTAGCTCTTCTGGCGCTTGAAGGTGCCGCGCTTGTAGAGCGGGAAAAGCTGGAAATAGGTCTTGATCTTCATCCAGCGGCCGTGAATGCCCATCGGTTCGAAGATCACGAAGAGGACGATGACAAGGCCGAAAATGCCGGACTCGAGCCCCGGCAACTGCCCGACGACCGGCGGCAGGCTGTCCTTGGTCAGCGAGATCAATTGCGGCAGCACGACGATGAAGGCGGCGCCGAAGACCGCGCCATGCATCGAGGCAAGCCCGCCGATCACCGCCAGCACAAGGAGGTTGATCGACAGGAAAATCGTGAAGCCTTCGGGGCTGATGAAGAAAAGCAGATGCGCATAGACGGCGCCCGCAAGCCCCGCCATGCCGGCTGAAATCGCGAAGGCCGTCGTCTTGTAGACTGCGAGATTGACGCCCATCGCTTCCGCCGCCGTTTCGGAATCGCGGATCGCCATGAAGGCGCGGCCCGTCGAGGAGCGGCGGATATTGAGCCCCGCCAGCAGCGTCAGCACGAAGAGCGCCATCGCCAGGTAATACATCTTCTGTTCGCTGTCGAAGCTGTAGCCGAGGATCGAGGGGTCGGAGAGCACGAAGCCCATATTGCCGCCGGTCAGCCCGTCCCAGCGCGCCAGCACTTCCTCGACGATGAAGGCGAAGGCATAGGTCGCGAAGGCGAGATAGATGCCGGTCATGCGCAGCGCCGGCAGGCCGATCACGACGCCGAGCGCCGCCGACAGGAGGATGGCGGCCGGCAGCGTCACCAGTAGGTCGAAGCCCTGCGCCTGCAACAGGCCCGCCGTGTAGGCGCCGCAGGCCATGAAGGCGGCATGGCCGAGCGAAATCTGGCCGCACATGCCGAGCAACAGGATCAGCCCGACGCCGGCAATCGCATAGACATAGACGAAGGTGATCTGGCTCAGGAAATAGAGATCGAGTACGAAGGGCGCCGACAGCGCGCCGACGCCGAGCAGCCCATACCAGAAGGCCGCATGGCCGCCCTCGCCGTCGGCATTCTGGCGCAGGAGAACCGCGCCGAAGAGAACGGCATAGACGATCCCGATGCCGAGCCAATGCGTCGGGCTCAGCGCCACCGGCGCGTAATGCGCCAGCGCCACGAGGATCGCAGCATAAAGCGCGAGGCCCGCCCAGAAGCGCCTTGTGCCGCCGAAGGGAAAGAGGCGGGTGTCCTGCGCGTAGTCGGTTTTGAAGAGAAAACGCATGCCGCCCTCACACTTTCTTCACGACGACACGGCCGAAAATGCCTTCCGGCTTCAGCAACAGCACGACCAGCAGCACCACATAGGCCGCCACGTCCTTGAAGCCTTCGGGCAGATAGAAGCCCGCCAGCGCCTCGACGATGCCGATAATCAGTCCACCGACGATGGCGCCGGGGATCGAGCCGAAGCCGCCCAGGATCGCGGCCGGAAAGGCCTTGAAGACGACGCCGAAGCCCATCTGCGTGTGGATGAAGGTGACCGGCGCCAGCAGGAGGCCGGCGAAAGCCGCGACACCGGCCGAAAGGCCCCAGATCAGCGTGTAGACGCGCTTGACCGGGATGCCCATGTAATAGGCCGCGAGCTGGTTTTCCGACGAGGCTTCCATCGCGACGCCGAGCCTCGTGTAGCGAAAGAAAACGAATAGGAACGCGACCAGCACCACCGTGCTGACGATGATGGCCGCATAATCCTGGCTGACTACCAGCGCGCCGAGGCGCAGGTCCGCGCCGGAGAAAGGCGTCGCCAGCGCATAGGTGTCGGTGCCCCAGCCGGGGATCATGCTGACGACGGCGCGCACCACGAAGCCGAAGCCCAGCGTCACCATGACGATGGCAAAAACCGGCTGGCCGACCACGGGGCGGATGATCGCGCGGTCGGTCGCCATGCCGAACAGCACGCCGCCCGCCACCGCCATGGCCGCGCCGATCCAGAACCCGAAGCCGTACATGGTGATGAAGGTGAAGGCGAGAAAGGCGCCCACCATCATCAGCTCGCCTTGCGCGAAATTGATGGTTTCGGTCGCCTTGTAGATCAGCACGATGCCGAGCGCGACGAGGGCATAGACGCAGCCGTTTGCCGTGCCGCTCACCACCTGTTGCAGATAGAGCGTCAGCCCGGCCCCATCCATGATGCCGAAAAGCCAGAGAAACGGCGGCGAAAGGAACGCAATGACGGCGCTGGCCGCAAGCAGCCACCATATCCGTCCCAGAACTCTATCCATTCCCCTCCGCCCGCATCCCTGCCTTTGACGCCTGCCGCTCGCTCGCAGCTTCCCCCTCCCAAGGGAACGGCAAGCTTAGAGAAACTTGGGCGTCCCGATCAATTCCAATCGGCCCGTTCCCTGAAAAAAGAACCAGCTACACCTGACTGAATGTCAGCCCTATTCCTCTATCGGGTAGTGCCGCTGCGTCAGTCGGGCCCGGTTCATTTCTGCAGAGCCGTCCGACCGCTCCCGGCCTTGTATTCGTCCGCCGGGCCGCTATGACTCTTGCAACCGAAACAGACCGAAAGCAACCGGGAGGCGGGCTCATGGAAGAACGCATCAAGACGACGATAACCGAAGGGGTCGCCGATGTGCGCCTCACCCGCGCCGACAAGATGAACGCGCTCGACGATGCGATGTTCATGGCCCTGCTCGACACCGGCGAAAAGCTGAAAGCCGACAAATCGGTGCGCGCCGTCGTCATTTCCGGCGAAGGCCGCGCCTTCTGCGCCGGGCTCGACATGAGCAATTTCGGCCGCATGGCGAGCGGCGAGCGCGAGGCGAACAAGTCCGAGGTCACGGGCCGCCTCGAACAGCGCACCCACGGCATCGCCAACCGCGCGCAATATGCGGCGCTTGTCTGGCGCGACATTCCGGTGCCGGTCATCGCCGCCGTTCACGGCGTCGCCTTTGGCGGCGGCTTCCAGGTCGCGCTCGGCGCCGATATGCGCTTCGTGGCGCCCGGCACGCGCTTCTCGGTCATGGAAATCAAATGGGGCCTCGTGCCCGACATGGCCGGCATGTATCTGATGCGGGGTCTCGCGCGCGAAGACGTGATCCGCGACCTCACCTATACCGGCCGCATCTTCGAGGCCGATGCGGCGCTCGCCTACGGCTTTGCGACGCGGCTCTGCGACGACCCCTATGCCGAGGCGCTCGCGGTGGCGCGCGAGATCGCCGACAAGAGCCCGTCGGCCATTCGCGCCGCCAAGCGCATCCTCAACGATGCGCCGGACAACGACGCCGGCGCGATCCTGCTGGCCGAATCCGTCGAGCAGGACAAGCTGATCGGCGGCGCGCACCAGAAAGAAGCCATCATGGCCAATCTCGAAAAGCGCCGCCCGCAATTCGCCGGCTGATCCGGCATCTCCTATTTTCATCGAAAACGAAGGCAACAAACATGAAGACGCGCATTACCGAACTTTTCGGCATCCAGCATCCGATCATCCAGGGCGGCATGCATTTCGTCGGCCTCGCCGAAATGGCGGCCGCCGTGTCGAATGCCGGCGGGCTTGGCATCATCACGGCGCTGACCCAGCCGACGCCGAAGGATCTCGCCAACGAGATCGCGAAATGCAAGAAGATGACCGACAAGCCGATCGGCGTGAACTTGACCTTCCTGCCGGGCTTCGCCAATCCTCCGTATCCTGAATATATCAAGGCGATCATCGACGGCGGCGTTCGCATCGTCGAGACGGCGGGCCGCAGTCCCGAAGCCTATATGCCGGCGATGAAGGATGCGGGCATCAAGGTCATCCACAAATGCACCTCCGTCCGCCACTCGCTGAAGGCCGAGCGCATCGGTTGCGACGCGGTCAGCGTCGACGGTTTCGAATGCGGCGGCCATCCCGGCGAGGACGACATTCCGAACATGATCCTGCTGCCGCGCGCGGCCGAGGAACTGAAAATCCCCTTCGTCGCTTCGGGCGGCATGGGCACGGCCTCACAACTCGTTGCCGCGCTGGCGCTCGGCGCCGACGGCATCAACATGGGCACGCGCTTCATCGCCACCAAGGAAGCGCCGGTGCATGAGAACGTCAAACAGGCGCTGATCGCGGCGAGCGAACTCGACACCCGCCTCATCATGCGTCCCTTGCGCAATACCGAGCGCGTGCTGGCCAACGCCGCCGTCGACAAGATCGTCGAGATCGAACGCGAAAAAGGCGCAAGCCTCGGCATCGAGGACATTCGCGAACTGGTCGGCGGCGTCTATCCGCGCGTCATGCAGGGCGGCGAAATGGATGCGGGCGCCTGGAGCTGCGGCATGGTGGCCGGGCTCATCCACGACGTGCCCACCTGCAAGGAGCTGATCGACCGGATGATGGCGGAAGCCGAGCAGATCATCCGCCAGCGGCTCGACAAGCTCGTCGCCTGAGGCCTTCATGGCCTGGCGCGTCACCCATGGCCGCATCGCCGCGCATGTCCTTTCATGCGCGGCGGGGGCCGGTGTCGTGGTCGGCGCGGAAGCGCTGCTGCGTCTCGCCGGCGTTCCGCTGCCCTTCGATCCCGCATGGGCATGGGTCGACTTTCTCGGCATCGCGCTTGTCATCGGCGTGGTGACGGCGTCGTTCTTCTACAAGGATGTCGAGGACTAGGCGGCGGCGCGCATTTCGCCGGCGAGGATCCGTTGCAGCGTCATCATGCGCGGCGAGGTGCGGCCGAAGGAGCCGATCCGGTCGGCATAATGTATGACGAAATGCAGCGGCAGCAGTTCGCCGAACGGCAGTTGCGCGCCGGGAAGTTGCGAGGCGCGCATGAAATCGACAAGCCGCCGCGCCGGCGCGTCGATCAGCGCCTCGAGCGACGCCGCCGTTCCGGCCGCATAATGCCGGTCGAGCGCGAAGCGCAGGAAATCGAGAAGACCGAGCGAGCGGGTTCGCGAAAATTCCCAGTCGAGCAGCCGCAGCGTCGTGCCGCCCGGCACGTGCAGCATGTTGAGCGGCCGCATGTCGCCATGCAGCCGCGAGGCGGCAACCGGCGTCCGGTCGCGCACCCGCGTGAGCAGGCGCAGCAAGGCCTGCTTCTCGGCGTGTTCGAGACGCGGATATGCGGCGATCTCGGCGGCGCGTTCCTCGGCAAGGCCGCGCAGCGTCACCTCCGCTTCGGGCTCCACGAGACGTAGCAAGGTCGCCTCGACCGCGCGCAGGAATGCGAGGTCGGCCACCGGCCGGCCCGCAACCAGCCGCCCGGCGCACCAGCTCTGCGCCGTCGTCACCGGTCCCTCGCCGTTCGCGAAGGTGCCGCCGGCGCCGAAGGGCCGCGGCGCGATGCCCCGTCCGGCGACGCCTTGCAGCGCCGCATATTCATGGCCGAGATTGCGCGCGATGCGCGGCAGACCCGCCCCCTTCAGCACCGCGCGCCCGGCGCCGCTTTCGCGGTCGATGACGGCGCCGACCACCTTGAGGCTGGCGGTGCGCGCCAGCAGCGCGGTATCCTCGAATGTCCGGCCGTTGAACCGGATCGTCGCGCCCGCCGGCAGGCGCACCCGCATCGCCTGCCTTTCGCCATGGGGCCGCCGCGCCTCATCGCGCATCCGCCGCACCGCCTGCGCCGGATCGCCCGCGATGAGCCCGAAGGCGCGGATATGCGGCAGCCAGCGTTCGGCATCCGCCGGCACCCATATGAAGCCGCCGGGCTTGTGCAGAACAAAATATGTCGAGGCATCGTCCGGCGCGCCGGCCGGCGCTTCTTCCAGCGGCCCGGCGAGATCGACGATGCGGTTGAGCCAGCCGGTGGCGAATTCGGGATCGCCCGCACCGCCGCCGGGGCGCGATGCCCCGGTCACATCCGGCATTTCGATCCGCTTTCCACGTTGCATCGGACGATGCTGCTACGGCGCCTCGCGCCCGCGAAGGAACGACCGCTCCATTCCGGCGGCACTTCGCCGCCCGCGCGCGAAATGTCGCGCCACGCGGCGGCCCGGCGACGGCGGCGGCCCGCTTTGCTATCATTGCTCCCATCCCGGCAGCGCATGTCCATGCGCCATAACTTCCATGCGACAAACGGGTGACCGATGTCTCCGACCGAACATCCGCCGCATTCCGCCGACAAGGACTGGGCCGCCCTGCCGGTCGACGAGACGCTTGCGGCGCTCGAAAGTACGCCCGGCGGTCTCGACGCCGCCGAAGCCGCCCGGCGTCTCGCCCATTTCGGTCCCAATCGCCTCGCCACCGCCGCGCGGCGCGGGCCGCTGAAGCGCCTTCTCGCACAGATCAACAACCTGCTGATCTATGTGCTCATTGCCGCCGCCGCGCTGTCGCTGCTGATCGGCCACGCGATCGACGCGGCGGTCATCCTTGCGGTCGTGATCGTCAACACCGCCATCGGCTTCTTCCAGGAAGGCAAGGCCGAGGACGCGCTCGCGGCGATCCGCGGCATGATCGACCCCGAGGCAAGCGTGATGCGCGACGGACACCGCATCGCCGTCAAGGCGGAAGAGGTGGTGCCGGGCGACATCGTGCTGGTCGAGGCGGGCGACCGCGTGCCGGCCGATCTGCGCCTGACCCGCGCCCGCAACCTCAAGCTCGACGAGGCGGCGCTGACGGGCGAATCCGTGCCGGTCGACAAATCGGTCGAGGCCGTAGCCGCCGGCGCCGATCTCGGCGACCGCAGCAGCATGGCCTTTTCGGGCACCATCGCCGTGGCGGGGCTCGGCGTCGGCGTCGCGGTCGCGACCGGCACGCGGACCGAGCTCGGCCGCATCAGCGGCATGCTCGCCGAGGTCGTCGAGCTGAAGACGCCGCTGGTGCGCCAGATGGATGAGTTCGCGCGCCACATCACCTTCGCGGTGCTGACGGCCGCCGTCATTGTCTTCGCCGTCGCGGTCTGGCTGCGCGCCTATGCACTTCCCGATGCTTTCATGGCGGTGGTCGGCCTCTTTGTCGCGGCCATTCCCGAGGGGCTTCCGGCGATCATGACCATCACGCTTGCCATCGGCGTGCAGCGCATGGCCGGGCGCAACGCGATCATCCGCCGCCTGCCCGCCGTCGAGACGCTGGGCGCCGTTTCGGTCATCTGTTCCGACAAGACGGGCACGCTGACCCGCAACGAAATGGTCGTGCGCTCGGTCGCGACCGCCGACGGCAATATCGAGGTATCGGGGACCGGCTACACGCCGGAGGGAACGCTGACGCAGGACGGCCGCGACGTGACGGCGGATGCCACACCGGCGCTTGCCGCCATTCTCGATGCGGCGACGCTTTGCAACGATGCCGAGGTCAAGCACGAGGACGGACAAACGACGGTCGCCGGCGATCCGATGGAGGCGGCGCTACTGGTGCTGGCGATGAAAGCCGGCCTTGAGCCTGTGCAGGCGCGGCGCGATCACAGGCGTCACGACGAGATCCCGTTCGATTCCGCGCATAAATACATGGCGACGCTGAACGAGACCGACGCCGGCCGCACGATTTTCGTCAAAGGCGCGCCGGAGCGGCTGATCGACATGGCCGACCGGGCGCTGGCGGACGGCGAGGCCACGCCCATCGACCGCACCTATTGGCACGGCCAGGTCGAGACGCTGGCCGGGCGCGGCGAGCGCGTTCTCGGCTTCGCGATGAAGCGCGTCGCCGAAAGCGAGAGCGTCGTCGAAACCGGGCATATCGAGGAGGGGCTCGTCTTTCTCGGCCTGATGGGCTTCATCGATCCGCCGCGCGAGGAGGCGATCGAAGCCGTCAAGGCGTGCAAGGAAGCCGGCATTCGCGCCGTCATGATCACCGGCGACCACGCGTTGACCGCAAAGGCGGTCGCAAAGTCGCTCGGTCTTGCCGACGATCCGCATGTGTTGACCGGTCGCGATCTCGAGGAGCTGGACGACTGGGCGTTCCGCAAGGCGGCGCGCGAAACGCAGGTCTTTGCGCGCACGACGCCCGAACACAAGCTGCGTCTCGTCGAGGCGCTGCAGGCGGACGGGCTGACGGTCGCGATGACCGGCGACGGCGTCAACGACGCGCCGGCGCTGAAGCGCGCCGATGTCGGCGTCGCGATGGGCCGCAAAGGCACCGAGGCCGCCAAGGAAGCCAGCGAGATGGTTCTCGCCGACGACAATTTCGCCTCCATCGTCGCGGCCGTGCGCGAAGGCCGCACCGTTTACGACAATCTCAAGAAGACCATTCTCTTCCTGCTGCCGATCAATGGCGGCGAGTCCATGACCATCATCTTCGCCATTCTGGCCGGCCTCGAAATGCCGATCACGCCGGTGCAGATTCTCTGGGTCAACATGGTGAGTTCGGTCGCGCTGGCGATGGTGCTTGCCTTCGAACCGACCGAGCCCGGCACGATGCGGCAGAAGCCGCGCGCGGCCGAAGAACCGATCCTGCGTGGCGATGTCGTCTGGCGGATCGTCTTTATCTCGATCCTCTTTCTCGTCGGCGCTTTCGGCATGTTCGCCTGGGCCATCGGCCGCGGCCTGCCGCCCGAGGTCGCACGCACCATGGTCGTCAACACCATCGTCGTGATGGAAATTTTCTATCTCTTCAGTGTACGGTATGTTTACGGCACGTCGCTGACGCTGCGCGGCTTCTTCGGCACGCCCGCCGTGCTCGGCGGCATCGCGGCCGTCGTCCTTCTGCAGTTCGCCTTCACCTATGCGCCCTTCATGGCGATCCCGTTCGACACCGCGCCGGTCGCGCTTGCCGACGGGCTCGTCATTGTCGCGGTCGGCGTGGCGCTGTTCGTTATTCTCGAAGTTGAAAAAAGGGTCCGGCTCGGCTTCGGCGCGCTTCGGTCGCGGCGGGCGCGGAAAGATGTTTTTGCGGGATAAAGCGGGGACAAGTTCCGCGCTTCATCCCGCAAATGCGGCTTGCGACAAAGCCGTGACAGTTTTTTGACAGATCGATGACAGAGGGCCCTTTTTCGGCCCTCAGGCACCCAGCGCGAAGCCCTCGTAGTCCTTCGCCGCGACCTCGGCAAGCTTCTCGCCATAGACGCCGACACCGCCGGCATAAGGCATGAAGATGCGCGGCTTGCCGGGAATGTTGGCGCCCATGTACCAGGAATTTGCCTGCGGATAGAGCGTCGTCGACGCCACTTCGTTGACGTGTTCGACCCACACGTCTTCGGCATCCTTCGTCGGTTCGATCGAGCGAATGTTTCCTTCCGTCAATCGTCCGATGCATTCGGCGATCCAGTCGACATGCTGCTCAATCGAAACGATCATGTTGGACAGCACCGACGGACTGCCGGGGCCGGTGATGAAAAACAGATTGGGAAATCCGGCCGAGCCGAGACCGAGATAAGTGCGCGGGCCCGCCGCCCATTTTTCGCTGAGCTTCGCGCCGTTGCGTCCGGCAATGTCGATGCTTGTCAGCGCGCCGGTCATCGCATCGAAACCCGTCGCGAAAACGATGCAGTCGACTTCGTATTCCTTGCCGCCGCTGACGATGCCCTTCTTCGTGATGCGTTCGATCGGCGCCTTGCGCACATCGACGAGGTCGACATGCGGCGCGTTGAAGGTTTCGAGATAATGCGTGTCGAGACATAGCCGCTTGACGCCGATCGGATGATCGTTCGGCAGCAGCAGATCGACGACTTCGGGCTTCTCGATCACCTCGCGCATCTTCGCACGCGCGAATTCGGCCGCATAATCATTGGCTTCATGCGTCGCCATCACATCGCCGAAAGCCCCGAGAAAGGCGAAGCCGCCCATGTTCCAGCGGTCGTTGAGCTCGCGCGCGCGATCCTCGGGCGTCATTTCGGCGGCGGGGGTCTCGTTGTATTCGAAGCAGATGATGCCGCCCGCCGTGGTGCGCGCATGCCGGCGATCCTGCATCAGCGTCGCTTTCGACTTCTCGATTTCTTCTTTCGGCAGCGGCCGGTTGCCGGCCGGCAGCGTGAAATTCGCCGTGCGCTGGAACACCGTCAGATGTTTCGCCTGTTCGGCGATCAGCGGGATGCTCTGCACGGCGGACGATCCGGTGCCGATGACGCCGACACGCTTGCCCGAGAAGTCGACTCCTTCTTTCGGCCAGTCGCCGGTGTGATACCAGGGGCCTTCGAATTCATCGATGCCTTCGAAGTCCGGCACGCGCGCGGCCGACAGGCAACCGGTCGCCATGATGCAGAACCGCGCGGCAACGCGGTCGCCGCGATTGGTCGCGACCGACCACAAGCCGGCGCGCTCGTCATAGGTCGCCGCGGCCACGCGCGTCGAAAACCGGATGTCGCGGCGAAGATCGAGCCGGTCGGCGACGTAATTCTGGTAACGCAGGATTTCGGGCTGGGCCGCGTAGCGTTCGGTCCAGGTCCAGTCGCGCTGTATCTCGTCGGAAAAACCGTACTGGTATTCGAGGCTTTCGACATCGCAACGCGCGCCGGGATAACGGTTCCAGTACCAGGTGCCGCCGACGCCGTCGCCGGCCTCGAAGACGCACGCGGTCAAACCGAGACCGCGCAGGCGGTGCAGCATGTACATGCCCGCAAAGCCCGCTCCGACGATAACCGCGTCGAACTCTTTGGTTTCCGCTTGCGCGGACGCACTCGTTTCCTGTGCCATGACCCATCCTCCCGATTTTTTGTTGGAAGGAGTGTAGCCCGGGCGGGGACGCACACAAGAGAGGCGTTTGCGCCGGGTGTTTCTAGGGTGCGACCGTGCTGTCGATCTCGCCGAGAAACCCTACGGCAATTCGCACGCGCTCGCCGGGCTGGAGGTAGCGTTTGGCGGCGCGCTCCTTTGCGATCTGCCGTTCGACGACATGCGCGGTGACCGGCCGGTCCCAACCACCGGCAATCCAGTCCCAGGCGCCCAGCGCCATCGCCGACTTGTCGATGCCCTTGAAAATCGTTCCGTCGGGCGTTCCCGCGAGAATCGCCGTGCGCGCGGGGATGCGGCCATCGGCAATCGGCAACCCGACCATGCGGCCGTCATAGGCCCATGTCGTGTTCTCGCGCGCCTTTGTCTGGCGCAGCAATTCGTCGAAATCCCAGATCGCATCCGATTGGCGCGCCGACTGCTTCAGTTCGCCGTTCCGGTAGAGCCGCAGCTCGACCGCTGCGGCGAAGGCGCGCAGGTCGCGCGGAATGACGAAAAGATTGCCGACCGGCATGAAGCCCGGCGCACTCTTGCCCGTCGTGAAGCCCTTGCCCGAGGTCACGTCGTTCGGATCGATATGCCGCATCAGCGCCGCGCGGTCGGTCACGTCGTTGCACAGCATCAGGCCCGCGCGCGCCGGCGGCGCATCGAGGTCGATCGCGTCCAGCGCCACGAAACAAAGTTCGACTTCATAATCAAGAAGCGCCTCTCCGGCCGGAATATCCGCATTGAATGGCGTCGGAACCACTTCCTTCGGGAAAAGGAAGGGGCCGTCCGTCACCGTCGCTTCCTCGGCATGTTCGGGAAAATTTGTACCGGCCGCGATGTGCGACGCCGTCAGCCGCACGGGGAGCGAGAGGTCCTCCACCGGCAGGTTGACCGTCGCGCCGTTCAATGCCGCCAGGGCGTCGTAGCCATGGCTTCGATAGGCGTCGATCGGGTCGTCGCTGCCGAGCGTTTCCGTCACGTCGATGCCGCTCACCACGCCGCCCGCGTAAGACGAAACGAGCATCAGGCGCGCCCCATCACCGCGCTCGACACGCGCGAAAGTCAGCGCTTCCGCGACAGGCGCGATCTCGACCGAACCGAATTCGGCGCGCGCCGCCGTCGCCGCAAGCAGCGTCATGGCAAGAAGTCCTGCAAACCGTACAATGCCCATTCGTTCTTCCTCATTGGGTCAGCAACACCACGCCGACCGTATTGACGATCGTCAGCACGGTCGCGCCGAAAAGATTGGTGTCGACAAGATAGACCTTCCCGAAAATATTGAAACGGAACGGCTTGATGCCGTTGACGTCTTTCAGCGCGCCGCCATAGACCGGCATGGAGGCGAGCGTCGCAAAAAAGCTCGCTAGCCACACATAGTTGAGCGTCGCCGCCACCCAGATATGGGTCCGGTAGTCGGCGGCGTCCCACCACAGCAGATAAAGGATGACCAGCGAAATGCCGGTCTGGCTCAACACCTGCCACACCACATGAAAGCGCGCATGCGGCGTCCATAGCGGATTGGTCGCATGCGTCTTGTTGAAGTCGGCGAAGATCGGCCCGATGCTGATCATGACGGCAACCAGCGTGAAGAGCAGCCTCGATACCAGCGTTTGATCGAATACCGTTTCCATTTTCTCGCTTCCTCAAATGAGCCCGGGGTAGGAGCCCCCGTCGAGCTGCAGGTTCTGTCCGGAAATGAAGCCCGCCTGGGCGCTGCACAGAAAGGCGCAGGCGTCGCCGAATTCGGCGGGGTCGCCCATTCGTTTGGCGGCGATCGACGCGGCGATTTCGGCGCGCGCCTCCTCGTAGGAAATTTTCTTGAACGCCATGGCGAGCTTTGCCATCTGCTTCTGCCGGTCGGTATCGAAGCGTTCGGGTAGCATGTTGTTGATCGTCACGTTGAAAGGCGCGACTTCGATGGAGAGCGCCTTCGCCATCGCGGTGAGGCCGGAACGCGCCGTCGTCGAGAGCCCCATTGCCGAACGCGGCGCCTTCACCATCGCCGAGGTGATGTTGACGATGCGGCCGAAGCGGCGTTCCTTCATGCCCTCGATCAAGCCCTTGATCATGAACACCGGCGCCAGAAGGTTCGCTTCAAGCGCCGCCTGCCAGTGACTTTCGTCCCATTGCTGAAAGGCGCCGGGCGGCGGACCGTCATTGTTGTTGACGAGAATGTCGGCCTCGGGACACGTGGCGATCAGCGTGGCGCGGCCTTCGGCGGTATTGATGTCGGCGGCAACCGGCGTCACCGAGCCCCTGGCAGTGCGGGCAATGTCACGCGCCGCAAGATCGAGCGTTTCGGCGCTGCGGCCGTTGATCACCACATCGGCGCCCTCGCGCGCCAGCGCTGCCGCGCAGGCCTTGCCGAGCCCGCGCGACGAGGCGCAGACGATGGCCTTGCGTCCGGTCAGTCCGAGATCCATCGCATCCGCTCCTTATCTGGCGAGAATTTGCGCCATCTGCCGTTTCAGAAAATCCGCGGGATCGTTCACCGCCTTGTCGAAGCGGCAGGCGATATGTCGGTCGGGCCGCACAAGCAATGCGCCGTCGGCCGGCAATCCGGTCAGCCGGCTCCAGTCGGTTTCGATGTCGCTGAAGTCGCTTTCGGCGGTGAGCGCGCCGGTGCCCGTCGCGTCGGCCGCCGCGCGCCATGCCGCACCTGCCGGCCCCGCCAGCAGCGTGAAGCGATCGGGGGGGAGCAGCGACAGCAGCGACACACGCGCGCTCTTGTGGACCACCCAGCGATGCGGCACATGCGCGCCCGCGTCCCATGACGGCTCGTAGTTGCTGATGTCGACATCGCACGCGGCCGCAAGATCGGGTGCGCCGATGGTCGCGACCGACGCATAGCGATATCCGAGCTGCAGATTGAAGCTGTCGAAATGCGGCCTTTGCGCTTCGACGGCGGCGGCAAGCTCGGCGGGCGGGCGCGATGCCGTTTCCATGGCCGCGTAGTGCTTTTCGGTTCGCGCCGGGTCCGTGCCGTGGAGCGCGAAAAGCAGATCGAAAAGTTTTCCTGCATTCGCAAGGCTCTGTTCGCTGTTGACCTGCGCCACCGGCCGCCGCTCGATCTCGTAAGTGTCGAGAAGCGCTTCGCCCGCCTCTCCCTTCAGAACGGCGGCAAGTTTCCAGGCGAGGTTCTGCGCGTCGACCGCCCCGGTGTTGAGCCCGAGCCCGCCTGTCGGCGGGAAGCGGTGCGCGGCATCGCCCGCCAGAAAGACGCGGCCTTGGCGGTAGCGCTCCGCGACCTGCGCCGACATCGTCCAGGGACTGATGTTGCGGATTTGCAAGGGCGGCGGCGTCGCGCCGACGGCCGCCTCGATGAGTTTGCGGCAGCGCGCATCGTCGAAACTCTCGCGCGTTTCGGCATCGGGATCGTAGGGATGCATCAGCACCCAGGTGCCGGCGCGATCATAGGCGATGAAGACACCGCCGGTCTTCGGATCGAACAGGAAATAGAGAACGCCGGGCCGCGCATCGGTCAGCGCGCGCAGATCGGCCTCGAAATGAATCATCACGTAGTGTTGCAGGGATGCCGGGCCGTCCATCGCAATGCCGAGCATGTCGCGGAGCGTCGAACCGGCGCCGTCGGCGGCGATCACATAGCTGCAGTCGAGGGTGGTCGTGGAGCCGCCTTCGGTTTCGAGCGTCGCCGTCACGCCCGATGCCCCTTCGACAAGCCCTGAGCAAGCGACACCGCGCGTGAAGACAATGTTGCGGTCGGCCGCGATCGCTTCGGCAAGCGCCGCTTCGAATTTCGGCTGCGGAATGTTGGTCAGCGGAAAAGGCGTGTGGGCAAGCGCGTTATCGTCCTGCCGCTCATAGGGAAGCACGCCGAATTCCGGCCCCGCCAATGTGCCGACGAACCGCACCCAGCCGGCATCGTTGGCGCTGGCGCCCGCGGCGCGCAACCGCGCCGCCGGCACACCGACGCTGTCGCAAATCTCGAGCGTGCGCGGGTTTACCGCATGGGCTTTCGGTGCGGTCGAGGGCTCGCTGCGCCGGTCCACGAGACGCGATGCAATGCCGTGGCGCGACAGCAGCAACGCTGCAAGCTGGCCCACGGGACCGGCGCCGACGATCAGAACAGGGGTTGCGGGCATGCCAATTCCATAAATGAGAGTATTCTCATATTTGAGATACATCTCAAAAACAGCTTTTGTCAATCCTTTATCCCGGTTATTCTCGCGCGGTTGAAACGGGAGCCCGCCTTTTGCACGACAGACATTTTCAGGAATTGAGCGCCGGCCGGGGAAAGCGGGAACGCACGCGCTCGGCGCTGCTCGACGCCGCCGTTTCGGTCGTCGCCGAGAAAGGCATGGACGGCGCGAAGATCACCGACATCACCACGGCCGCAGGCATGGCCAACGGCACGTTCTACAATCACTTTAGCGACAAGGACGAGATTCTGCGCACCGCCGCCTATGGCATCGCCTTCGAAGTCAGCCGGCAGATCGACGCGGAAATGGAAGAGATCGAGGACGCGGCGGCGCGCGTCGTCACCGCGACATCGCGCTTCATCGCCATACTTGCCGCGGCGCCCGACTGGGCGGCCGTACTGCTCGACGGCGCCGATCACCTGCCCGAGATTCGCAAGGACCTCTACAAATATCTGCGCGGCGACATCGAGCGCGGCGTCGCACAGGGAAAATTCGATGTCGAGGTCAACACGTTCCTGCTCGACCAGGTCGTCGCGCTGGTCGCGGTCGCCGTGCGCGTACGCCTCCGCGGCAAACCGGATCCGTCGCTGACGCCGCAGATATGCGAAAGCATCCTTCGCCTTCTCGGCATGCCGCCGGCGCGTGCCCGAAAGGCCTGCAGCCACATCGCATCGCCGCACTAGTGCGGAGCGGGAGACCGAATTCCAGATTTTCCGGGGAAGATTGGTGGTGTTTGCAGTCACGACCTTACATGCCTCGGTTCAAATTCCCTGTTATCAGGGAAAGAACAGGGAAAGTTGCAATTTTTCGACATGGTTTTCGGAAATTCGCCCGGAATTCTCTAAAGATTTCATGGGCTTGGCGAGAAATTCCCTGAACAGCGGAACAGGGAATTTGTTCGGCCGAACAGGGAACTGATTTCAGGAAAACAGGGAAATTCTCGCGCCGATCAGGGAAGGTTCATGTCTGGTGCGCCGGAGCGCGGCGCGTACGCCGCGCATGTCTGTCTATCGGCGCTACTGGCTTGCCTGGAGTCTTCCGGGCACCCGTCGGTGAGGCCGCGATGCGAGGCGAAAGGCGCCGTATCTGATCGACCGCAAAGGCTGCAGATACGTGACCGTAGGTCTTTATGACTTGCGTACAATCTGCGTGCCCCAACTGATCCGCCACGACGAAGGGCGATACACCTGCCATCAGAAGGCCGCTTGCATAGGTGTGACGCAGCTCGTGAAAGACGATAGCAGGGTCGAGACCGGCGTCGGCGGAGACCTTGCGCATTCGGGCGCTATGACCGGTGATCGTCCAGGGCAGACCATCGATCCTTCGGAACACCAGCTGCTTCTCGTCGAGCCCGCGCGTTATGCCCGCGAAGAACTCGACGGCCTCATAGGACAGAATGATATTGCGGCTGCGGCCGGTCTTGGTTGCATGCACGAAGAGACTGCCGGCCTCACTGTTGAATGCGGATCGCCGCATCGCCCGCAGTTCGCCGATCCGGCAGCCTGTGTAGAGGCTCGCGAGAACCAGCGCCTGGAGATCACCCGGGCAGGCGGCAACCAGAGCCGCAATCTCATCCTGGTCAAGGATTCGGGCGCGGGCCTTGCGAACGCCGCGCTGGCAAATGCGACTGCTCGACAAGCCCGATGATCTCAAGCTTCTCAGATACGGGGTACCTCATGCGTCTTCGTCCCATCCGCGATCGTGTTTTTTTGAGCAGACGGTTCTCAAGCGTCAGATCGGCTACGCTTTCCTTCAAAGCGCTGGCTTCGCGGCGCAGATCCTTCACCCTCGTCGGTGGTTGCCGCGCGGGCCGTATCGCCCGCCAGGCGCCGTTTGCCGGCTTCCATGAACTCCTTCGACCCGTGTGTAATACAGACTCTGGGCGATGCCTTCCTTACGGCACAACTCGGCGATTCTGTCCTCGCCGCGCAAGCCTTCCAGCACGATCCTGATCTTGTCTTCAGCCGAGAAATGCCGACGGGTCGCCCGCCGGATATCCTTGGCCACCTGCTCGGCAGGCTTTTTGGGGCTCGAGTATTTGCTTCTCATCTTCGTTCCTTCGTGACTATGATGAGAACCAAATACTCCTTAAACTACACCGTCAAATCTGTGCCATAGGCCCTGACGGGGAACACATGATTCAGAATTCCACCATCCTCATGTGCGTGATGGTGAAGTTGCTCGTCACGGTGCTGCCGGTTCGCCATGTCCGTGGGTCAATCTTGAGTTGGTTGCCGCCCCAGGGATCGTTGGCGATAACAAAATCATTCGGGTCTATTCCAATCGCAAGAATTTTATGGGTGCAGGGGACTTTATCTCCGTCACTATTATAGCAATCGCCGGGGAAGGGGCCGACGAGGATCACCGGATTCCCAGCTGCCATCTGTTCGCGGATAGTCAGAAAGTTCACCCTCGTTTCGCTTGTAGATGCCCCTGCGATTGCTATCGCCCCGACGCTATCACTCCAGTTCGACCGCCCATCAACGACAGCGCCAACGCGATAGCTTGTTCTCCCTCTGGCGTGTTCGATCATTGCGTAAACGGCAGACAGGCAGGTTTCCTTCCATCGCGGCAGGGAGCCGACCACGGTTTCCGCCCAAGCCTGACTTACATACAAGCCAAGATCGGCAGTCTTCTTTTGATCGAACTGCTTGAAAGAATTCATTGATTCTACGATTCCCCGCCATGGCGTTCCGCTTGCCGGGGTTGTCGATCCCGCAGAGGCGGAGCGGGCATAGGTGACGGAAAAATTCTTCTCCACGCGCTGAGTGCCGGCAATGAAGGCAACAGTCCAGTACCAGGCTCCTGCGGGATCGTTGTCGGCGATGAAATTTGGCGACACGGTCGCAGAACGTCCGTCGGAAGCCGGGAGGAATCGCGGCCAATCTCTTGATCCCGGAGTCCAGACCGTGCTGCCGCTATTGGGTCCGCTCCATGACCAGCGAATTTCAGTTACGCGGTCAAGCCCTTCTCCGCTCAAGCGGACCGTCGGAGTGTAGGGCTTGCTCGATGTCGTATAGGTAGAGTCCAACCCGTTGACCTGCAACGCCGCAACCGGCGGCGGCGGGGGCACCACTTGCGGAGATGTGTAGTGCACAGTGAATGATCTTGTGACCTGCTGTCCGTCGTCGGAAACAAAGATAACTTTCCAATGGTATACACCAACAGAATCTCCAGCGGCTACCAGCACCGGACTGACTTCTGCCAATCGATCGTTTTCTCGAACAAGTTTTCCATCGAAATTGTCATCAGATCGCCAAATCGCAGTTCCCGGAAGGTTGGATGGAGAGATCCACAACCACCGGATCTCTTTGATTGAGTTGAACCCGGTTCCGGTGACACTGATGGTCGGCTGAAAAGGTGCCTGCTGCGTGGTGTAGCGCGCCGCCAGTCCGTTGACCGAGAGTGCCGCAACAGGACTACTCGTTGAGGGAGCGGAAGACTGCACTTGGGGCGCCGGCTGCGCAGGGCGTTGTGTCGGCATTTTCTCGCCAGGAGGCGACTGGCCGTTCTTCTGCGCTTTATTGGAAGGCGGTAGTTGAGGAATCTGTAGACCAGTATTCTGAGCAGTGGATCCGCCGGGCGGCGGCGCGCAAGGCTTAGGATATCCGTCGCCAAAGAGCATGTCGTCGGCGACACACTCGACACCTTCACCAATCGACCCCTCAACTTGAAAGGCATAAATATGTCTGTGGGTCAAACTTGATGGAGTCAAAACGTAGCGACCTTCCTCCAGGGGCTTTGCAAGAGTCATAATCGCAACGTTCCGCCTGGTGGCATCAACCTTCACATTCAAACCCGCAAGGCTGAGTATAGAGAACATGTCTGAGGGAGGTGCTGTCGTCCGACCTCCGTCAGCACTGACAGTGTCTGTGGTGCCGATACGCGCAACCCGAGCAATTCGAGGGCTCGAAAATGACCCAAAGGGATTGCCGAAAAGGGGTACGTTTTGAGAAAGCACAGCAACAAACCGGAGGTTTCCGGTCCGAAAAGCAGGGCCCTCGACGGGCCCAATTAATCCTTTCGATCCAAATCCGTATGCAACAACCTCGCCCTTTCGCGCCGTTAGTTGCGTGAGAGTATTACCGTCAAGCACGTAGTAGCCGATTTCTTCCGGAAGGTTTTCAGAGTCAACCTCTGCATTCGCAACGTGCGCACCCAAGCAGCTCACGAGCATTGCGAACAGACAATGTCGCGGCAAGTATCTCTGATTTTGCATGCCATCGTGATCGTTGCGCCTGCCCTGTGCCCAGCCACCTGTGACCCAAAGCGGGGTGCTAGCGAACACCCGATGCAAGCATATCAAACTCGGAAGAAAGGGCATTTGACTCCTTCTCCAACTCTGCAAGCTCATCACGGACACCCGATGCCGACTTCGCGGTTGAATAAGCATCCATTCGATCCGCATGCTGGCGGAGGTC
Source organism: Parvibaculum sp. (assembly GCF_019635935.1). Lineage (NCBI taxonomy): Bacteria > Pseudomonadati > Pseudomonadota > Alphaproteobacteria > Hyphomicrobiales > Parvibaculaceae > Parvibaculum > Parvibaculum sp. Next base: position 2,289,160 of record NZ_JAHBYN010000001.1, on the reverse strand, counting down.
CGCGGCACGAGAGGACAGACGTGCAAGGCGCGACCTTTCCTCGTCCGTCATAGACGAACTTTCTCGTACTCGGCTCTCGAGCTCGGCTATTCGCGCATTTTGTTGAGATATCCGGTTTCGAACTTTGGAAATCTCGAGAGACAATTGGTCTCTTTCTGCTTTCAAAGCATTGCTGCGCGCCTCCAGATCGGCGTTGTGCAGGGCCAGCCGATCTGCTTCGACTTTCCGTTCATGTAGGCGCTCGTCGTACTGTCCGCCAAGAACGCCCGCTACGGCGTTGCCGAACCCGCCCTTGGACGGGTCATTCTCGGCCGCAGTCGTAGCACAAGCGGCAAGGGCAAGAGTCAAGCCGACAGCTAACAAACAGTTGCGCATTTTCTTCTCCCTAGACTGCTCCGCGGGTCGCCGTGAGCTCATTATTGAGTTCCGCCAATCGGCTCGTGTTCGCCTGCATTTCTGCAAGCTCAGTATCCATCTCCGACAGGTTCGAATATGGTTTCTGGTCAGCGATCAACGTCCTTGTTTCCGTGAAAGTAGCGAGCTGCTTGTTTGCGGAGTCGATCGATTCCTGAACAATTTTTTGATCAGCTTCGATCTGAGCAACTTTTCTGCGGTACACCGACTCGTCCACCGTGCCCGCCTTGTACTTTCCGGCAAGCTCGGCCATTTCCAGACGATGTTCGGCGACTACGGTTTCCAGAGAGGCGATAAGGCGTTCTTCCTCAGTGTTCTTCATTCGGAGATCGGCAACTATCGCATTAATCTGGGCCTCACTATTGGCATAGTGCTGCTGTTTGCTTCCCAGATAGCTTCCCGCGAGACCGCCTGCCAGCGCACCTACACCAGCGCCGATCAGTATGTTCTGGCCCCGATTGGCACTATTTCCGACAACGGCACCGAGTATCCCCCCGAGCACCGCGCCGGCCGCCACCCCCTGCCACAGCGTTTTATTGAAGGCAGAAGCGCTGGATCGCATCTCCTGCTGCGCGGGCGTCAACCCGGCTTCGCGTCCGTAGGGGTTTGATGTCAGCCCTCCCCCCGAATACCCCCCGCCGCCGGGTGCCTGACACCCGGCAACGACAATTGCGAAGCTCGCAGCGACGATTACCGGGTAGCGCGCCGTCTTTCGAGCGGACAGATTCAATTTATTGATCATCGTTTCCTCCAATTTTTCTGAGTTCCTGTGACCATTTCTCACGCTCGATTTCATCATTCGAACGAAGCTCCTCAACATGCCCAACAAACAGCTGCGCAAACGGAACCAGGTATCCAAAACCTTTTTCTCTATAATCTACGACTAGTGCTTCCAACTGCGGCGCTATCAGAGTAAGCGGGTAGTCAGACGAAACGCTGTATACGAGGTCGCTGTAGCTCGCGACGGTCGTCTGACTATCCGATCGCAAGGTCACTATACGCCGCTCGCGGCTTTCCATTTCGCTTTGAATTTTCGCAACGACCGCCCTGGCGCTCTGAGCGCGGGCCGCGTCACCAGCGCTTTCTGCCTGCGCGAAAAGCTCCTGCGCCCGGGCAAGATTTTTGTTCATTTCCTGCAAAACGATCTCCGTTCGCGCGATTAGAACGGGATCGGTCTTGACCTTGTTGCCAATGATAGCGCCGGACTGAAGAAGGGCTCTGATCGCCCGGTTGCGGATGTCGTTCTGTATCGTGCGGGCGGATTCCAATTGCAGGATTGCCTGTTCAAGCTGCTGCTTTACGATCTGGTCGTCGGTCCGCTGCGTAACATTGCTCAGCCGTGCAAGCGCCTCGCGCTGGGCGCTCGAACTGTCGGATTCGAGGTCTGGTGCTGGCAGGGCTTTCCATTCCGACTGAATAGCCTGCAGGCGATCGGCGGACACAACAACCGGGACGGACAGGACAAACCGCGCTCCCATATTGGCGACCTTCAGCGCCTCACCCGTTCTGGTGTCGAAGAACTGGTTTTCATTGCGAAGGGCACTCCTCATCTCGCCCTGAGATGTTGCAATGTCCCCGCCCTTTGAGACAAATCCACCTGCCTGACCATGAAGACGTCCGCGACGATTGAGATGAAAAAGATCGAAGGTGATTTCCGATGCGTTCCCGAGAATGTCGTAAAGACCGAGGGGGTTGGGCTTAAGGAGACCGATCGGTCGCAATTTACCGGCGGCAGATTCGCTCCCCTGAAACCAGACATACTCGGAAAGCTGTCCATCGGGCATCGGGAACACGCGTCCGGAAAAATCGGCTTCATCAACAGACAGGCCACCGCGGGCCGCAAACTCCCATTCAATCTCGGTCGGCAATCGGACGAATGCACTTGCGCTACCTTGCTTTGGAAGCACATCCGACGCGTTCTGCATGAGCCATTCAGTATAGATCCGGCCCGCGTTCACCGCATCGAACCAGGATAGCTCGGTCACGGGGAGTCTGAGTGCCGTCGACGGCTTGCTGCACTCGTTCTGCAGGGCGGCATATTGCAGGCGGGTCAGTTCGTATTTGCCGATATAGTAATAGCGCTCGCTGCTCTCGCCCGGATCCGAGAAACTTCCCGCAATATGTTCAAATCTGGGATCCTCCTTATAGGCCACATTTTCCTGACGTAACCCTACACGGACGCGTCGATCATCGAGATACCCGGTGCTCTCCACGGAAACGCGGCGGAACACATAGCTGCCGCCACATGGCATCGGCAAAGCAAGGTCACCCTCAGCCGCCTTGGGGTTGTAGTCCCGTTCCTCCCAGGTGATTTCCTGAGCATCCGCTCCCGTGAAGGTCAGCAATGCCAACAAAAGGCCGAAACACAGGTGAGGGATGCTGCCGAACCTATACATCTGCGAGACCCTCCGCAGGTTCTATCCGGAGCGCCGCCACCCCGGCCCAAAGCGAGGACAGGATTGCAAAGCCCATCGTTGCCAGGCCTGCGACGAGAATATGATGCGGCAGGAGTTGGCTGATGGACTCGCCGGTGCGGATCGTATGACTGAAGATGTCGTTCAGACTTCTGGATACGAAAGTGAAAATTGCGAGTGAAACTGCCAATCCGGAAACTGCGACAATCAGTGCCTGGGTAATGGGAAAGGCCACAATCTCCCGCAAAGGCGCTCCAATAAGACGAAGAACACTCAATTCACGGCGCTTGCGTTGGACATTGGCAGCCAAAATGGAGGCCAACGCCAGGACGAAACCGCCACACGCAACTGCTGCAATGATTGCAAACACGGTGGACAGACTGCGATCAAGGGAGCGCATGGACTCAATGGCCACTGCTTGCGTACGAATATCCAGGTGTTCCGCGACGAGAGCATCCCGAAGGCCGGGAACGTCGTAGATCGACCGCGCATAGAGCCTGAATCGAGGAAAGACACGTTCGTCCGCTACACCCTGCCTGCCCGGCCAGCCGAAACTCTCGACAGCAAGACCATCTCGATACTCTTCCGTGGCAATCAGAAGTTCGAGATCAACAAAGGCCGCAGGCTCGGTTTCCGCCCACGGGGCGGCGACACCGACGACCTCAAGTTCGATAAACTGTGCTTCTGCTGTGTTATCTCTGGTTCTCTGCACACGCGCGCGTAGCGACTGGCCCACCGACGCCTGAAGGCGTTCTGCGGCAAGCGAACTCAGAACAATATGCCGGGGTTCCGTTATCCGGGCTGCCAGATTCTCGAGCAACGGATCGCCGGCCGCCGTCGGGATCATAGATAGCCCACGCACCGTTTTCCGTTTGTCGCGATTTTGAACACTGTTGAAGCTTGCGGCGATCGTTCGAGTGTTCGGCACGACAAACTCGACATCGTCGCGTGTTCTCATTCGGTCAAACCAATCGTACGTCAGCTTCGTACTACTGATGATGACGACCTCCCGATTGCGAACGTCTTCGATAAGACGTTGTGCCATCGTGTCGATCAGCCCAAACTTCAAGCTGAAAAGGATGAGAAGGGGTGCCAGAACGGCCACCAATGCGAGCACGGTGCAACTCGTCATCAGGAGTTCACTCGCCGCATCCTTTGCAGCAATCCACGCTACTGTGTGCCTCGCAAAGCCGCTCATGCCGCCACCAGCGTAGAAACGACGGACTCTCTCGTTGCTTCGATCTCGTGATACAGACTGACAAAGTCCGACCGCCTTACTCTGCCCCAGTCGTGACTTGCGACCACAAGAGCTGCGTTCGTTTCCTCCACCAGCTCGACAAGAAGATCGAAGATGCCATCGGCGGTCAGCGGATCAACTGAGGCGGTCGGCTCATCGGCCAAGATGAGATCGGGCGCGTTTATGAGTGCTCGAGCAATGGCGACGCGTTGCCGCTGTCCGACCGATACCTGCCCCGGACGCCGGCGGAGAATTCCCTCAATCCCCAGCCTTGCCGCGAGCGACAACGCCCGCTCCCGTTCGTCGTGCCCCACAAGCAATGCCGGCAGCAGGATATTCTCCAGGACCGACAAGCAGGAAATGAGACCGCCCTGTTGCAAGATGACCCCAATGTGCCGCCGTCGAAGTCCCGCCATCCAATCCGCCTTTCGTCTGCGCCAGAGGTCGATGACGTTCACTGCGTCATCGTCCGGACGAAAGACAAACTGCCCTTCCATGTCGGGCCTCAAGGCCATTGCGGCCAGCGCGAGAAAAGTGCTCTTGCCGCTTCCGCTAGCCCCGATCAGCGCATAAGCCTGACCTCTCCGGATTTCGATATCCGGTACCCGCAAAATGAAACTGCGTCCCTTTTCCGCAGATCGACGTGTCTTTACGAGGTTCCGCATGATGAGCAAACGGGTCGTTTCCAACCCTCCCGTCATGGCAGGGAAGACAGGGAAACCGGATAGACGGCATCCCCCGGGATTCTTCCTCCGTCCAGAGCCACCCAGAGCGTAACCTCATCGCCAAGGCGCCCATAGAGCTCGATCTTCTGCCTGAGCTCATCCAGAAACTCACGCTGCCTGTCAAAACTCCAGGTCAGCCAGTCATCTTCGCTGACTTCAAGAATGCGGCTACGATAGGGAAGATCCTCCAGATATTCTCCGATGATTCCGATTTGCGCTAGCCGCTTCACAGCACCGACCTGATCGGGTGTGCGGCTGAGAAGCGCGGCGGCCGTCTGCAATTGGCTAAAGAAATCCCGCGGTGTCATCCGTGTACGTTCGGCCGTTTCAAGAATAGTCCGCAGTGCGAGCGTCAGGTCGGAAAGCTGATTGCGGGAAAGGAGAACGCGTACATCGAAAGTGGCAAGGGCCGGGTTTTCGATATCTCGATCGGCAGCCCATGCTTCAAAGAAGGAGGGCGCACGCGTTCCCGCTTCCCGGCCAAGATAGGCCAACTGCATGGCTCGCCCGGCGAGCATAACCTGGCGTTGGAATTTTTCCAGATCCGCCTGATAGCGTGCCTCCACCTCGGCCGCACCTGCGTCTTCGACCTGCACTGCAGTGGGTGCGCGCTCAACCTCACTTCGCGCTTCGGCTTCTGCCTGCATTCGAAGTTCGTCCCGACGGCGCAACACTTCGGCCCGCGCAACTGTCAGCGCTTCGTTCCCGATTTCTATAAGGCGACCTTCGCCGGCGACCTCAACTTGCAGAGCAACGCTCTGTGCGATTGTTTCGACAAAAGAAGAAAATCGGTCCGCGTCGCCGGAGTCCACACCGTGATAAAGCGTCTCGTTGCTGCCAGGCAATCGCGTCAAAAGCTGGTACTGGAGCTTTGCCTGTTCATGGTTGGTGTTTCCTGCCTTGGTCAACAGGTGCAGCGCAGAGAGCGTGATGCCGTGCTCTTGGGCGAGACTGTTTACCTCGGTCGGTCCGAGCCCGGTCGCCGATAGTGGATCGGAGCCACTTCGCGCTCCGGCATCGGTGATCAGAACCACCCATTTTCCCTGATAGCCACTCCACTTGACATCGTTCAACGCGGTGGAGATGCCAGAAAATGCGTCCTCTTCGAATCCTTTGCTCGAAGCCGTCGCTGCCGCCGCGCCGCGAACACGATCGAAGAATTCGGCTTCCGTTCTTGCGTCGCCCAGGTTGGCGTAAATATGAGTGAGATATTCGAGCGCCGGCGCGGCCGCCAGATTGTCACGATACCCGATCAGGCCAAAGTCTATCCGGTCGCCGTATTTCGATGTGGCAAGCTGGCTATACATCACCCTTACGGCATCGCGCACGCGCTCAATGTAGGGGTCCATTGACGTCGTGGTGTCGATGACAAAAACGACACCAGCCCTGTAGTCGTTGTGGACGCGGCTGAGAACGTCGGCCGGATCGACGTCGGGAATAATTGTTTCCGGATGGGGTGCAGACACTGAAGGCGGGGCGATGGTGACTTCGGCTTCCCGAGGAGCGGGAGGTTCTGGTCTCTCAGGAGCTGAAAAGTTCGCACGTTCCTTTGCGTTGACAGCGGCGACCTTGACAAGCTGTGTACTAAAGCCGTTCGCGAAATAAGCTTCGTCGAACTCGAGTATCGGCAGCAGGTAGAAATTCTCGGATAAATCGACATAGGTGTCCGGCTCCACAGACACCACCGAAAAGTCCGATGGCACTTCGCCCGACAAGGCCGTCGACCGCAGTCCCGCCGCTTTCGCTTCGGGTCGATCGGCCTCAATCAGGCTTTGCAATCCGCCATACTCCCGGAAGAACAATGTCTGCTTGCGGCCGGCAGGGTTGGTGAAGGCAAGCGTCATTGCCTGCTTCCACTCCACTGTTCTGTCCGCATTGAGCCAGCCGTCAGTCGGGCCCTGGTTGGCGCGGCCGACTTCAAGCCATATGCGCCCGTGAACCTCCACCCGTTTGTAGACGTAAAGAGGCGTCAGCGGCGGCAACGGTTCCGCGTTTGCATCAGCTTCTTCGCCGGGGTTCTCAACAAGCGGCGTCCCCGGCCTTGTCAACACCCGCTGATAAAGGCAAATATATCCCCTTGAAACATGGGGCGGGAATTGCTATATTCAGGTCATAGGAGAGACGCCCATGACCAAGATGACCCTCAAGAAATTCAATTCCCGCTTCCCGGACGATGACGCCTGCCTAGATCACCTCATGGCAGTTCGCTATGGCCACAAGTTCCATTGCGGCACCTGCGGCGCGGAAGCCAAGCATCACAGGGTCAAAGGACGCCGCTGCTATGAGTGCGAGTTCTGCGGCCATCAGGTCTATCCGACCGCCGGAACGCCCTTTGAGCGCACCCGCACAAGCCTTCGGGACTGGTTTTTCGTCATGTATCTGTTCACGACGACGCGGAACGGCGTCAGCGCGAAGGAAATCCAGCGCCAGATCGGAACCACCTACAAGACGGCATGGCGCATGGGCCACGAAATCCGCAAGTACATGGGTTGGGTTGATGGTGACGATACGCTCGGCCACGATCACATTGTTGAAATCGACAAGGCTTTCATCGGCGGTAAGGACAAGCAGGGGAAAGAGGACAAGATGGTTGTTCTCGGCATGATCGAACGCGGCGGAAACGTTCTGACCCGCGTTGTCGAGGATCGCCGTGGCCGCAGTGTCGTCCCCTCGATCTTGCAGCACGTCCGCCCCGGCGCATGGGTTGCGACCGATGAGGCCGGTGCCTTTGCTCGCTTGGAAGAGTATGGCTATGAGCACGAAACGGTGAACCACGCCCGCAAGGAATACGTGCGCGGTCCCATTCACACCAATTCAATCGAAAGCTTCTGGGCGACGATCAAGCGCGGGATTTACGGGACGCACGTTTGGGTTTCGAAGAAGCATCCGTGCTTATCCGTTTATCACCCACAACTACTACCCCTTGTGTCTATCGCTGAGGACGGTGGTTATGGCCTCAAATCGCGCGGCGGGGATAAGGACGTAGCCGGGATGGTGTTTTTCGCTGGTCGTGTAATCGTCGGCGATGCCGTCGCATGCAACGTATAAGGGCACGTTGAGCAAATATGCCTCGCTCATCGCGCCCGCCAGTTCGTTTCTCGTGACCAAGACCATGTCTGGATACTCGGCAGGGCTGGTCCGGTCATCCTTATCGAGCAGGCCCTGCCACTCGCTTTCAACCAGCGCAGTGAGTGGCGACACGACGGCCGCGTCGGACAATTCATTGATATCTGACATCAACATCTAGCTCCTGTGGGTGATAAACGGATAAGCACGGAAGCATCTGCCTTCTTACCTTGGCGAGTTCGAGTTCCGTCATAACCTGCGGAAGCGTCCCGAGTTGATGTTCGAGCGTCTGTTGCAGGCTTTTCCTCGCCCTTGAGCATCTTGGATAACAGAAGATCAAACCCCTTATGCGCTTGGCTCATCATTTCCTGACTCTACGGGCGGTGTAGGCAACAACGACTGCTGCCTCATTCTCGGGCTGGCGGGAAAAAATTTAATGACCTCAAGAACCCTGTAGTGAGGCTTAGTGCGATTTCCCTTCTCGTCCACCCCAACAGTGATTTCAAGCCTCACTTGATACGTGTCGTCTGTAAGCGCACCGCCGCGTTCCAGTGCATCGTGTGAAATTGATGTCTCGGAGATGTCGGCATAAATCACCTCAGTGCCGAGGCGGAAGCGCCAGTTCTCTGCTTTTTCATCGTAGACAGGGGAGTAAACACTCAGCCAAGCGGTCGTTGTATCGACCTCTGGCTTTTTTTCTTTTGTTTCAGCTAGGGCTGTAGTGCAGGACGCGACGATATCTTCGACTTCGGAAGGTTCAATAGTGGCAACAACACTTTCGCCCTGTCTTACTTCCACCTTATCAAAGCCGTCCTGCCCAATCGGCAAGAATGCGTCGCGGGTTGCCTTCAAAGCATTGGCATTCTGAGATAAATTGTAAACGTTTTGATTTATCGTAACTGAATTTCCGTCACCCTCGACACTAACAACAACATTCCCAAGCTGACTCTTGTCAGTGAGCTGAACTACCTGTGTTGTTTTGCGCCCCTTTTTCCACCGCAGGTACCCAAGAAAAGATAAAGGGATCACCACCGGAGCGCTCAGAATCCCTATCCATTCCAATATTTCCTTAGCGTCTTTTATTTCTGTCGTTTGAACGAGGCTTTTGACTTGCTCGTAGAATCCGAGAGCTAGATCAAAATTGATGTTGAAACATTTATGCTCGAAATCAGAGACGACATAGACGTTCGCCTTTGCTTTCGGCCCATTAAGTTCTGAATTGGCTTCGCGCAAGAGCTTGCCAAAGGCCAGCAACGCCGGGGCCAACGCCTCCACGCTGATTGAGTGATCCGCGCCGCGCTCATCTCCCGTGTAGGCAATTGAAAACTGGTGCCTACTCACTTCGACAACCTCTGGCATTTCACGTCCCCCCAAGTATTTCGGAGAAACATGACAGCATTTACATGTGGTTTTGAACAGCCTGTTTGCGTCACAAGTAACAGGTTGGCGCTAGAGATCATAGCCGACCCTCCCGATTCCGGGAGTCCGGCGGGTCCATGTTCGAAGGGGATATATTTGGAAGGAGAAGGGCATGTGGATGGGTGGCTTGCCGCCGCTCGGCTATGACATCAAGCACCGCAAGCTCATCGTGAATGGGAGCGAGGTCGAGCGGGTTCGCCTCGTCTTCAATCGCTATCTTGAGCTTGGCTCCGTCCTCCGCCTCATGAAGGACCTCAAATCCCGGGATATCCGCTCCAAGCGCTGGGTTACCCGGAAGGGCAACGCAAGGGGCGGCTCGACCTTCACGCGCGGCGCGCTTTATGCGCTGCTCCAGAACCCCGTCTATATCGGCCGCATCCGTCACAAGGACAAAGTCCACGAAGGCCAGCATGAGGCGATCGTCGATCGCGAGACCTGGGACGCGGTTCAGCAACTCCTTGCCCGCAACAGACATGAGAGTCGTGCCAAGACAAATGCCAAATCCCCGTCGCTGCTTGCAGGCCTGCTCGTCCATGAAGACGGCGCGCCCTATCGGCCGCGTCAGGGACGCAAGAAGGGAGCCCATTTCCACTACTATGTGCATCCCTCTGGCAGTTTGCCTGTCCGTGAGATCGACAGCTTCATCACCGACGAACTGATCGCCCTTCTCGGACGACAGGCAGAGCTCTGCCGGATCATCGGCACGGAAGATCCGGCTCAGATGGATGTGGCGGGCGCGAAGGCCACACTCACTGCTACCGAGCTCAAGCTCCGCCCGCGCCGAGACATTCTCCTTCAGATGGTCGACAAGGTGACGGTCGGCGAGAAGCACATCTCGCTCGCCATCAATCGACTCGGGCTGCGGAGCTTCCTCACCAACATCCAGGATTCCATGCAAACCAAAGGAGCGGACGGGACGAAGGCGCCCCATCACATCACGCGGGCGTTCCAGCTCAAGCGTTGTGGACATGGCAGGAAACTCATCATCGGACAGCACAAGGCCGACGACAGATCGCAGCCTGATCCTTCTCTCCTGCGAACCATCGCCCGCGCCCATGCCTGGTTCGACGATCTGAAGTCCGGACTCAGCTACAAGGAGATCGCCATGCGCGATGCAATCGACGAGCGGCTGGTCGCGCGCACCGTCCGGCTGGCGTTTCTCGCGCCGGATATCACAAAAGCGATACTTGCCGGACTGGAACCGCGTGGGCTCACGGCCGAACGACTCGTTCGTATCCCAAAACTCCCGACAAGCTGGAACGAGCAGCGGAGCCTACTCGGGTTCGACTGAGTGCACGATCCTCAGACAGTCACGCCCGCGCCGAGGCGCGGGCGTCTTCGTTCAGCGTCATTTTCAGCCAACCACGCTGATGCACCGCTGCATCACTGTGCATCGGAAACGCCTGAAGCGGACCAGTTCGAAGCCACCTGGAGAAACGGCTCCGAAACAGCGCCGAATCCCGCAACTGTCAGCGTCTCTGTGTGTGCTCGCGATGCAGAACTGCGCGGCAAGCCCCCGAAAGTACGGACACTTTCCGGAGACGCCCTGGCGGTCGTCGTTTTGCTAGGAGAGGATTGGTGGAGCCAGACGGAATCGAACCGACGACCTCTTGCATGCCATGCAAGCGCTCTCCCAACTGAGCTATGGCCCCGCCTTGTATCCGGCGCGGGGATGGGTCCTCGCGCCAGCGGTGGCGGAACTTAGGGCTGCTCCCCCCGGCGATCAAGAAAAACTTGATGCCGGACAGGCCGCGCCGCCGCGGCGTTCCGCCGTGCCGTCAATTCAGTCGTCGTCGCCCTTGCCGCCGCGAACGATGCCGGTGACGTCGTCATCCTCGTCCTCGTCGTCCGGCAGGAAGGCGTCATCCGCGTCGTCGTCATCGACTTCGACATCCACGTCGACATCGATATCGTCGTCATCGACATCGGCCGCCAGTTCGTCGTCGCGCATTGAATCCAGCGAAACCGTGTCGCCATCATCGGACACGACGCGCTTCAGCGGCTTTTCCTTCGGCTTTTCGGCCGGCTTGGCGCGCTTTGCCTTGGCGCCCGTGTCCGGCACATACTCGTGCTTGCACTTGGGACAAACGACCGGGTTCTTGTTCAGGTCGTAAAACTTCGCGCCGCAGCTCGGGCAATCGCGTTTGGTTCCCAACTCCGGTTTCGACAAGCTTACACTCCCCCGCGTCTATCCGCGTCTTGCGCGCCCAGGCTCGACCCGGCGCGCGGCATATGGCCTTGAAGGATTTTCCCATTGCCACGTTAAGTTGCTCCTGTCAAAACCTATTCGCGCCGCGCCCGCCCGCCGCCGCTCCGCCCGGAGCGGGCCGGGACGCCCCGCCGGCGCTTCCCGGCAACATCAGCAGTGAAAGCGCCTTGGCCCATTCCCCCGCGACGCCCCTCACCGCCGAACCTTCGGCCCGCCTGTCGGGCACCGTCAGGGTGCCGGGCGACAAGTCGATTTCGCACCGGGCGCTGATTTTCGGCGCGCTGGCGGTCGGCGAGACGCGCATTACGGGGCTTCTGGAGGGCGCCGATGTGCTGGCGACCGCCGAGGCCATGCGCCGCCTTGGCGCCGATGTCGAGCGCCTTGCCGACGGTTCGTGGTCGGTGCACGGGGTCGGCGTCGGCGGGCTCCGGGAACCGGAGCAACCTCTCGATTTCGGCAATTCGGGAACCGGCGTGCGCCTCGTCATGGGTCTTGTCGCCGGGCACCCGATTACGGCGACCTTTATCGGCGATGCCTCGCTGTCGCGCCGCCCGATGGGCCGGGTGATCGCACCGCTGACCGACATGGGGGCGACATTCCATGCCCGTGCCGGCGGCCGCCTGCCGCTGACACTGATCGGCGCCCGGCGCGCCATGCCGATCGCCTATCCGCTGCCGGTCGCCTCGGCACAGGTCAAATCTGCGGTGCTGCTGGCCGGCCTCAATGCGCCGGGACAGACCACCGTCATCGAAGCGACGCCGACCCGCGACCACACCGAACGAATGCTCAAGGCCTTCGGCGCCGACGTCCAGATCGAAACCGGGCCGCGCGGCCTGCTGGCGATCCGGCTCACCGGCGAGCCCGAGCTCAAGCCCTGCGCCATCACGGTGCCGGGCGACCCGTCGTCCGCTGCCTTCCCGGTCGTCGCGGCGCTGCTGACGCCGGGGTCCGAGATCGTGGTGCAGGGCATTACGCTCAATCCGCACCGGGCCGGGCTCTATACGACGCTCAAGGAAATGGGCGGCGACATCGAAGTGATGAACCAGCGCGAGGAAGGCGGCGAACCGGTGGCCGATCTTCGCGTTCGCGCGAGCCGGTTGCGCGGCATCGAGGTGCCGCCGGAGCGCGCGGCGTCGATGATCGACGAATATCCGGTGCTCGCCGTCGCCGCCGCCTTTGCCGAGGGGACGACGAAAATGCTCGGCATCCACGAATTGCGCGTCAAGGAGAGCGACCGCATCGCCGCCACGGCATCGGGCCTCAGGGCCAACGGCATCAAGGTGCATGAGAGCGAAGACGGCATGTCGGTCGACGGCCGGGGCGGCGCGGTTGCGGGCGCCGGCCATGTCGCAACACATATGGACCACCGCATCGCGATGTCCTTCCTCGTCATGGGGCTTGCGGCGCAAAAACCCGTGACCGTCGACGACGCCACGATGATCGCGACCAGTTTTCCCGATTTCGTGCCGATGATGCGCGGTCTCGGCGCAAGTTTCAGCGGCATGGGCCAATGATCATCGCGGTCGACGGTCCCGCCGCCTCGGGCAAAGGCACCCTCGCCCGCGCGCTCGCCCGCCATTACGGCCTCCACTATCTCGACACCGGCTCGCTCTATCGCGCCGTCGGCCAGGCGGTGCTGGCGGCCGGCGGCGACCCGGCCGACGAAAAAGCGGCACGCGCCGCCGCCGAGGCGCTTGACGCGTCCCAAATCGACGAAAAGGCGATCCGCACAGCCGAGGCCGGCCACGCGGCATCCGTGGTCGCCGCCATGCCGGCCGTCCGGGCCGCCATTCTGGACCTGCAACGGCGGTTTGCCGCCCGAAAACCCGGTGCAGTGCTCGACGGGCGGGATATCGGCACGGTGGTCTGCCCGGAGGCCGATGTGAAACTTTTCGTCTCCGCCAGCCCGGAAATCCGGGCGCGGCGGCGCTGGCTCGAACTCAACAATTCGGGGTCGGGGCCGTCCGAGGCACAAGTCCTTGAAGATGTTCGGGAAAGAGACCGCCGCGATGCCGAGCGGGCGGCCAGCCCCATGAAGCCGGCGGCCGACGCGCACTTGCTCGATACCTCCGATTTGAGTATAGAAGCGGCGTTCGACGCAGCCGTCGCGATCATTGACAAAGCAATGGGTTAGTCGCGTTTTCGCCCTCCGGGCGGCGCCGCTTTTCCGCATTGGTTTGAACGAAGTCGCGCAGGCTGTGCCGCGTTGTTTCAACCTCTAACCGACACCGCCCAAATCCACATGCTCCCGGACGTTTCACGATCTCGGGGGAAGACCCGCGGACCCAACCGCCGGCCGGAATAAAAGCATCGTCAGGAGACTTTTACATTGGCTAACACCGCAAGCGCGCTCAATCCGAGCCGCGAAGATTTCGCCGCCCTGCTGGAGCAGTCCTTTTCCGAAAGCAACATGCAGGAAGGCTCCGTCATCAAAGGGACGGTCGTCGCCATCGAGAACGATCTCGCCATCGTCGATGTCGGCCTGAAGACCGAGGGCCGCGTCGCCCTCAAGGAATTTGCGACCCCCGGCAAGCCCGCCAACATCAATGTCGGCGACACCGTCGAGGTCTATCTCGAGCGCATCGAGAACGCGATGGGCGAAGCGGTGCTGAGCCGCGAAAAAGCCAAGCGCGAAGAAAGCTGGATCCGCCTCGAAGTCGCCTTCGAGAAGCAGGAACGCGTCGACGGCCAGATTTTCGGCCGCGTGAAGGGCGGCTTCACCGTCGATCTCGACGGCGCCGTCGCCTTCCTTCCGGGCAGCCAGGTCGACATCCGCCCCGTGCGCGATGTGACGCCGCTGATGAACATTCCGCAGCCCTTCCAGATTCTGAAAATGGACAAGCGCCGCGGCAACATCGTCGTCTCGCGCCGCGCCGTGCTCGAAGAGACCCGCGCCGAGCAGCGTCAGGAACTGGTCGAGAACCTCAAGGAAGGCCAGGTGCTCGAGGGTGTCGTCAAGAACATCACCGACTACGGCGCGTTCGTCGATCTCGGCGGCGTCGACGGCCTGCTGCATGTCACCGACATCGCGTGGCGCCGCGTCAACCATCCGACCGAAGTTCTGTCGATCGGCCAGACGCTGAAAGTGCAGGTCATCAAGGTCAATCACGACACGCAGCGCATCTCGCTCGGCATGAAGCAGCTCGAGGCCGATCCGTGGGAAGGCGTCGAGGCGAAGTATCCGCTCGAGGCGCGTTTCAAAGGGCGCGTCACCAACATCACCGACTACGGTGCATTCGTCGAGCTTGAGCCCGGCGTCGAAGGCCTCGTTCATGTCTCCGAAATGAGCTGGACCAAGAAGAACGTGCATCCGGGCAAGATCGTTTCGACCTCGCAGGAAGTCGAAGTGATGGTGCTAGAAGTCGATCCGGTGAAGCGCCGCATTTCGCTTGGTCTCAAGCACTGCATGGACAATCCCTGGACGACCTTCGCCGAGAAGTATCCCGCGGGCACGCTGGTCGAGGGCGAGATCAAGAACATCACCGAGTTCGGTCTCTTCATCGGTCTCGACGCCGATGTGGACGGCATGGTGCATATGTCCGATCTCGACTGGAACCGTCCGGGCGAAGAAGCGATGGCCGACTTCCAGAAGGGTCAGGTCGTGAAGGCGGTCGTGCTCGATGTCGACACCGAGAAGGAGCGCATCTCGCTCGGCATCAAGCAGCTTTCGGGCGACCCGATGGAAGCACTCGGCGACATCCGCAAAGGTGCGGTCGTGACCTGCACCGTGACCGGCGTCACCGAGAACGGTCTCGAGGTCACCGTCGGCGCCGACGACATGTCGGCCTTCATCCGCCGCGCCGAGCTTGCCCGCGATCGTGCCGACCAACGGCCGGAGCGTTTCTCGGTTGGCGACAAGATCGACGCGCGCGTCACGCAGTTCGACCGTGCGGCCCGCAAGATCCAGCTTTCGATCAAGGCGCTCGAAATCGCCGAAGAAAAGGAAGCCGTGGCACAGTATGGCTCGTCGGATTCCGGCGCGTCGCTGGGCGACATTCTGGGTGCCGCGCTCAACAAGGCCAACACGGACGACAAATGAGGCGACGGGCGGGGCGACAAGCCCCGTCCGCCGCGCTAAGCTCCGGCCCTGATTTCGTCCTGTCCGGAGGGCAAACCTCGTGTCGCTCGATGCAGATACATTGACGGACAGGCGGCGTTTGAAGCGCCGCCTGTTTTTTTGGCGTGTTGGCGCGGTTCTCGCCGTGGCGGTGGCGCTTGTCGCGCTGTTGGCCGAGCGCGGCTGGCCCGCCCGGTCGCATATCGCCCGCGTCGAGATCGGCGGCATTGTCGTCGACGATCGCATACAGCGCGAAATGCTCGACAAGATCGCCAGGGACCCGCGCGTCAAGGCGGTGATCCTCGCCATCGACAGTCCGGGCGGCACAACGACCGGCGCCGAGGCGCTCTACGAAGCCGTGCGCCGCGTTGCCGAGGAAAAGCCCGTTGTCGCGGTCCTCGGAACGGTCGCGGCCTCCGGCGGCTATATCGTCGCCATGTCGGCCGACCGCATCGTCGCCCGCGGCAACACGATCACCGGTTCCATCGGCGTGATCTTCCAGTGGGCTCAGCTCGAGGAGCTGCTGAAATATGTCGGCATCGAGATGCGCGAGGTCAAATCGGCACCCCTCAAGGCCGAGCCGAGCCCGTTTCACAAGCCGAGCCCGGAATCGCTGCGCGTGACCAAGGACCTCATCGACAGTTCCTATGACTGGTTCCTGCGCCTCGTCGTCGAACGGCGCGGCATGGACGAAGCGACGGCGCGGCGTATCGGCGACGGCCGTGTCTATACCGGCTGGCA
Source organism: Parvibaculum sp. (assembly GCF_019635935.1). Taxonomy (NCBI): domain Bacteria; kingdom Pseudomonadati; phylum Pseudomonadota; class Alphaproteobacteria; order Hyphomicrobiales; family Parvibaculaceae; genus Parvibaculum; species Parvibaculum sp. The sequence continues at coordinate 2,272,878 of NZ_JAHBYN010000001.1, read as the reverse complement.
GGCGGTCGAAAACGGGCTCGTCGACGAGATCGGCAGCGAGGAACAGGCGATCGCCTGGCTTGTCGAGACGCATGGGCTCGACGCGGACCTGCCGGTGCAGACATGGCAACCGGCCTATCCCAATCTCGGCATCGCCGGCTTTGCGGGGCGGACGCTGGGCGAGGCCATCATCGTCGCCGGCGAGGTCGTGGCCGGAAAAACACAGCAAACAAAAAGACTTACACTTGACGGTCTGACAAGCGTTTGGCAACCTGACCGCCAATAAGGGGAGAGTCATGGCCGTTTCCGGTGACGGTCGACGACGCAGCGCGAGGCATGCCGGGGGACGCAAGCACATGATCAAATCGGAACTCGTCGCCCGCCTGGCCCAGGCCAATCCGCATCTCTACCAGCGCGATGTCGAGCGCATCGTCAGCACGATCTTCGACGAGATCAGCGCGGCGCTGGCGCGCGGGGACCGGGTTGAACTGCGCGGTTTCGGCGCCTTTTCGGTCAAAAGCCGCCCGGCACGCACCGGCCGCAACCCGCGCACCGGCGAACCCGTTCACGTCGAGGAAAAGTCGGTGCCCTTCTTCAAGACGGGCAAGGAATTGCGCGAGCGCCTCAACAATGCCGATATTTCGGACGACAAGCTGATGGCGGCGGACGACGGCGACGACGATTGATCCCGGCATCGTCCGCGCCGGCCGACGCCCTGATTTCGGGACAGAACGCGTGAAACTCCTGCGCTGGATATTGCTGCCGCCCGTCGTTCTCCTTGCGATGGTGCTGGCGGTCGCCAACCGGTCGACCGTGACCTTCAGCCTCGATCCGTTCGACCCCGAAACCCCGGCGCTCGGCATCGACGTTCCGCTGTTCCTGATTGTGCTGGTTTCGGTGCTTTTCGGCATTCTGGCCGGCGGCTTCGGCGCCTGGGCGCAGGCGCGGCGAAAGGCGGCGCGCATCAAGGCGGCGGCCCCGGCGGGCGGCGGCCTGCCGGCGCTCCGGAACGCCGACGGCGACTAAATCCGGTCCCCTTGCGGCCCCGATCTGCTATAAGGCGGCCAAAGACATGGACATGGTTCGATGATACCCGGAAATCCGATTTTCTGCGCCCTCGACACGACCGACGTTACCCGCGCGGTGGCCTTGGCGCGCGGCCTCAAGGGCAGCGTCGGCGGCGCCAAGATCGGCATGGAGTTTTTCAACGCGCATGGGCCTGCCGGCTACCGGGCGGTCGCCGAGGCGGGTCTGCCGATCTTTCTCGACCTGAAGCTCCACGACATTCCCAACACGGTCGCCGGCGGCATTCGCGCGGTGCTGCCGCTCGAGCCCGCCATCGTCAACATCCATACGGCAGGCGGCAGCGCGATGATGCGCGCCGCGGCCGAAGCCGCGCGCGAAGCGGGCGACCGCCGTCCGCTCATCGTCGGTGTCACGCTGCTGACAAGCCTCGACGAAAGCGACCTTGCGGCAACCGGCGTCGGCGGCACGGCCTCCGACCAGGTGCGCCGGCTCGCGGGGCTTGCCGCCGGTGCCGGGCTCGACGGCGTCGTCTGCTCGGCGCATGAAATCGAAATGCTGCGGCGCGATCTCGGGCGCGACTTCAAACTGATTGTGCCGGGCCTTCGTCCCGCCGGGAGCGCCATCGGCGACCAGAAGCGCGTGATGACGCCGACCGAAGCGCTGGCGCTCGGCGCCGACGTGCTCGTCATCGGCCGACCGATCACCGGCGCGGGCGATCCGCGCGCGGCGGCCGATGAAATCGTCAGATCTCTGGCGGCGTGACCGGCGATGACCGTTCGCGTAAAAATCTGCGGTCTCTCGACGCCGGAAACCATCCGGGCATCGGTCGATGCCGGTGCCGACTATCTGGGTTTCGCCTTCTATCCGAAGAGCCCGCGCCATCTGACCTATGAACAGGCCGCAGCGCTTGCAACACATGTTCCCTCGTCCGTGCTCAAGGTCGCCTTCACCGTCGATGCCGACGACCGGACGCTCGACGCCGTCGTCGAGGCGCTCAAACCCGACATGCTGCAGCTTCACGGCGAGGAAACGCCGGAACGGCTCGTCTATCTCAAGGCGCGCTTTGGTCTGACCCTGATGAAGGTGATCGGCGTTGCCGGACCGGAAGACCCGCTTCGCGCCGCTATTTACCGAGATTCCGCCGATTTGTTGCTGTTCGACGCCAAACCACCTAAATCTATGGCAGGCGCGCTGCCGGGCGGAAACGGCCTGGCTTTCGATTGGTCGCTGATCGCAGGCCATCGGCCGGAAATGCCCTGGATGCTTTCGGGCGGGCTTAACGCTGAAAATGTCGCCGAGGCGATCCGCATTACCGGCGCCGAAGCGGTCGATGTTTCATCCGGCGTCGAAAGCGCGCCGGGACAGAAGGATCCGGCCGCGATCGAAGCCTTTATTCGCGCAGCGAAAGCCGCCTGACGGCAGCGCCGGTTGTTGAAAGAGAAAGTTCGAGCGTGAGCGCATCGCAAGCCAATTCCCTCCGCAACGGCCCCGACGAGCGGGGACGCTTCGGCATTTTTGGCGGACGCTTCGTCGCCGAAACGCTGATGCCGCTGGTGCTCGATCTCGACAAGGCCTACACCGCCGCGAAAAACGACCCGGCCTTTCAGGCGCAGATCGATTTCATGCAGCGCGACTATGTGGGCCGGCCAAGCCCGCTTTATCTCGCCGAACGTCTGACCGAGAAGTTCGGCGGCGCGAAAATCTACATGAAGCGCGACGAGCTCAACCACACCGGCAGCCACAAGATCAATAATTGCCTTGGGCAAATTCTGCTCGCGATGCGCATGGGCAAGACGCGCATCATCGCCGAGACCGGCGCCGGCCAGCACGGCGTCGCAACGGCCACCGTCTGCGCGCGTTTCGGCCTGCCCTGCGTCGTCTATATGGGCACCACCGACATCGAACGGCAGAAGCCAAACGTCTTTCGCATGAAGCTGCTCGGCGCCGAGGTTGTGCCGGTCACGTCCGGCACCGGCACGCTGAAAGACGCGATGAACGAGGCGTTGCGCGACTGGGTGACCAATGTCGACAACACCTATTATCTCATCGGCACGGTCGCAGGTCCGCATCCCTATCCGGCGATGGTGCGCGATTTTCAGTCGGTGATCGGCAACGAAACGAAGGCGCAGATGCAGGAGCGCGAAGGCCGCCTGCCCGACTCGCTCGTCGCCTGTATCGGCGGCGGCTCGAACGCGATGGGATTGTTTCATCCTTTCCTCGACGATCCGTCGGTCAAAATCTACGGCGTCGAGGCAGCCGGCAAGGGCATCGAAACCGGCGAGCATTGCGCGTCGCTGAAAGGCGGGTCGGCGGGCGTTCTGCATGGAAACCGCACCTATCTGCTGCAGGACGACGACGGACAGATCAAGGACGGTCATTCGATTTCGGCGGGTCTCGACTATCCGGGCATCGGACCGGAACATGCATGGCTGCACGACACCGGCCGCGCCGAATATGTGTCGGCGACCGACAAGGAAGCGCTTGAGGCCTTCCAGCTCTGTTCGCGGCTCGAAGGCATTATTCCGGCGCTCGAACCCTCGCACGCGCTGGCTTTCGTCTCGAAGCTCGCGCCGACATTGCCGAAGGATCATCTATTGGTGATGAATATGTGCGGGCGCGGCGACAAGGACGTGTTCGCGGTTGCCGATCATCTGGGGGTGACGCTGTGACGACGCGGCTCGACAAACGCTTCGCGCGGCTGAACGCGGAAGCCCGCGCGGGCTTCATCACCTTCATCACCGCCGGCGATCCCGATTTCGACACGACGCTGGCGATCCTGAAAGGCCTGCCCGGCGCCGGGGCCGACGTGATCGAACTCGGCATGCCTTTCACCGATCCGATGGCCGACGGGCCGGCGATCCAGGCCTCGACACAGCGCGCGCTGAAAGCGGGCGCCAGCATGATGAAGACGCTCGAACTCGTGCGCCGCTTCCGCACCAGCGACGGCGACACCCCGATCGTGCTGATGGGCTATTACAATCCGATCTACCACATGGGCGTCGACTTGTTCCTTTCCCGCGCGGTCGAAGCCGGCGTCGACGGACTGATCGTGGTCGACCTACCGCCGGAAGAAGACGACGAGCTCTGCGAACCCGCGATGCGCGCGGGCCTCAATTTCATTCGTCTCGCGACGCCGACGACAGACGACCGGCGCCTTCCGGCGGTCCTCGCCAATACGTCGGGCTTCGTCTACTACGTCTCCATCAACGGCATTACAGGCTCGGCAAGCCCCGAGGCGCGCAATGTCGCGGCGGCGGTCGCGCGCATCAAGCGCCACACATCGTTGCCGGTCGCTGTCGGCTTCGGCATCCGCACGCCTGAGCAAGCGGCCGAGATCGCCCGCAACGCCGATGGTGCCGTGGTCGGTTCGGCCATCGTAGACGCCATTGCCGCCGAGATCGACGCGCAAGGCCGGGTTAATCCGGGTGCGGCCGAACGCGTTCTCGCTTTCGTGCGCCAGCTTGCCGACGGCGTCCACGGGGCGCGCGCCACCGCCGCAGAATAAAGGGAAGAGCCCATGAACTGGATCAACAATGTCGTCCGGCCGAAAATCCAGCGGGTTTTCAAGAAGCGCGAGCAGACGCCCGACAATCTCTGGCACAAATGCGGCAATTGCGGCGAGATGATCTTCCACCGCGATCTCGACGCGGCAATGCGCGTCTGTCCTGCATGCGATCACCATTTGCGCCTCGGCACCAAGGAGCGCCTCGCTTCGATTTTCGACAATGCCGACTACCAGACGGTACCGGTGGACGGTGTGACGCTCGATCCACTGAAGTTTCGTGACCAGAAGAAATATCCCGACCGCCTGAAGGAAGCGCGCAGCAAGACCGGCCGCGACGACGCCGTGACGGTCGCGCATGGACCGCTTGACGGTGTCGAGACGGTGGTTGCGGTCGAGGACTTCTCTTTCATGGGCGGCTCGCTCGGCATGGCCGCCGGCGAAGCGATCATTCGCGGCGCCGAGACGGCACTCGAGAAGAAGGCCCCCTATATTCTCTTTACCGCCGCCGGCGGCGCACGGATGCAGGAAGGTATCCTGTCGCTGATGCAGATGCCGCGCACGACGGTTGCGATCCAGCTCCTGCGCGAGGCGGGGCTTCCGTTTATCGTCGTTCTGACCGACCCGACCACCGGCGGCGTTCTCGCATCCTATGCGATGCTGGGCGATATCCAGATTGCCGAGCCGAAAGCGCTGATCGGCTTTTCGGGCCGTCGCGTCATCGAGCAGACGATCCGCGAAAAACTGCCGGCCGACTTCCAGCTTGCCGAATTCCAGTTCGAGCATGGCATGGTCGACATGATCGTCCATCGCCACAAGATGAAGGAGACGCTGGCGCGCATCGTCCGGCTGATGACGCATCGGCCGCGCAACACGCGGCAGGCCGGCACCAATGTGCCGGCGACGTTGCCCGCGCCGGCGCCGTGAACGAAAAGATCCTCGCCGCCAGCGACGTCATTCTCGATCGGTTGACCGGCCTTCATCCGAAGCTGATCGACCTTTCGCTCGACCGCACATGGCGGCTGCTCGCCGCGCTTGGCCATCCCGAGCGCGCCTTGCCGCCGGTCTTCCACATCGCCGGAACCAACGGCAAGGGTTCGGTTGCCGCCTATCTGCGTGCTTGCCTCGAAGCGGGCGGCTATGCCGTTCACAGCTACACCTCGCCGCATCTTGTACGCTTTCACGAACGCATCCGACTTGCCGGACGGCCGCAAAGCGCCTTTATCGAGGAGCCGGCACTTGCCGGCTTGCTCGACGAATGCGAACGCGCCAATGACGGCGCGCCGATCACGTTTTTCGAGATCACCACCTGCGCGGCGCTGCTCGCTTTCTCGCGTGCACCTGCCGATGCGCTGATCCTCGAGGTCGGCATGGGCGGGCGTCTCGACACGACCAACGTGGTTGAGAGACCGGCCATATCGGTCATCACGCCGGTCGACCTCGATCATCAGGCCTTTCTCGGCGACACGATTGCGCTGATCGCGGCGGAGAAGGCCGGCATCCTGAAACGCGGCGCACCCGCCATCATCGGCCCGCAGCCCGACGAGGCGCGCGTCGCCATCGAAATGGCGGCCGAGAAGACCGGCACGAAGCTCTTCATTCACGGTCAGGATTTCACCGCCCATGAGGAAGCGGGCGCGCTTGTCTATCAGGATGAGGCCGGCCTTCTCGATCTGCCGCTGCCGCGCCTTGCGGGCCGCCACCAGATCGACAATGCGGGCATCGCGATTTGCGCGTTGCGTCAGTCCGGCATCCTGCCGCTCGATCGCGCGGCAATCGCCGACGGACTTTCCCGTGCCGATTGGCCGGCGCGCCTGCAGCGGCTGACGCGCGGGCCGCTGATCGCGCTGTTGCCGAAGGAGAGCGATATCTGGCTCGATGGCGGCCACAATCCCGCCGCCGGACGCGCCGTCGCCGAAACCATGGCCGATCTTGCCGCGCGCGATCCGAAGCCGCTGGTGCTTGTCGCCGGCATGCTCGACACGAAAGACGCGGCGGGCTTCTTTGCGCCTTTCGCGGGGCTCGCCGCGCATGTCGAAACGGTGACGATCCCGGACGCGCCAGCTTCGCTGCCGGCCGAAAAACTTGCCGAGGCGGCGCGCGCCGCCGGGCTCGACGCAACGCCCGCCGTCTCGCTCGAAAGCGCCATTGCACGGGCGGTTGTCGACGCCGGCCGCGCGGGCCCCCGCGCTCTCATCTGCGGTTCGCTCTATCTCGCCGGGCACATTCTTCGTGATCATGCGTAAGAAAAATCGTGCATGAAAAAGGCCGGTCCTTTCCGAACCGGCCTTTCGACAATTTCAGCGGAAACGATCAGAGCGCGCTGTCGATCCACTCGACGATTTTGCCCTTGGGCAGCGCGCCGACCTTTGTTGCGGCCACCTGACCGTCCTTGAAGATCATCAGCGTCGGGATGCCGCGCACGCCGTATTTCGTCGGCACGTTCGGATTCTCGTCGATGTTGATCTTCGCGATCGTCAGCTTGCCGCCATAATCCTTGGCGATTTCTTCCAGCGCCGGGCCGATCTGCTTGCAGGGGCCGCACCACTCCGCCCAGAAATCGACCAGAACCGGGCCGGACGCATCCAGCACGTCGCTCTCGAAGGATTGGTCGGTCACTTTGTTGGTCGCCATCTTCTTCCTTTCCTGGCCCTGCCCTGTTTTTACCGGGGCGGACCCGCGCGCCACCGGGGGCGCGGATACGAGGGGTACAAATTCAACGTGCCTCAAATCTAGGAACGCACCCCGCCAAGGTCAAGGCGCGCGCTTTGTCGCGGAAGCTGCAGGTTTCAGCGCATTCTCCAGCATTTCGGCGGGCAATTCCATTAACGTCGGACCGTCCGTCCACAAAAGGGCGCAACGCACTTTACGGCCCGGATAAACGCGCGCCAGCACCGCGCGATAGGCGGCCATTTGCGCCACATAAGCGGGTGCAACCTCCGCCAGCGTCGCGGGCGGCGGGCGATTCGTCTTGTAGTCGACGATCATCACCTGATCGTCCGCAACGCAGAGACGGTCGATCTGGCCGGTGACCGGAAATGCCTCGCCGCCGAAATCGATCATGCCGGCGACCGGCGTCTCGGCGCGGCTGCCGGGCGCGAAGATGGCCGCAAACTTCCGATCGTTCAGTACACGGAAAACCGCGTCCGCAATCTCCTCGCGTGCCGCCTCATCGAGCCCATGCGCGGGCAGCGCCAGATAGCGTGCCGCCGCCTCGCGCTGCCGTTCGGGAGCAATTTCCGGCAGGGTTTCGAGCAGGCGGTGGATGAGGCTACCGCGCTGAAAGCGGTGCGTTGCGTCGCCGGATCGCGGCGACACCGGCGCGGGCTCGGCCATGCCCTCGGGCGGCAAACGCGACGGGGCGAGCGGCCGCGAGGGCCGCGGCTCGGCGGCAGCGGCGCGCCGCGCCCAGTCCGGAAGCGCGGGCGCCGGCACACCGGCTGCTTCGGTCTCCGGTTCGGGTTTGCGCTGCTGCCTGCCCTCGATGCGCCAGACCGGGCCGCCATCGGCATGCAAGGCGTCTTGCGCCTCCGGCAACAGGGCCTCGCAAACGAGCTCGTACCAGCAATCGGGCGGCGGCGGATTGATGCCGCGATAGCCCGCCACATAGAGCCGGTCGCGGGCGCGCGTCATCGCCACATAAAGGAGGCGGCGATACTCATCTGCCTGCACACGGCGATGGCCTTCGCGCGCGATGGCACTGACCTCGTCCTCATCCTTCTTGCGCACCGGCCAGAGCAAAAGTTTCGGCCCGTCATTCGGCAACGGCAATTCGAGCAGCGCCGGGTCATGGGCGCCACCCGGCGCGGCGCAGGTGTCGGGCATGAAAACAATCTCGGCTTCGAGGCCCTTCGCGCCGTGCACCGTCATCACGCGCACTTCGTCGCGGCCCTGGTCCATGTCGCGCTTGATCTCGGCGGCGCCGCGCTCGACCCAATGCACGAAGACCTCGAGCGAAGGCGCATGGCGCCGTTCGAATTCGAGCGCCAGCGACAAGAGCTCGTCGATCGGATCGGCGGCGTCCGGCCCCAGCCGCGCCAGCAGGCGCTCGCGGCCTTTCTCGGCCAGCACATGCGCGAAGAACTCATAGGGCGGTTCGAAATCGGCACGCGCCAGCAGATCCGCAAGCAGCACTTCGGCGGCGGCGTAGCGCGCATTGCCCTTCGCCTTGTCCTGCAACGCTCGCCAGAGCCGCCCTTTACGATCATACGCAAGATCGAAAAGCTCGTCCTCGGTTAGACCGACAAGCGGGCTTTTCAGCACCGTCGCCAGCGTCAGGTCGTCGTCGGGCAGCAACACGAAATGCGCCAGCGCCAGCAGGTCCATCACCGCAAGCTGCTCGGTCAGCACCATGCGGTCGGCGCCGGCGACCGCGATGCCCTGCTCTTTCAGGTGCCGCACCATCTCCGCCACGAAGGCGTTGCGGCGGCGGACGAGGATCAGGATGTCGCCGGGCCGGATTGGACGACCGCGTCCGGCCAGAATTTCCCCGTTGTCGATCCAGCCCCTGATCGTCAGCGCAATGCGCGCGGCGAGCTTCGCCATCGGCGCTGTCTCGGTCATGTAGTCGAGCGGTGCGTCCCAGACGACGGTTTCCTCGCCCTCTTCCGGCTCTTCCAACGGCCAGATTTCGACAAGCCCCGCATCCTTCGCGCGGAAGGCGATGTGATCGTCGATGTCGCCCGAGGCCGTCAATCCATTGCGGGCATGCGCCAGCGCAAATACCTTGTCGACCGCCGACAGAACCTCCGGCACGGAGCGGAACGAACGCGTCAGCGGCACATAGTCCCATTTTCGCTTCGCCGCCTTCACGCGCTTCTCGAAATAGCGTTTCATCGCATCGAAGCGTGCCGGATCGGCGCCCTGAAACGAAAAGATCGACTGCTTTTCGTCACCGACCGCAAAGACCGTCCGCACGCGTTCGCGCGCACCGTGCCCGGCCAGAAACTCGTCGGCCAGCGCGGCGATCACGTCCCATTGATCGGGGCTCGTATCCTGCGCCTCATCGACCAGAATGTGATCGATGCCGCCATCGAGTTTGTAGAGTACCCATGCGGCCATGCGGCTGCGCGTCAGCAGTTCGCGCGTGGCCGATATCAGATCGTCATAGTCGAGCAGCGCGCGGGCGCGCTTCGCGTCGCGGAAGGTGTCGAGAATGGCGACCGCCAGGGTCAGGATCGCCTCCGTCGCTTCGGCAACCGCAACGGCGCGCATCCGGCCATAGAGGCCGAGAATTCGCTGTTGCTCCGCGTACAGGACTTCCGCCGCCTGCGGATGCGCGCCGGCGGACTTTGCCGTCATCAGGCTTTTGCGCGGCTCGTTTTTCTGCGTCAGGAAGACGGAAAGATAATCTTCGACGGCATCGGTGCGGTCTTCGGATGTCTCAAGATATCCGATGAGTATCTCCGCGCGTTCGACATCGGTTTTGGCGCCGCCGGAAAGCGCTACTGCCGCGGCGCGCATTTCCGCCTCGGGCAGATCCGCAATCGCCGCGCGCAGACCCTCGACCGTTTCATCCGGGCCGACCGACAGCGCATGACGCAGCGCCGCACGGATGCCGTCGAGGCCGCCGAACCCTTCCATCAGTTCGGAAAAGTTGCCGCGCTGCGTCGTTATTTCCTTCAGCAGATTGCCGAAGGCCAGTTCGTCGACGCGCGCCACAACATGCGCCAGCGCCGCCGAAAGGGCCGTGCCTTCCTCCGTGCCCGCGCGGCGCAGAACGGCGTCGCGCACTTCCGCCATCAATTCGGTCGCGGCTCGCTCGTCGAGAATGTCGAAATGCGGCGGCACGCCGGCCTCGAGCGGGAAGCGGCCGAGCAGACGTTCGCAAAAAGCGTGGATGGTCTGGATTTTCAACCCGCCCGGCGTTTCGATGGCGCGGGCGAAGAGCTTGCGCGCATCCTTGAGCGTCGCGGCATCGGGGGGATCGCTTTCGATACCTCGAATCTCCGCCGCAAGCGTCTTGTCGTCCATCATCGCCCAGTCGCCGAGACGCTTGTAGAGACGCGCCGACATTTCGGCCGCCGCCGCCTTGGTGAAGGTGAGGCACAGAATGCGTTCGGGCGCGTTGCCGGCCAGCAGCAACCGCGCCACGCGCGTCGTCAGCGCGTGCGTTTTTCCCGAACCCGCATTGGCCGACACCCAGACCGAGGCTTCGGGATCGGAGGCACGGCGCTGCGCGTCGTCGGCGCCCGGCGATTTTCCCGGAGATGGGGCGCGCGCTTTTGTCATTCGCCCTCTCCGCCCGATGCCGACCACTCCTTGACGCGCGCCAGATGGTCGTAGTCGCCGTAGCGGCCGGTGAACATCGGACGCGGACGCGAGAGATAAGGCGTCGTCTCGTTCTCGTATTGCTTCAGCAGATCGACCAGCAGCGCGAAAATCTCCTCGGCGAGATCGCCGCCGGGATCGGGAATGACACGTTCCTCGCCCGCGGTTTCACCGCCCGTCAGCCGCAGATATACAAGCCGCGATGCGGGCGCCTCCGGTAGACCCTTGTCGCGGAAGCCGCCTCTCGCCGCCATCGCCGCTTCGAGCGGCAGTTGCGGCGAGAGGCCGATTTCGACCTGCTTCTTGCTGGGCACGTTGCCCGTCTTGTAATCGGCGATGCCGAGCGTGCCGTCCTTCATCAGATCGATGCGGTCGGCCTTGCCGCGCAGGATAACGGGCCGTCGCAAACCGCCGATTTCGGTTTCGCCCAGCGTCTCCGCAAAGGATCGCGCGACGTCCGGGCGGTGGGCACGCTCATACTCGATCATCCAGCGCGCGATGCGCCGGAAGCGCGGCCACCAGAAGGCGGCGACGCCCGGCCGTTCCATCGCGCTCTCGAAAACGCCTTCACCAAATTCCAGCAGCTTCTGGAGCGCATGATCGGGCAATTCCTCCGGGAACGCCGCGACAAATCTTTCGAGCGCCTTGTGAACGATCATGCCGCGCTCGGCGGCCGCGATGTCGGCATCCAGCTCATCCAGAACCGGCAGCTTCAAAATCTTTTTCGCATAGATCGCGTAGGGATCGCGGATCAGCGTTTCGATTTCGGTAACGGAAAAGCCGTCGGGACGCGCATCGAGCGGCGGCGCCGGACGCGGGCGCACCGGATCGATCTTCGCGGCCGGCTTGTCGAGGTCGTGCGACCATAGCGTCCAATGCGGCGCGCGCGGCGTATTTTCCTGCCCGAGGCCGGTCAACACGCTTGCCAGTCGCAACCACCAGCGCGAGGCGACCGTCGGCGCGCCCTCGACCTTTGCGGCCCTGGTCAGGATCGCTTCCTTCGCGCTCGCGCCCTCGACGAAATCATGCGCGGCAAGACCGATCCGCCGCTCCGGCGGATCGAGCCCGAGCGCGGCGCGCATCGGCCGGTTGAGCCAGGGGTCGATGCCGGCTTCGGCCGGCCATGTGCCTTCGTTGAGGCCGCCGAGAATAATCCGGTCGGCATGCTGCAGCCGTGCTTCGAGCGGGCCCCAGATGAAGAGCCGCGGATGGTGGCCCCAGCGCGGGCGCAGCACGCGGCCGTCGGCCAGTTGGTCGAAGAAGCGGGGGTACGAGTTCGCATCGAGTGGTCCGAAGGCGGGCGCTGCATCGATCAATTCCCGGATGAAATCGGCCGCCGCCTCGCCTTCCTCGCGCGCCCAGAGGCGGCTCGCGCCTAGCTCCGTCGCGGTTGCCGACAGGCGTTCGGCCGTTTCGACATGGGCGCGGACAAGCGCGTCGAGCGGCGCGCCGTCGCGCCATGCCGCCACCATCGGCGAAACCTCATGCTCGATTCTGTCGAGCAGGCGGCGCGTTTCGGCGAGGTCGCGCTCGAAGGCGGCGGTTATCCGTCCGGATTCCGCGCGGGCATGGCTTTCGGCCGCACATGCTCTGCGCAAACCGTCGATGCCGGGCGCCGGACGCGGCCCACGCAGGATGAGGCGCTCCATGGCGCGTACGCGAGAACGGAACGGCGCCAAATCCTCGCCCATCGCCGCCAGCGGATGCTTCAGGCAGGCCAGCATCGGGACCGGCGCGAAATCCTCTGCGATCATTGCCGCGATGAGACGCATGAAGGCCATTGGTGTTGTCTGCGCGAGCGGCTCGCCGCCGGAATCGTCGACCTCGATTTTCCAGCGCCGAAGTTCCATCGCAACGCGGCGCGCCAGTTTGCGGTCGGGCGTCACCAGCGCCGCGGTTTTCGCTGGCGTTTCAACGGTTTCGCGCATCAGCAGCGCGATCGCGCCCGCTTCGTCGCGCTCGCCCGCCGCCTCGATCATGGTCAATCCATCTATCGCGGCGCTCGCCTCCTTCTTCATCGCCGCAAGACGTGCCCGCCAGCGTTCCGTCGTTTCGGCCGGCCGCAACGCCTCGGAGAGAAGCCGTGCACGGGCGGGCGCCTCCTTCGCTTCGCAACCCGGCCATAGCGCGACGTCCTCGCGCGCCGCATCGAGATGACGCAGCAGTTTCGACATGCCGTATTGGGGATGCGACGCGGTGCCCGGTTCGCCGATGACCGACCAGCTTTCCGCGTCGAGATCGAGATCGAGACCCGGCAACACGACCGCGCCGTTCGGCAGTGCGGCGATAACCTTCAGCAAATCGGCTGTTGCGGGGATCGAACCGGTCGACCCCGCCGCGATGACCGGCGCCACAGGCGGATGCGCGCGCCAGAGATCGGCCTGCGCACGGATCAGACGGTTGCGGCGTTCGGCCTGCTCCATGTAACCCATTTGCTCAAGGGCATGAGGCCACGCGGCGGTCAGCAGCTTCAGAAATTCGAGCGTGATCTGCCAGTGGTCGGCGAATTCGTCGGGCACGAGATGCGCAAGCGTCGCGAGATCGACGCCCTCTGTCAGGCCCATGTCGAGAAAGCGGCCGAGATCGGCGGCAAGCGCCAGCGCGCGCGTTTCGTCTTCGCCGCGCCCGGCCACGATCATGCGGGCCAGATGCAATTGCCGTTCGAGCGGCGGCATCGCAGGCGGAAGATCGAGCGCGTCTGCGCCCATGCCTTTCGGATCGAGGATCAGATCGTCCTCGTCGACATCGCCGAGCGTGCGGATCGACGGCAGGATCAGCGCCGTGCCGCCGCCGGCGCGCAGAAACGCCTCGCCGAGCGCGCGCACCGCACGGCGCGTCGGCAGCAGGATCGTGATGTCCGCGAGCGCGCACGCGCCGAAGCGCCCGTCCAGCGTCGCGTCGGCCAACAGCGTCGCCGCCAGCCGCTCCAGAAAGGGCGTGCCGGGCGGCATGGTGAACAGGGTGCGGGAATCGGCGGGCATGGGCCCTATCGTAGCGGGTCGGCGCTCACAAATCCCGCAGGAAGGCTTCGGCCTCGGCGAGATCGTCCGGCGCGCCAACATGCATCCAGGTGCCGCCCATGCGCTGGCCGTAGAGCCGGCCCTGATCGATCAGGCGGTCCCAGATCAGGTTGGTCGAGAAGGCGCCGTCCGGGCCGTCGGCGAAGAGGCCGGGCTTGACGATCTGGACGCCGGCAAACATGTAGGGCGCCGTTGTGCTTTCGCCGCGCCGCGCCAACAGGCCCGCCGGATCCATCGTGAAGTCGCCGCGGCCGACATAGCCGATGGTGCGGGCGGCGTCGGCGATCATCAGCAGCGCATCCATGCGCTCGGGATCGAACGCCGCCATCAGATTGCGCAGGTTGGCGCCGAGGCCCTCGACCCAGACCGAATCCGAATTGAAGGTCAGCACCGGATCGTTGCCGAGCAGCGGCAAGGCCTTTTTCGTGCCGCCACCGGTGTCGAGAAGCGCGTCGCGTTCGTCCGAAATGACGATGCGCGGATGCGTGCGTGCGGCGAGATGCGCAACAAGCAGGTCGGCCAGATAATGGACATTGACGACCGCATCCTCGATACCGGCTTCCGCCAGACGGTCGAGCACATGGTCGATCAGCGGCTTTCCGGCGAGACGCACCAGCGGTTTCGGCACTGTTTCGGTGAGCGGGCGCATGCGCAGACCCCTGCCCGCCGCCATCACCATTGCCTTGCGGATTTTCATGCGTGCTCCCGCAAGACATGCGCCTCAAGCCAGACCTTCAACGCCGCGAGCGCCGGGTGAGCGAGGTTGCGGCGCAGATAGTCGATGGTGCGCGGCATATGCGCCATGTATTGCGGCTTGCCGTCGCGTTTCAACAGGCGCGGCCAGAGACCCATCAGACGCAGCGCGCGTTCGGCGCCGAGCGCCGCATAGGCGGCAAGGAATTCCTCTTCGTCAAAGCCCGGCAACTCGCTTTTGGCACGCTCGATATAAAGCGCGCGCATGGCCTGTTCGCGCGCCGGCGGCACGTCGCGGCGCGCATCCTGCAGAAACGACACGACGTCATAGGCGCGCGAACCGATCAGCGCGTCCTGATAATCGATCAGACCGACGCGCGCCGCGCCTTCGCGCGCCCCGAGCCAGAGCATGTTGGGCGAATGATAGTCGCGCAAAAAAAGCGTTGCGGGGCCGGCATCGATCGACGGCCGCAGTTCGCTCCAGCATTGGTGAAATTCGGCGCGTTCCTCGGTCGCGGCCTCGCGGCCCAGCACCACCGGGAAATGCCAGTCGAGCAGCACGTCGAGTTCGCCGCGAAAGACGCCGTCGTCGAAATGCGGCACGACATGCATCTCTCCGTTGCCGACCGGCAGCGCCTTCGGCGCGGGCGCGGATTGCAGGCGCAGCAGGGTTTCGATGCCGGCGCGATAAAGCGCGTCGAGCGGCTCGCCGGCGGGGCCTGCGCCTTGCTCGATCAATGTTCCGTAGACGTCGTCGCCGAGATCTTCGAGCAGCAGCAGGCCTTTCTCGATGTCGGCCGCATAAATTTCCGGCGCCGAAAGACCGAGGCCGCGCAAGTGTTCGCCGACCGCGACAAAGGCGCGTACGTCTTCGGCGAGATGGGCGATGCGGCTGTAGGCGGCACGGCCTTGCTCGACCGGTGCATCGGGGCCCGAAGGCCAGTCCATCAGCACGGCGGGGCGGCCGTTGAGCGAGAGGCGTTCGTAGCGGCGCGTCGAGGCGTCGCCGGTGAGCGGGCGGCGCACGGCCTCGCCCCAACCGGCGGCGGCCAGAAAAGCGCGGATCGTTTCGTCTCGCGTGGTCGTCAAATCGTCAGCCCCTCGAGCCGCGCGGCCCAGCTTCCCGTTCCGGTGAGGCGGGCGCGGCGCCCGCCTTCTGGCACGAGAGAGAGGGCGATGTCGAGACGGGAGGGCGAGAGGCGCAGCAGGCCGGGGCCGCCGCGTTCCGGCCATTCGACGATGGCGACGCCTTCATCGACGATTTCGGCGAGACCAAGCTCGCGCAATTCGTCCGTGTTTTCAATGCGATAGAGGTCGACATGGGCGATCAGGAGCGCCGGGCTCTCATAGGTCTGGATCAATGTGAAGGTCGGCGAGGGCACGTCCTCGGCGCGGCCATGGGCGGCCAAATGGGCGCCGATCAGGGCGCGGGCGAGCGCAGTTTTCCCGGCGCCGAGGTCGCCCGTGAGCAGGATCAGATCGCCGGCCGCCATCAGCGGCGCCAGCGCGGCACCGAGCGACGCGGTGGCGCGCTCGTCCGGCAAATCGAAATCGCGTGAAAAAACGGCGCTCATGCTGGCTTTCTAGCGCGGCTTTGCGCGGCAGAATAGTAAAATGCCGTGACTTTAGGCGCTTCTTAACGCCGGTCGCCCAGACTCCCGTCCGAACGGGGGACCGGGGACATGACCGCAAAGCTGCTAGGAACGTCGGTCGATATCTGCCCGGTCCGGATCGAACATCCGACCCTTGCCGCCATCCATGCCTATTGGGACGCAAAACGCGGGGACCGCGCGATGCCGGCGCGCGCCGACATCAACCCGCCGGACCTCAGGGAACATCTCGGCTGGATCATCCTGCTCGACGTGCTGCCGGACCTCAGCGATTTCCGCTACCGGCTGGTCGGCACCAAGGTCGCGCGCTACTTCGGCGGCGACGGCACCGGACAGACAATTTCCCAAGCTTTTCAAGCATTTGGCGCGGGCGCCATCAAGGGCGTGCAGGCGGTGCACCGCAAGGCGGCGCGCGACCGGTTGCCCGTCCGGGCGCGCGGCGAGGCGGCCTGGCTCGCCGACGGCTTCGACTATTTCGACTCGCTCTACCTGCCGCTCTCGGATGACGACAAGACCTGCAACATGATCCTGTCGGCCTTCGTTTTCGACTATGCGGTGGTGCGGGCGTCGAGCGAATCGGCGCTGCCCTGAGCACCCAAAACCCCCTGCTGTCATCGAACTGTCAAAAAACTGTCACAATCGGGGATAAGTTCTCTCCGTGTACGGACGATGTGGCAAGTTATCCCCGGTTTCAGGGCGCGGCGGAATCCGGGCTGGGCGATTCGGGGTCCGGCCGGATGTCCCATAAAAAAGTTGACGCAGGCGTCATTTTTTGGCGAGGTTGAGGCGCGGCGACGGGTCGCGCCGGGCGGCCGGTTTTGCCCTATAAAGGGCGGGACAGGCGGCTTATTGCGTAGTAAAAGTCCGTAAAATTTGGTGGCCAGAGCGAATTCGATGGGCCGCGCCCCCGCCCCAAACGGGCTCCGCCCGTTCGACCCTCCCCCAGGGGAGGGTGGAAGCGAGAGGGTGGGAAGGAAGAGCGGCGGCGATCGCGAATAAAGGTCCGTGGGCGGAGGAACGGGAGGGGTATGTCGGACGAGATCATCATTATCGGCGCGGGCCAGGCGGCGGCGCAGGCGGTGCAGAGTTTGCGCGCCGAGGGCTTTGAAGGCCCGATCCGGCTTTTCGGCGACGAGGCTTACGCGCCCTATCAGCGGCCGCCCTTAAGCAAGAAGTTCCTCGCCGGCGAGATCGGCTATGACCGGGTGGAGCTGAAGGCGCCGGATTTTTATGCGGCGTCCGGCGTCGCGACACATTTCTCGACCCGCGTCACCGAAATCGACCGGCGCAACAAGCGCGTGCTGACCGGCGACGGGCAGGAATTCGCTTACGGCAAGCTGTTGCTGGCGACCGGCAGCCGGGTGCGCGAGATCAACGTGCCGGGCTTCGACCTCGAAGGCGTGCATTATTTGCGCAATATCGACGACGTCAAATCGATCCAGGCGCATTTCCGCGAAGGCGCCCGCATGGTCGTGGTCGGCGGCGGCTATATCGGCCTTGAAGTGGCGGCGGTGGCGGCGAAGCGCGGCATCGCGGTGACGGTGCTTGAGACGGCCGACCGCGTGATGGCGCGCGTCGTGGACCCCATCGTCTCGCATTTCTACGAGCGTGTGCACCGGGAAGAAGGCGTCAGGATCGAAACCGGCGTGACGGTTGCAGGCTTCGAGGGCGACGCGAAAGTGGAGGCCGTGGTTTCCGGCGAGGGCGGGCGCTACGATTGCGACCTCGTGGTGGTCGGGATCGGCATTCTTCCGAACACGGAGCTTGCGGCCGAAGCGGGCCTGAAGGTCGAGAACGGCATCGCGGTCGACGAACTCTGCCGCACGTCGGACCCCGACATCTGCGCCGCCGGCGACTGCACCAGCCATCCGAACGGCATTTACGGCCACCGGCTGCGGCTCGAAAGCGTGCATAACGCGATCGAACAGGGAAAGACGGCGGCGGCGACGCTGGCCGGCCACGAAAAGCCCTACAACCAGGTGCCGTGGTTCTGGTCGGACCAGTACGACCTCAAGCTGCAGATCGTGGGCTTGTCCACCGGCTATACGCAGGCTGTGGTGCGCGGCGACCCGGCGGCGGGGCGCAGCTTCGCGGTTTTTTACCTCAAGGACGGGGTGCTGATCGCAGTCGACGCGATCAACCGCGCGCCGGAATTCATGATGGCGAAAATGCTGACGGCGAAACGCGCGAAGCTCGACCCGGCGCGCATCGCCGACGAAAGCATCGGCGTCAAGGAGATTGCCGGCTGAGCCGGGAACGACAACAACAAATAAACGTGGAGGCGCGCGGCGCAATGGCGAAGATCACCTATATCGAACATGACGGCAAGGAACACACGCTCGACGTCGCCGACGGCACGACGCTGATGGAAGCGGCGGTGAAGGCCAGCGTGCCCGGCATCGACGGCGATTGCGGCGGCGCCTGCGCCTGCGCCACCTGCATGGTGTTTGTGCCCGAAGAATGGTGGGACAAGCTGCCGCCCAAGGAAGACATGGAAGAGACGATGCTCGAATTCGCCGAATATGCCGAAACGAATTCGCGGCTGTCGTGCCAGATCGTGGCGGGACCGGCGCTGGACGGGATGAAGGTGCGGATGCCGGAGAGCCAGCATTAGGGGGGTTGGCAGAGGTGCGAACGGCGCGCCGAAGGACACCAACGGATTCAGAACGGCGTCCAAAGGGCGCCGTTTTTGTGTCGAGGGGCGAAATGCTTGCAGAGTCCTGTTTTAAAGTTTCCAGAAAAGAACAAAACAGGTACGATTTCGGTTGACGCAACTCTTCATCTAGGTGACAAAGAGGACATATTGTCCATTTTTGTCCCAGATATTTGGAGGTGCCCTTGGAAGACCAAGCTTTTCGTTCCCTGCGCGAACAAAACGGTCTCTCCATAGACGAGGCAGCCGAACTTCTGGATGTCAGCACAAAGACCGTCCGCCGGTGGGAAGCAGGCGAGACAGCACCCCGTCGCGCCTTTGTCGAGGTGCTGACCCACAGGCTGGAGTCACGAAAGCCGCATGAACCCGACAACCCCGACTTCACTTTTATCGACCTCTTCGCAGGAATAGGGGGTATGCGGAAGGGTTTTGAAGCTGCCGGTGGAAAATGCGTTTTCACTAGTGAGTGGGATAGCTATGCCCAGCGAACCTACCGGGCAAATTTTCCGGGCGACCACGAGATCGCCGGTGACATTACCGAAGTCGATGCGGCGGACATCCCGAAGCATGACGTATTGCTGGCAGGCTTCCCCTGCCAACCCTTCTCCATTGCAGGAGTATCAAAGCTCAACTCGCTCGGGCGCGAGCATGGCTTCATGAACAAAACGCAGGGAACGTTGTTTTTCGATGTGTTGCGCATTCTGAAGCATCATCGTCCGGCGGCATTTCTGCTTGAGAACGTCAAGAATCTAAAAAGCCACAACAAGGGTGATACGTTCAGAACAATCCAAGGGGCCCTTGAAAACGATCTTGGCTACAAGATCAGTTGCCACGTCATTGATGCGAAGGGCTACGTACCACAGCACCGTGAACGCATCTTCATCGCGGGCTTCCGGGAGGATACCGGTTTCGATTTCAGAAGGCTGGAGTTTCACGATCCGACGAAGGGCCCAACGCTCGCCGAAATTCTTCACTCACCAAACGAAACGCCAGAAGATCGATTTACGGTCCAGAAGAAAATTGGCCGACTCGGACTCCGAACATTCGTCAAGCCTCGATACACCCTCTCGGATCACCTTTGGAATTACCTTCAAGGCTATGCTGCGAAGCACAAGGCAGCTGGCAACGGCTTCGGGTTCGGACTTAACAAGCCAGGCAACAAAGCTCGCACCTTGTCCGCACGTTATTACAAAGATGGAAGCGAAATCCTGATAGCGCAGCCTGGGAAAAATCCCCGAAGATTGACGCCGCGCGAATGCGCGAGACTGATGGGATTCGACCCCGACCGCGAAACCCGCATGGACATCCCTGTGTCAGACACCCGTGCCTATAAACAATTCGGCAATGCAGTTGTCGTTCCCGTCGTCGCCGAAATTGCCAGATATATGAAACCTCATATTCAACGCATCATGGACCCTGGTGAACTTTTCGAAAAGTTTCCTTCCGCGCCCAGTGAGAGGGCACAGCAACCGCAGATGGAAGTTGGCTGACGTCGTTTCACCAGCTACCCGAAGCCGGATGATGTCCGGCATCAGGAGCAAGGACACCAAACCGGAGCTTGTCGTCCGGCGCGGGCTGCATGCGCTCGGATATCGCTACCGGCTTCATGTGAAAGACCTGCCCGGCAAACCAGATATTGTTCTCCCCCGCCGACGCGCGGCCATTTTCGTTCACGGATGCTTCTGGCATGGACATAACTGCCACCTTTTCAAATGGCCAAAGACCCGAACCGACTTTTGGCGACAGAAGATAAAGACCAATCGCAAGAATGATGAGAGAGCCATTAGGGCACTTCAGGAACAGGCGTGGCGTGTACTGATCGTCTGGGAATGTTCGCTGAAAGGGCGCACAAGACATAGTTCCGAGAAAACCATATCATTAATCTCAGACTGGCTTCGATCCGATCAAGGCAAAGATGAAATCAGGGGGCGAGATTGACTGATCAACACGAACCCATGCTTGGTCGATCGGGCACCGACGCTGATTTTCTCGCGCGGCTTTTCGAGAGATCGGATCAGATACTGGTCAAGAAGCTTTCCAACAATGACCGGGACTGGGCACGATATCCGAACAAGCACCAAGCGGGTGTCTATGTTCCCCATGAGCAGCGGGACAGTGGTTTCTTCCCTGTCCTGAGGAAGAAGGCGCGAGACGAGCCTGGCGCCAGAGAAATCCGGCAGGCCTACTTCACCACTATCTGGCCGCAGACGGACAGTAAAGAAAAGCGGTCGAGGCTGGTTCACTACACCAGCAAGGGGCAAGAAACCCATGTGACCGGGCTCCCCAAGGAAGTGTTTGCAACGTTGTCACCCGCCTCACTTCTGATCATGGGAAGACTCTCATCAGGCAAAGAGCACATCTATGAATGCTTGACGATAGATTCCGACAGCGAGGAAGCTCTTCTTGTAGGAGAACTGTTCAATCTCTCCGCTGATTTTCTTGTAGATGTTTTCGAACCTTCCGAGAGGAAGGCCGAGGAACGAGACCGAATTCTCGACTTCGCGGAGCAAGTAATTTCTGCTTGGCAAAAAGGGGTACTGGCCGCCTTTGCGCAAGACAATGCTGCCATGCCATCGACCGCAGAACTCGCCGCAAAAGCCCGGCAAGCGTTTCTCAACAAGTACGGTCTCTCCAGAACCAATCCGTTTGAACTCGACAGACCGGGCGACGCGTTGCGGGAAATCAGCCGCATTATCGAGTTGGATCTGTTCCGGGACTATCAGCGCAAGGAGCGTGCTGTCGAACTGGTTCGGCTGGTTTTGGGCGACACTCGACGCACGATCACTGCGGCCGACGTCATTCGGAAACTCATCGACGAGTTACCTGCCATCGATGCGTTGATGCTTTCCGCAAGCCAGCAACGCAAGTCACGCGCGGGCTATTCCTACGAACATCATATAGAAGCAATGCTTCTCGACGGCGATATTCCATTCGAAAAACAGGTAGTTATCGACGCCCGGAAACGACCGGATTTCATTCTCCCGTCACTTTCTTTCATCGACAGCGGCACAAGAAAAGCGAAAACAGGATTGATCCTGAGTGCAAAAACGACACTGCGAGAAAGATGGAAGCAAGTCGAGAGGGAGAAGGGGAAACGGCGGTTGTTCCTGACAACCGTGGACGAGAATATAGCAAGTAGCTCCATTGAGGACATGGCATCTTTCGGAGTTCACCTCGTGATCCCGGAAAGTCTCCGACTGTCAAAAGAGACTGAGTACAAGAATCACGAGAACGTGGTCAGCTTCAAGGAATTCTGCACCACCGTCGTTCGACCGAACCTCGGAGTTTGGGCGGCGGAGGTCTAGAACTTCGCGAGCAGTGTCTCTAATCCATCGTCCCTCCAACCTCGCAAGGCTTTCGGCGGTGTCGACGGCGGATTGGTCCGAAGGGCGGGCGGGAAGAAAGAAAGACACCGGCTTCCGCCGGTGCAGGCGTGGATGGCCCGAATAAATCGGGCCATGCCGTTTTGGGGTGAGCGCGGCGGCGGTCAACCGGCCGGGGGCACGACCAGGATGTCGCATTCGATGTTGCGCAGGACGGCGTCGGCGGCGCTGCCGAGGAGGACGCGTTCCAGCGCGTTGAGGCCGCGCGAGCCGATGATGACGAGATCGGCGGACGCGGCGCCGACCTGGGCGGCGATGGCGGCGCAGGGATCGGCGTCGACAACGGCGACGGCGTCGGGCTCCTTGCCGAGAAGGGAGGCCGGCATGTCGCCCGCGATGCGGCCCGACAGTTTCGAGACGTCGGTCGAGACCTGCTCGGCGATGGCGCGCGCCTCGAGCCCGACATATTGCATCTGTGTGCCGACAATGTCGCGGTAGCCATGAACCAGCGCGATGCGCGGGCCGTCGAGCAGGCCGAGGGCGCGGGCGGTTTTGACCGCGTGGCGCGAGGCTTGCGAAAAATCGACGCCGATGACGGCGCTCTTGTGGGCGCCGGCGGCGGGCGCGGGCACCATCAGCACCGGGCGGGCGGCGATGCGGATGACGCGCTCGGCGGTGGTGCCGGTGAAAATGTCGCGCAGGATGCGGCGGCGATGGGCGCCCAGCACGATCAGGTCGACATTGCGGCCGTTGGCGACATCGGCGATGGCGGCGAAGGGATCGCCGCGGACAATTTGCGCCTCGGCGGCGGCGCGGACGGCGCCGGGCAGGCTTTCGAGCGCCGATTGCAGACGCTCCTCGGCAAGATTGGTCAAGGCGGCGACCTCGGCCGGCGGCTGATCGTCGTCGACGACGTGAAGCAGCGTCAGCGCGGCGCCGAAGCGCCCGGCCAGTTCGACGGCGCGGGTCAGCGCAATGTCCGACCGGCTTGAAAAATCGGTGGCGAAAAGCAGCTTGCGGATCATCCTCGTCTCCGGCGGCGGCGGCGGCGGCCTGTTTGCCGCCCATCGATGACATGCCTGTGTATAGTCAATGTCGCCCATTGCGGTTTCGAGCGCAACGGGGGCGGGCGCGGGACGCCGGCCGAAAATGTGAACGGACAGAAGACGCACAGGCCGGCATGTCATCCGAGCTGAAGAATCTGATGCAGGGGCTTTCGGACGCGCTGCGCGACCTGATGCCGATTGTCGGCATCGTGGTGCTGTTCCAGTTCGCGATCATCGGCCAGCCGATGCCCGATATCGGCGCCAAGCTGGCCGGGCTTGCGGCCATTGCGCTGGGGCTGACGCTGCTCTTGCGCGGGATCGGGCTGGTGCTTCTGCCGCTGGGCGAGAAAATGGCCTTCAGCCTGGCGGCGCGGGGCAATCTGGCGCTGCTGCTGATCTTCGCCTTTGCGCTGGGCTTCGGCAGCACGGCGGCCGAACCGGCGCTGTTCACCATTGCCGCGCAGGCCGCGCAGGTGGCGGGCGCCGAGGGACTCATCGCCGACGAGGCGGTCTTCGCCGCCACGCTGCGCTATCTGGTGGCGGGCGGCGTCGGCGCCGGGATTGCGCTCGGGGCCTTGCGTATCGCAATGGGCTGGCCGGCGATGCCTTTCATCCTGGGCGGCTACGGGCTGGCGGCGGTGCTGGCGCTTCTCGCCGACACGCCGCTTTCGGCGCTGGCTTTCGATGCCGGCACGGCGGCGACATCGGTGCTCAACATTCCGCTGATCCTGGCGCTGGGGATCGGCCTTGCGGCGGCCATTCGCGGGCGCTCGCCGCTGGCCGACGGGTTCGGCCTGGTGGCGATGGCCAGCCTGATGCCGATGCTGGTCATTCTGGCCGGCGAGTTGGTGCTGTGATGGAAGATGTCGCGATGCGGCTGATGGCGGCGGCGGTCGATGTGGCGATCGACCTTGCCGCGATCGCCGCCGTGATGGGGTTGTTTTTCGGACTGGTGCTGCGCCGCGCGCCGATGGGCGCCGGGCCGCTGCTGCTCGGCGGTTTCTATCTGCTGGCGGGGCTGGTGCTGCTGCGCACCGGGCTCGAAATCGCGCTGGTGCCGCTCGGCTTCGAGATGGCGGTGGCGCTGACGGGCACCGGCGGCGATGGATCGGGCGTGGCGCTTGTGCGGCTGCTGCTGTTCGTCGGGCTGATCGGCTTTGCGACGGCGCTGATCGAACCGGCGCTGACGGCGATGGCCGAGCGGACCGAAGCGGTTTCGGGCGGCGCCATCCGCGCCCGGCCCTTCCGCGCCGTGGTGGCGGCCGGCGTCGGCGCGGGACTGGCGCTCGGCGCGGCGCGCATTCATGCCGGGATTGCGTTCGAGGAATTTCTGGCGGTCATGGTGGCGGCGATCGCGGCGCTTTCATGGGGGGCGCCGAAAACGATCCGGCCGATCGCTTATGACAGCGGCGCGGTGGCGACGTCGCTGGCCGTGGTGCCGCTGGTGGCGGCACTGGGGATCGGCATTGCCGGGGCGCTGCCCGGGCGCTCGCCGCTGGCCGACGGATTCGGGATGGTGACGGGAGCGCTGCTGCTGCCCGTGATCGCGGTGCTTCTTTATGCGCGGCTGCAATTGTGGCGCGCCGCGCACGCGCAAGGAGGAGGAAAGGCCGATGCAGTTCAAGTTGATACTGGCGCTGGTGACCGATGACCGGTCGGCGCGCATCGTCGAGGCCGCTCGCGGCGCGGGCGCAACCGGCGTCACCATCATCACCGGCGCGCGCGGCGAAGGGCTGACGCCGCACAAGACGTTCTTCGGACTCGACCTGCTGGGGCCCTGCGATGTGGTGGCGATCGTCGCCGAGCAGCATCTGGCGCCGGCGATCCTCAACGCCATTGCGGCGGCCGGCGAACTCGACACGGTGCCCGGCGCGGGCATCGCCATCCAATTGCCGATCGAGGCGACGGCGGGGCTGGCAACGCAGATCAAGGCGCTGCAGGCGATGGTGCGCGAGACGGAGTGAGCGAACGGGCCGCTCAGGCGTCGAGCGCGATCAGGCTTTCGGCGGTGTCGACGGCGGATTGTTCCCAGGGGCGGGGGTTCCAGCCGAGGAGGCGGGTCGCCTTTTCGCCGGTCGCGTGTTTTTCCTTGCCGAGTTCGGGGAGCACAAGTTTCAGCTCGGGCATGCGCATGGCGGCGATGAAGACCAGCCAGTTGGGCAATTGCCGCGTCGGCACTTTGGCCGCCGCCTTGCCCATGCGCGCCTTCAGCGCGCGGGCGATGTCGCGCATCCAGACATAATCGCCGGAGATGGCGAGGAAGCGCTCGCCCTTCGCGGCCGGATCGGTCATCGCGCGCAGGTGCAGATCGGCGACGTCGCGCACATCGACAAGGCCGAAGGAGAGCTTCGGCATGCCAGGCACGGAACCGTCGATCAGGCCTTTCACGATCTGGATCGAGGTCGAAAAGTCCGGCCCGAGGACGGGCCCGAGCACGCCGACCGGATTGACCGTTGCGAGTTCGAGGCCGTTGCCCTCGCGGGCGATGAAATCCCAGGCGGCGCGTTCGGCGATGGTTTTCGATTTGGTGTAGGGGGTGAGGTCGCCGCCGCCTTCGAGGTTCGTCCAGTCGGTTTCGTCGAAGGGCTTCTTGCGGGCGGGGTGGCCGTAGCCGATGGCGGCGAAGGACGACGTCATCACGACGCGCTTGACGCCGGCGTCGCGCGCGGCGCGGAGCACACGCAGCGCGCCGTCGCGGGCCGGCACGATCAACTCGTTCTCGTCTTTCGGTACGCCTGAGGGAAAGGGCGAGGCGACATGAAGCGCGTAGTCGGCGCCCTGCGCGGCCTCGGCCCAGCCCTTGTCGGATGTGAGGTCGGCGGCGAAGAAGGAAAGACGCGGGCCGGGTTCGGCACCGCCCGCTTTCAGCATGGCGCGGACATCCGCCTCGCGGGCGAGGTTGCGCACCGTGGTGCGGACCTCGTGACCGGCCGCCAGCAGTTGCAGGATGCAATGAGCGGCGATGAAGCCGGAGCCGCCGGTGACGAGGACTGTTGGCATGGGGCGTTCCTCCGTTGGCGGATCACTTTTCCGCGCCGCCTATGGACCCCGGCTTTCGCCGGGGTGACACGGGTTTGCCGGTGCCGGTCAGTCCGCCGCTTGCGCGAACTGGCCGGAGGCGGGGGAGAGTTTGTGGTTCTTCAGCGGCAGCTGGCGGATGCGCTGGCCGGTGAGCGAGAAGACCGCGTTGGCGACGGCGGCCGAGATGGGCGGCGTGCCGGGCTCGCCGAGGCCGCCGATGGCGGCGCCGCTTTCGATGAAGTGGACGTCGATGGCGGGCGTGTCGGCGAGCTTCAGCATTTCGTAGTCGGTGAAGTTCGTCTGCGCGACGGCGCCGCCTTCGATGCTGATCTCGCCGAAGAGCGCGGCGGTGAGGCCGTAGATGATGGCGCTCTCGACCTGCTGGGCGGCGGTGTCCGGATGGATCACCTCGCCGCAATCGACGGCGGCGGTGACGCGGTGGACCTTGACCGCGCCGGGCTCGACGATCGAGATTTCGGCAACCTCGGCGACGATCGAACCGAAGCTTTGCTGGATCGCAATACCGCGCGAGCGCCCGGCGGGGAGCGGGCGGCCCCAGCCGGCTTTTTCAGCCGCAAGTTCCAGCACCGCCAGATGACGGGGCTGGTCCTTCAGCATGGCGCGGCGATATTCGAACGGGTCCTGCCCCGCTTCATGCGCCAGTTCGTCGACGAAGCTTTCGTTGAAGAAGGTGTGCTGCGTGTGCGCGACGGAGCGCCAGGGACCGCGCGGCACCGGATTGTCGATCTCGACAAAGCGGATCGACTGGTTGGGCACATTATAAGGAATGTGCGGGGCCTCGCCGGGCTCGTCCTTGTGGACGTAGCGGTTTTCCCAAGCCGTTGGGAAGCCGCTCTCGTCGAGCGCGGCGCGCAGGCGCGAGGATGAGGCGATGCGGTAGGCGTCGTGCTGGATGTCGTCTTCGCGGGTGTAGATCAGCTTCACCGGCGCGTCGACTTCCTTGGCGATCATCGCCGCGAAATCGATCTCGCTCGGGAAATCGAAGAAGCCGGCGCGGATCGGGATGCGGCGGCCGAAACCGCCACCGAGCAGCATCGGATGCATGGTGACGTTGTCGAAGTCGAGGCCGGCGACTTCGGCGATGCGGGCGCGGGCGCCGAGCGGGTCCTGCACGCCGAGCCAGACATCGGCCTTGCCGTCGCGGATCCAGACGGTGCAGTTCATCGGCTCCATGCAGGCATGCGCCAGATAAGGCACGCGGTAGGACGCCTCGACGGTGCGCGCGGCGGTTTGGAAGGCGCGGGGTGCGTTGCCGGTTTCGAAGTCCTTGTCGCTCTTGCCGGCGTCAAGCGCCGCGTCGTGCGCGGCGAAGATGGTTTCCGACGAGATCGCCTCATTGCCCTTGGTGTCGAAAGTCACGTCGAGAGCAAGCGCGGCTTCCTTGGCACGCCAGTAATTGTCGGCGATGACGGCGACGCCGCCGGGAAATTCGACAACTTTTTTGACGCCGCGGCGGGCGAGGATTTCCGACGCGTCATATGAAGCGACGCTGCTGCCGAAGACCGGGCCGAGATGGACCGCCGCATAGAGCAGACCTTCGGGGCGCGCATCGACGCCATACATGGCCGTGCCGTCGACCTTGGACGGGATGTCGAAGCGGGGACGCGCCGTGCCGACGATGGTGTAGTCCTTTTTCGCTTTCAGCTTCGGCCGCGCCGAGGGCGAATAATCCGCCGCATCGGCCGCAAGCTCGCCATAGGTGGCGGACTGGCCGGCCGGGCCCTTGACCATGCTCATCGCGGCCGTGCATTCCGACGGCGAACAATTCCAGCGCGCGGCGGCGGCCTTGACCAGCATGTCTTTCGCGGCGGCACCGGTGACGCGCATGCCGTGATGGCCGGTGTAGCGCACCGCCATCGAACCGCCGGTGATCTGCAGGTTCATGAATTGCGCGACTTTGGTCCAGGTCGCGGCGGTGACGCCTTTCAGCATCGGCGGCACGGCATCGCCGGCGAGGAAGCGGTTGCCCAGCGCCTCGTTGGCGAAGGCCTTTTCGGCGGGGGCCTGTTCGGCGCGGACCAGCGACCAGTCGGCCTCGAGCTCTTCGGCCGCCATCATCGCAAGCGCGGTGATCGGGCCCTGGCCCATGTCGGCATGCGGCACATAGACCGTGACGATGTTGTCGGGGGAAATTTTCAGCCAGGCGGTGAGAAAGCGTTCGCCGCCTTCCGCCGCCAGTTTGTCGGCGAGGCCGCGGCGCGAGGGACCGGAAACGGCGACGCCGAGCAGCAGACCGCCGCCGGCGAGACCGCCCGCGACCAGCAATTGACGGCGTGTGGGCTTTTTGAGTTCGATGGCCATGATGCTGTTCTCCCTCAGGCGGCGGTGACGGAACGGATGGCGGCGCGGACGCGCGGATAAGTGCCGCAGCGGCAGACATTGGTGATCGCCGCGTCGATGTCTTCATCCGTGGGCTGAGGATTTTCGGCGATCAGCGCCGATACGGCCATCAACATGCCGGACTGGCAATAGCCGCATTGCGGCACCTGCGCCTCGATCCAGGCCTGCTGGAGCGCGCTCAGCATGCCCTCGGCCGCGCCCGAGACGGCGGCAAGGCCTTCGATGGTGGTGATTTCCGCGCCGTCGACCGCCTCGACCGGGGTGACGCAGCTTCGCATCGCAACCCCGTCGACATGGACCGTGCAGGCGCCGCAGGCGGCGACGCCGCAGCCGAACTTGGTGCCGGTCATGCCCAATTCGTCGCGAAGGGCCCAGAGGAGCGGCATTTCGGGCTCGATGTCGAGTGCATGAGCCTTGCCGTTGACGCGCAGCGTGATGGACATGGGGGTTCCTCCAGCGGATTCGGGGGCGGTTTCCGGGCCTGACTGACCGTTTTTACCATTTCGGTCAGTCGGTATCCAGCGCCGATTTCAGGGTCACGGTTTTGTGAAGGCGGCGGTGGGCAGGTCCGGCGGGGCGATCTATCTTTTGGGCACCGTTGTTTCGACATTTCCGGAGGTTTCCATGTCCGTTCGTCCGCTCGCCGCCGCCATGCTTCTGGCCCTGATGCTTCCCGTGAGCGCCGCATGGGCCGCACCGGAGGCCCGGGCCGTGTTCCAAACCAATGAGGGCGCGGATGCCGGCGAGGCCGTACTTCGCGAGGGACCGACAGGCGTGCTGCTGCGGATCGAGGTGGAGGGGCTGGCGCCCGGCTGGCACGGGGTTCACTTCCACGCCACCGGCGACTGCTCGGACGAAAAGTTCATGGCGTCCGGCGGACATATCAATCATGCGCATGAAGCCGACAAGGCGCCGCACGGGCTTCTCAACCCGGATGGCCCCGACTTCGGCGACCTGCCGAACCTTTATGTGGCGGCGGACGGCGCCGGAAAGGCCGAGATGTTTTCAGGCCTGGTCAGCTTCGACGGCGCGGGCGATCGCGCCGCGCTGTTCGATGCCGATGGCAGCGCCATCGTGATCCATGAAAGCGCCGACGACCATGCGAGCCAGCCGATCGGCGGCGCGGGCGCGCGCATCGCCTGCGCGGTGCTGGAACGCACCGAATAGGCCATATATTTTTCGGTTGATTGTTGATGATATTTTGATTATATCTTGCTGCGAGACAGTCGCAGGGAGAGAGATCATGGACGATCGTCAGCAAGAGGAGAGCGCGGCGACGCGCTACCGGGTCGGCGTCGGCGAGGAATTTCCGATGGCCGAACGGCTGAGGCACGAATTCGAGCGCGGCTGCGAATATGGCCATGCGCGCTGGCGCGAGGAGAGCGGACATTGGCGCCGGCGCTTCGGCGGCGGGTCTGCGCTGTGGGGACTGGCCGCGCTTGTTGCCGTGGTCGCGGCCCTGTCGGTGGCGATCAGCTATCCGCTGGCGACGCTCGGTGTGCTGGCGGCGCTGCTGCTGCTTTCGCGCGGACGGCGTGGCCGGTATCCGGGCCGGCGGCGCTATCGCAGGGAATTCGACGCATGAGCGCGGAGATGGACGAGGATCGCAAGCCGCGGCGCGGAAGGCGGCATGGACGTCACGGGCGGCATGGCGAGGCGGAACGCGAGACGACGCGGGTGCAGCTCGAAATGCCGCCACAGGCGATGGAGCGATTGCAGCAATTGAAGGACAAGACCGAGGCCGCGTCTTACGCCGAGGTGATCCGCAACGCGCTCCGGCTTTACGAAGCGCTGATCGGCGAGGCCGAACGCGGCGCCGAATTCCAGGTGAAGGAACCGGACGGAACGAGCGTGCCTTACCGGATATTTTTGTAACGCCGCTCCTTGGATGTCATCCCGGCGAAAGCCGGGATCCATGGACCGCGCCCCACACACTTCAAAGTCAGATGGACCCCGGCTTTCGTCGGGGTGACACTTCTATCTTGGTTTGCCGTATTGCCTCCATCTCTTCTAGCGAAGAGAGACGCCGCTCTCGCGGCTTCTGGATTGCCGGGTCAAGCCCGGCAAAGACAAAGTGTGGGAGTGGACGAAAATAATTCTATCCGTCTACAGACGTCTCTCCGCTCCCTACCCCACCTCAAGCCGTGTCGGGGCGTCGGGGGCGGGCGAGACGCGGGCAGGCGGTGCGGCGCGGACCGGGAGGTGGCAGGCGACGCGGGTGCCGATGCCGGGTGTGCTTTCGAGCGTCACCCAGCCGCCATGCAGTTCGACGAATGAATGCACCAGCGAGAGGCCGAGGCCGGCGCCGCGGCGGCGGTCGCCCGACCCGTGCGCCTCGAAACGGTCAAAAACGTTGGACTGGAATTCCGGTTTGATACCGTCGCCGGTGTCGGCGACGAATAGCTCGACCGAGTTTTCAAAACGCATGGCGCCGATGGTGATGGTGTCGCCGGGGCTGGTGAAGGCCAGCGCATTGGACAGCAGGTTGATCATGATCTGCTTGATGCGCTTTTCGTCGGCGCGGACGATGCCGATGTCCTTCGGGCATTCGACTTTCAGCACGACCTTGTTTTTCTGCGCCGGGCGCTGCGCGAATTCTTCCGTCGCGTAGATCACCTCCGACAATTCGACATCGGAAAGATCGAGCGTCATGGCGCCCGCCTCGATGACCGCGAGATCGAGAATGTCGTTGACGACGTCGATCAGCGTTTCGGAACTTTCGAGGATGCCTTGCATGTATTCATGCTGGCGCGGGTTGAGCGTGCCGAACATTTCGGTTTCGAGAATTTCGCCGAAGCCGAGAATGTTGGTGAGCGGCGTGCGCAACTGATAGGAGACGTGGCTGATGAATTCCGATTTCAGCCGGTCGGCGGTTTCGAGCGCGTCGTTGCGTTCGCGCAGGGCGCTTTCGATCTGGATCGAATCCGTGACGTCGACGAATGTCACCAGCGTCGCCCCGTCGGGCAATGGCACCTGCGCATAGTCGATGACGGTGTTGTCCGGCCGCCGGAGACGCCCGGTCGTCTGGGCGCGGGCGCCGGACGCATTGGTGATGGCGGCGATGACGCCCGGCACTTCCGGCACGCCGTCGATCAGCCCGCGGGCGATCTCGGCGAGATCGTTGACATGGGGCTCGTCCTCGAGATCGGCGGGCGAGAAATTCCAGATGCGCGCGAAGGCGGGGTTCGAAAGTTTCAGGCGGCCGTCGGAGCCGAAGACCGCGACGCCTTCATAGAGATTGTCGATGGTTTCGCGCTGCACACGCGCCAGCGTGTTGTAGCTGCTTTCGAGATTGAGACGCTCGGTGACGTTTTCATAGAGATAGACGACGCCGCCAAAGGGATGCGCCTGACCGACCATCTTGACGGTGCGGCCGTCGGGCAGGTGCCAGTATTCCTCGATCGGATCGGGGGCGGTGTAGATCTCCATGCGCGCCTGCTTCCAGGCCTGGAAGTTCGCCTGTTCGGGCAGGCGGCGGCGGGCGCGCAGCTCGTCGAGAATTTCGCCGTCAGCCGGACCCTGATCGAGCCATTGCGGATCGAGGCCCCAGAGCGTTTCGAAGGCGCGGTTGTGGAAGGCGAGGCGCTTGTCGGGCCCGCAGATCGCCACCGCCGTCGTCACGCGGTCGAGCGTCGCGGCATGGCTTTCGATGTGACGGCGAAGCTCGCCCTCGGCCGCGTCGAGCGCCGAGACATCGACGGCGACGCCGGCGACGCCGTCGCTGACACGCTGTTCGACGATTTCCAGCGCCCGGCGCTCGCCGGCCATGATGGCGTGGCTGCGCTCGCGGGCGCGGGCCCGGTCGAACAACGCGCGGCGCAGCGCCGAGAGCGTTTCCTCGTTCAGAAGTTCGAGGCCCTTCATCACCGCCTCTTCCGGCGAGGCGGCATCGACCGCTTCGGCATAGGCGGTGTTGACCCAGGCAAGCTTGCCTTCGCCATCGCGGCGCCAGGCCGGCAACGGCGCCGTCATCAATTGTTCCTCGAAGCGGGCGCGCGCGGCCTCGGTGGCGCGCAGGCGATCCTTCAGGCGCGAGACCTCGGCGCGTTCGCCGGTGACGTCGCGCAGCCAGAGCACCGCAAGGGCGCCGGCCGGGCGGCCCTCGGCCTCGAAGGTGCGGCCGTCGACCGATTGCACATGCAGCGAAAAGCGGGCGCCGCGCGTGCGCAAGCGCTGGACGGCGGTGTTGAGGCGGCCGGCATTTTCAGGTTCGAGCCGGGTCAGCAGATAGCTGAAATCGAGATCGCCCGAAGAGGGATCGACCAGCGTCGCCGTCGAACCGACGATGCGGGGGCGGGCCTGAAAGGTGCCGGGGGAGGCGCGCAGGCTCTCCGGCGTCCAGATGAAAACGGCGTCGGGCTCGGCGGCGAGGATCGCTTCGGCCTCGTCGAGCCGGGCTTCGAGGGCACCGAGGCCCGCCTCGCGCGCGAGCGCCACGCGGCGCGCGGCACGGGCCGAGCGCAGACCGACAATGCCGGCCAGAGCGCCCGCAAAGGCGATGCCGGCGGCAACGGCATAGGCGGCGGCGACGGCGGGATCGGCCGCGGCCTCGGGCGGCAGGCCGATGGCGACCAGACGGTCCATCAGGCCTTTCGGCACGATTTCCTGCGCGGTGGCGGCGGCCGGCCAGAACAGGGGCGCAAGCAGGGCGGACGGCGCGGCGGCGGCACGCAAGGTTCTCGTCAAATTCCGGCTTCCGGCCGCCTTCATCACGCAAATCCCCATCGCGCTCCGCCCCCGTTTCGTGGGCGCGGACGCAAATCACCTGACCCCGCCAGATACTACACCATTGGCGACTCCGGGGTGAAAGCGGGGCCGGGTAAAAAGGCAAAGACAGAAAAAAGCCCGGCGTTTCCGCCGGGCTTTCTTTTCGTTTGCGCGAGGCCGCCGATCAGTAGCGGTAGGTCTCGGGCTTGAAGGGGCCTTCGGCGGAGACGCCGATATAGTCGGCCTGCTTCTTGTTCAGCGTTTCGAGCTTCACGCCGATCTTGGCGAGATGCAGGCGCGCGACCTTTTCGTCGAGCTCCTTCTTCAGCACATAGACCTTCTTCTCGTAGTCGTCCGGCTTCGTCCAGAGTTCGATCTGGGCCAGCGTCTGGTTGGTGAAGGAGGCCGACATCACGAAGCTCGGATGACCGGTGCCGCAGCCGAGATTCACGAGGCGGCCCTCGGCGAGCAGGATGATGCGCTTGCCGTCCTGGAACTCGATCTCGTCGACCTGCGGCTTGACGTTGTGCCATTTGAGATTGCGCAGACCGCCGATCTGGATCTCGCTGTCGAAGTGACCGATGTTGCAGACGATGGCGCGGTGCTTCATGGCGCGCATGTGATCGACGGTGATGACGTCGACATTGCCGGTCGTGGTCACGAAA
Organism: Parvibaculum sp.; assembly: GCF_019635935.1. NCBI lineage: Bacteria > Pseudomonadati > Pseudomonadota > Alphaproteobacteria > Hyphomicrobiales > Parvibaculaceae > Parvibaculum > Parvibaculum sp. The sequence continues at coordinate 2,239,002 of NZ_JAHBYN010000001.1, read as the reverse complement.
ATGTCGCCGCGGGGCGCGGCTTCGTCCATCGTCGTCACTTCATAGCCTTCCATCGCCGCCTGGAGCGCGCAGATGGGATCGATTTCGGTGACGATGACGCGGCAGCCGGCCTGACGCAGTGAGGCGGCCGAACCCTTGCCCACGTCGCCGAAGCCCGCGACGACGCCGACCTTGCCCGACATCATCACGTCGGTGGCGCGGCGGATGCCGTCGACCAGCGACTCGCGGCAGCCATAGAGATTGTCGAATTTCGACTTCGTCACGCTGTCGTTGACGTTGATCGCCGGCCAGAGCAGCGTGCCCTTCTTCTGCATTTCATAAAGACGGTGGACGCCGGTGGTGGTTTCCTCCGTCACGCCGCGCACGCTTTTGGCGATCTGGCTGTAGAAGCCCGGCTTGTGCTTGAGGCGGCGCTTGATAGCGGCGAAAAGGATTTCCTCTTCCTCGTTGCCCGGCGTTTCGAGGAAAGCGACGTCGCCTTCTTCGGCGCGCTTGCCGAGATGGATCAGCAGCGTCGCGTCGCCGCCGTCGTCGAGGATCATGTTGGGGGCGCCGCCATCCGACCATTCGAAAATGCGGTGGGTGTATTCCCAGTAATCCTCAAGGCTTTCGCCCTTGATGGCAAAGACCGGAATGCCGCGCGCGGCGATGGCGGCGGCGGCATGGTCCTGCGTCGAATAGATGTTGCAGGAAGCCCAGCGGATGTCGGCGCCGAGCTCGGCCAGCGTCTCGATCAGCACGGCGGTCTGGATCGTCATGTGCAGCGAGCCGGCGATGCGGGCACCCTTCAAGGGCTTCTGCGCGCCGAACTCCTCGCGCGTCGCCATCAGGCCCGGCATTTCGGTTTCGGCGATGTCGATTTCCTTGCGGCCCCAATCGGCGAGATTGATGTCCTTGATCGCGTAGTCGCGCGGATCGGCTTTGGCGGCTTGACTCATGGGGCGGTAGCTCCTTTGCGGGGCGTGATTTCAGGCGGGCCGGCGCGGGCGGCGCGCACAGGCGCCGCGGCTCGCGGAGCGGCCGGTTCGGGGGCGGTTATAGCAAGGGCGGGGAGAGGGGGCAAGGTCGATATAAAGAAATCTTTATATCGTTGTTTTGGCCGGCAAAATGGCCCTGCCGGCCTTAATCCCGGCGGTTACGACATGGCGATGGGCAGGCGAAATCTAGTCGCGTTCGCCGAAACCGTCCGACACCAGCGCCTCGAGGGCGTCGAGCGCGGCCTCGGCTTCGGGGCCCTCGGCCTCGATCAGGATGCAGCAGCCGGGCGCGGCGGCCAGCATCATCAGGCCCATGATCGAGGTGCCGGGGACCGTCTGGCCTTCGCGGGAAACGCGGATGTCGGCGTCGAAACGTTCGGCGGTCTGGACGAATTTCGCCGAAGCGCGGGCGTGGAGGCCGCGCGTGTTGACGATGTTGAGGAGGCGGGATGCGGGACGCGGTGCCCCGCCGCTTTCGACCGTCACGCGCCGTCGCCAGCCAGTACGCGGCTCGCAATCGAGATGTATTTGCGGCCGGATTCCTGCGCCTGATCGACGGCCTCGCCGAGCGAAGCCGTGTCGCGGACGGAGGCGAGCTTGATCAGCATGGGCAGGTTGACGCCGGCGATCACCTCGACCCGGGCCTTGTCCATCACCGAAATCGCGAGGTTGGAGGGTGTGCCGCCGAACATGTCGGTCAACAGGATGACGCCGTCGCCGCTGTCGGACGCGGCGACCGCCTTCAATATGTCCTTGCGGCGCTGCTCCATGTCGTCGTCGGGGCCGATGCTGATGGCCGCAACCTGCGCCTGCGCGCCGACGACATGTTCCATCGCGGCGACAAACTGGCTGGCCAGCTGACCATGTGTGACAAGTACCAATCCGATCATCGACCGCCCTCTTTGCCGCTTCCGGGCCGCCTGACGGCCGGGCGGCGTAACTTACCCCTGCGAGGGGCGTATCGTGACCTCATTCCGGCGTCAATGACAAGTGTTGCGACGCAACAATCGGCATCGCTTCGGGGGCGCCGGCGGATGCGGATTTCGGGATCAAAGGCGGCCGTCGGGGCCCGGGAAACCCGTTTCCGGAATAGCGGCCAGAGCGAGACGGAGCTTTTCGGGCGCCGTGATATCGAAAGCGTGTAGCGCCAGCACCGGCAGGCGGAGGCCGGCGATTTCCTCGTGGCGGGGTTCAGGCAGACGCGGCACGGCAGCGCGCGGCACCAGATCGACGATCAATACGACATCGCCCTGCGCCGCCGCCGGCATTTCGACAAGGCCGAGGCCGCGCAACTCGATGAGGCCGGTCAGCATTTCGGGCGCGGAGGCGACAAGACGCGCGCCGTCGCGAACGAGGCGCACCTGATCGTCGGCGACAAGACGGGTTTCGCCGCTGGCGTCGGCGCGGATCAGGCGGAAGGCCAGATCGGACTTTCCGGCGCCCGACGGTCCGCGCAGCAGCGCCGCGCGGGCGCCGCAGGCAATACAGGTGCCATGCATGTAGAGCGCGCCGGGCAAGATCAGCCCGCCGCCGGCAGGTCGACGGTGAAGCGCGCGCCGCGCACCTTGTCGCCATCCATCAGATTGGTGGCGCGCACCGTGCCGCCATGCACGTCGACGATCTGCCGGGAAATGGCGAGGCCAAGGCCCGAATGCTTGCCGAAACTGTCCGGCCGGTCGGTGTGGAAACGGTCGAAGATGCGCTCGAAACTGTCGGGCGGGATGCCCGGCCCCTCGTCCTCGACGTGGATGACGATGCGGTCGCGCAGACGCTCAGCGGAAACGCGAACGACGCCGCCCGGCGGACTGAACGAAAGCGCGTTGTCGACCAGGTTGCGCACGACCTGACCGAGGCGCATGTCGAAACCCCTGACCGTCATGTGCTCACGGCCCTGCGGGCCGGGATCGATGTCGAGCACGACGCGGGCATCGCCCGCGACGCCCGTTTCGGTGAAGAGATCGCAAACCGTTTCGAGCAGTGTCGGAATGCTCACCTCTTCCATTTCCTCGCGCGACAATTCGGCGTCGAGCCGCGAGGCGTTGGAAATGTCGCTGATCAGACGGTCGATGCGGCGGACATCGTCCTGAATGATCTGCGTCAGACGTTCCTTGGCGGCATCGTCCTTCGCCAGCCGCAATGTCTCGACGGCGCTTCGGAGCGAGGTCAGCGGGTTTTTCAGTTCATGCGCGACGTCGGCGGCAAAGCTTTCGATCGCATCGATGCGGCTGTAGAGCGCATTGGTCATGTCGCGCAGCGATCCGGACAATTCGCCGATCTCGTCGCGGCGTCCGGTGAAGTCGGGAATTTGCGCGCGCGCATTCTTGCCGCGGCGGACGATTTCGGCGGCCTGCGCCAGGCGGCGGACCGGCTCGGCGATGGTGCCGGCGAGCACCACCGACAGAAGAATGGTGACGCCGAGCGCAACCATGAAGACCTGCACGATGGCAAAGCGTTCGGCGCGGACAATGGCGTCGATGTCGCCGCCGCGCGTCGACAGCATCAGCACGCCAAGCACCGCGCGGTAACGCTGGATCGGCACGGCGACCGAGACGATCAATTCGTTCCGGTCGTTGACGCGTTCCATGCTGGAGGGCGTGCCCGTCAGCGCGCCGATGACTTCGGCGTACATCGTGCCGTTCTGACTTCCGGCTTCGCGGAAGCGCTCGAGATCGCGGCCGGGCAGTATGCTCAGCATCCAGTCGGCAATGCCCTCCAGGAAACCCGGCTCGTCGACGCCTTCAGGCGGCGGCAACTCGAAGGCGACAACCTGGCCGGACGCGGAGAGCTGGCGCGAATCGAGAATAAGCCAGCCATCCTTGTCGTAGAGACGGGCGCGGGTCTGGGTCGGCAGAACGAGCCGCCGCAGGATCGGCGCGGCCCCTTCGGGATCGATCGGCAGGGTTCTTTCCGCCAGCGCGGCGTCGATCGAGGATTGCGACGCGCGATTGCCCGCCAACGGATCGATCACCTGCGCATCCGGTGTCGAGGTCGCGCCTTCGGCAATGGCGCCGGCGATGATTTCCGCCTGGGTCAGAAGGCTCTGGCGGCGCGCATCGATCAGACCTTCGCGAAACTGGTTGAGATAGAGAATGCCGGTCAGCAGGACAAAAAGCGCCGCGACATTGAAGGCGACGATGCGGCGCGTCAGGCTCGAAAACCGGCCGCGCGCCAGAAAACCGCGAAAGGCGGAAAGCGAACGCGCCGCCCATGCCGCGAAACGCGCGGGCAATGCCGATGCGGGCGCGGCGCGCGGCGCGGGATCGTCCCGGCCCGCGCGCTCGCTTTCATTTTCGATCAGGCTGGCCATGACATTTCTTCGGCCTTTTCATGCCTGGCTTCATGCCGCGCGCCGAAGCCCGCCGACAGGTTTCAGGCCTCGCGGTAGCGGTAGCCGACGCCGTAGAGGGTTTCGATGGCGTCGAAATCGTCATCGACTTCCTTGAACTTCTTGCGCAGCCGCTTGATGTGGCTGTCGATGGTGCGGTCGTCGACATAGACCTGATCGTCATAGGCCGCGTCCATCAGCGCGTCGCGGCTCTTGACGTAGCCGGGACGCTGGGCCAGCGCCTGCAGGATCAGGAATTCGGTGACGGTCAGCACGACCTGCTTGCCGCCCCAGGTGCAAGTGTGGCGTTCGGGATCGAGCAGCAAATGGCCGCGCTCCATCACCTGATTGGCGGCGCCTTCGGCCGGCGCGGCGCCCTCGACCTTGGGGCTGAAGCGGCGCAGAACCGCCTTCACGCGTTCGACCAGCAGGCGCTGCGAGAAGGGCTTGGTGATGTAGTCGTCGGCGCCCATCTTGAGACCGAACAATTCGTCAATCTCGTCGTCCTTGGAGGTGAGGAAAATCACCGGCAGGTCGGATTTCTGGCGCAGGCGGCGCAGCAACTCCATGCCGTCCATGCGCGGCATCTTGATGTCGAAGACGGCGACGTCGGGCGGATTGGCCGAAAGGCCCGCCAGCGCCGCCGCGCCATCGGTATAGGTCTGAACGTGATAGCCCTCGGCTTCGAGCGCGATGCTCACCGAGGTCAGAATGTTGCGGTCGTCGTCGACCAGCGCAATGGTCGGCATTGGCCCCCGTTCCTTCTCAGCCTGGCCCCTTTGGCCGGTCTGGCCCTTCGGTTCTTCCTCGTTCCGGACCTCTTGCATCGGCATACCCCGCTCTCAGACGCCGCCCAGCATGGCGATGAGGCTTAGGGTCGCTTTTGGCCCAAAATGTGGCGGCAGTATAAGGGGTTGGTGCCTCACACGCCATGCCCCGCGCGGCGCGCAAACGGCCGATTTGACAAGCGCGCGGCCGGACGGCCATGAGTAGGTGAATGGAAGAAGGCCGGGAAGCGGCCAATGAGGGGGGAATATCATGCTGAAGCGCGTTCTGGCGGGGTTTGCCGGGCTCATCATCCTGCTGATCGCGGTGCTTGTCGGCCGGACGCTGGCGGTGCCGGTGCTCAATGTCGAGGCTGCGGGGCAGGCGGCCAGCATCGACGCCGAACGCGCGGCCGCGCATCTCGCCGAAGCCGTGCGCTTCGAGACGATTTCGCATCAGCGCGGCGCGGACGCCGCCGCCGTCGCCCGCTCGGACGCGGCCTTTACCGGCTTCCGCAACTGGATGGACGCGACCTATCCGGCCTTCACCGAAGCGACGAGCCGCGAGATCGTCGGCGGGCACACGCTCTTTTATACCTGGGCGGGCAGCGACGCGACGCTCGATCCGGTGCTGTTGATGTCGCATATCGACGTGGTGCCGATTGCGCCGGGTACGGAAGATCAGTGGGAGCATCCGCCCTTTTCGGGCGCCATCGCCGACGGCTATGTGTGGGGACGCGGCACGATCGACAACAAGGGCTCGCTGATCGCGATGGTCGAGGCGGCCGAGTTGCTGGCGGCGCGCGGCTTCCGGCCGGTGCGCAGCATCATGTTCGCTTTCGGCCATGACGAGGAAATCGGCGGCGGCACCGGCAACAAGGTGCTGGCAGAGCTGCTGCAGGCGCGCGGCACGCGGCTGCACTGGGTGAAAGACGAAGGCGGCGTGATCGGCCACGGGATGCTGCCCGGCGTCAACACGCCCGTCGCCATGATCGGCGTGGCCGAGAAGGGCTCGATCTCGCTCGACATCGTCGCCTATTCGCGCGGCGGACATTCGTCGATGCCCTCGCCCGCCGCCGAAACCGCCATTGGAAGGCTGGCGCGCGCGCTGGAGCGGATCGGCGATGCGCCGTTTACGTCCCGCGTCGACGGCGCGACGCGCGGCATGATCGAGGAACTGGCGCAGGCGGCGCCGTTTCTGCAACGCTTGGTCTATGCCAATCTCTGGCTCTTCGAGCCCGTGGTGCGCGGCGTGATGGAAAAGAGCCCGACCAGCGCGGCGCAAATTCACACGACGATCGCGCCGACGATCATCGAGGGCGGCAACAAGGAAAACGTGCTGCCGCCGGAAGCGCGCGCGGTCGTCAATTTCCGCATTCATCCGCGCGACAATGCCGAGACGGTAATGGCGCATGTGCGCGCGGCCATCGACGACCCGGAGGTCAAGATCGAACCGCTGCCGGGCATCCGCGAGGCCTCGCAGGTGTCGAACATCGAAGGCGACGGCTACAAGTTTTTGACCCGCGTCATCGGCGAGAGTTTTCCGGGCACGATCACTGCGCCTTATCTGGTCGTCGGCGGCACCGACAGCCGCCACTATCTTCCGATCACCGACAATGTGTTCCGCTTCATCCCCATCCGCATGGGCCCGGACGACATGGCCCGCTTCCACGGCACCAATGAGCGCGTGTCGGTGGCCAATATGGGGGAGGCGGTGGCTTTTTACGTCCGGCTGATGGAAACGATGGAGGCCGCCGAATAACGCCGTTTTCAGGGTTAAGGCTGCCGCTTTTTGCGCCATGAAAGCCGCTTTGGCGGGCAAGAGGGGCGCTTCGCCGCACCCTTTGCAAGCGCCTTGCAAAGCGGTTGCGCCGGGGAGGGGCCGCCAGTATGTTGACGCCGAATTTCCGACCCGCTGGAGAGAGACCGGGGCATCTGGCCCCAGTTTTGCTATATTTCCAGTGGATGACCGACGCGCCCAAACCGGCGCGACAATAATCGCCCGACGGGTTTTCCGGAACCGGGCGGCGGGGAAGCGAACAAGCCAGACGGCCCGCGGGGGCCTCTCGGGATCACGAGGAGAGAATTGTGAAACAGACCGGGCCCATCATCAGCCGTTTCGGCGCCGACAAAAGCGGCTTTAAAAATCTTGCCGCCGCGCACTGGAACTACCGCCCCGCCGCGCTTTACGAAGAAGCGATAAAACGGAACGAGGGCCACGTCGCCGCCAACGGGCCCTTCGTCGTCAAGACCGGCGTTCACACCGGCCGCTCCGCCAAAGACAAATTCATCGTCCGCGACGCCTCCACCGAAAAGACCGTCTGGTGGGACAACAACAAATCGATGACGGCCGAGGCCTTCGACCTTCTCCATGCCGACATGCTGAAACACGCCGAGGGCAAGGAACTCTTCATTCAGGACCTTTTCGGCGGCGCCGACGAAACCCACCGCCTCGCGACCCGCGTCTACACCGAATATGCCTGGCACTCGCTGTTCATCCAGAACCTGCTGATCGAACCGAAGCCGGAAGAGCTCGACAATTTCGAGCCGCAATTCACCATCATCGACCTGCCGAGCTTCGAGGCCGACCCCGCCAAATACGGCGTGCGCACCGGCACCGTGATTGCCTGCAACTTCGCCAAGCGCATCGTGCTGATCGCCGGCACATCCTATGCGGGCGAAATCAAGAAATCCGTCTTCTCGATGCTCAACTACGAATTGCCGCCGAAGCGCGTGATGCCGATGCATTGCTCGGCGAATGTCGGACCGGAAGGCGACACGGCGATCTTCTTCGGCCTTTCGGGCACCGGCAAGACGACGCTTTCGGCGGTCGCCACGCGCACGCTGATCGGCGATGACGAGCATGGCTGGTCGGAAAACGGCGTCTTCAACTTCGAAGGCGGCTGCTACGCAAAGATGATCAAGCTGTCGGCGGAAGCCGAGCCGGAAATCTATGCCGTCACCAAGCGTTTCGGCACCGTGCTTGAAAACGTCGTGATGGACGACGACACCCGCGAACTCGATCTCGACAGCGCGGCGCTGGCCGAGAACTCGCGCGGCGCCTATCCGCTTTCGTTCATTCCGAATGCCAGCCCCACGGGCCGCGCGCCGCACCCGAAAAACATCATCATGCTGACGGCGGATGCCTTCTCGGTGCTGCCGCCGGTCGCGCGGCTGACGCCGAGCCAGGCGATGTATCACTTCCTGTCGGGCTATACCGCGAAAGTGGCCGGCACCGAAAAGGGTGTGACGGAGCCGGAAGCGACCTTCTCGACCTGTTTCGGCGCGCCCTTCATGTCGCGCCATCCGACCGAATACGGCAACCTCTTGCGCGACCTCATCGCCCAGCACAAGGTTTCGTGCTGGCTCGTCAACACCGGCTGGACCGGCGGCGTCTACGGCACGGGCTCACGCATGCCGATCAAGGCGACGCGGGCGCTGCTCGCCGCCGCGCTTGACGGCTCGCTCAACAATGTCGCTTTCCGCACCGATCCGAACTTCGGCTTCGAGGTTCCGGTCAGTGTGCCGGGCGTCGACGACAAGATCCTCAACCCGCGCGACACATGGGCCGACAAAGCCGCCTATGACGCGCAGGCGCAGAAGCTGGTGAAAATGTTCATCGACAATTTCGCCAAGTTCGAGGCGCATGTCGATCCGGACGTCCGCGCCGCAGCGCCCGCCGCCGCCCGCGCCGCCGAGTAAGCGCGCTTCATACCAAACGCGAAAGCCCGGCGGGAAACCGCCGGGCTTTTTCGTTGGCGCGCGATCCGACGGCGCCGATTTTACTTCCTGTCCGGCGGGTTATGACCGTCGCCGGCATGGGTGCCTGTCCATGAGGGCGGATCGGAGGCCGGGAAGCTTTCATCCAGCGTTTCGTCGATCTCCGCTTCTTCGGCGTCGCGCTCCTTCTCGGCTTTCTCCGCCGCCTTTTCGGCACGCTTTGCATCGGCCTCGGGCGAGGCCGCGCCGCTCGTCCAGGCGGGCGGGTCGGAAGCGGGGAAGCTTTCCTTTTCGGCCTCGTCGACTTTTTTCCTGTTCTCCTTCGGCGTCGGCATCGGCGGTCCTCCGGCTGTTAACGGCGCGTCCCGGATTCATATAGGGCGAAAGCGGCGCGCGGCGAGCGCGTCACACGACCAGTGCTTCGAGAGCGATATTGACGGCACCCGCGCCCACCCATGAGCCGAGCGGGATGGCCGCATAGAGGATGAGGCGGCCCGCCGTCTGAAGGTCAAGCGGCCATTCGCGCATGCGTTCCAGCCGTCTTTCGAGCGCAATGAACGCGGAAAGCATCAGCGCTGCTTCGCGCGCCGCCTCGCCGCCATTGCGGAAGGTTCTTTCGTGACGGCGGATTTCGCTACGGACCCGGGCGAGATCGCGGTATTTGGCCCGCCGGATGACGCGGTGCGAGCGCAGCATGGGACGGGAGAAGACGAAGAAGGCCGCGGCAAGCGTCAGGACCAGAGCAGGCGCAGTGATGCCGTCCGCGTCCTGTCCGACCAGCAGCAGGGCAACGACACCCGATACGGCGAACCAGGGCAGCGCGCCGCGCAATGCGACGCGACCGAAGGCATCGAGTTGCGAGATATCCGACAGGTCAGGTTCGAGCCCCTTCAGCGCATCCGAGAAAAGCCTTGTATCGCCGCGCAGGAAATAAATGCGACGCAACAACTGCATGACGAGCAGCGAAACGATGCACAACATCCAGATATCGACCGGCGTTTCGAATGCGGACCAGCCGTTCTGCCGGACACCCAGCACGGCGATCGGATAGAGAACGGCCCCCGCGACGAAACCCGCGAGCCCCGCCAGTCGCGAGCGGGAAAGCTCCCGCGGCGTGACGCCCAGGGCGTGGCGCTCGACCTCGGCCGCGGTGATGTTGGGGGCGATCCCGACCAACAGGCGCGCGTCGCGCAGGTTTCCGGCGACCGTGTAGCGGCCGATGCCGAGAATTGCAAACCAGAGAAGCGAAAGGGCGAGCGCCGCCCAAGCCTCGCTCGAGAGAGAGACCTCGTCAGGGCGAATAACAACGATGTCGACGCCGGAAAGAAAGGCCGTGAGGAGAAAACTCGCGAAGAAAAGAGCCGAGACGGCGCCGCCAATCAGGAAGGGGCTGACGGGAAGCGCGTCGGCGAGCGCGTTCTCCCAGCTCTTTCTGCGTTGATCTTCGCTGTCCATACCGCCGCCTTCTGCTAATGCGCCTCATCCCAGTTTTTGGCGGCGCGGGCATCGACGTCGAGCGGCACCGAAAGTTCGAGCGCCGGCGCCGCGGCGCCCGACATGATCTTCGCCACCGCTTCACAGGTCTTTTCGGCTTCTTTCTCCGGCGTCTCGAAAATCAGTTCGTCATGGACCTGCAGCAGCATGCGCGCCGAAAGTTTTGCCTTTGCGAGTGCGCCCGGCATGCGGATCATGGCGCGGCGGATGATGTCGGCGGCGGAGCCCTGGATCGGGGCGTTGATCGCCGCGCGTTCCATAAAGCTCTTTTCGGCCGGATTTTTCGAGTTGATCTGCGGCAGGTGAATGCGGCGGCCGAAAATGGTTTCGACATAGCCGTTCTTGTGGGCGAAGTCCTTGGTGTCGTCCATATAGGCGCGGATGCCGGGGAAGCGTTCGAAGTAGCGCGCGATGTAGTCGCCGGCCTCCTGGCGCGAAATGCCGAGCTGGTTGGCGAGACCGAAGGCCGAGATGCCGTAGATGATGCCGAAATTGATCGCCTTGGCGCGGCGGCGGATGCCGGGGTCCATGTCCTTCAGCGGCACCGAGAACATTTCCGACGCCGTCATCGCGTGAATATCAAGCCCGTCGGCAAAGGCTTTTTTCAGCGCCTCGATGTCCGCGATATGCGCCAGCAGCCGAAGCTCGATCTGGCTGTAGTCGGCCGAGATCAGCAGGTTGCCCTTCTCGGCGACGAAGGCCGTGCGGATCTTGCGGCCGTCCTCGGTGCGCACGGGGATGTTCTGCAGGTTGGGTTCGGTCGAGGCGAGGCGGCCGGTCGAGGTCGCGGCCAGCGAATAGGAAGTGTGGATGCGGCCGGTATCCTTGTCGATGAATTCGGGCAGCGCATCCGTGTAGGTGCTTTTCAGTTTGGCGAGACCGCGCCAGTCGAGCACCGCGCGCGGCAACTCGTGGCCTTGCGCGGCCAGCGCTTCCAGCATGTCGGCATCGGTC